>JBDRBE010000005.1:0-2109 GCA_043823085.1 Candidatus Levyibacteriota bacterium | reverse complement strand
TCCATTTTTAAATGTTAAGATACCAATCAGAATAATAAAACAAATTATTAATTTTAGCAAGCTTAGTTCTAACATCCACTTTTGTCCTTAAGCCCCCAAACAGAAAAACCGCTTAATAAAGCGGTCTTCTGAATTTGCAGGCATTACTGAACAAAGTCAGAACCCATTTTCAGGAAAACCCCGATGATGAGATTTAGCCGCGCTTCGCGCGGGCAGCCCCACCCGAGCCGCCGACTTTCGCCTGACGGCGGAAGCAAAACAGAAAAAATTTTACATTTTGATTCGGCGCCAATTTTTTTCTTTTATTAAAAGGAAAGAAATTTTTTCTGTTTTGCCCTTTTGCTTCGCCCCGTAGTGAACTTTGTTCTACTACTGGGCTTCGCAAAAGAAGTCGGCGGCTCTCCACCCTGTGTCCCGCTTCGCGGGACTTCTTTGGGGATTTGGTTTTTTGGCGAAAATACAAAACAAAATAATAATAAGTGGCGTTAATAAAAAAATAGATTAAAATCTTCGTTCTATCAACTTCTTCTGATCTCCTACAAAAACATCTTTGCTCGCATCTCTCCAATTGAATTCCTTAAAAACATCCATGGTAAAATCAAGTGCCAAATCTGCCGGATTTTTTATCAATTCTTCAGTTTGAATAATCCTCTTTTCCTCAATTGGCTGATATCGACAAGTGTACGCTTGGAATAAATACCGAAATGACTCGCCCCAAAAAAATAATATGCGACCTTCAACATTACCAAGTTCAATAATAATCTCCGTTTCTTTACTGAAGTTCGCTGATTTTGCGAGGTTGGCGGCAAAAAAGTAAATCTCAGTAATGGCATAAAGTACATTGATTATACTTAAAAATCTTTCGTTATTTTTATCTAACTTTGAAAAATGAAATGATTGTCTTACTTTTTGTTTTTGTTCCTCGTTCATTTCATAGTCCTCTCTCATTGAAAAGTAATGCACAAATTGCCCATTAAGGTAGAGTTTCCAAAATTCAAAGTGTCCTCCCTCTGGCCAATCACAGAAAGACGAAACGCTATCAGGGCCACTTCGTACGATTCCTTCTCGGTCAATATGCGGATAATCCCAGCCCCGGAACACGATTTTACTACTTTCGACAATTTTTGCGGCGGTATCCTTGTCTACAATTCTTTTTTCATCAAACTCAACCGGACGGATTATCACCTTCCAGTAACCATTTTCTTTAATTTTATTGATTAGTTTATCCATAGTTTTATAATTTATCTCTTTTCAAAAACTTATCGTATTCACGGGATTTCGTCGATTTCTTTGGTTTTTTAACCACCGGTCGCTTCTTATTAAACTTCATATTACTACAAAGCACTTTTAAATCTTTATGCAGGATTTCCTCTTTTCGGCTCAATAACCGCCGTACCAACTCTTCCCATTCCTCGTTTGTTCTAATCATTCTAGACTCTATAGGATTTGAGATTGCTCTAATATATAAATCGCCTTTTATTAGACGACAACGACGATCTCTTGATTTGAAATCATAAACACAAACTACGGGCATTGCCCCTTGCGATTCATAAATCTGTATTACTATAAATTTTTTGTCTTGGTTGTCTATTGATATAGCGCCTCCATAAACTTCAAATTTTAATTCTTGATTAGTTTTCTCATTCAAAAATCTACCAATATCATCATTATTGTCAAAGGTGTTGAACTGCCTCGTTGTTAATCCTCTCCTCTTAAATATAATTCCGTTTGAACGATCTCGCCTTTGCGAAATCCCTAAAATTATAAATCCGCCATTTGTCGTATTAGAAAAAGCGAAAGTAACTTTGGCTATTTCAAATTTTTTCTTTTTCTGATTGTTACTCCAAGCCATCGGTGGCTTAAACTCCCATCGTCTTTCTTCTGTTCCATACTGGATATAATTTTTCATTTCGTCGGTTAATGGTTTCATAAATAATTAATTCAAATCCAAAATTTCCCACTCTTTTTTATTTTCGATGTCTAAAAAATTTCTTTAACATAAAAATTAACTTGGACAAGTTCCTCTACAATATGGAAATTTTGAACACCCATAAAATTTACCATATCTACCTGTTCGCAAAATCATTTTTGAACCACATTTTGGGCAAA
>JBDRBE010000004.1:0-431128 GCA_043823085.1 Candidatus Levyibacteriota bacterium | reverse complement strand
TCAAAACGAGTTAGCGCATAAGGAATATTTTTTTCAGACGGCGATCCTTTTGGTAAATCGGATTGCGTGTTTTCCCCAGACATATTGTTAGATTGACATAAAAATGTTTTTTTGTCAACAGCGCTAATTTGTTTACTTGGAAAAGTTTTAATAAGATGCTAGGATAGGAATACTACCAATTCTCAAATAGGCAAATAACCCAATCAATTTTCAATGAGAAATGCAGAAAAGATACAAGATATTCATGAAAGAATTTATCAATTTATACTTAGAGTTCTTACTCTGACTAAATCTCTTCCTAAAACCACTCAAAATTTAGTTTTAATAGCTCAAATAACAAGATCTGTTACCTCAATGGGAGCTAATGATCAGGAAGCTGACGGAACAGATAGTAAAAAAGATTTTATTTTAAAATACTCCTTGGTAAGAAAAGAAGGTAAAGAAACCAATTATTGGCTTAGACTTATTGTTGATGTTAATATTTCTTTTGCAGACCGAATGCAGGATTTATCCCAAGAAGGCAAAGAAATTGTAAAAATTGTAAGCGCAATTATTTTAAATACAAAGAGAAAATAATATTTTGTATTAATATATTCTCTATTGATTTGTTTATTTGTTTATTGGTAGTATTGGTTTATTCTTAGAAAGTTATGTTTGACAAAATATTTTCTCATTTTTCTCAAGACATTGGCATTGATCTTGGTACTGCCAACACTTTAGTTTGGGTTAAGGAAAAAGGGATTGTAGTTAGGGAGCCTTCGGTTGTGGCAATGCACAAAAAAACAAAAAAAGTGATTGCATTTGGGACCGAAGCAAAAAGAATGGTTGGGAAAACTCCCGCATCTATTGTTACGGTCTCGCCTTTAAAAGGGGGAGTAATTGCGGATTTCGATGCAACGCTGGCAATGATTTCACACTATATTCAGGCGGTTCATGAGGTTGGAGCCGTTATTCCTGTTGCTTGGTTTCGGCCAAGAGTGGTAATAGGCATTCCGTCTTCTGTCACTGAGGTTGAGAGACGTGCTGTTTGGGAAGCAGCTCTTTCTGCGGGAGCCCGGGAAGCGTTTTTAATAGAAGAACCGATGGCAGCAGCAATCGGAGAAAAAGTTTCTATTTTTGCTCCAACAGGAGTAATGATTGTTGATATTGGTGGTGGGACTACGGAAATTGCCATTATATCTTTGGGTGGAATTGTTGTGAGTAAATCTTTGAAAATTGCAGGACAGGAAATGGACAATGCGATTATTCATTATGTCAGACTAAGGCATGGATTATTGCTGGGAGACAGAACTGCGGAAGAAGTAAAAATAAAAATAGGGAGCGCATATCAGTCAAATTTAAAGAGCAAAATTCAACCTGCCCGCAATGCTAGCGCAAGCGTTGCAGGCGGGAATTCAAAACCGAAAAAAGAAGGAGAGGTAGAAATAACATCTGTAACTCATGCGAATAAAATGGCGGTTGTTAGGGGTAGAGATATTGAAACAGGACTTCCAAAAAGTTTGCGCCTGACGGAAGTAGAAGTAAGAGAGGCTTTGGCTCCGGTTCTTTCGGAGATATTAGAAGGGGTTTCAGATGTTTTACAAGAAGCTCCGCCTGAATTAACCAATGATATTTTGAGCCATGGAATATTATTAACAGGTGGAGGAGCTATGCTGCCGGGAATGGATCAATTAATAGTCGAGCGTACGAAAATTCCGGTTATTCTTTCTGAAGATCCGCTTACATCCGTTGTCCGCGGAGCCGGTAAGGTTTTGGAAGATGATAAACTTCTACAGAGAGTAAAGGTTGTTGGAGGATTGAAATAATTCTCGTTCTTGAAGAAGCCCCCCAAACCTACTAGAATAAGTTTATGAAAAGGAAGACTGGTTTTTTGCCTGTTTTTTTTACTGTAGTTTTTTTATGCATTTTGATTTTGGTTCTTTCCCTTTCGGGAAAACTTAAGTCTTTGTCCTCATTTTTGGAGAAAGAAACGTCTGGAATTCAAACTGTAACTTTTAGAATTTTCCAGAGATTACCTTTTGTTTCGCAGAACTCAAAAATTAAAGAGATTAAAGACGAAAATCTTAATTTATTGGGTAAAATTACAGATTACGAAAAGCTTAGGAAAGAAAATGCGGCTCTATCGGATCAGTTTCAGACATCTTATCCTCAGGCAATACAACTTTTAAAAGTAGATATAATTGGGGCACCGGCTTTTATTCCCGGCGTTTCGGTTCCGGATAAATATATTATAAATAAAGGGCAGAAGGATAATCTAAAAGTCGGGATGGCAGTTATTTTTAAAAATAATTTGGTAGGTATAATATCTAAGACGTCGACAAATTTATCTGAAGTAGCAACGGTCAATGATCCTTTGCTTTCTTTTACGGCTAAAACGCAGAATGGAGCTATAGGAATAGTAAGGGGAGAAGGCTTGACTTTGGACAATATTCTTCTTTCGGAAAACATATCGGACGGAGAATTTGTTTTAACAAAAGGGGATATCGGTCCCGATGGAGTTGGTATTCCTCCTGGTTTGATGGTTGGGAAGATTATTTCTGTAGAAAAAAAACCAAGCAGTCTTTTTCAAAAAGCAAAAATAGAAAGCCTTATTGACTTTACAAGTTTATCATCGGTTTTTGTATATATGCAAACAAAATAAATGCTTTTTATAATTACTGCATTATTAACTTTATTTACAATAGCTGTTAACGGGATTACAGCAATTCCTTTTTCAATAGGGCTACTAGCTGTTTATGCTGTTTTTTTCAGAAAATCTTGGGTATTTTTTTTGGCACTTGGATTAGGCTTATTTTTGGATCTAGCTATGATAAGACCTCTAGGATATACGAGTTTGATATTGGTAATTTTTGCGTTTGTCCTTTTTCTTTATGAACGAAAGTTTGAAACTCAAACTGCAACTTTTGTATTTATTTCAACTTTTTTAGGAAGCTTGATCTATCTTATACTTTTTGAAAACAACAATATTTTAATTCAAGCGTTTATAAGTGCGATTTTTGGAGTTTTTGCCTTTTATTTAGTTCGAAAGTCAAAGTTTAAAAATCAAAAGTTTTAACTATTTTTTAATTTTATGAAAATTGGGCCTGCGTTTGGAGATTATATAAAACTTGAAAAAAGTCAAAAACATTCTGAGAATTTCAGTAAAAATTACTCAATCAGAAGTTATATGTTGCCCGTAGTTTTAATAATAGCTGTAACTTTAATTGTTGCAAGACTTTTTTATCTGCAAATTATTGAAGGGAGTAACTATAGAGATCTTTCGGATTCCAACAGAACAAGGACCATTCCTATTCATGCTCCCCGCGGAATAATCTTTGATAGGGATGGAACGCCTTTGGTCTTTAATGTTCCCGGATTTAGACTAATTTTGGATAACAAAACAAAACTTATCGACAAAAATGAAGTTCTAAAGCTTTTATCAGAAGGAAAAACCAATCTGGAAGTAGATTCCTTGAGGTCTTATCCGTATAAAGACGTAACCTCTCACGCTTTAGGATATATAGGTCAAATTTCAGAAGAAGAGCTGGCCCGCCTGCAATTGTCTTCGCAAAGCGATGGCGGGCAGGGGCAAAAAGAACTCTTTGATTATAAAGGAGGAGATTTAATTGGAAAGATAGGGATAGAAAGGGAATACGAGAATTTTCTTAGAGGTACGAACGGAAAAGAAATGGTTGAAATAGACAATATGGGCAAAGTAATTCGTAAACTAGGCCTTACAGATCCAATACCTGGACGGGATATTACGCTTACTTTGGACATTGCACTTCAAAAAGCGTCTTTTGATGCTGCGAAAGATATAAAAAAAGGGACAATAATTGTGTCTAATCCCAAGGGAGAAATATTAGCTTTTGTTTCCAAGCCATCTTTTGATCCCAACCTTTTTACCATGGGTGAGGGATATTCTACGGACGAGAATTCATCTTATGTATCTGTATCTCAAATTTTATCTGATTTAGAAAATCAGCCTCTTTTAAATCGGGCAATTTCGGGAACATATCCTCCGGGATCAACATTCAAACTTGTTGTAGCTGCAGCAGGATTGGAAGATAAAGTTATCGACAAAAATTTTAGCATAGAAGATACGGGAATTTTAAAAATTAATAATTTCTCTTTTTCTAATTGGTATTTCACTCAATACGGGAAAACAGATGGGGAAGTAGATGTGATAAAAGGGATACAAAGATCAAATGATATTTTTTTCTACAAATTAGCTGGTATGATCGGCGTTGATAGTCTGTCTCACTTCGCAGAAAAGTTTGGTTTGGGAAAAAAATTAGGAATAGATTTGATAGGTGAGGAATCTGGGGTAGTTCCGACTGAAGAATGGAAGAAAAAAATTATCGGAGAAAATTGGTATTTGGGAGATACCTATCATTACGGAATTGGACAGGGTTTTTTACTGACTACACCGCTTCAGGTAAACGCTTGGACACAAGCGATTGCCAATGGAGGAACTCTTTATCGTCCACATTTTTTACTTGATGCTAAAAACTTAATTCTTAACAGTAAATTCTTAAATAATGAAACAGTCTCTCTGGTTCGTGAAGGAATGATTGAATCATGTAGTATTGGAGGAGTTGCGTGGCCATTATTTAGTTTCAAGGTTAAAAACGCGGGCTTAAAAATAGATGGGAAAAATTTTCTGGAAGCACCCCTTGCAACGACTTCGGGAGACTTCAAAGATTATAGGGAGATTTCAATTGCTTGTAAGACAGGAACTGCACAACATGGGGGAGAGAAAACTTTGCCTCATGCTTGGATTACCCTTTTTGCGCCTGCTTACAATCCGCAAATCATAATCACTGTTTTATCTGAAGAAAGCGGGGAGGGTTCAAATGTGGCTGCCCCAATCGCCAAAAAGATTTTGGAAGAGTGGTTCGGGAGATAGGTCAACTTCTAATTTATAACTTCTAACTTATAACTTGTGATAAGCTAAAGTTATGAGCTTTAGATTTAGAAAATTTAAGGTTTATCAAGACGCCAAAATTCTTCATAAAGAAGTTGTGATATTGGTTAGTACGTTTCCAAGAAATTATTGGTATTTGGCGGATCAGATAAAAAGAAGTTCTTTGTCGATAGTTCTTAATATTGCGGAAGGTTCTTCTAAACAATCAGATAGAGATTTTAATAGATATATAGCTATATCTTTAGGTTCTGTGGACGAAACAACTGCAGGTTTGGAAATAGCGTTTGATCAAAAACTTTTTTCAAAAGAAAGGTTTATTTATTTTGAAAGTCATCATGAGTTGTTGTCCAAACAGCTTGGTGGTTTTTCTAAGTTTTTAAAGGGTTAGTAGTAAGTAGTTAGTCGTTAGCAGTTATGAATGAGCGAAACTATTGGTTGGGTTTTTCTGCAATTCCTGGTATGGGGCCGGCGAAATTTAGAAAACTTCTGGAAGAATTTAAAACTGCAAAGGCCGCTTGGGAAGCTAAAAAACCTGAATTTTCAATTGAAAAATATTTAATCCAACTTAAAGAAAAAGACGTTTGGTATTTAACTTTGTTAGACAAAGATTATCCCGAATTATTAAGGCAAATAAAAAATCCACCTTTTGTTTTGTATGGGAAAGGCCAGATGCCAGACGGCACCTGGTTTTCACGATCGATTAGTGTTGTCGGGGCGAGGAAAACCACTCAATATGGCAGGGAAGTCACAAAACTTTTAGTTACAGAATTGGCTTTGAGGGGATTGACGATTGTTTCTGGCCTGGCGCTTGGAATTGATGCGGTTTCGCATATGACCGCTCTGGAAAATAACGGCAGAACAATTGCGGTTTTGGGGTGCGGAGCTGATTGCTGTTCTCCAGCGGAGAATCTGTCGATATACAAGGATATTTTAAAAACCAATAATTGTATTGTTTCGGAATTTCCTTTAGGAATGAAGCCAACTCAATGGACTTTTCCTGCTAGAAACCGGATTATTGCCGGTTTGTCTCAGGGAGTTTTAGTAACAGAAGGTGCAGAAGACAGTGGATCTTTAATTACTGCAGAATTTGCCTTAAAATTCGGCCGGAAAGTTTTTGCAGTGCCGGGCCCCATCACTTCTCAAATGTCCAAAGGTCCATATAAATTAATTCAAAAAGGAGCTAAATTGGTGACTTCGGGAGAGGATATCTTAAAAGAATTAAAAATTCAAAAGTCAAAAATCAAGATTACAGGTCAAAATTCAAAAGCTAGAAAAGGAGATACGAAAGAAGAAAATACAATATTGAAGCTTTTGGAAAATGAACCATTGCATTTTGATGAGATTGTGGGAAAAACCAAATTTAAACCTTCAGAACTTAGCAGAATAGTTTCTTTGATGGAATTAAAGGGATTTATAAAAAGCCTGAATAATGGATATTTTAGTATTACCTCTTGACACCACTTGTATAATGTTGTGACAATAAATCATAAATTATGAAATTAGTTATTGTTGAAAGTCCCACAAAAGCGAGGACGATTGGGAAGTTTTTGGGAAAAGACTATACGATCAAAGCTTCGATGGGACATGTTGTTGATTTACCGAAAAGTAAATTGTCAATTGATGTGGAACATGGTTTTAGACCGCTTTACGAACAGGTGGCGGATAAAAAACAGATTATTGTCGATCTTAAATCAGCGGCTAAATCTGCAGATGTTATTATATTGGCTACTGATCCGGATCGGGAAGGAGAAGCAATTGCTTCGCATGTTAAAGATGTGCTCAGCTTAAAATCAAAAACTAAAAATCAGAATTCAAAATTTAATAGGATTGTTTTTCATGAGATTACCAAAGAGGCGATTGAAGAAGCTTTGAAAAATCCCCGGGGAATAGATAAAAATTTAGTTGATGCTCAGACAGCGCGTAGAGTTTTGGATCGTCTGGTTGGGTACAAGCTTTCTCCTCTTTTGTGGAAGAAAGTGCGTAGAGGCTTGTCTGCAGGAAGAGTTCAGTCAGTCGCTCTCAGGTTAATTGTTGAAAGGGAAAGGGAAATTGAGAAATTTGGAAAAGAAAAATATTGGACGATTGCGGCAACATTAACCAAAGAAGCGATTCAAACGGAATTTGAATTAATAGAAATTGATGGTCAGAAAATTGAAGTCGCTAAAGCCTTTGATTTATACGATGGACAATACAAGGTTACCAAAACAAGTATCAATAATATTGAAAGAGCAAAAGAAATAGTTGTTGATCTAAAAACAAAGACCTTTAAAGTATCGGATGTTTTGCAAAAAGAAACCAAAAGATCTCCAACGCCTCCTTATACGACTTCAACTCTTCAACAGGATGCAGCCAGAAGATTGGGAATAAATGGAAAAAGAACCATGAGTTTGGCGCAGAAATTGTACGAAGAAGGTTATATTACTTATCATAGGACAGATTCGATTACGATTGGTGGAGCTGCAACATCAGCAATTATTAATTTTGTCAAAAAAGAATATGGGAATAAATATGTTCCTGAAAAGCCAAGATTTTATTCTGCAAAACAAAAATTAGCCCAAGAAGCTCATGAAGCAATCCGTCCGACAAAAGCTTCAGTTTTGGGTTCAGAAATATCGCAAAATCTCGGTGGCGCGTATGGAAAACTTTATGATCTTATTTGGAAAAGGGCAGTTGCGTCTCAAATGAGCGATGCGATAGTTGAATCAACGACTGTAATGGTTGATGTGCAACCTTACAAATTAAAAGCGAATGGATCAGTTTTAGTTTTTGACGGATTTTTGAAAGTTAATCCGTTGGGTTTGTCTGACAATAAATTGCCAAAGTTTGAAAGCGGTGAAAAGTTAAATCCGGTTGATGTTTTAGAAGAAGAACACGAAACATTGCCTCCGCCCAGATACAACGATGCCTCGATTATAAAAACATTAGAGGAAAAGGGAATCGGTAGACCTTCAACTTATGCCACAATTATCTCGACAATTGAGAGTAGGGGTTATATAGAAAGAGGAGCTTCGACAGGAGGATCAGGGCGGGGATTTTATCCAACCGCGGTCGGGATTGCTGTCAATGATTTTTTAGTCAAAAACTTTTCTGATATTGACGATATTCCTTTTACAGCTTCAATGGAAGATAGTTTGGATCAAATCGCCAACGGAGAGAAAAAATGGGAACCGATGATGAAGGATTTTTATACTCCGTTTGAGAAGAAATTAACGGAAGTTGAAGGGGCAGAGAGGGTTAAAATTGCGGTTGAAGAAACTGATGAAAAATGCCCAACTTGTAGCGCACCTTTAGTTGTTCGTACCGGAAAATTTGGGAAGTTTTTGGCTTGTTCAACTTTTCCGACATGCAAATTTACAAAGCCGTTTGTCGAGAATACTGGTTTGACTTGTCCAAAGTGTGGCGGGAATGTGGTGGTTAAAAAAACCAAAAAAGGCCGACGTTTCTACGGCTGTTCCAATTACCCAAAATGCGACTTCGCCAGCTGGAAGTTAGAAGATATTAAGGGCAAACAAATTCACAATTAGATCCGGTTCTGCCGACAGTAGTTTTGCCATCAGGACATAATTTTGCTTCTTGTGTGCACGCTGTTTGATTTTGCGTTGGCAAGACAATTTGATCAGTGAGTTTAAATGTAGAGATAATTTGATCAAAGATTCCTTTCGTCTTCAAAAAAGAATTGTTTAATTCACTGAACGAGAAAATGTAAATTCTGCCCTTCGCAAGTATTTGGGTTTGTTGTCCCGTAAGAGGATCGTCGCTACGACTTAGAAATTCATAGGAATACTGCATGGCGGGATATCCACTAATGGTTAAAAATTGATAGTTTTCGATTTTACAAAAAATTCCTTCAAGATGGCATGTGAGAGCTCTCCCATATTTTTCGTATGCCAGTAATAAGCTATTGGCATCTTTTGAATTGATAAAATCATTTGCCAATGTTTTATTGGTTGGAGAATAATTTGATCCTTTAATTGCGATTTCTGCTTCTTTTTTTTCCTCAGTTACGTCAATTATAAAATATTGAAACGACGCATTAAAATTGTTTTCTGTAAAATTCACAGTTCCAAATGGTTCCGTAAACGTCATATTCTTTGGATTTTGTAATGAGAATCCGCCCCCAGCATCTTTATATATATTTCGGTTTGTGGTTGGATTGGGGATTGGAGAAGCGTTTGTTGTCGCAGAAGAAGGAATCATGGTAAATTTAAAAGTGGAGAGGATTGCAGTTAACAAATTCTTACACCTAGTGCCCCCTGGTTGAGCAACGCACCATATCTTTATTCTCATATTTTCATTTTTCTTTGTATAATCAATAATTACCGTAGCGTTTTCAAGACTTTCTGCATAAGGATAATTTTCTGCATCAACATAAGTTTTTGCTATGTATCCAGAGGGTAGTACTAATTTTGAAATTAGTCCTGAGTCTGCTTTTGCCCATCTAGTATATACTTGAGGATCTCTCTTAAAATCTTCTTCTCCGGGACCATAAATCTCAGTTCCTATGTCTGCACCTCTTATTTTAAAATTTGTAATTTTATCGAACTGAGTGTCTGAGCTATAAAATATTTTTTCTGAAGGATATGCTTTGAAGTCAATGGGATATTTAAAAGAATATTCATATATGGGGTCATTATATGTTTTCCAAGTTGATTTTGAAACTGAATTATTCGAGCTTTTACCCAAGAGATAAACTCCTGCAGAAAGAATTACAATTACAAGTAGAACAATAATAATCAGTATCCATTTGGGGGATAAAAGGGATTTTGTTTCAGGTTTTGGCTGATTTTCAATTGGAGAAATTGGCGGTTGGGGAATATTTTGTTCTTCCATTATCTAAAGTATTCCAGGGTCTGATTTATTTGTCAATTTTGTGTGAACTTAGAAAGCTATTGCTGTAAGGAGAATTATTCCAACAAAAGCAATCTGTGTGACCAGTCCCCATGGTAAATCCAAATCCTTATCGAATTTTTTTTGAAAAGAATAGGCCCATTTAAATGTCTTAACCTTAAAGAAATAATAGGGAGCTGTTGCCCAATCAAAAAACTGGGAAACAATAATCATGAAAAATGCGTAAAGAAGATTTGTTTCTGGGAAAATCCAAAATATAAGCAAATAAGAAAGAGTGAAGCCGAGAATAACGTCGGCAAAGCTGTGAATAAATAATTCCTTAAATGTTTTATTTTTTCTGTTGGTAGCAGTATCCCAATGAGGAATTGTGTCCGCGACAATGTGTGAAGCAAGAGCTATTGGTACTGCTAAGATTGGGTTTCCTATTTTTGCGGCGATAATAGTTCCAACAATTGCGTGTCCGGTTGCTGTCATAAAATATATAATAACACAAATTAGCAAGTTCTTTTCAATGATGCCTCTTGACAAATATATAAAAACATATCACTATAAATAGTGTGAGGAAACTGTTAGTTTTTCTTTTGAGTGTTAGCTTAATATCTGCAATTGTTATTCTTTCCTCGAAATCTGTATCTGCTGATCATCAAGAGGATGTTTTGGGGGTAGCTAGTGTTGAAACTTTGTCAATTCCGCCAACCCCTGAAGGCCCCGGACTTATTCTTCCGGACAGCCCCTTGTTTTTTCTTGATAAAATAAAACAAGAATTTCGCTTGCTTTTAGCATTTACTTCCGAACAAAAAGCCAGAATACATAATACTATCGCCGGAGAAAGATTAGCAGAATTGCAAATTATGTTAGCCAAGGACAATGTTCCCGGAATTAGGATTGCGCTTCAGGGAATATCAGACAATTTTAAAGCAGCTTCAGAAGATTTAGATAATGCTAAGTTAACCGGACGCAACATAGCCTTGTTAGCAAAGGAAATAAATGATTCAATCAAAGAAAAACAAAAAGTCCTTACTTCTTTAGTGACGCAAGCAACAGGGGAAATAAAAGCGCAAGCTGCAGCTGCACGAGAAGCTCTAAAGATTGCAAAAGTTCAAGTTGAAGAGAATTTGCCGGCAGATCTCTTAATGAACGAAACAATAGATGATTTAAATCAGGAAATTGGTGACAATATCAACAAGGCAAAAGTTTCCGCAACAGGCATTAACCGCGCAATAGAAGTATTAACAAGGTTGGCAAGTGAAGCAGCTCAACAAAATCAACCGGCCAGACAAGAAGCGTTGATACATGCAATTGATGTAAAAAATTTGGTAAATGAATTCCAAAGAGCTTCAGTTAGCTTGCAAAAAGGAGCTCCCGCAACAACCGGCGCCAAATCCACTAAGGAATAGTTTTGACTAATCTTTTTACCTCTGTTAAAATTCTTTAATGATCAAACTTGGAGCAGCGCAGTTACGGACGACAAAATCAACGGACATAGAAAGAAAAAAGATCAAAAAAAATCCCATTTACATTATTTTGGATAACGTAATGGATACTTACAATATTGGGTCAATCTTCCGTTTGGCAGATGTTGTTGCGGCCGAAAAGGTAATTTTGTGTGGAGAAACCGAAACCCCGCCACATACGCGGATTAAAAAAGCTTCAATTAATACAACAGAATGGGTAACTTGGGAGTACGCAGAAACCGCGGTTTCCGCAATTAAAAATTTAAAATTAAAAATTAAAAATTTACGGGTGGTTTCAATAGAGCAGGATAAAAAAAGCGTTTCGTATGACAAAGCGGATTATAGTTTCCCAATTGCTTTAGTAGTCGGTCACGAAACAACTGGTATTTCAAAAGAGGTTCTGCAAAGCAGAATGATTGATCAAATCGTCGAAATTCCAATGTGGGGAGTAAATAAAAGCCTGAATGTTGTGGTAAGTTTAGGAATCGTCCTCTTTAAAGCAATGGAGAAAAGTAGTTGATAACTTATAGTCTTTGGACTATAATTCACGACTATCTACTATGGAAAGAGAATCACGTCTAGTTGGGGAAGCAGAGAAGACTAGGGGTTTATTGAAAGCTTGTTTTAAACAAGGATCAATAAAGGATATGGCTATATCTTTGGATAGGTTTACTGCTAATGTGTTGGAAGCTTATCCGGGTATTGGTACATATGATTTCTTACAAAAATTAAGCTTTCAATTGCCGCAAAAGATATCTAATGAGGTTCAAAAAAGTGTAGTGCTAGAGTTAGCAAGTATTGACAATAATACAAAAGGCCTTTCGGAAAAGGTGTTTATGCTTTTTTCTAGCAGAACCATTCTTACTGTTGTTGACTCTTTCTTCATTGAAGGAATAGATAGCCTGCAGGATCGTGAGGAAATGATACATGAGGTTTTCGCTCATCTTGGCGATAAGATGTCAGAAATAAAACCAGAGCAACATGTTACTACGCAAGTTCATAGGATAGCAAGAAAAGCAATTTCAAAATATTTAGCAGATAAAGAAAATATGTCAGTTCATTTTACAAAGAATCCGGCAAATAGACGAATTATTTCAATTGTTGTTAACGAAGAACTTTCAGGAAAGACAAGGTTTAAGAGGGATGAGATAGCAAGCTTAGCTGAGGAGCTAAGCAAACAAACAGGATTAGATGAGTTCGAGCTTTCTGCGTACTTAAGATATAGGAATTCATTTATTAATGTAGATGATGGATGTGCAGATTCCGCATTAGAAGTAGAGGATGGCATCCTCAAGCAGAATATGCGAAAAACCCTTCAGGATGTTTTGCAAGAACTGAATACTCAAGAAAGAAGGGTTTTAGAAGAAAGATTTGGATTAATAGATGGAGAAGAACGCACTTTGAAGCAGGTAGGACTAAAAATTGGCGTTTCTACAACGCGAGTTAAGCAAGTTGAAATAAAAGCACTTAAAAAACTCCGTCACCCATACAGAAGCAGAAAACTTAATAATCTGTTTCTTTAAGATAATTCTTTTTAAAGCAATGGGGAATTTTTCTAATCGATAAGCCTTTTGCTGATTGAATTATGAGTTAGGTAACAAAGTATTGCAACAGCAAGTATTGGGGCAACAGAAGCAATTTTTATTTTTTCATTTATTAAAACGTTTTCTTTTTGAACAATAGTATCGGTAATAATAAGTCCATCGATAGGACAATTTTGATCTTTTAATTTTTCAGGAAGCGTTCTACCATCTTTATCTGGAACAAATATTCCATGTACGGCTGCAGCAATAACTTGGGTAGCGCCATTTTGCTTCGCCAATTTAGCAGCATCCAGAAGCGTTTTTCCCGTACTAATAAGATCGTCATAGAGAATAACAGGTCGGTTTTTTACTTCTCCGATGAGAGTTATAGCGTCGGATTTATCATGTAAATTCACGTCACGTTTCTTATGTACGATAGCAATATCAGCTCCTCCATTGTTTAAACGGGCTGAAAATCCTTCAGAGCGCTTGACACTTCCGATATCTGCGGCAAGAACAACGGCATTTTCCAAATTTAGTCTTTTAATTAATTCTATAATAAGTTTACCTGAATAGACATTGTCCCAAGCTTGGTCGATTGAACCTTGAGATTGTTCAGCGTGTATATCAATGGTAAAAATACGGTCTACTCCGGCCCCAACTATTTGTTTAGCGACTCTGGAAGCACTAATTGGAGTACGGGGTTTTGGTTTTCTATCCTGTCTCGCATATGCATAGTAAGGAATAATAGCAGTGATTTCTTGTGCGTCTGCTCTTTTTGAAGCGTCTGCCATAAATATTATTTCTTGAATCCTGTCATTTTGGGAAGGGTACATCGATTGAAGGACAAATACCTCACGTCCCCGCAAATTTGGTTTAATTTTCACATCTGTTTCACCATCTCCAAAGTCTGAGCATGGCTGATCGGGGATTTTACCTAATAGTTTTCCGACTGCCTGAGCAAGAGGAATATTTCCGCGTCCGGTCAATATTTCGAAGGAATCAGGATCGACAGTTTTTGGAGAAAACGATTTATAAAGTTCTACTTGGGTATTGGGGAGTGAGTTTTCCGGATTTTCTTTCATTGTTTTCGATTGCATGATAACAACAATATTTTTAACAGTCAATAGATCAAAAACTTAAAAACCCATTGACAATCTCTGGAATTCGTTTATAATACATTTTGGTATGTAAAAATCTCTATCAAAGTCTGGCCGCCTTTGCTAAAGCTTCGGCGAGCCACGGGGATAAGAACCCACCTTTGGTGGGTTCTTTCGTATACCTTAACTAAATTAAAAATAGCATACGACCCGCCCAAAGACGCTCTTTGAGCCATATTCGAGTAGAATTGAAAAGGCGAAAAGTAAGTCTAGGCGGGTGAATTTTCTTTGCTCTTTGAAAACTTGGGTCATAGCAGCAAATCAGAATCAGGATTCTTCTATATAATTATCCCGATGTGCGTCGGGATGATAATCAGGAAGTGGTAGGAAATCTCCACATTAGGTGGAGTTTTGATATTTGTCGGCGTCAATTCCGACAATATCAAATTTTTTTGAGAGTTTGATCCTGGCTCAGGATGAACGCTGGCGGCGTGCCTTAAGCATGCAAGTCGAATGGTCCGGCGCAAGCCGGACAATGGCAGACGGGTGAGTAATATATAGGAATCTACCCTTCAATGGACCATAGCTCATCGAAAGATGGGGTAATAGTCCATAGTCTCGTAAGAGTAAAGATCTTAACTGATCGTTGAAGGAGGAGCCTATATCCTATCAGCTAGTTGGCGGGGTAAAAGCCCACCAAGGCGATGACGGGTAGCTGGACTGAGAGGTCGGTCAGCCACAACTGCACTGAGACACGGGCAGTACACCTACGGGTGGCAGCAACTAGGAATATTCGGCAATGGACGAAAGTCTGACCGAGCGACGCCGCGTGGAGGATGAAGGCCTATGGGTCGTAAACTCCTTTTGATAGTCCATTCACGGACTATAGAATAAGCCCTTACTAACTACGTGCCAGAAGTCTCGGTAATACGTAGGGGGCAAGCGTTATCCGGATTCATTGGGCGTAAAGTGTGCGTAGGCTCCTTTAAAAGTCGCGTCTTAAATGCTTAGGCTTAACCTAAGAAGTGGAGGCGATACTATAAGGGTTGAGGATTGACAGGGATGCTGGAACAGCTAGAGTAGCAGTGAAATGCGTTGATATTAGCTGGAACACCAAAGGCGAAGGCAAGCATCTAGGTTTTTCCCTGACGCTGAGGCACGAAAGCTAAGGTAGCGAAACAGATTAGATACCTGTGTAGTCTTAGCTGTAAACTATGTTCGCTAGCTCTCACTTGCAAAGTCTGATGACTTTGCAACAACTAACAAATAACACCTAACTACTAACTAAAAAATTGTTAGGAGTTATAGGTAAGGAGTTAGAAGTTGCAAAATCGTAGATTTTGCTAGTGGGGGCGTAAGTTAACACGTTAAGCGAACCGCCTGGGGAGTACGGCCGCAAGGCTAAAACTCAAAGGAATTGACGGGGACCCGCACAACCTGTGGAGCGTGTGGTTCAATTCGAGACAAAACGAAAAACCTCACCAGGGTTTGACATATTACCGTTTATTCCCTAGGAAACTAGGGGAAATCCGCAAGGATGGTATTACAGGTGCTGCATGGCTGTCGTCAGCTCGTGCCGTGAGGTGTTCCCTTAAGTGGGGAAACGAGCGCAACCCCCATTCAATGTTAAATATTCATTGGAGACAGCCCCATCTCAAAGCTTACGCTTTGAGAACTCCTAGCTAAAAACTTATAATAACTAACAAAAGTTAGTAGTTATTTGTTGGTCGTTAGTAGTTACTCAAAACCGCAGGTTTTGAGATGGGGAGGAAGGAGGGGAAGACGTCAAGTCAGCACGGCCCTTATACCCTGGGCTACACACACACTACAATGGCGAAAAACAATGGGTTGCAAGCCGGTAACGGCAAGCTAATCCCTGAAATTTCGTCTCAGTTCAGATTGGGGGCTGAAACTCGCCCCCATGAAGTTGGAATAGGTAGTAATCGCGAATCAGCATGTCGCGGTGAATACGTTCTCGGGTCTTGTACACACCGCCCGTCAAGGCAGCAAAGTCGGTAGCTGTCGAACTCCGGGTTTACTCGGGGGAGATAGAGATTGGCGATGAAGCTTAAGTCGTATAAATGTTGCGACCTGCATCGGTAACGATGTAGAAAACCTCAACTATATCGGTGAACTCCTACTTGAATTTATGATTATTTTTCAATAATCTAGATTCAAGGGACAATACCGAGGGAAGTCAAGCGAAAGCCAAATCAAACTTGGTGAAAGCATGACCCCGTAGAGACTAAACGTTGACGCCTATCAAAAGAAGTGAGAAGACAGAAATGAGAAGCTAGATGTTGATTTGGGAAGTGGGAAAGATATAATTAAGTAATGATTAAAAGTTTTCTTGATTTGGAAGTTTATAAAGAATCATTCAAACTTTCTTTAGAAATAGAGGAACTCTTGGAAGATTTTCCGCCAAAAGAAAAGTTTTTACTTTCAGATCAGATGAAAAGAGCAAGTAGGGCAATACCAGCCCTGATTGCAGAAGGATACTCTAAAAGAGTATCTGTGAAAGAATTTAAAAAGTTTTTAAGAGATTCATTATCGGAAGCAAATGAAATGATTAATCACTTATCATTTGCAAAAGCAAGGAATTACGTTAAAAAGCTAGGTTATGCAGATGAGTTAATCGATCGATATAACATTTTTGGCAAAAGATTAACAAAACTTCATGATAACTGGCAAAAGTTTTAATCCCATTTCTCACCTCACTATCTAGTTTCTCATTTCGCACGTCTCATTTCATTTTGTTAGGATGAAGATATAGTCCATGCCCTCAGTAATGAGTGGAATAACATGAACAAGGTATCCTTAGCCGAAGCTGAGGATGGATCACCTCCTTTCTAAAAACTTTTCGTTGCATTTATTGCTGCGAGGAGGGGAAAGAGAGAAGGTACGGAAATATCAGCGTATAGCTAATAGCGTATAGCGTTTAGTTAAACGTTTGGTAGAAAGAGTACACCTAAGTGATGATAGACACTTAGTTCGATATCAAGTCGGACGAATTTCTGTTATTTTTCCTACCACTTTTTGGTCGAAAACGAAAGTCCGCCCTGAACAAAATCGAAGGGTGGATTTTTTGTGGGTATTTTGTTAAACTGAACCATAGTGGTGCGGTGGTGAAGCGGTTCAACACGCCTGTCTGCAGAACAGGTATTCGGGGGTTCGAATCCCCCCCGCACCTCAAGGAGGAACAAAAGCTGTCTGTCTCCCTTCGGGATATCTGCCGTAGGCAGACAGAACAGTCATTCGGGGTGCAAGTCCCCCTCGCGCATCATGGAGCATGAAAAGGAAAAATCAAAAAATCCCGAAGGGGGATATAACGAAAAAGAATTGGATTTGGATATTGAAATCCGCGCGGGTGAGTGGCAAAATTTAAAAAAATTCAAAACTTACCAAAGGCGGTCCCGGCAAGGAAAAATTATTGCAAGTTATCAGGCGGTTTCAAACAGACTAAATCAATTGGTTGCGCTTTATTATAAATTTGTCGGTATTGACCCGCATAAAGGGGCGAAACTTTTAAAGGAATTAAGACATCTTAGATTAATTCAGGAGATTTTGTTGAATTGTTTAACCTGGTCTGAACGTCAGACGTCCGAACCAAAAGGGATATTAGAAAAAAATTCGGTTCCCAAAGAGGTTTGGGATCTAATTGAATAGCTTATGGCTTATAGCGCATAGCATATGGTAAAATACCATAAACTATTAGTAATTTGCTATTTGCTAAATTGGGGCGCATAGCTCAACAGGTATAGAGCGTTACACTGATAAACGAAGTTTGAAAGCGCAACTTGAAAAAATGTGGGCGAGGATAAGAGGGCGATTAGCTCAGTGGTAGAGCGCGTCTCTGATAAAGACGAGGTCGTTGGTTCGATCCCAACATCGCCCACATTACTTCGTTTTCAAGCTTTGCTTATAATGTAAAGGTCCTTGGTTCGAATCCAAGTGCGCCCACCAAAGAAGTAGATGGCTTGCCCCGTAGAATCGCCACCATGACGCGAAGCTGAAAGCTTCAGGAATGGGAAGATTGTATGGGGTTCGACTCCATCCCGATCCACAAATTTACTTATTTATAGATTACAACAGGGAGAGCTTCTTTTCCTTTATTTTCCACCAGCACTATTTCTGTCCCAAGATAAAAAATGAGAGAAGCAGGAATTGCAAAATCCTCTCCAACGCCTAAAACTTTTGCTTGTTCAATAACGGCATTGAGATCAAGATTAAATGCTTGCCACCCTTGCTCGTTTGCTTTCCTTGTATCGAATGTTACATCTTTTTTTAAATTTACAAAAGCTACTCTTTCTTGGTGATCTCCTTGCAAGTTTTCCATGCCGGCAGCTTCATTTTCTCCTGTTGAAATTAGCTCTTCTCCTTTGATTCTAATATTATCTTGATTGTATTTTTCAATGATTTCATAAGCTTTTCCAATCGCTTCGGGATTCATACTGTTTGCCTCATAGGTTTGAGTGAGTTTTTGTTCGATGTCTTTGCGGCGATTCAATACGGTAGTAAGAATTTCAGATAATCTATCGGCCGCTCCGCAATCACTAATATTTGTTTCGGGATTGCGATGCGCCCCGCGATGAAAACCAGGTTTGAAACCATGTTCGCGCAGAACAGCAAGATTACTTTTTATAAATAATTCATCAATAGCGCTGTTGATTACAATTGATTTAAGAAAGATGGGATGCAGGGATCCTCCTAGCATCTGTGGACCTTCGGGACTTTGAGGATCTTGTCTTCCGTCTACGCATCTGGCCGGTTCGGTTCCCGATAGAGGTTTTTCGATAAACGATAATGGTTCTAGCATTTCTTTTTTAGCTCTGGATTTTTTTTCAGTCACGATATAAATATTAACATAGTAGGCATGATTTTACAATTATTGGAGTTTTTGTTATCCGCCAAGGACAGGATTGGAATGCTCAAGAAATATAGAAATTTTCCAAAGCCCGAACCATAAGGTTATGGATGCGGGGTTTACTGCGGAAGAGACGGGACGGCCGGTGGAAGTTCCGATGTTGTTGGAGGAAGAATAATCGGTTTTGAAAAAATAATTGTCATGCCGGTTATTTGTTTTAAGACAGATGAATTAATATTCACTGCCGATGCGAGACTTTTTGGCAAAGCGGTTATTTGAGTCTGCTGACCCTCGATCATAAAATTTGTTATGTTAATTGTCGCGACTGTTCCTGTTCCCTTTTTGGGAGGAATTCCGGGCGGAACAGCAATGGCATAAGTAATTTTACCATTTTCGGCGTCAATTTTTTTATAAAGAACAAGGGGAGTGGTGAAAAATGTTGAAGGGGTAATGTCGGTAACGGAAATCATTTTTGGATCAAAACTAAGTTCCAGTTGAACGACGATTAGATTATTCTCTTTACTGTCGACATCAACATTGATAGTTGCCGAAGAAGATGAAATTATTAACGGATTTGGAGAGAGAGAAATTATGGTTTGAGCGACAGGCGTTGGCGTCGGGGAGGGAATTTTTACGACCTCTTTTGGCGCCTGCGATTTTTGTAAATCAAGGGCAAAAAAGACAAGCAGTCCTGAAACTATTATTAAAACTAAAATTAATCCAATTGTTCTTTTTGACATATATTATATTTTAATTTGATTTTTTGAATTCTAGATATCAAGATTTCAAATATTCAAGATCAATAACTTCAAAAATTTCCAACTTCAATAATTCTAATTTATTGTCCCGATTGTCCCCAGCCATAAAGATAAATTCTTAAGTCTTTTACGTTTCCTTGAGCCAGAGAATCATTAATACCATCGCCGTTAAGGTCGGCTCCCTCATGACCGCAGTTTGGGCTTGCTGTTGTTTTTCCAAAACATTCATAAACAGGGTTATAATCTAAGCCATTAATCATATTATCGTTGTTGCTGTCTCCGGGATATTGCAATCTCATTGAAATTTCGGTTGAAGCCATTATGCTTTTTTCTTGGCAATTTCTTAAATATGTTGGTATTTTAACGCAAACTTTGTAAGAATTAGTGCCCCAAGGAAGACCATCCTTTCGGTTCGGTATCACTATTCCCGCAGCATTATTATTCTTCCAAGTATTGGAAGAGGTAGGAGACCACATGAGCTGAAGTCCAATAGCGGTTGTGAGCCCGTTAAGACAAGAAACATCGCTTGATGCGTTTGCTCCGGAAGGATAAATACAAGCATTTCCGTTTCGGAATGGTTGATTTTGAGGCTGAAGATTAACTAAGTTTAAAAATGGTCCTTGACCCAAAAAATCCAAAGTCATGGTGAGGAAAAGCATTGAACTGCTGGCGTTTTGGGGTACTATGGGAGCGCCGGTTGTAGGAACTGCGGGGGGAGGAGGAATAGTAGGAGTAGCAGTTTGTGCTGATGTCGGCGCCGGTATGGCAACAAACATAATAAATACAGTGATTAAAAGTACAGCAGTACTAAGTTGCAATAATTTAATTAATTTATTTTGCATCTTTACTTAGAATAGTAAAATAAGGAAAAAGTGTCAATAGGGCGTTTATTCTAGTGCAAGAGTTGCAGCCTTATTCATATAAATCCAGTAGCCCCTGCCGCTTTCCAGAGAGGTAAAGCCGGCGTCGGGCTTAGCCAACTCAAAACCTTGGGCTGGACTGTATCGATATATTTGCTTCCATCCTCCCGATATACGAGTCAAGTAAGAATCTCTATCTCTCGAAGGTGTCGTCGTCGGATTATTATTAAAGTAATTATCAACATAACCGATTAGATTCCAGCCTTGCACAAGTGAGAAACTAAAGGGCGGGCCGCTACTAGGGATTTTTGGTGCTAGGTTTAATGTTAAGTCCCCATCAATTAAAACTTTTACCCAATAGCCTTTTCCCGGCTCAATGGTTGTTATGTCGCCAGACCATTTACCATTTGATAAGCTTGAAGAAGTCCACGCCCCATTATTATAGTAGTAAACTTTATCAATATTATTTTTAAATACTGCGCCTATCTTATTATCAGTTAAATAGTATGGAACCGAAATTAAATTCCAGCCTTTGGAAAGTGTAATTGTAGTTGTTCGAGTTTCGATATTGCCTAGCGGATTACTCCCTATAGGGGTGGGGGAAGGGGTGGCGGTTGGGGTGGCGGTTGCGGCTTTGCAACAAACATTTCCAGCTCCACAACTTGTAGGTTGATTTTGACTTCCAGGTGCAAATATCCAATCAGGGGCAGTACACGTAGTTTCAAAACAGTGAAATCCGGAATTCTGACTACAGTCAAAAGTAGTTCCTGTAGGTAGAACAGAAGTTGGGGTTGGAGATTCGGTTGGGTTGGTGGCATTAGGTTTAGTAGTTGCTGTTGGGGCGGATGCAGGTGCTAGATCGGTACTGCCCGGGCCGATCCATTTGAGCTGAATACAACGTGGAATATCGTCGGAAAATCCATAACACCAGTTACTTGTATCTGGGTTTATCCAACCTGTTTGTGGATATTTAGCCTGTGGACAATTAGCGTTGTCTCTTGTATCGGTAAAGTTATTGTCACCATATTGTCCGCATCTTTTAGCGGTGTTGCAATTTGCCCGATTTCCATTTGCGTCAACCAGTGCCCATTGATAAACTTCATCTGGATTTAAGTCTGTATCTTTTGATAAATCAGTTCCTATCTCGGTTGGCGTATATACGCCGCTTGGCTTACAGGCTTGGGCATCGGGATTGTGTCCGGCTGCTCGTTGCCGGATATCATGGCGAGTTGTCGCGACATAAAAAGTGAGAGGGATTGCGGCAATAAGTATTAAGAGAACAAGAATACTAAATGTTCTCTGGTAGTTTGATGTAGTAATAAGCTGCCAAAACTTTTGCAATGGGTTTCCCATCTTTATTTAGAATAGTAAAATACAAAAGAGGTGTCAAGAGTTAAAAAAATTTTCCATTTGCCATTTACTATCTACCATTTATTTAATTATTTATTAATTCCTCTATTTTTCTCGGAGGTAAGAATAGAGGAGGTAAAAATTCTAATAAACTCTTGAGCTTCTTTGATAAGTTCTATTGATTCTTTTTGAATTTCTGCAATTGTTTTATTTGCGCTTTGTATAAGCATCAGCCAATGAATGGATTCTTTAGCTTCTTTTCTGCAAATTTTTAATCTATGCGTAAAATCTTTTCGGCTGCTCGCCTCAATTGCTTCTATATAGTTTGCGCCAGGGGAAGATGATGATCGAATAAGTTGTCTGCCATACTCGCTATTATATGCTGTCTTTGGAAGTTTATTTATTAGCTGTTGACATTTTTGGGCAAATGCAAAAAGTCTTTTATACAATAATTCTGGAGTCATTTTTAAAAACTGTTGCACTTATTTAATCTACCAATAATTAGATGGAAAATCAATGGAACATGGAAAATGGAACATGGAAAATGGAAAATGTATTTGATATACTTACCCTATGGTTTTGTCGGATAGGGATTTAAAAAAATCGCTCAAAAGTGGTCTTATCAAAATAAATCCAAAACCAGATCTTTTAGTTCAACTTGGACCTTGTTCAATTGATTTGCGTTTGGGAAATTCTTTTCGTGTTTTTGAGTACAGCAAAAATCCCTGCATTGATCCTTCCAAAAAAGATTACAGCAATGAAATTACAAAAGAAGTAAAAGTTAAAGACGGCGAGCATTTTATTATGCAGCCGGGTGATTTTGTTTTGGCAACAACTCTTGAAAAAATTACAATCGCCTCATCGCTTCTTGGGCGTTTGGAAGGACGTTCATCTCTTGGGCGGCTTGGAATTGTAGTCCATTCAACAGCCAGTGTTTTTGAACCGGGTTGGGACGGAAACGCGGTTTTGGAATTAGGAAATTTGGGGCGAATTGCCGTGGCTCTTTACCCGGGAATGCGGGTTTGCGCCATGACTTTTGAACAATTATCAAGTCCGGCAGAAATTCCATATCACAAAAAGAAAAATGCGAAATACATTTTTCAAAAAGGACCGAGAGTATGAAATACCACATCGAATTTGATTTAGATTTTAAGCGGAATCCTTATAGGGGTCGTTACTTTGTTATTGAGGGAATTGATGGAAGCGGTAAAACAACTCAAGCAAAGTGTTTATGCGATTTTTTTAAAAAATCAAATATTCAAACTATCTTGACTTGCGAACCGAGAAAAAAAGACGGAGTTGTCGGAGAACTAATTCAAAAAATTTTGCTGTCAAAAATAAATATTCCCCCCGTTGCTTTCCAATATCTTTTTTCGGCAGAAAGAGCGATTCATCATGAAGAGCTTATTATTCCTTCATTAAAAGCGGGAAAGCATGTTGTTTCGGATCGTTCTTTTTGGTCAGCCATTCCTTATGGGATTATGGATAAAATGATGTCTGCGGATAGCAAAAATTACGATTTTAAGGAAGGCGAAATGATGCTTGTTGCGCAAAGTATTTTATCAATGTATCATCAGTTTCTCGTTCCAAATATTACTTTTTATCTTAAAATTTCAATTAATACTGCAATGAAGAGAATTACCGCCAAAACAGATGGAAAAGAAATTTATGAGAAAAAAGATATCTTGGAAAAAGTAGTTAAAGGTTATGATTGGCTTGTCGAAAAATTTCCGGAGGAATTTGTTGTTATTGACGGAGAAAAAGAGGTTGAGAGGGTGACGGAAGAGATAACCAAACGTTTAAAGGTTTAGGCATGGCTGCTCGTATCGGCGTGGTTTAACGCATAACGAAAACGATTGACGATACGGGTTTCGAACCGACACCGATGAACCACGACTTTATGATTTTAGGGCCAAAAAAATTATTACAACTTGTTAAGACGAAAAAACTTGTCGAGGGTTTGTCGGAAAGAGAATTGACAAATCCCGAGGGAGCGGGTTTTGACTTAAGACTTAGCGAAATTTACAAAATTTCCGGCTCTGCTTTTTTGGGGGAAACGCATAGGAAAACTGCTGACATTGAACTTGTTGCAAAATATGTTCAAAATAAGAGATCTAGCTTTAAGATAAAGCCTGGAGAGTTTTACCTTATTAAGACAATTGAAAAAATAAATTTGCCAGTTGAATTATCTGCAGTTATAATTCCAAGAACTACAACATTTCGCTCTGGTCTTTTTATTCGAACCGGTCCTATTCAGCCGGGTTACCAGGGGGAGCTAACTTTTGGACTTAAAAATGAAGGACCAATTTCGGTGACTATTGAAATGGGTGCCAGAATTGTTCACGTTTTATTCAATGAAATAAAAGGCGGCGGTAGCAAATACCGCGGCCAATGGCAAGGCGGAAGAGTAACGGCGAAGAGGAAAGAGAAACAGGTGTAAATTTATTTGGTGTCATGCTAAATTTATTTCAGAATCTCGGTCTAAATGAGATTTCGAAACAAATTCGGAATGACAAAGAGGGAAAGATTATGAAAAAAACACATCCTGAATACCAATATCTTAATCTCCTCAAAGACGTTTTGGAAAATGGCGTAAAGAATGTTGATCGCGGGACAAAAGCTGTTTCTTATAGTGTTTTCGGTCGGCAGTGCCGCTATGATTTGTCTAAAGGTTTTCCGCTTTTAACCACTAAAAAAGTTTACTGGAAAGGGGTTTTGCATGAACTTTATTGGTTTATGTCGGGGCAATCAAATATCAAATATCTTGTTGATAACAATGTTCATATCTGGGACGATTACCCGTACAAAATTTACAATCAACAAATCAATAAAACAACGAATCAACAAATGGCAAAAGAGGAGTTTATTCAAAAAATTAAAGACGATAATAAATTTGCAAAAAAGTGGGGGAATCTTCCTAAAATTTATGGAGAATTATGGAGAAGATGGCCAACAAGAACAAAAAGAACAATAGATCAGTTAAAATGGGCGATTGGTGAACTTCGGGAAGATAAATATGCCCGTAATGCAATTGTGAATTCCTGGAATCCGGAATATCTCTACAAAATGGCAGAATACAAAGACGCCTCGCGTTTTCCAATCTGTCACAACATGTACCAAATTAGTTTGAAAGGCGGAAAAGTTTATTTACAGCTTTATCAGCGAAGTGCCGATTTATTTTTGGGAGTTCCTTTTAATATTGCAAGTTATGCTTTACTAGCAATAATAATTGCTCAAGTTTTAAAAGCTAAGCCGGGAGAGTTTGTTCATACTTTTGGCGATGCGCATATTTATAAAAATCATATTGAACAAGTGAAAGAACAACTAAAAAGAAAACCCCGTCCTTTTCCAAAAGTAACAATCGATAAAGGCGTAAAAGAAATTGACGATTTTCGCGTGGAACACGTGACTTTGGAAAATTACGATCCTTATCCTGTTTTAAAAGGTGAATTAACTGTTGCAGGAGGCTTCTACGAAAAATCAAAAACTTAAAAATATTGTTTTATCAGCGGCGGCATTACTTATCAAAGATGATAAAGTTTTGCTTGTAAGACATACCCAAAAAGCAGGACATTTGACAGGAATTTATGGTTTGCCCGGCGGAAAAGTTGATGAGAGTGAAACAGAAAAAGATACGGCAATTAGAGAATTAAAAGAAGAAACGGGGTTAACAGGAATTTCATTTGTTGATTATCCTAATAATATTTATTATGCGGCAATTAAAAGAAAACAGGGAGTTGTAAATTTTTCCTGGCATGTTTTTCTTTGTTTAAAATTTTCAGGGGAAATAAAAGAATCGGAAGAAACAATTCCGGAATGGGTAAAAACGTCAGATTTAGATAAATATCAATTATTGGCAAATGTTAAACAAACGGTGGAGGATGCAATTAAGTTTTTTAGCGATTCAAACGGTTTGATTAAAAGTTCAAAAATTCATAATTTATGATTCATAATTCAAAAATCAGCATCATCGTAGCGATTTCAAAAGACAGAGGAATTGGGAACGATAATAAATTGTTGTGGCAAATCCCCGAAGATATGAAGCGGTTTCGCGAAAAAACATGTGGCCATACTATTATAATGGGGCGAAAAACCTTCGAGTCGATTGGCCATCCTCTTCCCAATAGGACGAACATAGTTATTTCGCGAGATTCTAGCTTCGCAAGGCGACGCCTTGCGAAGCTAAAAATTACGAGTTCTTTGGATGAAGCGTTGAAAATGGCTTCAGAATCTCGTGAGATGCCGAAACAAGTTTGGCATGACAATAAAAAAGAAATATTTATTATCGGGGGGGGACAGATTTATCAGCAGGCGATTGGTTTAACGGATAAATTATATTTAACAATTGTAGATGCTGTTAAAGACGCCGACACTTTTTTCCCGGAATACGAATCAATATTCAAAAAAATAGTTTTTGAAAAAGAAGGAAAGTGGGAAGGACATAAATATAAGTTTTTGGAATTGGAGAGATGAACTAGAATTTTTGACGTGAGATATTTTTGACATTTTTGATCTTGAATCTTCGATTTCTTGAATTCTAGATATCTAGATATCAAAACGGTCAAGTTCAAGAAAATCCCACTTCTCACATCAAAGATTCTAAAAACTAGCCCTTGATTATTTTTAAAATTATTAGTATTATCTATTTTGTGAAAGCATTGCAAAAAACCGACCCCAAAATTTACAAGCTTATCAAAGACGAGGAAAAACGAGTTCAAAATACATTAGAAATGATTCCATCGAACAATCATTTAAGCAAAGCAATGCTTCAGGCATTGGGTAGCGTTTTAAACTATAAATATTCCGAAGGGTATCCAAAAAAACGTTATTATCAAGGACAAAAGTTTGCCGACGAAGTAGAAATTTTGGCTCAAGAAAGGGCTAAAAAACTTTTCGGCGTTCCATATGTAAACGTTCAGCCATATTCCGGTTCTCCGGCCAACACAGCGATTTACTTTGCGCTTTTAGAGCCTTTAAAGGATAAAATTATGGGGCTTTCTCTGGCATTCGGTGGGCATTTAACTCACGGTGCGCCGGTCTCTTTTTCGGGAAAATATTTTAAGACAGTTCAGTATCAGCTTGGTAAAGATGGTTTGTTGGATTATGATGAACTTGAAAAATTGGCAGTTAAAGAAAAGCCAAAAATTATTGTCTGCGGTTATACAGCTTATCCTAGAATCATCAATTTTAAAAGATTCGGACAAATTGCCGATAAAGTCGGAGCATATTTGCTTGCCGATATTTCCCATATTACCGGTCTTATTGTTGCCGGCGTTCATCCAAGTCCTATCCCATATGCCCATATAGTTATGACGACAACACATAAAACTTTGAGAGGTCCAAGAGGAGCGATGATAATGGTTACAGATAAAGGACTAAAAAAAGATCCCGAGCTTGGAGAAAAAATTAATAAAGCGGTTTTTCCAGGATTGCAGGGAGGCCCGCATGACAATCAAACTGCCGCAATTGCCGTTGCTCTTTATGAAGCAAGTTTAACATCTTTCAAAAGATACGGCGCGCAGATTGTTAAAAATGCAAAAACGCTGGCAGATGAACTTACAAGATATGGATTTAATTTAATAAGCGGTACAACAGAAAATCATTTGCTTTTAATAGATTTAAAAAATAAAAATGTTAATGGTGCGGCTGCGGCTTTGGCTTTAGAAATTGCGGGAATAGTTGTTAATAAAAACGCTGTTCCAAATGACCCGATGCCTCCGTTTTACCCTTCGGGAATTCGTTTGGGAACACCTGCCATAACTACGCGGGGGATGAAGGAGAGAGAAATGGTAAAAATCGCCAAATGGATAAATGAAATTTGTCAAGAGGTAGGAAACTCGCAGATTCCGCAAAACAAAGAAGAAAGAGGACAGTTTTGGAAAGAATTTAGAACAAATGTTATTAAAAATAAAAAATTAATTTTAATCAATAAAGAAGTCAAAAGCCTTTGCTCCAAATTCCCCGTAGCATAACCTCTTGCAAAAATGGGATTTAGTGATATTATTCAATTATAAATTATATGATAGAAGTATGTCGTCGACCAGAGGCCCTTAGAAGATTTTTAAGAAACAGACAAGGAAAGCGGTTTTAAGCATTATCAGAGCATGATTTAGGTGGTCCAAGAGTACACCGTCAACTAGAGACAGATAGTAATGTTGTTTTTGAGCGAACAAGAAGAGCTGGGGTTGATCGACAAGGAACGTTGGTAAAGCTACCGACAGATCTTCAAATGTGTGCGAGATTTATCTGGCATTGTGGCGTGGATGCATTACCAGAAGAATTAAAAAGATATAGTGAGCAGTATAAAAGAGACTTGCATTTCTTTTATCCTCTTCTTTTCCGCGCCAATATTTGCCGGACAGGGAATGGCCGCAAGGCGGCGTAAGATAAGTTTGGGATTGTATTTTTTTTCTTTTTCTGCTATCATGAATTTAATTCACACACTTACTTTATGTTTCCTGAATAAGATTAATTGTAAGTGGAGGTAAAAGGAAACGGTATGAGAGAAATTACACTTGAAGAATTATTGGAAGCAGGATGCCATTTCGGGCATCAGGTAACTCGTTCAAACCCAAAGGCCCGCGATTATATTTTTGAAGCTCGCGATAATATCCACATTATAGATTTAGCAAAAACCAAGGAGGGTTTAGACAATGCCGCCGCATTTGTAAAATCAGTTGCCAAAAAAGAAGGATCAAGTTTTTTGGTGGTTGGAACAAAAAGGCAAGCGCAAGGGATTCTAAAAGAAGCAATTGAAAAAGCAAAAATAGAAGGTTTTGCCGATGGATTATTTTGGGTTGCCAATCGCTGGATGGGCGGAACTTTAACCAATTATTCGGAAATGGCCAAAAATTATAGGAAATTAAAAGATTTAGGAGAACGGTTAAAAAATGAAGAAGAAAGAGCAAAATATACCAAAAGGGAAGTTGGACTATGGGAAAAAGAAAAACTACAACTTGAAGGTTTTTACGGCGGAGTTTTGGAAATGAAAAAACTTCCCGACGCCTTGTTTATCATTGATTCGCATCTTGAAGATTTAGCAGTTCGCGAAGCAAAAAGAATGAGTATTCCAACAGTTGGCATAACCGATACCAATGCAGATCCATACTTAATTGATTATGCTGTTCCGGCAAACGATGATGCGGTCGGCAGTTTGAAATTAATAATTTCATATATAATAGAAGCGTGGGTTGAGGGAAGAAAATCGGCAAAGGTTGAGGTTTCCAAACCCGTATCGTCAAAGGAAACTAAAACTAAACGGGCGGCGACAACAAAACCAAAAACAAAACCCAGTAAGGAGAAGTAAAATGGTAAGCATAAATCTTCAAGACTTAAAAAAACTGCGAAATGAAACACAAGCTTCAGTTTCCGATTGCAGAATTGCATTGGAAGAATCAGCGGGCGATTATAAAAAAGCGCTTGCCTGGCTTAAAAAAAGAGGAATAGAAAAAGCCGAGAAAAAAGCAGAGCGTGAGACTTCACAAGGACTTGTTGAAGCCTACATTCACCAAAATGGCCGAGTCGGCGCTTTAATTTCAATACTTTGTGAAACGGATTTTGTTGCAAGAACACAAGAATTTAAAAATTTAGCTCACGAAATTGCCATGCAAATTTGCGCCATGAATCCAAAAGACGTTGCAAGCTTATTAAAACAAGAGTATATTCGCGATAGTTCAATGACAATTAATGATTTAATAAAAAGCGTTATCGGAAAACTTGGCGAAAATATCGTCGTTAAGAAATTCCAGAGATTTGAAATAGGGTAATAGTTTATGAATCCGGATTTTACAGCAGAAACGAAACAGAGAATTCAGAAAGTTTTGGAGATTTTGAAAAATGATTTGGCGACGGTTAGAACCGGCCGCGCCGCGCCATCGTTGGTTGAACATATTTCTATTAACGCTTACGGAGGAGCGCAAAAATTAAAAGTTTTAGAACTTGCCACAATTGCTGCTTCGGATAATCAAACTCTAGTTATTACCCCTTTTGACAATTCAATAATTGGTGAAATCCAAAAAGGAATTCAGGAAGCAAATGTCGGACTGACTCCTGTGATTGATGGAGTAGTGATTAGAATTTCCATACCGGCATTATCAGAGGAAAGGCGTCAACAGCTGATTCATTTGATGAAACAAAAATTGGAAGGCGGAAAAATTCAGGCGCGTCAAGTGCGGCATGAAGCAATGAATGAAATAAAAAAACATTATAACGATAAAACAATTTCCGAAGACGAACAGCTTCGTTTGGAAAAAGAAGTTCAAAGAGAAATCGATTCGGTAATTTTAGAAATTGAAAATTTGGGAAAGAAAAAAGAAGAAGAGTTAATGCAGATATAATTTTTACTTTGGTATAAAAGTTTTCTTGTTCAGGGAATATCGCTTAGGTCGCCTTTCCAGTTCGGCGAGTCTTCAAACGCAAGCGTCCCTCCGTCCCGCCTCATCGGCGGGACTCGGGATACGGTCGCCTTCGGCGACTCTAGTGAAGACGTCACCTCATGAAAAGGCTCCCCGCGATATATAAGTCAAAATTTATGATAATTACGGCCGTTGTTTTTTTGGTTATTCTCTCGATTTTAGTGTTGATTCACGAGTTTGGGCATTTTTTTGTAGCAAAAAAATTAGGGATAAAAGTTGAAGAATTTGGGTTTGGACTTCCTCCAAGAGCGTTTGGCATAAAAAAGGGCGAGACTATTTATTCAATTAATTGGCTGCCGATTGGCGGATTTGTAAAACTTTATGGCGAGGATGAGGCCGGTAGCGGCAGGCCGGGAATTAAAAATCAGGAATTAAGAATTAAGAATAAAGACCGTGCGTTTTTTGCAAGACCGGTCGGACAAAGAGCGGTGATTGTAGTGGCCGGCGTTTTTATGAATACAGTTCTTGCCGCAGTTATTTTCTACGCATTTTTATTTATTTCCGATTTTAAAACCCAGCTCCCGCTTTTGGGCGATCATAAATTTTTTGCCGTTTCTCAAACTAACTCTTCGGATATAATTATTGCCGATGTTGCCAAAAACTCGCCGGCAGAAATTGCGGGAATTAAATCTTTTTCAAAGATTCTTTCTATAAATGGACAAAAAGTTAATGATGTGAATTATTTTGCCGAAATTATTAGTAAAAATAAAGGAAAAGAAATTACAGTTGCATGGCAGGATGCAAAAAATAATAAAAATTATTTTGCAAAAATTACACCAAGAATAAATCCTCCCAAAAACGAGGGAGCAATCGGAATTAGTTTTTTTCCGGTTTCAATGGTAGTTTTAGATTATAAAACTGTTCCTCAAAAAATATTTTCCGGATTTACTCATCCATTAAATCTTCTGGCTTACAATTTCAACATCATGGGACAGCTAATTGGTATTTCGATAAAAGAAAAAACCGCCGAGCCTATTTCCCAAAGCGTTGCCGGTCCGGTAGGAATATACTCTTTGGTTGGAAATATTGTTAAAATACCCGATCTTAAAGAAAAAATTTTACAGGTTCTAAATCTCGCCGGAATATTGTCGATTTCGCTTGCTTTTTTTAATATCTTGCCAATTCCGGCTTTGGACGGTGGAAGATTGTTTTTTATTCTGATAGAAGTAGCAACTCGGCGAAGAGTTCCGGCCAAATTCGAAAGCTACTCTCACGCGATTGGTATGGCATTACTTTTGACTTTAATTGCCTTAATAACTTTTCATGATTTAACCAGATTAATTTCCGGCAAAAATATTTTTGGTCCATAATTAAAAAAATCATGTAGTGTCATTCCGAATTTATTTCGGAATCTCATTGCACAGTGAATAAATCGAGATGCTGAAACAAGTTCAGCATGACATGGAGAGAATATGGATGAATTTGCGAAAAAAGAAGGCGTTTCTATTTTAACCGCAGATAATATCCAACAAGAACTGCAATCTGCCAAAGAAATTCTTTATGGAGTTATTGATAAAAAAACTGTTCTTTTTCTGTCCGGCGGTTCAACCCCAAAAGCTTTATACGAAGAAATTGCAAGAGAAAAAATTTTAAAACCAGGCGCAGTTGCTTTGGTTGATGAACGTTATGGAGAAATAAATCATCCCGACAGCAATGAAAAAATGATTAGAGAAACAGGTTTTGTTTCTTATCTCCAAAGTTCAAACGTTAGGTTTTATCCAATTTTAGAGAATAAAGATTTTGAAAAAACTGTCAAAGATTATGACGAAACTGTCCGCTTACTGCTTTCCAAATTTCCAAAGAGTGTAGGGATTTTTGGAATGGGGAATGATGGTCACACTGCGGGGATTGCGCCAAACAAAGATAATTTCGTAAATCCTCTTTTTGGAAAAGATCAGGAAAATTTATTTGTTTCATGTTTTGATGACGGAAATACTTTCCAAACCGGGTTTGGAAAAAGGATTACTTTAACTTTTAAAGCAATGGAAATGTTTGATTTTTTGATTATTTTTGTATTTGGTTCTTCAAAGAAAAATGCGTTGAGCTTGATGTTCAAACAAGGTTCTCTTGAAGAAATTCCATCCCGTTTTTATTTGAAGCCCGAAATCTCCAAAAAAACGCTTTTAATAACCGACCAAAAGGTGTAGAATAATTTTAATGAATTCTCCATTTGCAATGATTATTTTTGGGGCAACAGGGGATTTGATGCGGACTAAACTTCTTCCTTCTCTTTTTAAACTCTTTCAAGAAAAAAAATTACCGGAAAAATTTTATCTCATTGGTTTTGCAAGAAGAGAGTTCACAAACAGCGAGTTTCATAGTCTTCTAAAAGAATTTTTACACTCTAATAATACATATCGTCAGAGTGATTGGGACGCGTTTTCAAAAAATATTTTTTACCAACAAGGAAAATTTGAGGAAAAGGAAGATTACGAAGAATTAATTAAAAAACTGGAAGGATTTGATAAAGAAATTGGCGCTTGTGTTACGCGCCTTTTTTATTTGGCAACGCCGCCAGCCAATTATCCGGAAATTTTAGAGCATCTTAATCATTCAAAACTTTCCGAAGGGTGCGGACAGGGAAGCAATAAGTGGACAAAAATTATTATTGAAAAACCCTTTGGTAAAGACCTAGAGACTGCGAGAGCGCTTGATAAAAGGCTTTCGGAGATCTTTGAAGAAAGACAGATTTTTAGGGTTGATCATTATTTAGGAAAAGAGACGGTGCAGAACATGATTGCTTTTAGATTTGCCAACGGAATTTTTGAACCGGTCTGGAACAAAAATTTTATTGATCATGTGCAAATCACACTTGCAGAAGAAAAGGGAATAGAAAGAAGAGGAAAGTTTTTTGACGGAGTTGGGACGTTAAGGGACATGGGTCAAAATCACATTATGCAAATGGTAGCGGCAGTTGCCATGGAACAGCCAAGAAGCTTTACAAGAGACGATATGCGTGATGTTAGGGCAAATGCAATTAAAGCAATCCGCTCCATAGAATCTAATGAGGTTGATAAGTTTGTGGCAAGAGGACAATATGAAGGCTATCTAAAAGAAAAGGATGTTGATCCGAAATCAAATACCGAAACCTTTGTTGCAATGAAATTATATGTTGACTCGGAAAGATTTAAAAATGTGCCGTTTTATGCAAGAGTAGGGAAGAAAATGCCAAAAAGCACTGTGGAAATTTCTATAGTTTTTATTCAAACTTGCCATGTTTTATTTAAAGAATATGGTTGTCCAGAGACCGGAAATGTTTTGACTATCAGAATTCAACCGAATGAAGGAATTAGTCTTCGCGTTATCGCAAAAAAGCCGGGTTCAAAAGTGTCGTTGGGAACAGTAAATATGAATTTTAATTACGAAGACGAATTTCATACAAAAGGTACAAATGCATACGAAAAAGTTCTTTTGGACATTTTTGTTGGTGACCAGATGCTTTTTAACCGCTCTGACGAGCTTGACAGTTCGTGGGAGTTTATCACTAAAATTCTGGAAGGATGGAAGAGACGGGAATCAGGAATTATGAATTATGAATCAGGGACGTGGGGACCAAAAGAGGCAAATGAATTAATCCAGAAGGATGGGAGAAAATGGATACAGTAGGTTTTAAAGATTTTGAGAAATTAGAAATAAGAATTGGGAAAGTTTTGGCGGCGGAAAAGGTAGCAGGTGCTGATAAATTATTAAAACTTGAAGTTGACTTCGGTGCTGAAAAAAGACAAGTAATTTCTGGCATTGCGGAGTTTTATAAGCCTGAAACTTTAATTGGAAAAGAATCTACTTTTATTATGAATATGGAACAAAAAGTTATAAAAGGATTGGAAAGTCAGGGGATGCTTATGGCAGTTGATGTTGATGGTAAATGCGTTCTTTTATCTCCCGACAAAGAAGTTCCGGAGGGAAGCGTAATCAAATAATCTCCAATTATCTTGCGAATTCTTCTTATTGATTCTTCCATAATTAATATGTTAGGCTAATTACGTCTATACTTTAGCGCTACATAGCACTGTAGTATTTTGTTAGTTCATTTTATGAATAAAACATTTTTTGAAAAACCAAGAAGAATTGAAAAGCTTTCAAAAAATGAACAGAGAGACTTATTTTTTGATTTACTTAATGCATTAGTTTATACAGGAAATATCGGCGAGGCTGCTTTATTTCTTCAAGATTTATTGACAAAGAAAGAAGTTCAAATTTTATCTAAAAGATTAAGAATAGCAAAACTTTTGATAAAAGGATTGACTTATCAAAAAGTGAATCGGCAATTGCATGTAAGTTATGCCACTATTGCGAAGATAGCTGTTTGGCTTTCAGAAAGAGGAGATGGTTTTAGGAATATAATAAAAAAACTTCCTAAACAAGAAATAGAGAAGGGAAAAAGTTGGGCAGATATTTCAGATTGGGATAAATTTAAAAGAAGACATGCTTTGTATTTTTGGCCGGAGCTTCTTTTGGAAAAAGTAATAGAAAGTGCGAGTCAAAAACAGAAAGACAAAATAAGCAATGTGTTAAAGAAGCTGGACGAAAAAAACGAGCTCCATAGGCGTATTGAAAAACTTTTGCGTTCTAAACTTTAGCACTACATAGCACTGTAGTATTTTGTTTATTTGTTTAAATAATTTAGGACTTGACTCTCTTATTTATAAATGTAAGAATTTCTATTATGAAGATTGGATTTATTGGTTTGGGCAAAATGGGAAAGGCAATGGTTTTGCATCTTTTGGAAGAGGGGATGGAAATTGTGGCGTGGAATCGATCAAAAGAATCGATAGAAGAATTAAGAATTAGGAATCAGGAATTATGGAAAAATAAAAAAATTCATAATTCAAAATTCATAATTCATAATTCAAATGGTGGGAATTTAACAACAACAAAAACCTTAGAAGAATTAGTTAAAACTTTAAAGACCCCACGAATAATCTGGCTGATGGTTAGCGCTGGAGAGGCCGTTGATGCGGTTTTAAACGAGTTGATGGATAAATTATCCTCTGGCGATTTGATAATTGACGGAGGAAATTCGCTTTACACACATACTTTGCGGCGTGCAAAAACTTTAGCAAAAAAACAAATTCATTATATGGACTGCGGAATAAGCGGAGGAATAGAAGGAGCAAGAAATGGCGCATGTATTATGGTCGGAGGGCAAAAAGAAGACTTCAAAAGAATTGAGCCGATTCTAAAATCTGCTGCCAGAAAAGACGGCTACGCGCATTTGGGGCCAATTGGAGCTGGACATTTTGCCAAGACAATTCACAACGGAATTGAATATGGCATGATGGAGGCAATTGGCGAAGGCGCGGCGATTTTAAAATATGCTCCGTTTAAATATGACCTTAGCGAAGTCTTTCGAATTTACAATAACGGTTCAATAATAGAATCGCGTTTAGTTGGCTGGACTTTAAATGAATTAAAAAAAGACCAAAACCTTTCGGATATTTCATCGGTCATTGGTTCAGGCGGAGGTTCTGGAAAAACAAAAGGGGAGGGGCACTGGACTGTTGAAATGGCAAAGAAAATGGGTGTTGAGACGCCAGTCCTTAACGCATCAGTTTGCGTTCGCGATAATTCAGATAAAGATAAAGAAATATCACCAAACGGATTTCGTAACAAAGTGGTTGCCGCCATGCGCTGGCAATTTGGAAGACATCCGGTGAAGAAGAAGTAAAAACAATAACTAAGTGTTTTTTGTACAAGTGCTAATCCATCTTTTCATTTCGTACTCATTAGAAATTTCAGTTAGCTTATTCTCGCGTTTTGGCAAAATAAGTTGGTCATGAAAACTTAATTCGCCTGCATGAAAATTAGCTGAATAGTTTGGATCTTTTAGAACGTCTCCTGTAAGAACTAAAACAGCTTTTTCTTCCTGTGTAATTTTTCCTTGTTCAAGTAGTTTCTTTGTACCTGCCAGAGTAAGCGCTGAGGCTGGTTCGCATCCAATTCCGGCTATGCCTATTTCTTCTTTGCCCCAAGCTGCTTCTTGCTCCGAAACCTCAACGACACACCCGCCTGTTTCTTCTATTGCCTCGACCGCGTATTTGAAACGAACAGGATTACCAATCCGGACAGCAGTAAGCAGAGTATCTGCTTTGACTGGGATAAGTTCGTCAGGATGTTTTTCTGCAAATGCCTTAAACAACGGATTTGCGCCCTCTACCTGTACAACAACTAGTCTAGGTAATTTATCAATAAAGCCTAGTTCTTTTAATTCTCGAAGACCTTTATAGAGAGATGACACATTTCCAAGATTTCCCCCGGGAACAACAATTACATCTGGAATTTCCCAATTTAATTGTTCCAACAATTCAGGTGCGATTGTTTTTTGTCCTTCCATGCGGAAAGGATTAGATGAATTAACAACCATGATGCCTAGTTTTGGGGCTACTTCTTCAACAAGCGCCATTGATTTGTCAAAATCTCCGTTGACAAGAGCAACATGAGCTCCATAGTCTAAGACTTGAGCCAATTTAGCTTTTGAGACTTCGCCTTTTGGCACAAGAACAAAGGGAGTCATACCTGCTTTTCTGGCATAAGCTGCGGCTGATGCTGATGTATTTCCCGTGGAAGCAACAATAATTCCAACCATGTCTAACATATTCGCATATGTTATGCCGGCGGTCATGCCTGGGTCTTTAAACGATCTTGTAGGATTATCACCTTGGTGTTTGAATTTTAGATTATCGCAATGTTCCTTATCATAGCCTACATACATCGCACATGTTGGAGCATCTAGCAGACGTGTATTTCCCTCGCCCAATGTAACAACTTTCTCTGCATCGTCGCAGAAAGGAGAAAGTTCTCTAAAGCGCCAAACGCCACTTGTATCAGTAGGGTTTTGTGATAATTTTCTAAATTCCCAACGGGCTTTTAACTCATTTGGATTTAATTTTTCGGGAAAGTCATACTTGACAGATAAGCGGCTGGCAGGAAAAACATCATCTGGACACTCTGGACATTTTTGCAAAATTCCAGTTGGCAACTTATGACCGTAAAGACATTCTAAATGAGCAGTATTACTAAAACCCCTCCGTTCTTTTAAAATAGATCGCGCGTCGGCAAGAACTCTTTCTGCCCGCGACATTGAAGGATCTGCTTCATAACGAGGCCCAAGTTCGCTAGTAGTCATATCTAACCGTTATTATAGTCCTTTCGGGCTGGAAGTCAAGATGGACTATAAGATGGTTTAGGTCAGAATGACAATCGCGGATTTGTGCTATACTTTTGTTATGAGATATTCAAAACTGTTTGGAAGAACAATTCGGGAAGCGCCAAAGGATGCGGTTATTACTTCCCATAAACTTCTTTATAAGGCAGGATTTATCCGCGAAAGTACAGCAGGGCGTTATTATTTTTTACCGCTTGGCCAAAAAGTCCACCAGAAAATTCAAGATATTATAAAAGTTGAAATGGATAAAGCAGGTGCGCAGGAAATCACAGCACCAATTCTTCATCCGGTTGCTTTATGGAAAGAAACAAACCGCACAAATTCGGTTGGTTTTGAACTTGTAAAAGTTAAAGACAGAAACGAAATGGAATTTGTTTTGGGTGGGACAGCAGAGGAAATGCTGGTTGATTTAGTTCGTAAATTTCAGATAAGCTACAAAGATTTGCCTTTTAATCTCTACCAATTTTCTACCAAGTTTCGGGATGAACTGCGGCCGCGGGGGGGGCTTTTGCGAGTTAAAGAATTTGTGATGAAAGACGGATATTCTTTTCATACAACAGAGGAAGATTTCAAAAAAGAGTATGAAAAAATGAAAAAAACTTACACTAAAATTTTTGAGCGTTTGGGGTTGAAAACTATTATTGTTGAATCGGATAACGGTTATATCGGGGGGGAATATTGTCATGAATTTGTGGTGGAACATGAAAGCGGAGAAAGCAGGTATTTGACAACAGAGGATGGAAGTTATTGTGTCCATGAAGACGTTGCAAAACTTTCATTAAACCAAATAGAAAGCGGTGAAGAAGAGAGGCCGATGGAAGAAGTTGAGGGCAAAGGGATTATTGGAGTTTTTGAGCTGGCGAAGTTTCTTGATATTCCGGTTGAACAAACCACAAAAACACTTCTCTTTGAAGACGAGAATGGAAAAGTTATTGCCGCGGCAGTCAGAGGAGATTTTGAGATAAATGAAACTAAGCTCTCGCATGTTGCCAAAGTTTATTCTTTAAAGCTTGCGTCGGCCGAGACTGTCAGAAAAATAACAGGAGCAGAAGTGGGATATGCCGGGCTTTTGAATTTACCAAAAGATGTCAGAATTTTTATGGATGAGTCAATGAGAGGAAGAAAGAATTTTGAAATGGGTTCGAATAAAACCAATATTCACAATATTAATGTAAATTTTGGCAGGGACTTGCCCAAGCCTGAAAAGTTTTATGAGTTCAAGCTTGCAAAAGCAGGATACGCCGCGCCAAACGGTCAAAAACTGATAGAAAAACGGGGGATTGAGGTTGGAAATATTTTTCAGCTTGGATTTCACTATTCTTCAAAAATGAAAGGCGCCACTTTTACAGACGAAAACGGAAAAGAAAAACCATATTACATGGGTTGTTATGGAATTGGAATTGCAAGGACAATGGCGGCGGTTGTTGAAGTTCACTCTGATGATAAAGGGATTAAGTGGCCGGAAGCGGTTGCACCATACTTGGTACACCTCGTAACAATCAACAATCAACAATCAACAATCAACAAAATGGCGGATGAAATTTATGAAAAATTGCAAGATGCGGGGATTGAGGTTTTTTATGACGATAGAGATATTTCGGCAGGGGAAAAATTCGCCGACTGCGATTTAATCGGTTGTCCAATACGTTTAGTAATTTCAGGCAAAACCGGTGATAAAATTGAATGCAAAGAAAGAGCTAAAAGCGAAACAGAAATGTTAACAATAGACGAAGTAATTAAAAGACTTTGCCAAGGCCGGGGATGACAAGGTCGGAAAGATAAGGGACAGAGAGTTTAAAGAATTTAATCCAAAATATACCGTATCCTACAAAAAAGATCAGCAGAAAAAGAAAAATTAAAATTCTGGGAAATCCTCCTGACCCCCCTTTGCCAGCAGTTGCGCTAAAACTTGTTCCTTTATTTATAGATGGAGAAACCGGAGTTTTAACAGAAGGAGTTGTTATTCCCGAATTAGTAATAATTCCTGGTGTTGGAGTATTTGGAGCAACGGGCGCAACTGAAGGATTTTGGACAGGGGGTATGATAACTCCTTTGGTATTAGCCGTAGGAATGGAGGCCTCCTTCACTGGCGTTAGAGGTTGGGGAGTTTGAGGAGCTTGGGGAGTTTGCGTTTTGGGAACGGCTGTGCCCATAACGCGTTCGTAGGCTTCTTTCAGTTTAGGATCTAATTGGGCAGTTTTCGGGTCCATAATTATTTGGAATTCTTGAAGTTAGATATCCTTGACGTCTTCGATCTTGATTCGTCAGCTGACGAATTGAAGTCTTGAAATCTTGATATCTAGAAATCAAATTATCAAGAAATCAAGTTCAAGAAAATCCCACTTCCCACCTCAAAAATTCGGTATAATAATATATTGTAACATTTTTAAAAGTTTGTCAAGAGTTTGAATTTTTTGTATACTTACAGTATATGAAAATTGTTGTTACCCATACTTCTCCTGATTTAGATGCGATTTGCTCGGTTTGGTTGACAAAAAGATTTTTAGCAGGATGGGAAAATGCAGAAGTGAGATTTGTTTTATCGGGAGAAAGGTTGCGAGTGAGAGGAAAAGAGGGTTTGAGCCGCTTAGGTCGGCACGAAAATTTTCTTGTTCCGCAGTTGTCTCGCGATGAGTCTCAAGGCGTTCATCAACGCATTGGCGCTCGACAAGATGCGAACAGCGAAAATTTTGTGCCTCCCCGCGGCAAAAATTCTTCTTTAGATGCTATCGAGAAGATTGATGACAACGAAATGATTCATGTTGATACTGGACTTGGACCTTTGGACCATCATTTAACTTCCGATGAAAGCATCAGCGCATCCAGTTTGGTTTGGGACTACATCAAGAAAGTTCAAAATTCATCCATCCGACAAGTTCAGGGCAAAGTTCAAAGTTCGGAGAGCGAGAGAATGAAAGACAAGAGCGAAGCCATAGGTAGAATTGTAAAGGTTGTGACAGATATTGATCATTTTAGAGAAGCTTTGTGGGAAAATCCTACGGCTTTTTATCATGATTTTGCAATTTTAGGAATTTTAGACGGGTTGAAACTTGAAAAGCCAAATGATGATAATTTTTATGTTGATTTTATTTCGCAGTGCCTTGATGCAATTTTACATGATTTTGAAAACAGAGTTTGGGCCGAAAAAGAAATCGCCGAGAAAGGAATTGAGTTTAAGACAAGATGGGGGAAAGGTTTGGGTGTTGAGACAGTTAATGACTCGGTTATAAAATTGGCGCAAAAAATGGGGTATGCAATAGTTGTAAGACGCGATCCGAGAAAAGGATATGTAAGGATAAAAGCGCGGCCCAGTGTCAGCGGAGAAAAAGGAGCAGATCTGACTTTGGTTTATGAAAAATTCAAAAAAATGGATCCGCAAGCATCGTGGTTTTTGCACGTATCAAAGAAAATGCTTCTAAACGGCAGTGCCAAAAACCCAAAAATGAGAGCATCAAGATTAACTTTAAAACAGATTATTCAAGTTTTAGAAAAAATATAATAGAATTAAAAGGCACAGTCGTTTTAAAAGAACATTGTTGGATTGTTCAATTGTTCCATTGCTAAAGATAACAATGGAGCAATGCAGCAATGAAGCAATGACAGGTTGTGTTTTTTGTAAAATTGTCAAAAGTGAATTGCCAAGCTATAAGGTCTATGAGGATAAGGATTTTCTTGCTTTTTTAGACATTAATCCGTTTGGCGTCGGACATACGCTGGTGATTCCAAAAAAACATTACGAGTGGGTTTGGGAGGTGGAAAATTACTCCGAGTATTTCCAAAAGGTTAAGGAAATTGCGCTTTTATTAAAGGAAAAATTAGGAGCAGATTGGATACAGATGGGAGTTATTGGAATTGATGTGCCTCACGCTCATGTCCATTTAACTCCTCATTACAAAAAACCGCCAAAATTTGCCACCAAAGACTTTACCAAAATCGCCGAGGTATTGACAATCAACTCATAGTATGATAACATCTACTTTCAATGGCAGCAGATTTAGAAAAATTAGCTAAAGAATTTAATGGCCGTTTTGGCAATGAAGATATTTCTAAAGGGCTTTTTGGATTGGCAAAAATTGCAAGACAAAGAGGTTTAGAGAGGCTTTTAAAAGTTTCTCCTTTTCCTGAAGGAGCAATTCGTCTCCCCGAAATTGAAACGGCAGGTATGAGTAATGGAGATATGGAAAAATTGGCAGATTCCACAGAAGGGCTAAGGCTCGGAATTTGGGGAAGATATATTCTTCAAAGAGGGTCTACTGCTCCCCAAGAACCCCTAAATCCCGTAGTCATGGATGCCCGCACCATGGGAATACGTAGTGATTATCCAACAACCAAGCAAGTTTGGGGAAAAGCAGAAGAGTTTGGAGACAAGGTTTCTGCGGAAGCAATGTTAAAAATTGCAATAGAAGCAGTAAAAGGCAATATCCATGTTGAAACAGGAAAACCTTTGGTTGGAGTCATGGAACCCGTTACTGACTCGAGCGGCGGTCCGGATGTCTTGTATGTTGTACGCTACGAGGACGGGTTGTGGTTGGGTGCTCTTTATGCTGACCTTGATGACCGGTGGGATCTTGGAGTTGGGTTTGTCGTTTCTCCTCGCAAGTAATTAGTTCTTGAATTTTTTGACACTTCGTTTTTGGATTTTAGTTTCTTTGAGTCTTTGGTCCTTTGAATTTTTCGTCGAAAATTTTCTGATATACTTTTAATTAGAAAGGTTTTATTGAACGGTTATGGCTTTTCAAGACCTTTCCGGCAGATACTTATTGAGAGTTTTAACAGGAGCTTGAGAAAGGAATGTTTAGGTTGGACAAAATATAAATTAAAAGAATTACCTGTTTTAACCAAAGAGGTTGAGAATTATCTGGTATACTATCGCAAGAAACGACCGCATATCTCTCTTGGAATGCGGCCGCCTTTAAAAGACTGACTGTCTCACATTAAAAGAAAATACTTCGGGCTATTTACACCGCTGACTTCTTGGAGTAGAATAGAACGAGACATCTAGCACAGGTCATATATAGAGAAATTTAAACGGCTCGGAAACAAAATTTTCTTGTCGCCGGTTCTTTTTAGATTATTGGATATTGGTTGCGTTATTAGTATCTCATATAACCTTGAAAGTCTTTGATGATTCTTCGCAACTTGCGAAAATTTGTTTCCTCGCCTTTATTGAGATATTGAAGATTGGTAGTATTTTCGGAGGGGGTGTTTTTTATTATGGTAATTGTTAAAAAAATGCCTGGAGATAGCGACGAAGGACTTATTCGTAAATTCTCCAGAAAAGTAATGGCAGAAGGAATTTTGCAGGAAGCAAAAAGACGAGGATTTTATCTTAAACCATCTTTAGCCCGAAAGCAGAAAAAAGAAGATGCCAGAAGAGCGGCAAAAAGGGCTTATGGACAATTTTAAGATTTTAATTTTCGTTGAATCAAGATATCAGGTCAACCGCAAACGCATTACAACTGCTGTAAAAACTTTATTAAAAGAGCAGGGAGTTGTTGGGCCGGCAGAGGTTTCGGTCGCAATTGTTGGAAACCGAAAAATGAGAAGCCTCAATAAAAAATATAAAGGAAAAGATATGGCGACCAATGTGTTGTCTTTTTCTCTAAACGAGGGAGAAGCAGGGGTTTTGCCAACAGACACACTTCGATTGGGCGACGTTGTAGTTTCTTATCCAAAAGTTATCCAAGAAGCGGCACTCGAAGAGGTCCTTGTTGACGAAAAAATCGACGAATTGGTGCAACATGGCCTATTACATTTATTAGGAATACATCATGAGGAATAATAAAAATTAACCTAATTAACCTAATTTCTAAATTATTTAGGTCAATTAGAAATTAGAACTTAGAAATTTTTAGTTTATGGTTTATTATCGAAAATATCGGCCGCAAAAAATTAAAGATCTTGATAGTCAAGAAATTAGAGAAAAATTAACCGCTGTTTTTTCCGGCGATCAAAAATCAGAACAACACGCTTTTCTTTTTACCGGACCTAAAGGACTTGGAAAAACTTCAACCGCCAGAATTGTCGCAAAAATCCTCAATTGCGAGCGTCTAGCGTCTAATAAATTAGTGTCTAGTTCAAAAGAAAAAAAACTAAACGCTAAACGCCCTGCCTTGCCGGCAGGCAGGTATACGCTAGATGCTAGTATTGAGCCTTGTAATAAATGCTTGCAATGTAAATCTATTACTAATGGCACAAATTTAGATGTTTTGGAAATAGACGGAGCATCAAATAGAGGGATTGATGAGATAAGAGATTTGCGTGAGAAAATACGGCTTTCGCCTGCTCTGGCTTCTAAAAAAGTTTACATTATTGATGAAGTTCACATGTTGACCACAGAAGCTTTTAATGCGCTTTTAAAAACTTTAGAAGAGCCGCCGAGTCATGCTGTTTTTATTCTTTGTACCACGGAACCGCAAAAAGTTCCGGCGACTATCCTTTCGCGTTGTTTTCATATTTCTTTTAAGAGAGCGACCCAAGAAGAACTTCTGCGTTCATTCTCGCGGATTGCCAAAGAGGAAAATATTCCAATAGAAAAAGAAGAACTAAAATATATTGCCTCATTGTCCGACGGCAGTTTTCGCGACGGTGTAAAAATCTTAGAAGAACTTGTTTTAATGTCCAATAAAAAAAAGATTACCAAAGAATTGGTGGAGGAGAAATATCAAGTATCAAGTATCAAGTATCAAGTATCAAAGATGTTGGACTATCTTTCTAAAAAAGACACTAAAAAAAGCTTAGAATTGGTATCAAGAATTACAAAAGAGGGGATAGATGTTAAATATTTTATATCAGAAATGATTTCCCAACTGCATTTAAATTTATTATCAAAAGTCGGTGTAGAAAATAACTTAGGACTTGTAACTTATAATTTAGAACTTAATGAAATTAAGTCTTTGATTGAAATTTTGGCAAAGGCGTATGGAGAAATAAAATATGCGGTCCTGCCGCAATTGCCGCTTGAAATTGCAATTGTGGAGTGGGGAATACAGGCGCAGAAGAATGCGGAACAAAATGCAGAAAAACGCGAAACTAATAATCAAAACCAAGATGTTCAAAGTCAGCGTAGTTTGGCGTCCGGTTCTGCGTCTTTCCGCGACAAAAAGGTGGAGAAAGAAGAAGTGTTATCGAATCCTGCGATTAATCAACCCGGAATATTTGACGAAAAAAATGTCCTAAAACAGCTTATTGATTTGGTCAAGCCCTACAATCATTCGGTGGCAGGAGTTCTAAGAGGATGTACTTTAAAAAGTTTTGACGGGAAAAATCTTGCCATAGAAGCCGGATATAAGTTTCATAAAGAGCGCTTGGAAGAAAGAAAAACTCGTGATATTATAGAAAAGGTTTGTAAACAAATTATAGGAAGCCCAATCGACGTTTCAATTTCACTAAAACAGAAATAGTAATTAGAATTTTTGAAGTGAGAAGTGGGATTTTCTTGAACTTGAATTTTTGATTTCTTGAACTCAAGATATCAAGATTTCAAGACTTCAATTCGTCAGCTGACGAATCAAGATCAAGAATATCAAAAATATCTCACGTCAAGAAATCTAAACAGTAGGGGGTGATTTTTATGATGAATCCATTTCAACAATTAGGCGATTTAAAGAAAATGCGCGATCAGGCCATGGAAATTCAAAAACAGCTTCAAGGAGAAGAAGTTACGGTTGAAAAAAATGGCGTTAATGTCGTAATAAGCGGCGATCAAAAAATAAAAGAATTATCGTCAAATGGAAAGTCCGATAACGATATTAAAGAGGCGGTTAACGAAGCCATTAAAAAGTCCCAAGAAGTGGCAGCACGTAAACTTTCCCAAATGGGCGGAGGACTCGGAGGACTACTTGGGCGTTAATTGCTTATTGATTTTTTTTCGACACATAGTACAATAACTGTTGTGAAGATTATAAGCGGTAGTTCCAGTAAGACACTTGGAAAAAAACTCGCAGGTAAATTAAGCACAAGTCCAACACCTCTGGAAATATATATCTTCCCGGACGGCGAAAAACGCGTTCGAATTATTGACAAAGTTTTAGACCAAAAATGCGTTGTTTTGCAAAGTTGCTGTACGCCTGTTGACCAAAATTACATGGAGCTTTTTTTTATTGTCGATGCTCTAAGAAGAAGCGGCGCAAAATCAATTACCGCTGTTATTCCGTATCTTGGTTATCAAAGGCAGGATCATCTTTTTAGAACAGGCGAGGCGGTGTCTTTGGAAGTTATTATCAAAACTTTAGAAGCGATGGGGATGGATAAACTTATCTGTTTTGACCTCCACTCTATTAAAATTCCCGAGCTTTTTCATATGCCGATTATTCATCTTTCTGCGCTTTCTCTTTTTGCCAAAACAATTAAAAAAAATAAATGGAATAATTCGCAGAGCCTTTTGATTTCACCGGATATGGGAGGATTAAGACGGATAAAATTGCTTTCGCAAATGTTAAATGATATGTTTTTTGGCGCGATTGTCAAAAGCAGAAATTTGGAAACCGGACAAGTGACAGCAGATAAAATTGAGGGTTTGGAAAATATCAGTTTAAAGCAAATTAAAAGGGCGTTTATTGTTGATGATATGATTTCATCTGGAGGAACAATAATTACCGCGACAAAACTTCTCCGAAAATTGGGGATAAAGGAAGTTTATGTTTTTGTGACGCATTCAGTATTTTCAAAGAGTGCGCCAAAAATTTTGCAAAAATCGGCAGTGAAGAAATTTTTTGTGACAGATACGGTTTATTGTCCAAGAGAAAAAAGATTTCCCAAACTGCAAATTCTAACAGTCGCTGATATTATCGCCGAAGAAATAAAAAAATAGAATCATTGAAGATAGAAGTGGGATTTTCTTGAACTTGATTTCTTGATAATTTGATTTCTAGATATCAAGACTTCAAGACTTCAATTCGTCAGCTGACGAATCAAGATCAAAAACGTCAAGGAAATCTGACTTCAAGAATTCCAATATGAGAGTCCCAAAAGCAATTGCGAATTTGATTGAGTCCTTTGAAAGACTGCCGGGAATTGGGCCAAAAACAGCGCAGAGGCTAACATTTTATTTACTGCATGTTCCTCAAGGTGAACTGGATAGATTTTCTTCATCTATTATCAATTTGAAAAAAGATACGGTCTTATGTTCGAAATGTTTTATGATAGGGGAGCAAGACCCCTGTAATATTTGTTCTGATGAGAAAAGAGATGATTCAACTATTTGTGTGGTTGAAGAGCCCTTGGATGTTTTGGCGCTGGAAAAAAACGGCAGGTATAACGGCGTTTATCATGTCCTCCATGGGAGGATTGATCCGCTCAACAATATCGGCCCGGATGAAATTTATATTCACCAACTGCTAGAGCGAGTCGGCGCGGTTCCGCGTTCGAGTTCAGCATTAGTCCGCGAGATAATACTGGCGACGAATCCGACCATGGAAGGGGAGGCGACGGCGATGTACTTGGCGAAGCAACTTCGCCAACAATCAACAATCAACAATCAACAATTAACAATAACACGAATTGGCAGGGGACTGCCCACCGGTTCAGATATTGAATACGCCGACGAATTAACTCTCCAACGCGCCATGGAAGGAAGGAGTGAGTATTAATTTTCAGAAAGATCTAGTTTGCCATCGTAGTCAAAAACCTCTTCAATCAATAAAGGATCAATATCAATTGCTGAAATTGTAAATTTACCAGAGTCTTCTTTTATTCCTAAAACCGTTCCCTTGCTTGAAAAACAGATTCTACCCTCCGGTAAAATTCTTATCCAAGAAGTATCGCGAATTCTTGCTAATTGAAAAAAAACTTCATCGCGTCTTACGATAAGATCTAGTTTAATTAAGGGAGTTCTTTTAGCTAGACAACCCGAGAGATCAATACAAAACTCATTAACATACGTAACAAAAACAGATAAGGAATTGTTTTCTGATTCATTTATTTCTTTTAAATCGGAAGAGATTACAATTATTTCAGGTAATTGACCGACACCGTGTGTTCGACAAAGTCTTATATCGGTAGCAGAATTGCATTTTAGTTCTGGGTTACAAATTTGCCTTGCATTAATCGGGCCTCCAAATGAACTTGTAACTTCCGCTAAAAAAAGACTTGCTGGAGAAATTCCTTCTGAAATACAATTTTTTTTTGGTGCTTCTTGTGGTGCTGCCATAATTAGTTTTTCCCTCCGCTGGGTGGTTTTAGGTGAGAAAGAAAGTCAGAGAGAACTTGTCTTTCTAAGATAAGACTGATTTTTCCAACTATCTGTCGTGAATTTTTGGCTCGTATGCTATTTGCCTTTCTCGGGGACCTAATTGCAAAAGTCACTCCAAAATTGTCTGCTCTTGGATCTTTTGTAAACTTAATAACCAGGCTGTCATTTACATTCGTAGTTTTGGAAAAACAATGTATGAGGTCATTTATGTCTGGATATGTATTCCGGATGAGTTGTAAAGCATCATTTCGAGAGAGGCCATGAAAAGTACAAATCATTCCCGGGTTTTTTGGATCTTTGGAAGTTGATACATTAGTATTTGGGCCCTCTAACACAGCTCTTCGGTTTCTATTTTTAGCGGTTTCTCTTGAACATTGTTCAAGCGTGGCCAAGAGTTGGGTAAAAGTGGAAATCAGTTTTGGTTTTTCTCTCTCTGTAGGCGATGTCGCGGAAAATACAGTAGTAGGTGTTGGTGTTTCTGTGTGAATAATTGCAGCAGAGGCGGGGACGGCGGGGGCTTCTACTTTTTTTGGTTCAAGAGGTATGAGCTGTCCATTTTTATTGAATGCTTCACGCCAATTTTTTGGCATTAAAACAGATGTAAGAAGATGTTTGCCTTTAGGTTTAATAACAATTAATAAAACTTGCTCACGACCATCTTTTTTGCCCAAAGGAGCATTATTGTCCATATCCCCTTCGAAATCTCCGCTTTCATCAGCTTTGTTTACGCGAAATTCCCACGCCAATAGATTAGCCTCTAAAGGCGGCAGAGTAAGATTATATCGTTTAGTGAGAAAACCTTGAGTATCAACCCTTACGCGTGTTGGCGAATCTTTCGTTGCTAATATCCTTGTTGTTAAGCAGACAGATTGTCCGTCTTTGTTTGATTTTTTAGCGGGTTGATGCATAATTATCAAGCCGGTTTCTGTCAATACCGGGCAGTTAAGATTAGCAAAAGCTTTTAATGAATTGCTGTAAGTTATGGGAGGCGCAGAAATATCGGAAGGTTTTATGTGTTCTTTTGATAATGAGCCTATTCTCCTTAAGGTGCTTTCTATGCGATTGACGCACTCTGTCCTTATCTGTTGAGGATTGTGTTCTTGGGAAACCCCAGTATCAAGCCCTCTTTCGGCTAGTTGAATCATATGGAAGGGATATTAGCACAAGTTATTTTTGCCGTCAAGGTGGATTAGTTTGTTACCAATGTCTGCGGTATCCTCTTTGAGGAGGTCTAAATCGTCTCCGTTCTCTTGCTTCTTCTTCACGTCTTATTTCTCCCAAATCCTTTTGAACCTGTTTTTCAAAAGCGCGTTGTTCCCAATAATCTGGTGGGGAAGGAGGTGCCATTTTCGATAAAAGGTTAGTCAGGCCTTCGCGGGTGCAGACAGTTAAATTTAATGCCGGAATAAATGTATCTTCCCAAATCGTTGCCGCATTTAATTCTCTTATAACATCTTTTCAAGAGATACCTTCCTCTGTTTTTTTTATTTCTATAATCAGTTGACCTTGTCTTTGGTTATTTCTTTCGAAACAAGATAAAAGATCATCTGGTTTTAAGGCATCTTTTTTTGATAATTCCCAAACTGTTTCTAAATTTAAATCGTAAAATGTAAGCCTGACAAAATTATCATTGTTTACGAATCTAATATCAGTTCCAGGATTTTTCCCCAAAACTGCCACTCTTGTCCCTTCTTCGACAACTATTCCAGGAACGTTAAATAAGGGAAAGCTTTCGCCGTCTTGAAGTCTTGCCACAAAATCTCGGAGAGTCTCCGACTTTTTTGGTTTAGGAGTTTCTTCACGAGTCGGTTCAATCATTTTTGCACACGTGGGTGGAGTTTCCGTGATTCCTGCAAAAAAATTTAGCGGAGCGAAATCATCTGCTGTTGGCGTTTCTTCATCCAGTCCTCCATTTTTTACAGCTTTTCTCCAGTTTTCTGGAAAGAAGACGGTCGTGCAGCCTATTCTTTCGCCGTCCAAGGCAACTAGTAAAATATCTTCTGGTGCTCCGATTGTCCCCGGAATCATTATAACATTGGGGTTTTCACCATAAACGTCATCTCTGTCAAAAGAGGCCTGGTAGCCATCATCGTCGACTAATTTGGGAAGCTGTAAGTCTATGACTAGAGTATTAGAGTTTGAATAACAATATAGCCTAAGTCTTTCTTCATCCTCCCAAATATTGTGTTCGGTTGATAAATCAAATAGTTCCCCTTGATAATTGCTTTTTGGAAATTTAACTACGACAAGCGGAATTTTTTTGTCTCCTAAAATTTCAGAAGCATCTTCGTCTATAATGAGCATGGGAAAGTAAATGAATTTTGGGTCTACAATTTCTCCCACTGGTAGCATTTCAAGGTTTTGCAAACCGCCTGAAATTGTGGCTTTCATTTGATAAACCAGCGATGGTTGAACAGGTTTTTCTTCCTCTCTTGGGTTTGCCATATGCTGGCGATATTAACACAAGCGGGAGAGGGGAGTCAAGGTTACTCCCAGAAATGAGTTCTGGGGCGGCGAGGAGTTCTGGGGCGAGGACGAGGTACCACGATAGCACTTCTTTCATGAGGTTTGATCTCAGAGAGTAAAGGTTCGAGAAATTCATTTGTCTTTAGATGCGCTACTAGTCGTCTAGCTTCTATTACCTCATATTTTGTGTTATGTTTGTTAAATTCTTCAATTCTAGGATCAATAACTTTGGTTCCATCCGGTAAGGTTTGTATTTCGATAACTAATCTGCCAAATCTTTGTCTGTTATCATGTTCTCTATCGCCGCAAAAACAATATTTAATTTGTTGTAAAGTAGGAGTCTGGTAGCGACAAGCCCATTCACGATTAGATAATTCATCTATCATTAAATCATAGAGAGTAATTATTGTTGAATTTTCGCTTGAGACTATTCTGACCTCGGTTCCGCGCCCAGCCAAAACACCTAGTCTTGCATTTTTGTCTCTAAGCTCTTTTACCGGGCCTTTATATTTGGAAAAAGTTTCAAAACCGGCCAAAATTTGGTCAAGAGAATCTGGAGGTTGTTCGGCGGCAACTCGTTTTCCATTTAGATACAGTTCTACCTGCTCTTTTAAATAATTGAGAGCTGTTGTAACATCAGGTATGGCCGGGGTAGAATCAGCAGTGTCTGGGGGGGAGGATGCGGCGGCAGCGGTTGGGTTTTCTTGCGGTTTTGGAAATGCTTCCTGCCAACCATCTGGCATGCCGGCTGCGTTAAAAAATAATTCGTTTTCGGAATTTACCGCAATGATTAAAACTGAATCAGGATCTAGCAGGATCTGTTCTTTTGTGTTACCAATGTTACCAAATGGGATGCTACTAAATTCATCATCGCGAGAAGAATTAAAGCAACCGCCATCTAAATTTCGCCAAAGACCCGGAAGAATAATTCTTCTTATTCCTTGAAAGAAGTCAGTAGCAATAATTAATCGTTCTTCTTCTAAATAGTTAAAAAGACCCTCTGAGCGAAGAGTTTCCGCTGACAATTCAACAGATTTTCCTGTACCTCTTTGACTTGGATCGCAGACAAATATTATTTTACCAATAACTTTGTTCATAATGTGGTTTCGTAGGAACTCAGTTGTTTCGTTGTCTCCTTTTATGTTAAGCGGGAGAACATTTATAGTCGAAGAGTCTAAAGCCTGCCCTTCCGGCAAAGCCCAAACTTCTCTTAGAGCATTTTGAATCTTTGATAAACAGTGATTTCTTAATGTTTCACCTTGTAGTTTTTCACCTCTATACATATCGGTGATATTAGCACAAGCACAATATGCTGTCAATAAAAATCAGTAAATAAGTAATCAGCAAATGGTAATTAAGAGATTAGTAAAAAGGGTAGGGTAGAAGTTATTGAATCAAAAAATAATTCTTGACAACCACTTTAATGATATATATCATTAAAGTGTTATGGCGCAGGTTTCAAAATATCCGATTCATAAAGATGTCCAAAAGAGAATGTTTGAGATTTTTAAAAGTGTAATAGCAAGTCTTAAGGATTCGCAGGATATCGACGATTTTCTAGAAGAATTTCTCTCACCAGTAGAGAAAATAATGTTGGCAAAACGTCTCTCAATTGCTGTTTTACTGGAAAAGGGTTATAGGTATCCTTCAATAGGAAATATCTTGCGGGTTACTCCTCCAACAATCGCCTCGGTAAGCATTAGTCTTAAATATTCAGGTAAAGGCTATAAAAAGGCGGTTGAAAAAATACTTCGTGACGAAAAGATAAGCGAATTTTGGCAAAAGGTGGAAGACATGCTGGCAAAAATTCCTCCGTCCAAAGGAAGTACATGGTCGTATTATCGAAGAAAGCATGAAGAAAGAAAATGGAAAAACAGAAAAGCCTTCTGACCACTTAAATGATATATATCATTTAAGTGAAGAGTTGTAAAAAGAATTTAGAATAAACAAGCAAATGATTAATGAGAAACAAATTCGGAGGCAATTAAAGAAAGTTATTGACCCCGAGCTTGGTATCAATATTGTTGATTTGGGGTTGATTTACGGCGTTAAAATTGAGCAAAAAACGGGCAATGTTAACGTCAAAATGACGCTAACTTTTCCCGGCTGTCCGCTTGCTACTGCTTTTAGCGATTGGGTGGAGGAGGGAATAAAAGAAGTAAAAGGAGTGAAAAAGGTTAAAGTTGACTTGGTTTGGGAGCCTGTGTGGACACCGGAAAGAATTTCAAAAAGTGCAAAAAAGAAGTTAGGGGTTCTGGGCTAGATTTTTGCTGAAGTCGGCACAAAAGTTTTCTTGTTCCGCAGTTCGCAACAGTCATTCTTTAAAAATTACTTAATTTGTTCATTAGGTCTCTTTTCAATCGGTTCTTTTTATGTTAAGCTCAAAATGCGAACGGCGAAAATTTTATGCCTCCTCGCAAAAATCTAAATAAAACAAAGTATGATAAAAAATATTCTCGGTGGTTCGCTGGAAACAATAAAAGAAGAGGGGATTGAGTCGATAAAAACTGCTGGTAGTCAAATTACAGGAAAACAAAAATACCAAGCGGCCGGACAAAAAACACAAGCGCAACAGAAACAAGTAGCAAGCAATAAGCAACAGGGACAAAAGGGATTCGGCGGTGCTGTTCAAACGGCAGTTGGGATCAGTCCAAAAAGCGCGCCAGGAAAATCCGAACTTCCGCAAAAACCAATTGAGCAAACGCAGGAAACAAAAGACGTAGTCAAGCATTTATACGGCGGGGAAAAACCCGAAATACCAAAAGAACAAATCGCCCAAAAAGAGATTGAAGATAAGCAAAAAGAGGAAGCATTAAAACAAAGATTGCATGGTGAATATTATCATAAATTAACGACCCCGCAAAGACAGGCGGAAGAAAAGCCGGCCGAAAAAGTGGAAAGGGAAAAAATGGAAGAATTGCAAGAAGAAAAAGAGAAAAAAGCCAAAGGTGTGCCGGAACTGGTTAAGCAAAAAAAGCAAAGAGTAGAAGTTCCAATTGGAGCGGGATAAACCAAATTTTAAATTCGAAATATTTAATTTTTAATGAATTTTTAATGATTTAAAATTTAATAATTAAAACATTCAGATTTGATTTGAAATTGAAAATTTAAAATTGAAAATTTAGACTATGTTAAGAATTTATAACACACTTTCAAGAAAAATCGAGGAGTTTGTGTCCATCAATCCGCCCAATGTCGGCATGTATACTTGCGGGCCCACAGTTTATCGGGAGGTTCATATCGGCAATATGCGTACATATTTAACAGCTGATTTTTTGCGCCGGACTTTGGAATATAATGACTACAAAGTAAAGCACGTTAAAAATATTACCGATGTCGGACACATGAGGCGGCCCGGGGAAAATCAAGATAATCAAATCGATCCGATAATAGAAGAGGCGCTAAAAGAAGGTAAAACTCCGCAGGAAATTTCAGAGCACTACACGGAGCTATATTTAGAAGACGAAGAAAAACTCAATATTAAAAAGGCCAACAAATTTCCTAAAGCCTCGGAAAATGTTAAAGAAATGATTGAAATTATAAAAGTTCTTCTCAAAAAAGGTTTGGCATACGAGGTTGATGGCACAGTTTATTTTGACGTTAAAAAATTCAAGGATTATGGAAAACTTTCTGGAAACACTTTGGACAAAATGGATAATTTATTAAAAGCAGTCCGCGTTTCTGTTGAAACAGATAAAAAAGACAGTATTGATTTTGCGCTTTGGAAAAAAGCGGAAGGTGCGAGACTTATGAAATGGGAAAGTCCGTGGGGAGAGGGTTTTCCCGGCTGGCATATTGAATGTAGCGTGATGGCGATTAATGAATTGGGGATTACGATCGATGTTCATACAGGCGGAGAGGATTTAATTTTTCCTCATCACGAAGATGAAATTGCGCAATCTGAAGGGGCGACCGGACAAAAGTTTGTTAATTATTGGGTACACGGAGGATATTTACTTGTTGATAATGAAAAAATGTCACGGTCAAAAGGAAATGTTTATGTTTTATCGGAAATTGAAAAGCGTAAATTTGATCCTCTTTCTTTTCGATATTTGGCAATGACTGTTCACTACAAACAAAAAATGAATTTTACTTGGGAAGCCTTGGAAGCGGCGCAAAATGCGCTGGAAAACTTGCGGAAAGAATTAGGAATTATGAATTCCGCCTTCGCCAAGGCTTCGGCGGACAAGCATGAATTAGAAGAATCAAAAATTATCTGTTCAGAGTTCGAGCAGAAGTTTTTGGAGGCGATAAACGATGATTTAAATATGCCAAAAGCAATGGCTGCTGTTTGGGACATGATTCGCTCAAATGCGCCAAAGTCTGCGAAAGCAAATAGCCTATATAAAATGGATGAAGTGCTTGGATTGAACCTTAAATCAGTTCAAACGAAAAACAATGTTCAACAAGAGAAAGTCCCAGAGGAAATTATGAAAATGGTTAAAGAAAGGGAAGAGTTACGATATCAAAAAAGATTTCATTTGGCGGACGGTCTTCGCCAGAGAATTAAAAAACTCGGCTGGGAAGTTACGGACACCGAAAGTGGTTCGGAAGTAAAAAAGCTCTAAAATTTTGTTACACCCCCGAGGTGTAACAAGAGGTGTAACAAATGCGCCGATTTCAGCTGCAGCGTAATTTTGCGCAAGAAGAATTTATGTCGGAAAAATTTAGAAGTCTTACAAGAGAACAAGTAATGGGAATTATTCCCCATAGACCGCCGACATTTTTTGTTGAATCGATTACTGTTCAACCTGGCGAGTGGGCGGTTGGAATAATGACTGACTGGACAAATGACCCGGTACTTGGGACTCGTAAAACTTTTCCGCAACCTTTAATAATAGAAGCTTTATCAGAGGCTGGTGCTGTTGCAATTTTGGGATTACCGGAAAATAAAGGTAAATTAGCTGTGTTGACAGGAGTGAACAATTTTAAATTTGGTCAACCGATTGAAAGGAGAGAGGAAGTAATATTGGAAGCAGAGCTTGGCAAAATGCGGTCAAATTATGGGAAAGGTCATGTTCGCGCGTCAGTAAACGGCGAAATTAGAGCAGAAGGGGAAATATCTTTTGGCTATTAGAGATAGAAAAGATTTAGGATCTTTCAGGAAAATAAGCTAAGCTGCTTCTCAGAATTTTTGATTCCTAAATTATGCTTCTTGGTTTGCCCCACACGCTCCATGCATATTCATCAGTTTCTGGCATCCACGATTTTCGAATACCATCTGGCCAATAAACACTTCCATCAATCCAAAACTCAATGCATTTAATCCCGGCTTTTTCTATTTCATCTGCTAAGTTACGTATCTTCTGTGGCAGTTCACTTCTCGATGTCTTAATAAGCCCAGACTCAATTGCTGCCTCCTGAAGTTTGCTAAATAAACTTTGCGTAAGGGCTTCAGTTATGACTGGGTCCATGTCGGAGAGCCCAAGATTTTCTATGAGATCTCTTTCTGCTTGTTTAATTTTTCGAGAAGCTTGATCTTGTTGTATTGCAGTCTGTAACATTTCAGTTAGAGCTATAGCTTTTTGTATTGTTTTACTATTAATGTCAGTTCCTTTCTGAAAAACCACATGTCTTTTAACACTGTTATTATCGGCTGGTCCGAAATTAACAAAACTATCGTTAGAGTATACACTGCGCTCGGGAACAGATGGACCAGCTCCCAAACCAACCACTGTTCTATCTTTTTCTGGAATGATTCTTTTGACCAAATTACCTTTTTCGCCTTGAGTTATCATAACAACTTGCGTGGGTTCACCAACTACTATTTCACTTATTCCAAACTTGGGTTGCGGGTATTCCATTTTTCTAACTTCTGTGTTTATCCACGTCAAGCCTTGGAATAGAGCTTGTTCTTCGCTAGATAAAGGGCTCATTGGGTATTGCTCCCACAATAATGGTTTTATATCTGTAGCGACAGCTTGTTTTGGTTCTGTTTCAGCGTGCGTCATATGTGTAACCATGAGTAAAAACTATTATAAGTTTTCTTAAATTACAAATGCTATTTTAGCCTATAATTATTAAACAGTCAAGGCATGCCAAAAAATTGGCCGAAGGGAAGTTTTATTCGGTGTTTTCGGACGAACAATGAAATTAGCGTATAGTTAATAGCGTCTAGCGTTTAGGGGGGATAGGAAATGGGGATAGTTTAATGGCGGTGATGATGAGGGTGATGGCCGTGAAATCTTGGTCCCAGTCCCCGATATAGTCTGAGTTCTCTTCTTAATTTGTTCGGATCAACAAAACCGCGATGGCCCTCATTAGTACCATCCAGATTTATGACGACTGTAGCCGTTTTTTGATTATCATGAATAACACGTTTCCTAGGGAATTCACGAGTTTCTGCTAATGCACTTGTCATACGCCTTGATTTTAGCACAATTGTAAAAATATGCAAAAAATAGCGTCGCGTCAAACGCGACAGCCACGTTTGACTGTGGCGTATAGGGAAATAGGGGATAGCGTATAGTTTAGGGGTGTTTGAGCGCGCCTGTTTCAACAGCTTTTTTGCCTAATGATTCATAATACGTTCCTTCGCCACCTTCTGTCCATGCTCTCACGCTTTCTTTAAGCTTGATTCTTTCTTGTCTTGGTGATAATGAAAATGTTTCTTTCCCGCCATTTCCAGAATGAACTCCTCGGGGATTTAATCCATTTAACGGACGAAATTCTTTCCTTCCCATATTATAAAAGATATTTATAAAATAAATCCAGCATTTTGTCAAGATGAAAAATATGGAATTACTCTTCCGGTTCTGGGGGAAGATATTCTTCACCGCCGCTATCAATATTTTGGGGATATTCACTGGGCTTGAGCCAGTAAACATACGGGCAGCCGGTTGCTTTGCGCTCAATTTTGTCCCATCCTGCGGTTGAACATTTTTTCATTTTTTTACCGTTTACAGTTGTAAACAAAACCAATTTTTCTTGGCAGTCCGGACATTCTTCATCTAATGGTTCTGTCGTTCCATTGATCCATTCGATATAATCGCATCCGACAGCTTTTTTGGCTTCTTTATCCCAAGAGCCTTTCGAACACTTTTTCATTTTCTTTCCAAAACGGGTAACTGCCAACACTAATTTACTGCCGCATTTGGGACATATTTCATCCAGTTCTTGCGGCTCAATTTCAAACCATTTGACATAATCGCATCCGACATTTTTTCTAGTCTCGGGATCCCAGGAGCCTTTAGCGCATCTTTGCAGTTTTCGTCCGGTTTTGGTGACGGTTATTTCGGCAAGTGTTGAGCCGCACTTGGGACACAAATTCGGGTCTTCGATTTTTTTATCAGCTTTTGCCATAGGTTTATATCGTACTGTTTTTAAAACAACAAAGTCAAGGAGAAGATTTTTGCACCAGACTCAACCTTTAGCTCTTGACAAAAATTTCTCAATAACATACTGTTTTATTAGGCTACAGTTGATGATGAAAAGAATTCTTCTGATTGGTCTGGTTTTATTTTTAATCAGCCACTTTTTTGGTTTACCTAAAACTTTGGCAGAAAGTAAGCCTCCGCCCGGTCCGGGCCAGATGATTCCAAAACTTCCTCAAACTCCCAATGATCCAATTTTAGAAAATGGCGGGGTTTATCCTATGTGGGGGCCGCCCTGTCAGAGATATACTTATCACACAACTTACAAAGATAAAGAGGGCAGGCCGCCGGAATATGTAAAAATGTATTTTAACGGCAGTTGGATTACACCTCAAAAAGAAGATCCAAATAATAATGATTATAAAAAGGGCGTCCGCTACATTTATAAATTTGTTCCCAATAAAATCGGCAGCAACTTTTTCTTCTTTGAAGCCTCTAACGGTTTAGGCAAGACTCGGGAAGGAATAATTGATTCTCCCGGCAACGGGCCGGTGCTTTTTGAATCAGATTTTCTACATAACGAGATAGCGGTAATGGACAGTTCCGGCAAGAAGATTCTGGAATATCCGTTGGGTGATGAATGGGTTGGCGGAGTAGCTTTATCTAATGATGGAAAATACCTGGCTGCGAAAACCTCCCGAAAAGTTTTGTTGTTTGATACTTCTAAATCCAGTAAGCCTTTATGGGTTTACGAGCAAGGTGCTGGAGGAATGATTGGCGGAGATGTTAAAGGCGGGGCGGCAATTTCTTCTGACGGTTCAAAGATTTTTGCCTCAATTGGTGACACTGTTTTATTTTTTAATAAATCCAGTAAACAGCCTGTCTGGATGTCCAATGTAGGCAATGCCTATAATGTAGCAATTTCTAAAGACGGACAATATGTTGGAGCGGCCACAGCCGGTTCGGAAAATGAACAAAACAGCAACTTGTTAATTATATGGAAAGCAGATTCCTCAAAGCCATTGTGGCAGTATCATTCTTCCGGTAATTTTCATGATATTGCATTTTCCCAAGACGGTAGTTTTGTGGTTGGTTCAACCGGCTGCCCGGACCGCCAAGCCTACATTTTCAGTAAGGATTCCAATAAGCCGGTAATGATTTCCGGCAGATTGACTTATGATTCGCCAGTTCAGCGAGCCAGGATTACCAAAGACGGAAGTTTTGCCAGTTTTTCTACCGACGGCGGTCCTGATTCTTCAATGGTAGTAGCATTTTCTAGAAACTCCTCTACGCCCTTGTGGAAATTTACAGGTTCTGCTTCCAAAGCTGCCAGGGCAATGGGTATGACATCTGACGGAAACTCAATTGTGGTAGCCAATACTATAGGCGATGTTTATCTTTTGAATAAAAATGGTAAATCAATTTCAGACTGGCATTTAAATACTACCATAGGTTCGGCTGATATTTCCGATGACGGCAGCATAATTGCCTTGGGAAGCACCGATAGCAAAGTTCACATATTGGATCCCAATCCGCCAGCTGGCGGAAAAAAAGATACGCCTGTAGAGTTTAAAGAATTTGTGGAAGAAGTGGCTGTTTCTGCAAATGGTAAATATATTGCGGTCGGAACTGGCGGTTCCCCCTACTTTTTTGAAGAGATTTTATCTCCAAACAGGACAAAAGTTTTTTCCTGCGATAAGATTATTGAGCCAAAACCAATGAGTGAAGCGATGAAAGAAATGAACAATGGAGCAAGCGGCATAGAAAACCAGCTTTCAGGGAAAGGACAAACCGGTTTGTTACAGCAGGTTATTAATTTCATTTTAGGTTTATTAGGCCAGAAAACAAGTCCGGTGACCGGTGGAGAAAATAAACAAGGAACCAGTAAATGCGGTGATACTATTTGCGAGTCGATTAATGGTGAAACCAAAGAAAATTGTCCGAAAGATTGTTCGGGAGGAAATTAAAAAGGGGGGAAGATTTTGGAACCGAATAGCTTTCTTAAATTAATTAGTTTTTTGTTTGTAGAAAAAGTTGTTTTTGGGATATTTTATCTGCTATATCAAAGAGATTTAAGGCGTAGGTTCAATAAGTTTATTGTAGAGAGAAAGGTATTCCTTTGCGCTTTTATCCCACGAAAAAGTAGAAAAAGCAATATTATGGGATAGTTTTTTTATATTTATAATTTGTGATAAAATTATAAAATGGCTTTAGCAATTGGGATTGTTGGGTTGCCGAATGTTGGAAAAAGTACATTGTTCAATGCTTTGTTGAAAAAGCAGGCTGCGTTTGTAGCGAATTTTCCTTTTGCGACAATTGAACCAAATGTTGGAATTGTTCCGGTGCCGGATAAAAGGTTAGAGGTGCTAGCAGATATTGTCGCGGGAAATCCTTCGACTTCGCTCAGGACCTCACGTCCGCCGGTTGTACCGGCTACCGTTCGGTTCGTCGATATTGCCGGTTTGGTGAAAGGAGCGGCCAAAGGGCAGGGTTTGGGAAATAAATTTTTATCACATATACGTGAAGTTGATGCAATTTGTGAAGTTGTCAGGCATTTTAAAGACAAAGATGTAATTCATGTTGGCGGCGAACCAAATCCGGAATCGGATAAATCAATTGTAAATACAGAACTTATGTTGGCTGATTTACAAACACTGGAAAAACAGCAAGGACCCAAAAAAATCGCATCCAAAGATGAAATAATCAGATTTAGTGCAATTGGAAAATTAAAAAAAACATTGGATGAGGGAAAGCTTGCAAGAGAGTGTAAGTTAAATGACGAAGAAAAAATATTGGTCAAAGATTTAGCGCTTTTAACTTTTAAACCGATAATTTATGTTGCCAATGTTGACGAGAGTGATTTAAAAAATAATTTCGGAGAAGACACAATTGCAATCAGCGCAAAAATAGAACAGGAATTATCGGAGTTATCCGAAAGTGAACAAAAAGAATATCTTTTGGAGTTAGGACTAAAAGAGCAAGGGCTTGAGAGGTTAGTTAAAAAGGCCTATGAAACTCTTAATTTAATTTCTTTCTTGACAGCCGGCGAAAAGGAAGTTAGAGCCTGGACTATTCAAAAGGGGATGAAAGCTGTTGAGGCGGCGGGAGTGATTCACACGGATTTTATTGCAAACTTTATTAAAGCCGAAGCTGTTTTTTTTGATGATTTTGTTCAGTCAGGCGGCTGGAAGAGAGCGAGAGAATTGGGAAAAGCAAGAATGGAAGGCAGGGATTATATCGTAAAAGACGGGGATGTAGTTGAGTTTAAGATTGGGAGATCATCATAATTTTGCCCGTGACAATCAAGGTGTTCTTTTATTCTTTTCAGAGAACGTATTATTGTTTCAAGTTTAGCAAAATTTGTCTTATTTACTCTTAAGCGACTTGTTAATTCTTTAACGCCTAATAGAGGATTATTTTTTACGATCTCAAAAACTCTTGCATCAATACCTCTAAGATCACCGTTAAGGTGATAAGTTTTACCGGCGTTCGAAAGATTCTCTAGTATTGGTCCTAGGGTTTTACTATCGACCGTTGATTTAAAATAATCCCAAACTTTTTCCTCATTAACTCCTAAAGTTTTTCCAACTTCTTCTACGGAAGGACAATAATTGTCCGGATAATCATCGGCACGAGTATAGTAGCCTGTCACAAGTAGAGCCCGTTTCTCTCCTGGTGATAACATATGGGGCAATTTATCAATAGCTACAACAAGTCTAGCAATAATTTCCAGAGTATTATTAGTTACTGTCAATCTAGGCAACTTGTAATCTTTCCTTATCCTTGCAATTTGTTCTTCTACTGGCAAACATTTGGGAGCTAGTTCTGTAACCATAACTTATAGTATACAATATTTTAGTCAAAATTGCAATATGATAACCCCCTAGGGGTAGCAGGGATTAAAATTGGGGGATAGTTGCTTTTGGTTTTCCAATTGAGTGACGACCACCTCTGCCTTCTGATCTTTTTTTCATTCTCTTAAAAGCTCTTTCTGCCTCATCAAGACTTATATTGAGGATTTCTGCTATTTCTTCAGCGGATAGCATTTGCCCATTCTTTTTAAATGATTTAACCTTGTGATCAATTCTTTTCCGAAATGTATCAATTGGAATAATTATTCCTTCTAGATCATCTACGGCTTTTTCTAGGCGAGGGGTTCTCAATGATCCTAAAAGTCTCCGACATTCTAGGTTTGCAATATTAAGTACCCTTGCTGTATCGTCAGTATCACTAGTTATTGAATATGTTGAATGGTTGCCTAAACCTAAATGGAAACAGTAGGTAAGCAGCGCCATTTTATATTCATTTTTTTGTTCCTGCTGAAGCGGTTTTCCGGCAGGGTCATCCAAGACTTTGTTTATGGCCATGGTATAAAATACTATTTTTTTTCTGGTTTCTTCGGGATACTCATCTGGTTCTTGAGGTAAAAAAGAGCAATCTGTTGTTTTAGGAGGTTTCATTTCATATATAGTAACAACTTTGTGAGATTTCGTTCCTGGTAAATGATCATTTTTTGTAAGGACTTCTGAAAGCATCATATGAGCTATTTATTGACCTATAATGATACGAAAATTCGGCGGAAAATGCAAGATTTGAGAGGATCTAATCACTTCCGCCATAGTCAAAGATTCAAGAGGATAAGGAAGATTTTTATTTAGTCTTGGGATCCACCGCAGTCGCAGGTGGGGAAGTCTGGACAGCCATCATTGGCGCATTTATATGTGAAAACGTCAGAACTACAATAATTGCTAGAGTTGGGACCATAAAACTTGCCATTTGGGCAAAAAGAAAGACATTTGTAGGGGGAGGAACATGAAGCTTTGTTAGTGGTACAGTCTGCATAGCATTGTCCACTTCCTGGTACTGGCGTGCCGGTCGCGACGGCCACGGGAGTGACGGTTGGAGCACCAATTACGGGAACCGGGGTTGCCGTGGCGGCTTGCGAAGAACAGATAGCTTGTGGAGGGGTCGATGTTTGTGGATTTCCGAGGATGGTCTGACCAGAGATGACAAATCTTGGTGTTATCCGGCAGGCATATTTATGATCCGCGTAGAATGGATAGGAATTTACAGGGTAGGATTTTGTTATTGAGGTGGTGCTATAGCTAACATTATTATCCTGATACGCAATAATTTTATCATCGCCAGTATCAAAAATTTCTAACTTATATAGCAGCTGGGAGGAAGTAATGCCGGAGGGGAGAGTTTGGGGGTTCCATTGGCAAACGACCGTTCCTTTTGTGCATGGTTGGGCTTCTTGAGCTCTTTGGCGAATTTCCTGGGGTTTTCTTGCTTGATAAACCGTTAGCGCCACGCCGCCAATTAAAAGCAGAAGAATAAAAATTGAAAAAATACCTTTTTTTGATCGTAATTTCATAATTTTATAAGCGAAGCTTGAAAACAAAGTTTTCAAGCGAGCTTTCAAACTTGTTTATAACAATAAGAAAATAATACTTCCTATTATAACAGAGATAATTCCGCCAATTCCTATGGCAACAGGTGTACTAATGCTTCCTGTCGGCGGCAGAGTTGGCGCAGGACTTCCTCCTTGAGCAGCTTGAGTTGGGCCGCCAACTTTACTTGTTATAACTATTGTTGGTTTTGTTGTAATTACAACAAAGTAAGACGGCCTTGGCGTGCCGGTCGGGCCGGGTGTTGGCGTGCGCGTCGGTGTTGGCGTTGGACCACGAGTTGGCGTCGGTGTTGGCGTGCGCGTCGGTGTTGGCGTTGGAGTACGAGTTACTGTTGGAACACGTGTGGCACTCGGCCAAGCTGTAGCTGGAGGTAGCGGTGGATAGTAAGAGGGCGAAGTTACAGCTATTGTAGGCGTTGGCGTTGCAGTCGGAACTTGGGCTGCTTGACAATTGTTACAGACGAAAGAGACATAGAAAGGTTCGGGAGTTGGATAAACCGGCGGCGTCACAGTTGCAGTTGTTGGAGGAGTAGGAGTTTTCGTTGGAGTCGCTGTTGGGAGGACTCCAGTCGGCGTTGGAGTAGGGGTTTTTGTTGGGGTGGCAGTTGCTGTTGGAGGAGTGACGGTGGCAGTTGCTGTTGGAGGAGTTGGAGTTGGTGCAGTCGGCGGCTGATAAAAAATTCTCAAAATTTTATCGCCGCCATTTAGTACTTCTATTTCTGCCTGACTTAATTCAGTGGTGCTACATGTCCCGCCGTTAATATTCCATCCTGTAAATTTATAATCTGGGGAAATTATAACGGAGATTCGAAAATTATTGTGCCCGCAATTAAGAGGAAAAAGATAGGTTTCTCCATGTATATCAGTTCTGCCATTCCCACTCATTCCGCATCCTTCCCCATCAATTTCCGTCCGTGGAATGAACTCTCTAGTTGTACAACCAGGAAAATCATTTGCTTCATTGTTTCTATCGCATGGACCATTATGAAGGGCTTCGGCATGCACAAGGACTCCTGGAATTGCGCCTGTTTCGTTGCAAGCGCCATTAGAAGCAAGGACATAAGTATCAAGTCCGCCGGCAACATAATCATATCCGCCTGGAAAATTAGTATCACCAGTGTTGCAGTGTGCATTTTCTCTTCCGGAGGCTCTTTGTCTTATTTCCTGCTGTTGGCGGGCGAGAAAGACGGTGAGAGGAATAGCTCCAACAATGATAATGGTGGTAATAATAGCTAAAATTTGAGCTCTTGAGAAACGCCTCATATGTTAATTCACCAAAAACATCCCCTTAATTTTTAAGGGGGCAATTTCTTTCTTGTTTACAGTGTATAAAGGTATAGGTATGTTTGTCAATAACAGTTTGCAATACAGTCTGCAATAGTGCTTGCCCCGTACAAAGCTTACCTTCTCTCGAGGTTTACATCCTCGCGTCGAAGGAGCGCTTATACGGGGCTTGCTTTTTCGTTTTTGAATATGATAGTATTAAAAAACTATGCGAACATACAATTTAGCCGTGATTTTTAACAGTTCAATGGCCGAAAACGCCCGAAAAAAACTACTTGAAACAATAAAATCCTGGCTTGGGAAAATAAAAGTTACAAAGGAAGAAGAATGGGGCGAGAAAGTTTTGAGCTATCCGATAAAAAGAGAAAAAAGCGGATTTTATTATCACTTATCGCTAGAAGGAGATTCAATCCCGCAGGATTTTGAAAAGAAAATTTTGAATCAAGAAGGAGTTTTAAGGTCGTTATTGATTAGGAAAAAATAGTGAAATTAGATATCTAGAAGTTGGAAGTGCGATATTTTTGATCTTGATTCGTCAGCTGACGAATTGAAGAATTGAATTCTTGATTTCAAGATATCAAAAAGTCAAAAACGTCAAGGTCAAGAATATCAAGAATATCCAACGTCAAGAAATCCAAAAGGATATGGCACGAAGTTTAAATAGAGTACAGTTGATTGGGAATATGACCCGCGATCCGGAGTTGCGCTATACGGCAAACGGAACAGCAGTTTGTTCTTTCGGTATTGCAACCAATAGAAGTTGGACGACAGATACCGGCGAAAAAAAAGAAGACACGGAATTTCACAGAATTGTTTCCTGGAATAAATTAGCAGAGATTTGCAGTCAATTTTTAGTAAAGGGGCGAAAAGTTTATGTTGAGGGAAGGCTTTCGACAAGATCCTGGCAAGCACAGGACGGTACGCAAAAAACTATTACGGAAGTAGTTATTGACGATATGCTTCTGCTTGACTCCAAAAGAGTAGGAGAAGAGGCAAGAAGCAGTGAAGTTTCAAAAGAACCAGCGGAAGAAAAGAAAGAGTCTAAAAAAGTCAGCGCTAAAAAAGAAGAAAAAGCCAAGGTTGAATCTGCAGAGCCGGAAGAAGAGGTGTCTCCAGACGATATTCCTTTCTAACATGAGACGATTACAAAAAAAAATAGTTGTACCAAAAAATTGTTATTTCTGTAAGGAAAAAAAAGAGCCTTTTTATGGCGAAATTGAAACTTTGCGCAGGTATCTAACCGAGAGAGGAAAGATTGTGCCAAGAAGCCGAAACGGACTTTGTTCAAAACATCAAAGGGTTCTAACTTTTACCATTAAACACGCAAGATTCCTTGCGCTTTTGCCATTTATCGCAAACAGATAAATTCTTTTAATGAAGCCAAAATTTCTGCAAATTGTTGTCATTGCTTTAATATCCGCTTTTTTAGGTTATTATATTGGCGTTTCCAAAGTTTCTCTTGAGTGGAAAAATTTTAAACCAAAGGTTACGGTTATAAACCGCGAGCCGCCCACCGCAGATTCCTCGGTTGATTTTACACTTTTCTGGTCAGTTTTCGATAAATTAAATACTTTATATTACGATAAAACAATAATTGATCCAAAAAAACTTCTTAACGGTGCTATCTCGGGTATGGTTTCAAGCATTGGTGATCCTTATACTGTTTTTTTACCGCCGGTTCAAAACTCTGATTTTAAGGAGGGTTTGTCAGGACAATTTCAAGGAATTGGCGCGGAGCTTGGATTAAAAGATAAGCAAATAATTGTGATTTCGCCCCTTGACGGTACCCCTGCCCAAAATTCGGGGATAAAAGCTGGAGATGCAATTCTTAAAGTTGATGGCAAACAAACAGCCGGTTGGACTCTTTCTCAAGCTGTAGAAAAAATAAGAGGACCAAAAGGTACGCAGGTTGTTTTATCAATTTTACATAAAAATTCCGAAAAGGCGGTTGATATTAAAATAACAAGAGATGTAATTGTTGTAAAAAGCGTGACGATGTGGATTAAAAAAGTTTCCGAAATTGCCGGAATTAAGCTTGACCAAAAATTTGCCGAAAGTAAGATAGCTTACATTCGATTGTCGCAATTTGGCGATAATACAAACCAGGAATGGCTGTCTCTGGCGAATAATTTATCGCTTAAATTGAATGAGGACAAAAGTATTAAAGGAGTGATTTTGGATTTACGAAATAATCCGGGAGGGTATTTGACTGATGCAACATTTATTGCTTCGGAATTTATAAAAAGCGGAACAGTTGTAATTCAGGATAAAGGAAATGATAATAAAACTCCTTTTGCAGTTTCAAGAAAAGGACTTTTGACAAATGTTCCATTGGCGGTTTTGATAAATAAAGGAAGCGCTTCGGCGTCGGAAATTGTCGCGGGAGCAATGTCTGATTACAAACGGGCAAAATTAATTGGAGAAACTTCGTTTGGCAAGGGAACAATTCAGCAGGCAGAAGATTTGGGAAACGGGGCCGGACTCCATGTAACAATTGCCAAATGGCTGACGCCAAATGGAACTTGGGTTAACGGAAAAGGATTGACGCCGGATATCGCAGTTTCTGCGGACGAAAAAGATATAACGCATGATACACAGCTTGAAAAGGCAGTTTTGGAATTGATAAAATAGTGATGTCGCGCTGAGGTCGGCACAAAAGTTTTCTTGTTCCGCAGCTCGCAACAGTTTTGATTTAATTCAAAGCAAAATAATACTCTGGGGGTTTTAAAAATTCGTATCAAAAGTTGTTAGCTCGAAATGCGAACTGCGAAAATTTTGTGCCTTCCCGCGCTTTCTAAAAGCGTTAACTATGAGAAAACTTATTATTTTAGTTTTAATATTAGTCATTGCGCTTATAGTTTTTAATGCCGCAGATAAATACGGAACTTCGGTCCTAAACATTCTAAAAAATCAGCCATTGGCTCTTCAAAGTGAAAAAGTAAAAGTTGTAACGGAAGAATCGGTTGTGATAGACGCGGTAAAGAAAGTTGGACCGTCGGTTGTAACAGTTTCGGAAGAAATTTCACTTGTTGCTTCTTCTTCCTTTTTTGACTTTGGACCGTTTTCGATTTTTGGGATTCCTGATCAAAACCAACAGCAAACGCCCCAGCCGCAAAATATCGGCTCAGGTTTTATTGTGACTTCGGATGGGCTGGTAGTAACTAATAAACATGTTGTTTCAGATATCGGTGGAAAATATCAGATTATTACAAGCAATGATAAAAAATATGATGTTCAAAAAATTTACCGCGATCCGTTAAATGATATAGCAATTTTAAAAATTGATCCGTCCCAAAATCCCGGCGCAGATTTAAAGCCCATTACAATGGGGGATTCTTCGCGTCTTCAGGTTGGACAGTTTGCAATTGCCATAGGAACAGCGCTTGGAGAATTTAGAAATACTGTGACAACCGGAGTAATTTCGGGACTTGGCAGGGGAATTACTGCAGGAGATCAATTTCAAGGCTATGTTGAAAAGCTTGATAATGTAATCCAAACAAATGCGGCAATAAATCCGGGAAATTCCGGCGGGCCTCTTCTTAATTCCAGCGCTCAAGTTATTGGTATAAATACTGCGGTTGCAAGTAATGGACAAAATATTGGTTTTGCTCTTCCGATAAATGTAGTTAAAGATTCTCTTGATAATTTTAATAAAACCGGTCAATTCAACAGGCCTTATCTTGGTGTAACGTATAAAATGATTAGCCGCGATTTGGCAGTGATGAATAATTTACCTGAGGGAGCATATGTGCAAAAAGTTATTGCAAATTCACCGGCAGATAAGGGCGGAATAAAAAGTACTGACATTATTACTAAAATCGATAATCAAAGAATTGCCGGGACAACTGAAATTTCTGCAGTTATTGCAAAAAAGAAAGTTGGGGATAGTTCGACAATTACTCTTTGGAGAGACGAAAAAACAATAGAAGTTAAGGTAACCTTCGAATCCGCCCCAAACCAGTAATCCTTGTTGAAATAAGTTAATAAAAAATGTTAGTCTTAATATGTGGGCGGTATTTTTTTTGAGATAACCATTATTATTTGTTTGGCTTCTTTGCTTTCGGTAGTTTTTCGGCTTCTCAAGCAACCAACAATTCTAGCTTACATTCTCACCGGTATTATTGTAGGTCCTTTTGGACAACTCCAGTTTGGGAATCAAGAGATATTTCGCGTTTTGGCTGAGCTGGGAATTACATTTCTTTTGTTTATGGTTGGTTTAGAACTTAAATTCAACGAGCTTCGCTCTGTCGGAAAGATCGCCATTATTACCGGGATTACGCAGATTATCTTTACCTCGATAATTGGATATACAATTGCGCTTTTGCTTGGATTTTCTTCCCTTCCCGCCTTATATATTGCTGTTGCACTTACTTTTTCAAGCACGATTATCATCGTCAAACTTCTTTCAGACAAAAAAGACCTAAACAGTTTGTATGGAAAGATATCGATTGGATTTTTACTGGTTCAGGATTTTGTGGCAATTCTAATTCTTATGATTCTTTCCGGTTTTAGCCAGACAAATGGAGTATCAATTTCACTTTTTGATTTTGGTTTGATTCTGCTGAAAGGTTTGTTATTATTTGTGACGATTATTTATCTAAGCCGAAAAATTTTTCCAAGGTTTACCGATCTAATTGCAAAATTTCCGGAAACTTTATTTTTGTTTAGTATTGCTTGGGCATTTTTTGTCACTGCATTGGTTAGTTCTGCACCGTTTGGGTTTTCGATTGAGATCGGAGGATTTTTGGCCGGACTTGCACTTGCCAACTCCAGTGAGAACTTTCAAATTGCCGCGCGGGTAAAAGCTTTGAGAGATTTTTTCATTACCATTTTTTTTGTACTCCTTGGTATGAATATGCTTTTTTCAGACATTGGCGCTATTTGGCTACCGGCACTTATCTTAGCAAGCTTTGTGCTTATTGGAAATCCTATCATTGTGATGATCATAATGGGGCTTTTGCGGTATCGCAAAAGAACATCGTTTTTTGCGGGACTGACTGTTGCGCAAATTTCTGAATTTAGTTTGATTGTTGTTTTTATGGGAAATAAATTAGGTCATATACCAAACGAAATAGTGGCGTTAGTTACAATGGTTGGTATTATTACCTTTATTTTTTCAAGCTATATGATTTTAGGAAATAATATTCTATACCAGTGGTTGAATCGGTATCTTAGTATTTTCGAAAGAAAAGATGCGCATGAAGAACAGATAGGAGAGCGTAAAATCTTTAAGGATCATGTTGTTTTGGTTGGGGCTCACCGGATGGGACAGAGCATTTTAGATGAGCTAAAAGATTTTGGAGATCAGGTGGTGGTGATTGATTTTGATCCGGACATTATTAATAAATTAGGGAATGAAAGCATTGACAGTTTTTTTGGCGATATTACGGATTTAGAGATTCAGGAAGTTGCTCAATTGGTTTCTGCAAAACTTGTAATATCAACGATTACAGATCCGGAGGATAATCTTCTTCTTTTGCAGGCACTTAAAGCTAATAATAAAAAGGCAAAGGTTATTGTGGTCTCACAGGATTTAGATGAGGCAAAGAAACTTTATCAGGCGGGAGCAGATTATGTTGTCCTACCGCATTTGTCAGGCGGAAGACATATTGCAAAAATTCTAAAAGAGGATAAACTGGATTCTATAGAAAAATTAAAAACAAAAGATCTCAACTACCTTTCTTAAACCAAATTTTCAATTTTCAATTTCCAATCAATTTTTAATGTTCAAAACATTTAAATTAAAAACTATTGACTACCTCATCCAAATTTCCTTCTAGTATTTCTTCTAAGTTGTGCCACGATTTATTAATCCTATGGTCTGTCAGGCGGTTTTGCGGGAAATTATAGGTTCTGATTTTTTCAGCCCGCATTCCGCGGCCAACTTGTGTTGATTTTAGCGATGAGATTTCTTTGTTTTGTTTTTCAATTTCTATTTCCCAAAGTTTGGCACGGAGTAATTCCATTGCCAGTTCTCTGTTTTGAGCTTGAAATCTTTGCGTTTGGCAAGTAACAACGATGCCGGTTGGTTTGTGTTTTAATCTTACAGCAGTTGAAACTTTGTTGACATTTTGTCCGCCGTGTCCGCCAGATCTATACGCTTCAAATTCAATGTCTTCGGGATTAATATGTAAATCAATATCTTCAAGTTCTGGAAGTATGGAAATTGTTGCAGTTGACGTGTGAATTCTTCCGCGTTTTTCAGTTTCCGGAATTCTTTGGACTCGGTGGACTCCTGCTTCAAATTTAAAAACTCCAAAAGGATTTTGGGCTTTTTGAGAACCGCTTATTTTAAGAACCTTTTCGTCAAAAGATTCAATATCAAATCCTTTTTTTTGCGCAAAGCGGGAATACATTCGCAGTAATTCTTCGCCCCAGAGTTTTGCTTCCTGTCCGCCTGTTGCGCCCTTTACTTCTAAAATTACGTTACGGGTGTCAAAAGATTCTCCCTCAGGTTCTTTATTGAGACTTTCTTCAAGTGATTTTTTTTGCTCTTCAAGTTCACTAATTTCCTTTTTTGCCAATTCAACTAACTCGGGGTCATTTAAAAGAAGTTTTGTTTCCTCGATTTTTTTATTAAGCTCGTTAAGTTGTACTAATCTGTAATCTTCCATTTTGTGGGGCTACTTCATTGCCAAAAGCATTTCTCGGAGAGTCTTGGGTTCTTGCTGTTTTTGCTTTTCGACTTCTTTCTTTTTAGCCTTTATAACTTTGTATTTTTGCGAAACTTCTTCTTTTTGCTTGAATCTTTGAATTCGGGACGCCGCATCTACAAATCTTTGCTCGCCGGTGTAAAAAGGATGGCATTTATTGCAAAGCTCCACGTGAATTACTTCTTGGGTTGAACCAATAGTAAATTTATTTCCGCAGGCGCAAACAACTTGCGCATTTTCAAAGTATTTTGGATGAATATCCGCTTTCATGCTATAATTATAGCCTATTTTTGAGCCAGTTACAAGGCTCTTTAATAAAATTTTTATGGTATCAAGCAAAGAACTGGGTTCGGGTTTTCATAAATGGCGACGGAATGAATTAACAAAGCTTGTTGAGCCCTTTTTTTATACGGATAAAACCGTAAAAGAAATTGCTAAAGAAATAGACGCCAGTCGTCAAGCAGTGACAAAAGTACTATATCGTTGGAGGAAAAAGACTGGAGTAACTCTTTCGTCAGAAGAAAAAAGAAGGCATCTAAGTAGAAGCAGTATGGGTTCGTCTGGAACCAGGACTGGGATAATTCTTCCTGCAGAAACGGTTATAAAAATGAGGGAGTCACGTTGTGGTAGACCGTTAACAGAAATAAAAAAAAGAGAGATCGCTCTTGGTGCTAAGGCAAGACTAATTATTAGAAATTCAAACGAACCAGAGGTAGATTTAGTGCTTGAAGAAAACGGTGCTAAGCCTATACGGAAAAGATGGCCAGATAAACGTTTTCTGGAAATAGTTTACGCAGTGTGTTTATGTTTGAAAATGAGTAAGATTTACGGTGGAGAACCAGAAATTAAAATGAGCGAGGTTGAATATGTTTATGGACAAGTTGATCCGAAAATTTTTGACAGACAAAGAAAAAGGATATCGGCTATCGAGAATGGGATTGGCGTGTTTGTTCTTCCAGCCAAAATAATGGTGAAAAATGTAGTAATGGTTCTTGAGGAACTAAAGACTTCTCGCTAAAACATTTATGAGCTCTTCTTGGGAAATTTCCTTTTGATCCCTGGTTTTCATGTTGCGGAGAGTGATAACGTTTTTTGCCGCTTCATCCGGGCCGATAATAATTGCAAAAGGGATTTCTTTTTGATCCGCGTATTTTAATTGTTTATCAAGTTTGATTTCCGGATCTAACCAGAGTTCGGTATTGATATTTTCTGAGCGTAATTCTGAAACTATTTTAATAGATTGTTCCAATAAATCCGGTGAAAAAACTGTTATTAAAATGTTAGTAGTTAACAAATCATCGGGGAAAAGTTTTAATTCATCCATTGCCTCAATTATTCTGTCAAAACCAAAAGAAACACCTACAGCCGGCACCTTTTTACCAGAGAACATTCCAATAAGATTATCATATCTTCCACCTCCAGCCAGCGATAGCAAAGATATACTTGTTTGATCGAGAATTTTTGATTCAAAAATTATGCTTGTATAATAATCTAATCCTCTTGCTAAATAAGGTACAAAAACAAAATCTTCGCCACTTTTATATCCTTGCTTTTGGAGTATCAAAAATATCTCATTAAGTTTTTGTGTCGGTTCACTATTTTTTAGACTATCGAATAATTCTTTGGCATTTTTTCTTCCATTTTTTTCCCACTGGGCAATAACTTCTTCTTTCCCAATTTTATCTAATTTATCTAAAATGATAACTTCCTCTTTTTTCAGTCCAAGAGTATCAAAAATTGTTCTATCGTTTACCCAAATTTGTGATTTTTTAAATCCTAGTTTTTTTAAAGAATCTAATGTGCAGGAAATTATTTCTGCATCCGAGAGGGAAGAGGAGGAACCGACAGTGTCGATGTCGCACTGCAAAAATTCTCGAAATCTTCCTTTTTGTGTGTTCTCTGCGCGCCAAACCGGCTGAATTTGATATCTTTTGAAAGGTATCGGAAGTTCACTTTGATATTGTGCAACAACGCGGGCAAGGGGAACGGTTTGGTCGTAGCGAAGAGCAACTTTTCTTTTCCCATTATCAGTAAAGCGATACATTAGTTTGTCGCCCTCCTCGCCGTATTTTCCAAGCAAAACTTCTTCGTATTCAAGCGCCGGTGTTTCAAGCGGCTCAAAGCCATACAACTGGAACACCTCTTTTAAGGCGTTAATAACAAATTGTCTCTTTTTGGCAACTTTCGGCAAAAAATCCCGAAAGCCCTTTAAAATTTTTGGTTCAATCATATTTTTCATCATAGCATTTTCTTTAATAATAATGAAGCTTCAACTGCAACCAATATCGCTCTGTCTATACTTTTTTCTGCCTCGTCAGTTTGAATTTTAGTTTGCGGAATATCAAATTTAAATCTTCCCAAGATTATTTCTTTTAATGGCTCTGGGTCTGCATTTACTGACAAAACAGCCCCAGTTCTAACTCCTCGTAATGTTCCAATCAAAAAGAGAGGAGCACATTCCATTTCGGAACTGATTAATGGATATTCCCAATTTTTCATTCTAGGATTTAAATAAATAGATCCCCATCTTTTAATATTTTGCGATTGTCCATAAAATGCATCATGTGTTCTATTTATTCCAATAAAGAATCTATAGTCTAATTTTTTTGCACTTTCAATAAGTGTTTCCACAACTTTATAATCAGCAACTGCTGGAAATTCCGGCGGTAAATACTCTTTTGTTGTTCCTTCTTCCCTAATCGCTGCAGTTGGAATGATTATTGAACCAGCTTTTATTTCTTTTTTTAGAGCACCGCCGCATGTTCCAACTCTTATTAAAATTTTTGCTCCAATATTTATTAATTCCTCAACGGCGATTGCCGTAGAAGGACTTCCAATACCAGTTGACGTTGTTGTTATTTTTACACCCTTATAAAAACCAGTATAAGTTGTGAACTCTCTGTTTTGTGCAATCAGTTTTGGTTTTTCAAGATATTTTTTTGCAATATATTCAGATCTTCCTGGATCTCCAGTAAGTAAGACAATTTCAGAAATATCTTTTTTATCACAAAGAAGGTGCGGTTGTCTCATTATTTTCCTCCTCCCAAAATGTTAGCTATTATAAAAGTTACGCCTTTTGCTAAACCAAATTGATTTGGTGCAATAATCCCACCGTTTTGAGAAACCATATCTTTTAATTCTTCGGTTGCATTACCAACAGCGCATGTCCGAACTTTGTCTTCAAGTCCATACATAATAGCATCATTTATTGTATCACCTATCATAAAATATGATAAACCTTTTGGCATCTGACCAATGATATATTTAACTCCTAATGTTTTTTTAATCCTTGGATTTTTGACAAGACAACTTCCTAACACAGGATATCTTTTGCAAGATAAATCCTTTTCTCTGCCATTTTTTGAAAGAAGATTTTTTAATAATTCTTCAGTTTGTTTTGTTCTCTTGTCATCGACTACTAAAATTCCATTTTCATCGAATCTTCTTGTATATACGCCAAAACTGCAATCTCTTGCTGTATTTACAACATATAACATAGACCCTGGAATTTCTAGTCTTTGCTGATTTTTTATCAATGATGTTGCATCTCCAAGAATGATAGTATTTTCTGGGTCTATAAGATTTTCCACAACTTCTTTTCTGTATTGATCAAAGAATTGTTTATCTGATGATAAAAATTCTTTTATTCTTTGATTAGGTGCATAAATTACCGCTCCGTTTTCTCCAATAACTAACGGAGTACATCCTAGTTGTTGACCAAAAGATGCAAGAGCAGAGACTCCAGTATCAGAATTTAAAACAATCCAAAAACCGGCGTTTTTTGCTTCATCTAAAATAGCTAAATCTGATGGATTGGGAGAAGCAAAGTTATTTTCTTCATCAAAAAATACCCCATCTAAATCACAAAAAATAATTCCTTTTTTTGGTATTCCTAGGATTTCTGATAATTTAAGTTTTTCTGTTTCTTTATCTTTATTCATATGCTTATTTCAATTCTTCCATAATCTCTTGGAACGCATTTTTATCGCCAATATATTTATCTGTAAAGTTTTTTTTAACATCTCGATATCGTTGTTCGTTTCGCATAAAACATGAAATGCTGTTTATCGGTGGGCGAGCAGTGTAATTGCCCTTGAGAATAATACTGGTGATTATTTTATCAATTCCATTAACGCCCGAGGGGGATTTTTTGTTTTCGTTTGTCGAAGGCCACACAAAAAGCCAAGAGGCAAGAATGCATCGAATTCCCGGAAAACGCATTTTTAATGTTGAGGCAACCTCTTCTGCTGTTTGTCCGGTTGCGACTACGTCGTCAATAATTAAAACAGTATTGGTATCTAAAGTGTTTGGTAAACTAGAGTAGTCAACGGAAAGATTAAATACTCCTGATTTAACCATGGTTCTTCGAGTTGGTAAAAAAACTTCATTATTCGCAGTAAGTTTAGGCTTCATTTTCTTAAGATATTTGCCAACTACTCTTGCTCCTTCTCCAGGAAAAACAAGCAAAGGTTTTTTTGATTTTAGCTCTTCGTCTTTCATGCAAAGATCAATTAAAGTTCTAGATAAAACAGCTCCATCAACAACCTGCAAAGTAATTTTTGAAATATCATTTAATTCTCTTAGTCTTTGATTAGTTCTTTCGATGAAGCCACCTTCCAGAATATTCCGGAAGGATGTCTTGAATAAGAACAGCTCCGTCGACAGTGCATCCTAAGGCAAAGTCAATATTCGAATAGCGATCTCGAAAGTCTTTTTCCACACGAGAATTACGTCCAAGATCGGAAAGATCAGACGCGACTCTAAAAAATGGTAATTCTTCCGCATCAAAAATGATGCTTTTACCCCGGTTGATTTGTAAATATTTTTGACTATATTCTCTTTCCATAATTATTTATTTCCTTTCCCTTGGGTGGCTGAGGGGATTTGAACCCGCAACTTTTAAGCCCACGACCTAATGCCCCGCCTGCGCATATGCCTTCGGCAAAAGCCGATGGCGGGCAGGTCTAACCATTTAAGCTACAGCCACCATTTTTCAATTTACCCTCCTTCGCTTGAATTCGTTTCGTGGGCTACGTCCACGCAAACGAATGCTCGCTTCGGAAGGGTTTGTTGTTTTCTAAACTCACAAAAGTTCGTTAAATAAACAACAAAAAACCTCCCGTTCGTTATCCACTACAAAAATAGTGAACAAGGAACGAGAGGTAGTTTTTTTCAACAAAAAACCGCTTCCCGCGGTCCCATCCTTATTTCCTTAAAGCTTTTTTCTCTAAGGCTCTTGGTCCGGCTCCGCACTTCGACAAGCTCAGTGTTGTAACTTGGCGACACCGAATGTTTCTTTTTATACGGCTGAAACTTTTCCGTAAGGCATTTTGGCCTTCTGCTCCCGAATCGTGACTTCGGTCAAGCGCATTTATATTTAATTGTATTAAGGAGTATACTTTAAAACAGGCGGTTTGTCAAATTCTCTAGGTTTGCGTAAAGAAATTGCTGCGATTTCACATGCTATGCATTTTCTTTCGTTCTCAATTGGGTCAAGAGGAGGATATTTTTTATATGCATAAATTCCTGCTAATCGTTCAAAAAACGCATTTGCAGCTTGTCTTCCTTTTGTGGTACTAAGATCCTGCGCCTTTTCTAATTCTTCGATAGTTTTTTCGGAAGGAGGGCTACCAAGTCCTCGTTCTAAACCAAATCGCAACATGTTGAGCGTTGCTTTTAATACATTAACCATTTGTTCGTCGGTAACAGCGATTCCAAATTTTCCGCCAAGAGTCTTCCATGCGCTATCATGTTCATCTCTTATTTTTTTTGCATCACGCAATTTATCTCCTTCACGGAGCTCGTTAGCAAGGTTTATGGTTGCTATTTCTACAGGAGCAAATGGCATGCTAGGTATCATACCACAAAAGTTTTCCTTGTCAACTGTTACACCTCGGGAGTGTAACAATTATTCTTCGTCTATTAAAAGATGTTGGATTTTACTAAGTTCCAAAGCGTATGATTGGTTATCGGAAATAAACGATCTATATCCTGCTTGATTTGTAAATAAATTTAAAATTTGTTCAATGGCGCAAATTTTGGAAGTTGTATCCTCAATAAACTCTTGAATGGAAGAGTAGGGAAAGTTCTCCCAATCTTTTGTAATTTCAGCTGTGAATGGATTTAGGTGTATGTATCTTGATAAATGGACTAATTGTTCATCGGTTTCTACAGTTACCGCTTTGAATTGACCTTGTAAAAGTGGACCAACTCGTTTGTACTTAGTATTGAAATATTTTGCATAACTATTTGCTACTTTACTCAAAAATTCCTGAATGCCATTATCCTTTAATTGTTTCAGTAATAAATGAAAATGGTTTGGCATTAAACAGTAACAGATAATTTCCACGATTTTAGGATTTTTATCAAAATTTTTATTTTTGAATTTCTTATGCGTAGAAAAACGAGCTTTAGGACCGCTAAACTGATAATAGTAGAGAGTTTGGAGAAATCTTTGATAATCTCGGTCTTTCATAAAGATTTGTCTTTTTTCCACGCCACGGTTATATATATGATAAAGACCGTTATTAACAAGTGGAGTTGTTCGATAAGGCATAATTAAATAATAGCACATTATGGTACTTGTTACACCTCGGGGGTGTGATAGTTGTTTATACCACAGAAACTTTCCTTGTCAAATTTTCGGGTGAGCTATACCCGGGTGGGGGATTTTTTAGGAGAATGAGCAGATGTAGTGGTAATAATGTGTTTTGGTATTTTTGGACGAGCTAGATATTTTTTATAAGCTTCGATATGAGCCTTAACCCTTGATACGGGAATACCAAGATGTTGGGAGGTTGTTTCAATAGAATGAGTACGCCAAAATGAACGCAATGCCCTTCCGCGTTCATTTCTTCTCAATTCTTTCATAGCACTTTTCAAATCAATGGGAGAAATTCCAAGAGCCAACTTTTGTTCACCGACCTCTCTAAAAACCCCTGTTATTTTTTTAATTTCTGGGTCTGTGGCTATTCCATATGTACAAATCTCATTTGTTTTAGGGTTAGTGGTTGTCATTAAAACAAGAGGTTTATCACCAGCCTCAACTTTAAATTTCCATTCTACATCGCCAACCCTAACAGGTATAACTCGTCCATCTCTTGCAATTGTTTGCAATCTTCTTCGATGAGGCAGACATAATAATACAGTGCTGATAGTGTTGTTAATTAATTTATCAGTTTCTAGTTCTGCACTGTTTCTTAGTTTTGATCCTTTTGGTTCAGCTGCCCTTCTTGTTCCTAAGGCTTCAATTACTGTCATATATTTATACGGCAATTATAGTACATTTTGCGGGGATTTTACAGTTTAGCGGGTTGTAGGGGGTTGAATACCTGGACTCTGGGCATTTACGATTTTAATTTTGTCTTCGCTAATAAACGATTCGGTTGTGGTAATTTCGTTTTCTAAAATTTTGTGTTGTCGAACAATGTAATCTCCTCTTGTGTTTTTTATCCATTCAACAGTTTCAGGATCGATTTTACCCAGAGTTCTTTTAAGATCGTCTGGAACACCTTTCTCCCATTCGCCCTGAAGTTTACCATAATCAGTAATGCTAAATCCGCGTTCACGATATAGATCTATACGTCCTTGCGCTTTGTCATAACAACCGCTTCTTTTGGGGTTGAGAAAGTTTTCAAAATCATTGAGCGCTTTTTGTTCATCTCCCTTGCCGCCTGGGTATTTAAGGGAAATAAAGGTCATGTTTAACCTCGGGGTTTCTGGAGATGGAGGTTTTCTTTCAGCGATACTAATATCAGCATTCATAATTTTAATATAGGGTTCAATTCGCTAAATGTCAACGGGGAATTAAAGTTCAATTATTCTTTTTGTGCTTTTGGTCAAGATGCGAAGGCCCGTTTTTTCTAAAACAACCGTGTCTTCGATTCGAACTCCACCAAAGCTTCTTAGGTATATTCCGGGCTCAACGGAAAACACCATGCCGGGTTTTAAAAAATGTTTTGATTTTGGAGAAAGCTTTGGTTTTTGATGGACTTTTTTTCCAATGCCATGACCTAAGCCGTGGGGGAAGGAGGGATAGCCTTTGGAAATAACATAATCTCTTGCCGCCTTATCGACATCTTTTCCCCGAATGTTATCCTGAGGCCGAAGGCCGAGGGATCTCGCTGACATTCGAGATTCTTCGCTCTGCTCAGAATGACTCCACTCAAGATAGTTAATGGCTTTTTTTTGGGCAGCAAGGACTGTTTGATAAATTTTTTTTTGCCTGCGGCTTGCTTTTCCCATAAAAACAGTTCGGGTCATGTCGGAGCAGTAATCGTCGACTTTTGCGCCAAAATCGAGTTTTATAAAATCGCCATTTTTCAATATAGTGTTGTTTGGTTTATGATGAGGGTTGGCGGAATTTTTTCCAAAAGCAATAATCGGCCGAAAAGAAAGTTTGGCGCCAAATTTTTTGATGAATCTTTGAATTTCCAGTGAAACTTGTCTTTCGGAAATTCCAACCTTAATCTTTTTCAATATATGGTCAAAGGTTTCATCGGTAACTTGGCAAGCCCTTTCAATTTTTTTAATCTCAGATTTGGTTTTTATCATTGATATAAGAGGTTTTAACCATTAGCTATTAGCCATAAGCTATTAGCTATTTTGTGATTGGCGTTAATTTTTTACCGCTTCCGGTTGAAGGGAAGGTGTAATTGTTTCTGTGAGAGTTGGGGAAATTTGCGATAAAACAATTTTTGGATTTTTAGGAATGTCCGGGAAAATAATAATTTGCGAGGCAAAAACGTGACTTGGGTTTTTAATATCCGAAATTCCCCTAACAATTATTCTTTGTTCAACTAATATTTTTGAAAATCCGGATTTAACAAGTCCGCTGTCTTTTGTGTAGGAAGAAGTTTTAGTTGTTTTTTCAACGTCAACGTCAATCGATTCTTTTTTTTCGGTAATAATTTTAACAGTGAAATTTTGTGCGTCTATCGATTCAACTGCGCCATAGATAATTTTTTGAGGATTCAAAACATTTACAAATCTTGCCAAAATTCTTCGTGACTGCTTGTTATATAAACCTAAAATTCCCAATTTTTCTCCTTTGGTAAGATCGGAAATGCCAAAAGTCGTTTTTGCGCCAGGTGATGAGAATTTCGTTATTTCGTCAACGTCAATAAATCTTGTATTTGTTGCCAAATCGGAAATTGTGATTTGCGTATCGGAAGTATCAGTAACTGTTCCGATTATTCCTCTTTTTTCGACAAGCTTTAATTCGGCAACTCTCGATGCGATTCTGTCTTTTATTTCATTTAACTGCTGTTCGCTTTTACTAATTGTTGGCGTTGGAGTTGGTTTGGCCGTTGCCTGCGGTACGGCGACAACAAACAACAGACAACAAACAACAAACAACAAAATAATGATTTTTTTATTTTTCATATCTTAAAAATTTTCTGTTGAATATGTAACAGTCCTTACAATTCTTGTTTCTTCTCCATTTGCAGCGATAGCAGTTATTTCTATCTCATTTTGTCTGTCATCCAGAGTGATATTGGCGGAAAAATTACCATTGGAAGCGGGTGTTACAACTTGATTTTGTGAGTTTGTAATGATTGCTATCACAGCATCTGTTGTAGTTTTCCCTGAAACTGAAATTATTTTTGTGTCGGAAACTGCTTCGTCTTTTGGATTATCAACCGATAAAGATATTGATGGACTTGAAGTTGGCGAAGGAGAAGTAACAGTAATGGTTTTTGTTTGTGATGCCGGTACGACTTTGGTTGTCTGGTAAAAATAAAAAACAATTCCCGCAAAAAGTATGCCAATGGCAACGGCAATAAAAGATATGACAATTCTTTCGGTTTTCATCTCGTTTTAATAAACCATATGATAATTCAAAAAAATCCTCTTGTCAAGAAAAATTGCCTGTGATAGGATGTTTCTATGGAAATACAACTTGTCGGAGAAAATTGTTTAAGAATAAAAGGAAAAAATTCGTCGCTTCTTGTTGACCCTTCAATGTTAAAGACAAAAACACCAAGCGATGCCGTTTTACTTCTAAAAGATTGCGAATTTGATTCGTCTAAGGTTGAAGGTTCACGGATTTTAATAAATGGAGCGGGGGAGTATGAGTTCTCCGGCGTCAAGGTTTCTTCGCTTAATCACACCTATGATCTTTTTGTAGACGGAATAAGTTTAATTTTGGGAAAATCATCGGAATTGGAAAAAATTAAAGCAGAAACAAAAGGGTATGATATTGCGATAATTCATGTTGACCAAAAGTTTGACCCGTCGATTCTTACCAATATTGAACCGAAAGTTGCTATTTTTTACGGTGAGGAAAATAAACTTAAAGCAGATTCAGGTCTTGACAGTTCGTTAAAATCAGTTTCCAAATACGTTGTAAAAAAAGAAAGCTTACCGGCGGAGTTGGAAAAAGTATTACTAGCGTCTAGTTAATAGTGTATAGCGTATAGTTAAACTAAACGCTAGCCGCTAGACGCTAATAAACTAGTATTATGGTAGTTTCACGCATCCTTCCACATAATGACGAGGCAGAAGAAAGCGTTTTGGGCGCAATTCTTATTGATAAAGATGCAATAAGTATTGTTTCCGAAATTATTTCTCCAAAAGATTTTTATAACGACATAAACGCCATTATTTACAATGTGATGCTAACTTTATATGAAGATAAAAAACCAATCGATATTCTTACATTAACCTCAAGACTCAAAAAAGAAAAAATGGACAAAAAAATCGAAGCGTCTTTTATCAGCGATCTTATTAATAAAGTTCCGACCGCGGCAAATGTTGAACACTACGCTCTTCTTATAAAAGAAGCATCTCTAAAAAGGTCATTAATAAAGGCAGGCAACGAAATTTCGGAACTTGGTTTCAGCGAAGAGGAAGTAAAAGATATTCTCAATAAAGCCGAGTCATCAATTTTTTCTCTTTCTCAATGGCAAATTTCAAAAGGGTTTATTCCAATTCGTGAGGCTTTAGCCGAGAGTTTTGACAGAATTGATGAACTGCATAAAAAGGGAGCGGGGTTCCGCGGTATAAAAACAGGTTTCATGGATTTAGATAATATGCTTTCCGGACTTCAGGAGTCAAATTTGATAATTTTGGCGGCTCGTCCCGGACAGGGAAAAACAGCGCTGGCAGTAAATATCGCACAATTTATAGGCGTTAATGAGAAAATTCCGGTTGGATTTTTTTCCCTTGAAATGAGCAAGGAGGAAGTTGTGGATAGACTTTTGGTTAATCAGGCAGATGTTGATTCCTGGAGATTAAAAACCGGAAAACTTTCAGAAAGCGATTTTAGCAATTTGTCAGAAGCCATGGGACAGCTTGCAGATGCGCCAATTTTTATTGACGATACGCCGGGACTTTCTGTTTCGGATATGCGTTCTAAAGCAAGAAGACTTCAGCTAGAGCATAAAATAAAATTGATTATCGTTGACTATTTACAGTTGGCAGATCCGGGGAGACGTTATGACAACCGGGTTCAGGAAGTTTCAATTGTTTCCCAATCTTTAAAAAATTTGGCAAGAGAACTTAAAGTTCCGGTTCTGGCAGTTTCCCAACTTTCGCGTGCTGTTGAGCACAGGGGAGAGAGGAAACCGCAGCTTGCGGATCTTCGGGAAAGTGGAGCTATTGAACAAGACGCGGACGTGGTGATGTTTTTGTATAGAACCGAAGAAGAATACGGAAAAACAATGCCGATGAAACTTTTAATTGCCAAGCATCGAAACGGACCAACAGGCGAAATCGATTTACTTTTTAGGGGAGATAGAATAAGATTTTATAGTGTCGAAAAAAAGAGAGAGAGTGATTAGAATTCTTGAGATTAGAAGTGTGATTTTCTTGAATTCTAGATATAAAGATGTCAATTATTCAAATATTCAAGATCAAATATGTCAAAGATATCCAACTTCAAAAATTCTAAATGGTTAGGGGGTGATAAATAATGGATGATCAAATAAATCAAGGACTAGGAGGACCGGGACTTGTTCCGCCTCCACCGGGAGGGATGCCAGTCTCGCCAGGACTAGGCGGGCCGCCTCCACCGCCACCGCCTCCAATGGGAGGGCCGGTTCCAGGAGGGGACCCGCATGAAAAGATCTTGGCGTCGCTTGCAAGAATAGAAGAAAAACTAGCTGCTATTTCTGCCAAAGTAGGAGTGTAAATTTATGGATTTTTGGAAAAAGGCGCTAAAAGAAAGACAGGCGATTGTTCTGGCAACCAGTTCAAAAGACGGAAGGTCACGAGCTATCGCTGTACTTTCCCTTGGCATTATTGATAATAAAATATTAATTGGGGCGTGTTTGATGAAGAAAACCCTGGAAAATATTAAAGAGAACAACAAAGTTTCAATAGTAGCAAATGAGGACAAGCATTATTTCAGAATTGATGGTACAGCATCAGTTTATTCATCGGGGAAATATTTAAATCTTGCGATTTCCAAAAGCAACCCGCCTCTCCCAAAATCCGCAATACTGGTTGGAATTAGTGAAGTTGTCGATTTGGAAACAGGAAAAAAGATTATTTAAGAAATTTGACCTTTTAGCCAATCGAAATATTTTTTGTTGCTTTCAACAGAAATTTTAATAATGCAGGGGATGGAGTAGGAGCGAGGTGGCCTATCTAGACCACCTCTAAGGTGAACTAGCTTGGTCACCTTATGAAAATGCGATTAAAATGATGCCTGCAATCATTATTATGCCTCCAATTAATCTTTCTTTCAAGCCTTTTTCTCTAAATACTAGCGCTCCTAAAATAATGGTTATTAGGATACTTGTTCTTTTTATAGAAATAACATAAGAGACAAGAGCCAGGGATATTGCAGTCATTTGGAAAGCCAAACTTAAAGCGCTAGCAAGACTTATTGTGAGAAGACTTAAGTTTTTGGGAAGAGTTATTGCAGCATTTTTATTTCTTTTGAAAACAATTGGAATTAAAATTAAAGTTGAGCAGAAATTTACGGCAATGACCCAAAAAATAGGGGAGGAATTTAAAACTCCGATTTTATCGAAGTTTGAACCGATACTCCACAAAAAAGCGACAAGGAGCATAAAGCGAGGGCCTTTCTCTTTAAGTAAGGCCTTAAAAGGAACAAAAAATCCTTTATGTCTTTCTTGGAGGTTTAGAAGATATGAACCAAAAACTATTAAAAGCACCCCCAAAAGGCCTAAAAAAGAAGGAAATTCGTGAATAATCAAAGGGGAAGTGATTAAAAGAAACAAAGGCGTAAAAGCTGTAAGGGGGATGCTCAATGATACATCTGAATTCTTTAACGCTTTCATATAAAGAATTGCGGTTGCAATATTTATTGGAACAGCAAAAATTAAAGCGATAAAAAAAAGATTATTGAGGGTTGGGATTTTCGAAAATAATAAATATGGCAGGAGAAAAACAAAAGATAAACGGAAAGCCAAAGAAGCGGAATATTCGTCAATCTTTTTGAGATTGTGTTTGCTTAAGATATCCTTTAAGGACTCAAAAAGGGCTGTTAAAAATGCAAATAAAAGCCAGATCATTGTAGAAAATATTGAATAAATTCAACCCTTTCTTTTGTGGGCAAGGAGGGATTCGAACCCACATGAACCTTTCAGCTCATGAGTTTTTGAGACTCACGCGTATACCGTTCCGCCACTTGCCCTTAAGACTGGAATAATTATAACATAACAAGCTTTAACTTTAATTGGCTTCGATGGCACTATTCAAATTTTAGCTTCGCAAGGCGTCGCCTTGCGAAGCTAATTTAGTATCCCTTGATTTTTGAGGGCAAGATGATAGAATAGGAAGATATATGGATTTTGAGGTTTCATCTAATTCTCTAGATAATATTTCGGCAGACGCAATTCTGCTTTTTGCCTTTGAGCAAAAAGAGGGGATTTTGCCAAGTCAAGGATTTTTAATGCTTGATAAAGTCTTAAAAAACCAGATTTCGGATTTTGTTAAACAGGAAAATTTTAAGGCAAAAGAAGGAGAGCTCGTAATCATTCACACCTGCGATAAAATTCTTGCCCCTAAAGTTTTTGTTTTAGGGTTTGGTAAAAAAGAGGAGTTTAATCAAAATATTCTTCGAAAAGTAATTTCCGGATTTGCAAAATCAAACAGCAAAAAACTTTCATCCGTTGCACTTCTAATACTTGAAGAAAAAGATTTTAAAATTGGAGCAGAAGTTCAATCACAAGTGACTAGTGAGGGGTTTTTGCTTGGCGTTTATCAATTCAACAAATATAAGAAAAAGGATGAAGATGTAAAAGAATTGAGTTTAATAATATTTTCGGAGAGTAATAAAAATATGGCGCTAAAAATAAAAGAGGGAGTAAGAACGGCAGAGATTTTTTCAAATGCCACAAAGCTTTGCCGCGATTTAGTTAATGAACCGTCAGCCGTTGTAGATCCGACATTTCTTGCTCAATTGGCGCAGGATTTGTCAAAGAAAAATAAAGACCTAAAATGCACTGTTTATGACAGATTGGAGCTTGAAAAAATAGGTATGGGTGCATTTTTGGGTGTTGCAAAAGGAGCGGAAACTCCGCCAAAATTTATTCATCTTGAATATTGTCCAAAAGGTCTTTCTCACAAAAAACAAAAACTGGCCATTGTCGGCAAAGGAATTACTTTTGACAGCGGAGGACTGTCAATTAAAAGAGGCGAGTCAATGTTTGATATGAAAATGGATATGGCCGGAGCGGCAGTAGTTCTTTCGGTCTTTTCGGTGATTTCCGAAATTAAACCGCAGATGTGCATTATGGGTTTAATTGCCGCAACGCCTAATTTGATTTCCGGAAAATCTCTTGCTCCAGGAGACGTTTTAAAAGCAATGAATGGAACAACAATCGAGGTTCTTCATACTGATGCAGAAGGCAGGCTTACTTTGGCAGACAGTCTTTCTTATGCGGTTAAAAAAGGAGCAACCGAAATTATTGATTTGGCAACTTTAACCGGTGCATGTATGGTTGCTCTTGGAACAGAATATGCCGGTCTTATGGGCAACAATGAAGAACTAAAATCAAAATTACTAAAAGTTGCAAAAGAAACGGGTGAGAAAGTTTGGGAACTACCGCTTGTTAAAGAGTACAAAGAATTAAATAAAAGCGAAGTGGCTGACGTTTCAAATACTTCAAGCTCTCGATATGGTGTAGCAATAACAGGCGGATTGTTTTTGGAAGAATTTGTGGATAGCAAGCCATGGGTGCATTTGGATATTGCCGGACCGGCGTATGCTGAAAAAAGTTTTGAATTAGGGCCAAAAGGGGGGACGGGGTTTGGAGTGAGATTAATGCTTAATTATTTGAAAAGCCTTTAAGTAGAATTGTTTGGCTCGAGAATAGAATTTTCTTGTCGCGGTTCAATGTGCTAGTTATTGATGTTTAGACTACTAGGTCGTCTGTGATTAGTTGATGATTGTATTCATTATTCGCGACTTGCGAAAATCTTATTCTCTCGCCATTTTGTACAATTGTGTTATCAGTTACAGATTTAAGAAGCGGTACTATTTTTGAAGATCAGGGACAAATTTTTCAGGTGCTTTCCTACGAGCATATAAAAATGGGGCGGGGAAGCGCCAATATTAAGGTTAAAGTTAGAAATTTAAAAAGTAGCTCGACTACTGAAAAAAGTTTTATCAACGGCGCTAAAGTCAGCGAGGTGTTTTTGGTCAAAAAGGATTATCAATATTTATATAAAGATGACGAATCGGTTTATTTTATGAATCCTCAAACCTTTGAGCAAATAGTAATTGCGCTTAATAAAATCCCCGAGCATAAATTTTTAAAAGAAGGGGAAAGTTGTTCTATTAGTTTTTTGGAAAATGAGCCATTATCGATAAGCCTTGCGCCAAAAATGGATTTTACGGTTTCAGACACCGGGCCGTCAATTAGAGGAAATTCGGCAACTAATATTTATAAAGACGCGATTTTAGAAAACGGATTGAAAACCAGAGTCCCTCTTTTTATAAAAATAGGCGATAAAGTTAGAATTGATACAAGAACCGGAGAGTATAGCGAAAGAGTTTAAGAATAATGAAGAACAATCATCTTCTTTGCGCCCTTTTTAATAAAAGATTTTCTCTTCTTTGGATTGCCGAAGTCTTTTCTCAAGTAGGCTTTAACATGATGAATTTTATTCTCATCATCGTGGCCTTTAAAATTTCTAATTCAAATACAGCTGTTTCGGGGATTGTTCTTTCATTTACTTTACCTGCTGTCATTTTTGGAATATTGGCGGGAGTTTATGTTGACAGATGGAATAAAAGAAATGTTCTTTTTATCACAAATATTGTTCGGGCAATGCTTTTAATAATTCTTGCTTTTTTGCATTCCAATCTTTTCTTCATTTATCTTTTATCTTTTGCAATGTCGATTGTGACGCAATTTTTTATTCCGGCAGAAACCCCAATGATTCCCTTAGTTGTGAAAAAAAAACTTCTTCTTTCGGCAAATGCGCTTTTTGGCATGGGGATATATGGTTCAATTTTAGTCGCTTATGCACTTTCCGGACCTTTTTTAATTTTTTTTGGTTCAAGGAACGTTTTTATAGTGCTTGCCGTTCTTTTTTTTATAGCCGCATTTGCGATATCGTTTCTTAAAGCTCCTAAAATCAAAAAAGTAAAAGAGGAAGCGATGAGTTTAAAACTCGATTTTGGCAGAGAATTAAGAAGCTCTTTTAGTCTTATCGCAAAAACTAAAGAGATTTATCATTCTCTTTTTCTTTTGACTCTTTCGCAAGTTTTGATTTTACTTTTTGCCGTGGTCGGGCCGGGATTTGCTCATCAGGTTTTAGGAATTAACGTTGAGGAGTTTCCATTAGTTTTGGTTACGCCGGCGGCCCTTGGAATGGTAGTTGGCGCAATTATTATTGCTAATTTTTTTCATGATTTTTCAAGGGAAAAAATGGCCAATATCGGAGTAATGCTCGGAGGATTATCGATTCTTTTTTTACCTTATGGATCAAAAGTTACCTCAAGAGAAATTGTTCAGACAATAAATGATTATTTGCCGCATATTTTTACTATTAACATCCTTCATATCATGGTTTTTTTGGCTTTTGTTTTGGGATTTGCCAACGCTTTGATTTTTGTGCCGTCAAACACGCTCTTGCAGGAAAAAACTTCTGATGAAATTAGGGGAAAGATTTATGGAGTATTAAATTCTCTGGTTGGGATTTCTTCTTTTTTGCCGGTTATTATTGTTGGAGAACTTTCTGACATTTTTGGAGTGGGGCGCGTTTTGACAGGAATTGGAATCAGTTTAATCGCTTTTAGCGGGTTAAGAGTGTTGATGGCCAGACGGTAAATTTATGCAATTTTCATTTTTTCTTTTTGCGTTCTGTTTTTTGCTTTTTTTGATTTGTCTTTACATCTTTGCCCATGACGACTTTGTACTTATCAGAAAAAACATTTCGATGGACAAAGTTTATGATTTGGCATTTGTAGCAATAATTATCGGACTATTTTTTGCCAGGATTTTTTATGTCGTTTTTCATTTTGATCCAAAATTTTTTAACCCGTTTATTTTTGCTTTATTTCCTTATCATCCCGGACTTTCTCTCTTTGGGGGAGTTGCGGCTGCTTTTTTGTATTTTTTTATCATGTCAAAAAGATCAAAAATTCAAACTTTGCGATTGCTGGATTTTTTTAGTCTTTCCTTTATTTTCGTGCTCCCTTTTTGGTTTTTGATAAATGGCTTATTAATTGTTTCGGCAATTTTTGCCATTTTTTTTGGCATTTTTACTTACATTTTTAGAAAAATTAAGATGGAGGAGGGGAGTATTAGTCATTTGGCATTGAGTTCATTCTTTTTGGTATCACTTGTTGTTAATATCGTTCAAACTTGGAAAAATTTATTATTTCTGCACACACCGGAAAATTATTTTTTAATAATTCTTTTTATAATTCCGCTTGCTATTTTTATCAGGCAAGAAAATCTTCTGGGAAAGCTGAAAAAATTACGGAGTGATTAAGCGGTGAATGTTTTCTTGATTGGTATTTCATCGCTGGGTGAGTATGGAGGGATTGTAATGCATGGGATTTTGACTTCTTTGCTCGAATCATTCACGTATTCATGGATTTTTCCTGGTTTCCAAACGCTTATTGAGCCTTCTCGCTGTTTTTTCCCGTTAACTTTGATATCTCCTTTGATTATGATTTCGTATTCTATTATAACTTTATGATAGTGAGCTGGTAAACTACGACCTGCTTTAATTATAAGAAGTGAAACCCCGAGTTCTTTGGTAGAAACTATTTCTTTGACGTAACCCCAGTTTGTAGAAATTTTTTTAGTTGTCAAATTGATTTCCTTTCAACCTCTTCAATTATAAAGTATTATACAACTTTAAATTGTTTTTTAATATCTTGACAACCAAACGATAATTCTACTAAAATGATTTAAATCATTAAAGCAATGAGTCAGATTTCAAAGTATCCTATTTCAAAAGAAATTGCTGATAGAATTTTTGAAGTTTTTCTTAAAACATTTGTCAGAATTAGGGATAGGGAAGAAGCAGATCAGTTTATCTCCGATCTTCTTACGCCAACAGAAAAGGTAATGTTAGCGAAGCGTTTAGCGATAGCATTTTTACTTGAAAAGGGACACGATTATCGAACGATTCAGGAAATTATAAGAGTGAGTGCTCCAACTATCGCTTCGGTTAATCTTGCTCGTCAATATGGCAGCGAAGGATATAAAAAGCTTATTTCAAAGATTCTTAAAGAAGAAAAGTTGGATGAATTTTTAGATAGTGTTGTTAGCAAATTATTATCGATTCCTTCTCCAAAAGGGAAGGGGACAGGCGCTTGGAGATATTTGAAACAAGAACTCGATAAAAATGTAAAAAAGAAAAAGAGAGCTTTTTAAGTTTTTACTAAAATGATTTAAATCATTAAAGCAAAAGATATGGGCAGTGAGCCGAAGATTATTTTTGAAGATGAATCTCTTTTAGTTTTGGATAAACCGGCAGGAATGATTGTCAACAGGGCGGATACGACAAAGAACGAAGTGACGGTACAGGAATGGATAGAACGTAAATTTTCAATTTTCAATTTTCAAACAATAAGGAAGAGGATTTTTTTAGGCGGGCTGGAATTGTTCACCGTTTGGATAAGGAAACTTCGGGAATTTTAATAGTTGCCAAAACGCCAATTGCCTTTGTTAATCTTCAGGCGCAATTCAAAGAACGAAAAGTAAAAAAAATTTATATAGCTTTGGTTCATGGAAAAGTTGAACCAAGCGTGGGAGAAATAGTTGTGCCTGTCGGCCGGCTTCCTTGGAATCGTAAAAGATTCGGGGTTATCGCCGGAGGACGTGAAGCGAAAACTAAGTATAGAGTATTGAGAACCATGAACTATGAATTAAGCAAAAACAAAGAATCATTAACGTTGCTTGAGTTGAGTCCGGAGACCGGCAGAACACATCAGATAAGAGTTCATCTAAAATACATTAATCATCCGATTTTTTCCGATCCGCTTTACGGCGGGAGAAAAGTTTCGAGAAATGACAGAAAAGTTTTGCCAAGAGTTTTTTTGCATGCCGCAAAAATTTCTTTTTTCCACCCCAAAACAGGAGAGTTGATTTCTTTCGAAAGCGAGCTACAAAAAGAGTTAAGTGATTTTCTCAAAAAATTACCAGCCGCTTAACATTTGACGCTGAGATCACCTGGGGAAATCGCTTAGGTCGCCTTTCCAGTTCGGCGAGTGTTCAAACGCAAGCGTCCCTCCGTCCCGCCTCATCGGCGGGACTCGGGATACGGTCGCCTTCGGCGACTCTAGTGAAGACATCGCTTCATGAAAAGGCTCCCCGCGATTTTTAAATTCTGAACCGAAAATTTTATCCATCCCAAGCAATATAAGTTACTTGAATTTGTTATTTGAAATTGGTAGTATTGGTAGTATTAGTAGTATTTTTAGGCGGTGAGATTATGGGAGGTTTTGGGGGATTTTATAAAGGAGAAAAGAAAAAATCAAAAAAAGGCAAAGAAAATAAAGTTTCAAGCTTTTCAGCTAAGCCGACTTTTGTTCTTCCGGAACTTGTTTCCAAGAAGAAGCCCGCCTAAAAAAATCTGTCCATGGCGCGAAGAAATAATTTACAAACGAACAATTTAAGAATCGCTTTTATTTTCTGCCTTTTGGTAGGGATTATAGTTGGTATTTCTGTTTTGTTTAAAGTGGCGCTAATTATCAAAAATTCAGATTTTGACGGCAAAAGCGATTTTAACGTTATTTTTGGGCAAAATAAAAAAATTTCGGTAATTTCTTTTTCTCCCGCATCTTCATCGATTCATATTTTAGATATCGAAGGCGAGAGTATAAGCCTTTCTACTATTGGAAGAAGGTTTAAAATTCCAATTGACGGATTTGTGAAAATTCAATCAAATGAAAAAATGGAGGATGAGGGATTCGACTCATTATTTAAATCCGCATTATTAGGACGGGCTGATACTAAATTGACAGCCATAGATATTGCAAGACTTTGGTTATTTTCAAAAACAGTTTCTAAATCTTTGGTAACAAATAAAAATTTTTTAAATACCTCTGAAATTTCCGATGAAGAAATAGACGAGATATCAAGCTCTCTTTTTAACGATGAAGTAGTTGCTCGCGAAAAAATAAGCATTGCGATTATTAACGGGACGAATGTTTTAGGATTTGGAAACCGTTTGGCAAGACTGATTAGCAATATAGGTGGAAATGTGGTTTCGGTTTCTTCAAAAGAGTTTCTGGAAAATTCGGAGATTACTTACACAAAAAATGCAAGCTCAACGAATACTCTAAAAAGATTAAATCAAATATTGGGGTTTAGGAAGTCGGAGAGCGAAAAAGCTGAAATCGCAGATATTACTATTCGAATTGGGAAAGACAGTATTGATTTAATAACTTTTTAGTTTATGCTTATTATTGCTTTAATAATATCAATAGCTTCAATTATTTGGTCGCTTTTTTCCCTTCGGGAAAAAGAAAAATCAAAAATTTCAAAAAAAGTCAAAAAAGAATTGTCAAAGAGTAGGGTACTGTTTAAAAGATAACTTATTCGCTTTGTGAGTCTTCCGATTCTTTGGTTTCTTTGAGCTGTTCATAGTATTTGCTTGAGATAACATTTTTTGTTTTTTCAAGAGACGAGCTGAATGATTGCTGATTTTTAAAACGATTTGTTCGGCTTACCTCTTTTATAAAAACAGAAATACGGTGGCCATCGGCGGCCTTTACAAATGCTTGATATTTATTTCCGCCCTTAATAAATTTTACAAGTCTTTTGCCGATATTATCGGGTAGCATTCCAAGATACTGTTTTCTTTGATCAAAAGCAAAAATTTTTAATCTTTTAACTCCAAGTTCTATCGCTTCTCCAATCATAAGTCCTGCAATAGTTTTTGGATCAGCAAGATTTATAAGTTCTACGACTTTTGTTCTTCCGGTTTCTTCGATAAACATTGAGTTAACTCCTCCAAGGAAGCAGTGCGAGTTTTTAGATTTTTCATTTTTGCTTTTGTTCTTTCCTGGCAATCGCCTTATGTTTTTTAAAGCAATTAAATTTTGGTCGTCTATTTTTAAAACCTTTTGATAAGTTTCTTTGGCATCTTTTGTTTTTCCAAGCACGTTATAAGCAAAAGCCAATCTATTTAAAGCTTCTATATCTTTTGGGTCTTCTTTGATTAGTTGTTTATTGAGGACAACAGCTTTCTCCCAGTCACCGTTTAGAGCTGTTTGAATTGCTTGTGTTTTTAGTGTCATTTTGCAAGCTAAAATTTAAGAGGATAATTTTGAAATTCTACTACTATTTATTGCAAAAGTCAATGAGAAAAAGGTATAATTACTAGCGTTTAGTAAGAATTCAGTTATCGGTTCTCGGTTTTCAGTTTTCTGATTTCAGTCTGCCAGTTTTCTGTTTTTCAGTTTTTGACTGGTAAACCGAAAACCGATAAACAAGTTGTCTGAAGACCGACAACTGAAAACTAATAACAGAAATATTATTAATTTTATATGAGTGGACATTCTAAGTGGGCGCAAATTAAAAGACAAAAAGGTGTTACCGATATAAAACGCGGACAAATATTTACAAAACTTGCCAATGCCATAACAATAGCGGTAAAACAGGGTGGGGGAATAGGAGATCCAAGTCAGAACTTTAGGCTTCGTTTACTCATTGAAAAAGCAAGAGCGGTCAATATGCCAAAAAGCAATATTGACAGGGCAATTCAAAGAGCGCAAGGAAAACAAGCAGAGCAGGTCGAAAATGTTACCTACGAAGGTTTTGGGCCAAATGGTATCGCAATAATTATAGAGGCAGTGACTGACAATAAACTGCGGACAACCTCGGAAGTAAAAAATTTATTTGATAAAAATGGTGCAAATCTCGGGATACCAGGATCCGTATCTTATATGTTTCAAACAAAAGGATTAATCAGTGTAAAAAAAAATGAAAAAACAATTGATGATATTTTTTTAGTTGCCGCAGACTTGGGGGCTGAGGATGTGGAAGACGTCTTAAAGTCAGCCATTATTTATACAAAGCCGGAAGAGTTGACAAAAATTAAAGACGCATTGACGGCAAAAGGTTTTATTGTTGAGGATTTTGAACTGGCTAGAAAGCCGTTAACAGAAATACAAATAACGAATAAGGATACAGCCAATAAGATTTTGGCATTTATAGAGAAACTTGAAGATTTAGATGAAGTTCAAAAAGTTTATTCAAACTTTGATATTCAGGAGTCTTTAATAACCTTTTCGGAGTTTCAAGAGTCCAATACAGATTAGCGGCGAAGCAGTTGAAAGCTTTGGGAAAGCTTATAAACTAGGGGAGAGAGATGAGTATTAGATTATTTGGTAGAAGAACGAGATTAAATATAACAAAGAGGCAAAAATTCATCGCAGTTGTGGTTGTTTTGACTCTCGGTTTATTTGTTTCCGAATACATTTTGGGGAAGTCGGGCTTTTTTGTCGCTTTTACTCTTGCGTTTTTGACAGATTTTCTTCTTTTTTGGTCGGATGACAGCGATATAAGAGAAAACTTTTCTCCCTCGGTTTTTATTTTGCCCTTTCTTTATAGTCTTTCTTTCGGACTTTTTTATTTTCTCGTTCCCAACCGTTTTTTAACCAGAATTTTGATAACCTCGCTTTACGGCGTCGGATTGTATTCAATTTTACTCTCGCAAAATATTTTTACAGTTGCTTCCATTAGGACAATTGCTCTTTTATCGTCGGCCAGAACAGTTTCATTTATAATTACGATTGTCACTTATTTTTTTCTTGCCAACATAATTTTATCTCTTGATTTATTTATAGTGCCAACAGCAATTCTGCTTTTTTTGATGTCGTATCTTTTGGAAACGCATTCTATTTGGACTTATACTTTAGAGCGAACATTTTTCCCTCAAAGAATTTATATTTTAATTTTGTCTATATGTTTTGCCCAGATGTCAATGATTTTATGGTTTTGGCCAAGCAATCCGACTATTGTAGCAATTTTTTTGACCGGATTTTTTTATGCCGTTACCGGCCTTTCTCACGTTTGGTTTGAGAGAAGACTTTTTAAAGAAGTTTTATTGGAATATATTTGGGCCGGGGTTTTTGTTTCTTTAATTTTAATTTTGTTTACTTCCTGGAAAGGCTAACCCTCACGGGTTCACGGGTAATAAGCAAATAACCCAATAAGCAAATGAACAAATCAATTTCAAATAAAAAATCTCAAATATACAAATCATTTGAAATTTGACATTTGTAATATTTGTTGGCAAGGGCGGGGAGTGGAGGAGTCCTTCGACACAAGCTCAAGATTAAAAAGTTTACACCGAGGAGCGGAGCGACGAGGTGATATATTTTGATATAGTAACTAAAATATTATAGGACTTTTTGTCAGGCTAAATGTGGATAACTTCTGGTTTTTCACGGGTTTTAGGTCGACTTTTCACACCGTATAAAGTTTACTTCCTCTTTCATTAAGTAGGTGCTGAGGTCGGCACAAATGTTTTCTTGTTCCGCAGTTGCTCTCGCGAAGTATCTCTTTCTTTCCATTAGTGCGACTCGTCGCTCGCCAAGATGCGAACTGCGAAAATTTTGTGCCTTCCCGCGCCACTTGGTTTTGGGATAATAATATCTATCAAAGAAAAAAATACGAACGTCTCTTTTGATAGTTTTTGAGGCTAAAAAGTGAGGTTTGGATTGATTTAACAATCTAAATGCGACGTCGGTCAGGACTGCCCGCGGGTGGAGTGTCGGAAGGTATTCGGGAATTCTTTTATTTGTAATAGCAGCGGCAAACAGCGTTCAAATTATTATTAATAAGACAGGAGGAGAAGCGGGTTGGTACTCTTTTTATTAGCTACTGCTTTTTAACCCTAAACTCCCGAAAGGCAATTTTTATAAGAACTGGCACTACTAGGAGAGAAAGTGATTACGTCGTACAATAATACTTTTACGACGTCAGGCAAGCTCAAGGTCAAGGGGAGAGACTTTGGGCAATTTCTAATTCCTAATTTCTAAGATGTTTGAGGACTTTGCTTCTCTATTTTAGTAGTCTTTTTGACCCCGGCAAAAATCCATCCAGTCCCCTACTATAGGGTTTATTTAAAATTTTCACTAAGATTTTTTTTGGAAGATTTGATAAAAAGTTATTTAATGATGGATTTCCAATCATTGGTGAAGCGGATAATGCCCTTGTCGGTTAGGTCATGCCGGATATTTAGCTTATTTGATTTAAGAGCTTTCATAAATTCATTGATAGTCTCAATTTCTAAAAGCTCATCTGACGGTTCCCAATATTTAATCGGCGTTAAAGTTTTTGCATAAGCTTTCGAGTTTAATTTTTTTTGTTTGGTTTTGGAAAGAGAAAGCCATTCAATAAGTGTTTTTGCCGGCGCAGTTAAAAGTTCTGCATTCAGTTCAATACAGCGTTTAATATATTCAACGTGGCGGCTTAAAGATGCTGGTAAAAGCCAGAGATCAAAACCAAATTCGTTTTTCATCTTCATTGAATTTTCGATAAGTTGCATGCCGTTTTTGCCGATGTCATCGAGCCGGCCGACAAAAGGAGAAATAAAACATTGCCAACCGTTTATTTGCAGAGGTAGCGGGCCGAATTGTCTTTGCATGATTTGTTCGTGAAGGCAAATTGCAAAAACCTGCTGTTGGGAAAAGACAAGAGTGTTATTTATCAGTATGCCATTTTTTCGAAGCTCTGTCCGCGCTTTAAAACCTTCGATAGTTGTCGGCAGTTTCACCACCACGCGTTTATGCCATTTGGCAATTTCTTTTCCCTGTTTAATCATTTCGCTGGCTTTTGTTTTTTCATCGGCGTAGACTTCGGCCGAAACCGCGCCGGGAACAATATTTAAAATTTCTAAAACAATTTGTTTTTGAAGCTCAAAAGCCTTTTTTTGAGAAATCTTTTTATCGGCAATCCGCCGGCTGGCGGATTTTGCAATAAGAGTCGGATTTGTGGTTGCGCCCCAAATTTCACTTTTATTCTTTTTGGCAAGTTTGGAGATCTCTCTAAATTCATCCGGATTCCCGCTGTCGAGAAGAAATTTGGCCACTGCTTACATAGGATATTATTTTACATAGAATAAGTCAAGACAGAGGATTTATTTTTCGATCGCTTGCAGAAATTCTTCTTTTATCGGACAGAAAATTTCTCGGTACAGGCGCGGGTGTTTTTCTTTGATTGATTCTTCTCCGACAATGTTAACTTTTTGTTTCCAGCCTATTTGGGAAATATACATATGAGGGATGTGTTCGTCTGGTTTAAGCCCCATAACTGGCGGTAGAACACTCGAGTCATCTTTTTTTCCTATCATCGAGAGAATTCTTCTCAGTAGAGTAGATGATGGAGTTTTTACTTGAACATTTTTTAGCTTTGCTTCTGCCATTTCTGTTGCATGTGTCCATTGTAATGGATTATAAAAACCAACCCAGAGTCTTGGATTGCTATCCGTTGGATGTCGATTCCATATAACTGCCATTTTAATACTATCAGAGTTTTCGATAAGTCCGACAGTTCCAACAACTCCAGGTATATCTCTTGCTGTGCAAAAGACCGTAATTTGTTCTTGAGGATTAAGGAATTTGGCGATGATTGATTTCTGTAAATCTACTATTTTTGGATTAACCTTTGATGCTTCTTGAATGGCAAATCCTGTTGCCAAATTAATTTCTTTTCCTCTTGGGAGCGTGTGCCCATGAAGCAGTTTTTCTACACATAAAGAAGCTCCATCGCGTTCTTTCATAATCTGGATGTTACTACTTGACTATGGGTTTGTCAAACTAAAAGCCTTAGTCTTGACAGCGTCGCACAACGTTGTGTATTATAAGATTATGACAAGTTCTCTGCCCGAACTCATAGATCAGTTTTTGGAGTATTTGGAGATTGACCCCACAGAAGCTTACTTCTCGCCTTTTCAATTCTATTCGAATACGGCTCGAAGAGCACTTTGGCGGGGCAAGGCATAACTGTTCTATGAAAAATTTAGCAGAATTAATTGATGACTTCTTGGAGTATTTGGAGATTGAGAGAAATTGTAGTAAACTGACAATTCGCGACTACCGCCACTATCTTGAAACTTTTCATAACTGGTTCTTCACTACCCTACCGGGCAAAAATATTGGAGACCTTGATTTGGCAATAATTAGAAAATATAGAGTTTATTTGGCAAACCGTGCCGACGAAAAAGGCATGACTCTAAAAAGAGTTACCCAGAACTATTATGTTATTGCCTTGCGGTCGTTTTTGCGGTATTTATTAAAAAATGATATTAAAACTTTGGAACCATCAAAAATAGATTTACCCAAAACCGAAAGCCGTTCGCTTAAATTTTTAGAAAGAGAACAAATTGATAGACTTGTTACTTCAATTGATACATCCAAAGAAGAAGGAATCCGCGACCGGGCGATTTTTGAGCTTTTATTCTCAACCGGCCTTCGTGTTTCCGAACTTGTAAAACTTAATCACTCGCAGATAAATTTAGAAAGAAGAGAGTTTGGAGTGATTGGAAAAGGCGGAAGGGCGCGAGTAGTTTTTGTTTCCGATAGAGCGGCCGAATGGCTAAGACGTTATTTAGATGAACGAAAAGATAATTTTAAGCCTTTATTTATTCGCTATTCGGGCCGGGTTATTGAAGAAAATAATGGAGAGAGAATGAGATTAACTGCAAGAAGCGTTGAGCGGATTGTTAAAAAATATGTCCGGCTTGCCAGGATTCCGGTTGACGCAACGGTTCACACTCTTCGTCATTCATTTGCGACAGATCTTTTAACAAACGGAGCAGACTTGCGCAGTGTTCAGGAAATGTTGGGGCACAAAAATATTTCAACCACTCAAATTTATACTCACATTACAAACAAGCAATTACGCGATGTGCACGATGCATTCCACAGCGGAAATAAATAAAGTCTTCTTATTGACGTTTGAGCTTAAATACTGTATATAGTTTGTATGCAAAGAAGAGGCCCTGAACAAGCTGAATTAAGAGGTTCCCCGGAAATTCAATCAACTCGAAGAATTCTTGTCTGCGATCCTTTACCAAAAACTCCATTTGAGGCCTTAACAGGTTACCATGTTGATTTTAATTTTGGTCGTTCACCAAAAGAATTAAAAAGAATTGTCGGTGGATATGATGCTCTTGTTGTTAGAGATACTGCGGTTACGGCAGATTTACTCTCAAATCCCGGAAAACTTTCTTTAATAGTCAGAGCCGGTGGTAGGGTTGGTGATGTAATAGATGTTGAAGCTGCAACAGAAAGAGGAATTATCGTTGCCAATACTCCAGATGCAAATACTAATTCCGCTGCTGAACTTACGATTGCTTTGCTTTTTGCAGCAGCTCGTCATATTCCTCAAGCTCATGTTTCTTTAAAGGAAGGCAAATGGGATCGGGTCAATTTTACCGGAAGAGAATTAAGGGGAAAAACATTAGGAGTGATTGGAATTGGCAATGTTGGAGAAGAAGTGGCAAGAAAGGCAATGGGAATGGATATGAAAGTAGTTGCCTTTGATCCACATGTATCAACATCGAAGGCAGAACAACTAGGGATAAAAGTTGTTTCTTCACTCGATTCTCTTCTTGCAGAGTCGGATGTTATTACGATTCATGTCCCATTAACGGAGGAAACAAGAAATCTTATAGATGGTGCTGCTCTGGCAAAAGCTAAAGACAGTGTAATTTTTATAAATACTGCAAGAGGCGGAATAGTCAATGAAAAGGATCTTCTTGATGCCATAAATAATGGAAAAGTGGCGGGCGCAGCCCTTGATGTTTTTGAAGGGGAATTTGATCCAGAGCTTAGTGTCCACCCTAAAATTGTTTACACGCCTCATCTTGGGACATCGACTGGAGAAACACAAGACCGGCTTGCCGAACATGCGGCTAAAATAATTACAAAAATTTTTGGAGGAGAAACAGTTTCGAGTGCTATCAATATGCCTACAATTTCTCCCGAGGCAATGAGAAAACTTGCTCCTTATGTCGAACTTGCGTCTCGTATTGCTTCACTTGCATTAATGATTTCTCCTAGCAAAGGAATAAAAAAAGTAGACATTGATTATGTGGGAGAGATAGCAGGATTTGACTCAAAACTATTAAAGGTTGCTGTTGTCGGCGGTATCTTGACTCCAGCAAGAGAAGAAATAGTAAATCTTGTTAATTGCGAAACGGTTATAAAGCGAGAAGGGCTTGCCGTAATAGAGAATAGTGATACGACGCAAAATGCTTATACAAGTTTGATTAGAGTAAAGTTGGAGTCTGAACAGGGAGAAACCACAGTTGAAGGAATTATTGGGCATGACGGACCAAGGATAGTTAAAATCAACGGGTTAAATATTGGATTTCTGTTGAATGGACATATCCTTATTGTAAAAAATGACGATACCCCCTGCATGATTGCTTACGTTGCAAAGGTTCTTGGAGAGGCAGAAATAAATATTGATGATATGAGCGTAGATGGAAACGGTATAGATGCAATGATGGCTATAACCGTTAAAACCCCTTTAGATGAAGGTCACATCCAACAAATAGAAAACATAGTAGGTATCGACTCTGTTCATTTTATTTCTTTTCCAAAATAATTCTTGATTGACTTTGAATTTAATAGGTTTCGTAGTAGAGAGTGACGGTTGAGGTGACAGTATTTTCTCCGGGTGCCAGTTGAGTTGGAATCGTTTGCGCTTTTTCACTTACTCCTTGCGACATGAGAATCGGTCGGGGCTCAAACGATTGCCCTTCTTGAACGTCAATAATTTTACCAAGTTTTATGCCGGCTGCTTTTGCAAGGTTTTCTGCTTTTTCTTTAGCGTCTTTTATTGCATCATTTCTTGCTTTATTTTCCATATCTTTTTGTGTTTTGTCATCCAAAACAAAAGTAACGCCGCCAACCAAATTTGCTCCGTCAGCTGTTGCTGTATCAATCGCCTGGTTTGCTTTATCGATTGGTTTTATTTTAACTTCCATGTTTTGCGTGACAGTATAACCGGTTACATTTTGTCTGCCCGAATTGAAATCGTAATTTGGAGAAATAGAATAATTTAAAGTCTGAATATTTTTTTCTTCAATGCCGAGTTTTTTAAGATCAGAAATTATTTTATTAACAACAGAATTTACTTGGTTCTGCGCGTCTGTTACATTCTGTGCAGTTTTAGTTGCTCCAAGTGAAATTTCTGCAGTGTCTGGCACAGCGGTTGCTTTACCGGTGCCTTGGGCGTTAAATAAATTTGCCTTAGTTGTCTGCACAGAATTTATCGAAAACGGAATCGGACCAAAGAGTTTTGTAAAAATAATTAATCCCAGGAATATAAAAATAATTGTGAAAAACGGAGTTTTTAATTCTTCAAATTTCATATGTCAATATTTTTGCGCAATTTTAAAAATTGTCAAATTAAGTTATTTATTTTTGATTGCAATTGCTTCAATCTCTATTTTACAGCCTTCTTTTGCAAGTCTGTTAACTTCAATTAAAGTGGAAACTGGTTCGGAGTTTTTGAGATATTGATTCCTCACTTTGCTTATTTTTGGAAAATAATTCATATCAGTAACAAAGACAGTGACTTTTACAACATCATCCAAAGACGATCCTGATTCATTTAAAACTTTATTTAAACTTTCAAAAACAAACTCTGTCTGTTTTTCTATATTATTTTGATAAACAACATTCCCGTTTTTATCGACTGCGATTTGCCCTGTTGTAAAGATGAGAGTTGCATCATTGAGCTCAACTTTATAGGCATGTGAATATGCGCCCATTCTTTTTGCAAATTCTGTTGAATTAATTTTTGTCTTTTTCATTTTCTTGGTTTTATTATCTTGCCAAAGCCGGGCCTTACTAATATTTTACCATCTTGGAAAACTTTTATCCCGCGTAAAGTTACCTTTTCTACTTTTCCTTTGACTTTCCAGCCATCAAAGGGCGACCAGGCGCATTTAGTAAATAAAGATTTAGGATTTATCCTATAAGATTTGCTAAGATTAATTTCAATTTTTGTTTTTTTGTCGCCAAATATGCCAAAAATTTTTGAAGGATTTTTAAAGCAGAGACGAATAATATCATCAATGGTTAATCTTTTTTCGGAAACGGCAGTCAGTAATAACGGAAGTGTGGTCTCAAGGCCGGGCACGCCATAAGGCGGAACTTTTGATTTTTTTTCTTCAATTGTGTGCGGGGCGTGGTCGGATTCAATAACATCAATCCATTTTAAATTCTTCCATAAGAATGTGACATCTTTTTTGCTTCGAAGGGGCGGTCTGATTTTGCCAAATGGTCCAAGCGTTTTGACATCATCGCGGGTTAAAAACAAATGATGAGGGGTAACGCCGCAAGTAACCGGCAGGCCCTGATTTTTGGCGGCAATTATCAATTTGAGTTCGGAAGCAGTACTGATGTGGCAAAAATGAACCGGTAAAATAATTTTTTTTGCCACTCTTAAGACACTGGTAGCAGTATCCTTTTCAGCATGGACAAGGATTGGTTTTTGAACTGGCACACGAGACCTCCAAGCGCTAAAAACACGGGCAAGGGCGTTTTTCTTAATCAAAAAGTTGCCGGTTGTTCGCTCGAGATAAAGCTTAAGACCAAAGGCCATTTCTGTCTGACTTACACTTGCGAGTTCATCAAGATTGTCTCCAAGCGAGCCAAAGTAAAATCCGATATCGCAGACAGCTAATTTTTTAGCAATCTTCATTTTCTCTTTTAGCACTTTTAAAGTCGTGATCGGAATTTTGTTGTTTGGCATATCAAGGACAGTTGTGAATCCGCCGGCAATTGCGGCCATCGTACCGGAATAGAAATCTTCCTTATGGGTCTGTTCAGGATCCCTTAGGTGAACGTGCGGGTCAATCAAGCCCGGTAGTACAATTTTTGTCATAGATTATGGTTCAAAGAATTTTCGGTTTTTTAGTTTATAGGGCAAAAAGGAGAGTCCTTTTTTGGCCCCGCCTTCGCCGAGGCTTCGGCGGGCAATGCCGACATATTTTTCAGACCATGTATAGTCTTTGGCATAGCCAAGATTTTTCATAAGTTTGGTTGGCGCGTTTCTTAAATGAAGAGGAATTGGTTCATTGGGAAATTCGTAAACCGCTTCTTTTGCCTTAGAAAGTGCGTTTGCAACAGCTCGTGACTTTGGCGCTTTTGCCAAATATAACGCAATGTGCGCCAAAATTAATTGCGCTTCAGGCATACCGATTTTATGTACCGCTTCAAAGCCGGCGTTTGCTTGAATTAGCGCTCCCCTATCAGACAAGCCAATATCTTCCGATGCCAAAATTATCATTCTTCTTGCAATAAATTTTGGGTCTTCGCCGTTTTCAAGCATTCTGGCCAAATAGTAAAGAGTTGCGTCAGGGTCGCTTCCTCGCATGGATTTTATAAAGGCGGAAATTATATTATAATGCTCGTCGGCTTTTTTATCATAAAGTCCTGCCGACCTTGTCTGAAAAATTTCTTTAATAATCTCGTTGTCAATTTCTTTTTGTTTGAATTCTAAAACTGCCATTTCCAAGGCATTTAGCATAATTCTTGCATCGCAGCCGGAAAGCCTTATCAATAATTCCTTTGCATCATTTGTTATATTCTTTTTGTATTTTTTAACATCTTTATAGTTAAGTGCCCTTCTAATTATTTTTTCAAGTTCCAGAGGTTCTAGTCCCTTCAAAACAAAAACCCGGCATCTTGAAAGCAATGGGCTTATTACTTCAAAAGACGGGTTTTCGGTTGTCGCGCCAATTAGAGTAATTAAGCCGCTTTCCACATACGGTAAAAGCGCGTCTTGTTGGGCTTTATTCCAGCGATGAATTTCATCAATAAAAAGAATAGTTTTTTTATCTTTCTTTTGCATTTCTTTTGCTTCTTTTATGATTTTTAAAAGCATTTCTTTTCCAGTTTCAACAGCCGAGACCGAGTAAAAGTCGGATTTTGTTTCTTTGGCGATAATATTGGCAAGAGTTGTTTTTCCAGCCCCCGGAGGACCCCAAAGAATCATGGAAAAAAGCGAATCGCTCTCTATCATTTTACGGATGATTCTGTCTTTGCCGACTAAGTGTTCTTGTCCAAAAAATTCCGAAAGTTTAATCGGACGAAGTTTGAAGGCGAGATTCATGAAACTATTGTAGCACAGACAAATTTTAGGTCAACGATTTAATTATCCTGTATATTCTTCCCAGGATTTAATTGGGATATCATTAAGATTATTTTGCGCCAGGGCTTTTAGGAAAAGATGTGCTTTTTTTAAATCAGTAAAAAGAGAGATGTTGTGGTCAACTGCCGCGCGTCTTATGGCATAATCGTCATCAATATCTTTTTTAATATTTGCGTCGGCAATATTAATTACAAGGTCAATTTTTCTCTCCTGAAAATATGCCAGCGCATTGGGAGTTTTCTTTTCATGAAGTTTATAAAGATGTTTTGCTTTTAAGCCAAAATTTTTGAGAAAGTCAGCTGTTTTCTCTGTTGCAAAAATCGGAAGATTCAAAAATTTCAAATGAGGAAAGTTTTCTAAAAATTTAATTTTATTTTCTTCTCCCCCTAAACTTAGGAAGACACCGATTTTTGGAATTTTTCCACCAACAGCAAGTTCTCCTTTTAAAAACGCCTCCTCAACATTTTCTCCAAAACAAGCCACCTCGCCGGTTGATGCCATTTCGACACGAATTATCGGATCTGCGCCGGTAAGTCTTGCAAAAGAAAACTGGGCAACTTTTACTGCTGTAAATTTTAATGAATTGGTGAAAATCTTCGGAATATGTTTGCCAAAAAAAGAATCTACAGAGAGTTTGATAAAATCAACGCCGGTAACCTTGGAAATAAAAGGAAAAGTCCGCGATGAGCGAAGATTAATTTCGATTACAGAAATATCATTATCTTTGGCTAAAAATTGTATGTTGAAAGGGCCGGAAATAACAAGAGACTCTGCTAATTTATTGGCAACGTTATGGATTTTTCTTTGCGTTTCAAGATAAATTTTTTGCGGCGGGAGTACAATTGTTGCGTCTCCCGAATGAATTCCGGCATTTTCTATGTGTTCGGAAATCACCGAGGTCTTGATTTTTCCTTTTTGGGCGACCGCGTCATACTCAATTTCCTTTGCATCTTTAATAAATTTGGAAACTGTTACGGGATATTCTTTGGAAATGTAAGAAGCTTTTTTAAGATAATGAAGAAATTCTTTTTGGTCATAACAGATATTCATACTTGTTCCAGATAGTACATAAGAAGGACGAATTAATACAGGGTAGCCTACTTTTTCGCAAAAACTTAAAGCATCTTTAATGTTAGAAAATTTGTTCCAGGGAGGCTGTGAAATTTTAAGATGGTCAAGAAGTTTGGAAAATTTATTCCTATCCTCTGCCCTGTCAATATTTGCGGGGTCTGTCCCAAGAATATGAAAGCCATAACTTTTTAGCGATTTTGCTCTGTTGTTTGGCGTTTGTCCGCCCACAGAAATAATAACGCCCAACGGATTTTCAAATTCATAAATATCTGCGATTCTTTCAAATGATAATTCTTCAAAATAAAGCCGGTCGGAAATATCATAGTCTGTGGAAACGGTTTCCGGATTGCAGTTTATTATTATCGATTGTTTTTTATGTTCTTTTAGCGCCAAAACAGTATTAACACTTGTCCAGTCAAATTCAACAGACGAACCAATTCTGTAAGGGCCTGAGCCCAAAACTATCACTCCGCTTTTTCCGGCCGGTTTAACATCATCATGATTATTACCGTATGTTGTGTAAAGATAATTGGTTTTAGCGGGAAATTCGCCTGCCAGAGTGTCAATTTGAAAAACGTTTGGCAAAATTTTCCATTTCTTCCTAATTTTTCTAATTTCAAGTCCCAAGACTCCCAGAAGCTGCCCGATGCGTTTGTCGGAAAATCCTAATCTCTTTAATTCTAATAATTTTTCTTTGGATAAATCATTTATTTTTTTATTCCGGAGGTTTTTTTCTTGATCAACGATGCTTTTAATATGATATAAAAACCACGGGTCAATTCCAGTTAATTGATTGATTCTTTTAATGGAAAAGTTTTGCGAAATCGCTTTGGCAATTGCGAAAATGCGTTTTGGGGTTGGTGTTTTTAATTGATAAGTTAATGACTTTTCATTTTTTATTATTTTTTCATTTACCGCGCCCTCAAAATCTAAATCAAGCATGCGGATGGCTTTTTGATACGTTTCTTCAAAAGTCCTTCCAATTCCCATCACTTCTCCGACTGATTTCATACTGCTTCCAATTTGTTCTTCTGCGCCTTTGAATTTTTCTATATCCCAGCGGGGAATTTTGACAACAATATAATCAAGAGCCGGTTCAAAACAGGATTGGGTAATGCTGGTAACTTTATTTTTGATAGAAGTAAGATTTTTTTCGAGTGCCAATTTTGCTGCGACATAGGCAAGCGGATATCCGGTTGCTTTTGATGCCAGAGCTGAACTTCGGGAAAGCCGGGCGTTGACCTCGATAACGTAGTATTCAATATCATTATTGTCATTCTGAGGCGAAGTCGAAGAATCTCGAACGTCGGTGAGATCCTTCGTCGCTTTGCTCCTCAGGATGACATTGCGATTAGGGTTTGGGTTTAATGCAAATTGGACATTGCATTCGCCGACGATTTTTAGACTTCGGACAATTTTTATGGCTGCGTTTCGCAAAGCCTGATATTCAAAATTATTTAAAGTTTGGCTAGGAGCAACCACAATAGATTCGCCGGTGTGAATTCCCATAGGGTCCATGTTTTCCATATTGCAGACTGTAATACAATTATCAAATTTGTCGCGGACAACTTCGTATTCAATTTCTTTGTAGTGATGTAAATATTTTTCAATTAAAACCTGCGGGGCAAAAGAAAAAGCCGCTTCCGCTATTTTATTTAATTCCTTCTCGTTTTGTGCAATTCCCGATCCTTGTCCTCCTAGAGTAAAACCGGCTCTTACCATCACCGGAAAACCAATTTCTTTAGCGATTATTTTTACCTGTTTTGCTGAATTTGCTGTCTGGCTTTTTGGAATCGGAACCCCTATTTTTAAAAGATGTTTGGCGAATTTATTGCGATCTTCGGTTAAAAGAATTGCCGAGATCGGAGTGCCAAGTATCTGTACATTATTCTTTTTAAGAACCCCTTTTTTGTAGAGATTTATTCCGCAATTGAGAGCTGTTTGGCCGCCAAAAGAGAGAAGGATCCCGTCTGGCTTTTCTTTTTTAATTATTTTTTCGACAAAAAAATCATCAATGGGAAGAAAGTAAACAGTGTCTGCTAAAAATTTTGAGGTTTGAATAGTGGCAATGTTTGGATTAACTAAAACTGTTTTTATCCCTTCCTCTTTAAGGGCTTTAATGGCTTGAGAACCGGAGTAGTCAAACTCCCCCGCCTCGCCAATTTTCAACGCTCCAGAGCCCAAAATTAGTACTTTTTTAATTTTCATATTATTTTCTCCTTGTCATGCCGAACTTGTTTCGGCATCTCGAGCAAAACGAGGTCCTGAAATAAATTCAGGACGACACCTAAAGATTTCGGCATGACATTAAGGTATCCTTTCCAAGAAATAATCAAATATCCATTCTGTGTCTTGTGGGCCTGGAGTTGCTTCGGGGTGGAATTGAACCGACATAAAAGGCAGATTTTTGTGAATAATTCCTTCGTTTGATTTGTCGTTGGCATTTATAAACCACGGTTTAAAATCCTTAGGGATTTTTTCAACCGCAAAACCGTGGTTTTGGACGGTTATAAAACACCGTTGGGAGTCACTCATTACGCAAGGCTGGTTTTGGCTTCTGTGTCCGAATTTTAGTTTATATGTGTCTCCTCCGGCGGCCAATGCCAAAATTTGGTTTCCAAGACAAATTCCAAAAATAGGAATTTTCTTTTCCAATGCTTTTTTAATTGTTTCAATAGTTTTATTTGCCATCTTTGGGTCGCCTGGACCATTAGAAATGACAATGCCATCAAAGTTTAGCTTTACACCCCCGGGGTGTAAAAAGGAGTTGAAGGGATCGAAGTCCCAAGGGACTTTAATAATTTTTACCCCTTTTTTTAAAAGGTTATTGACAATATTTCTTTTAACTCCGCAATCAATAAGAACTATGGTTTTTTTGCCATTTCCTAAAATTTCAACTTTTTTAGAAGATACATCAGCCACAAGATTTCTTTTGTTCGGATCGTAAAAATCAAGGGTTTTATTTAAAATAATTTTTCCAAGCATTGTCCCCTTCTCTCTAATTTTTTGCGCTAAAAATCTGGTATCTGCGATTTCAAGTGATGGAATATTTTCATTTTTAAGCCATCTGGAAAGAGTCATTGTGTTTTGAAAATGCGACGGTGTGTCAATGTAGCTTGAAACTATAAGTCCAGAAACTTTTATACTATCGGACTCCCAATAGGATTTTTTGGGAACGCCATAGTTTCCAATTAAAGGGTAGGTCATGATTAAAATCTGTCCTTGATACGAGGGATCTGTAATGCTTTCGGGGTATCCCACCATGCCGGTTGAAAAAACTACTTCGCCGGCAACACTAATTTCTGCTCCAAAACTTTGGCCTTCTAGAGTAGTTCCATCTTCTAAAATTAATTTTCCAGTCATATTTTACCTAAAACTAGCGCTAAAAGCGCCATGCGAATATACATTCCATTTCTTGTTTGCGAAGTTAAATAAACTGCCCGTGGGTCAATATCAATATCTGTTTCAATTTCTCCAACTCTTGGCAATGGGTGCATTAAAATCAAATTTTTATTCCCATATTTTTTTAGTAGATCATTTGTCAGAATAAAACGATTTTTCACTTTTTCGTATGCCTTTTTAGTTTTAAATCGTTCTTTTTGTGTTCTTGTCCAATACCAAAAATTAGCGTTTTTTGGAATTTCTTTTTCGCTTTTTATTTCTATTAATTTTATTTTGAGTTTTTTGAAATTATCAAAATCTTCTCTTGAAAGTTTGAGTTCATTTGGCGAAAGAAGATAGAACCTGTTTTTCGGAAACAAAGAAAGACCTCGAATTAATGATTTAACGGCTCTTCCATTAAGAATATCTCCTACGGCAACGCCTATTAAATTATCGAGTCTTTGAAATTTCTCATAAATAGTATAGAGATCTAAAAGAGTTTGCGTTGGGTGTTCTCCTACTCCGTCACCGGCATTAATAACAGGAACACGTTTTGCAAAATCGGCTGCTTTTTTTGCGCTGCCGACTTCCGGGTGGCGAATTACGATTGCGTCGCAATATGCTTCAAAAACTCGCATGGTATCTTCGAATGTTTCTCCTTTTGAAACCGATGAAAATTCTTGAGGGTTTTGAATTTCAACTGTTTGTCCTCCTAATTGTTTAGCAGAAGCTGAAAAAGATCCAAATGTACGACTGGAGGGTTCATAAAAAAGAAGAACAACAATATTACCATGGAGTACCTTTGATGGTCTGGCATTATACGCGATATTTTTCATTTTTTTAGTTAATTTAAAGAGGATACTGATGTCTTTTGGGGAGAATTGATCGAGGGAAAGAATATCTTTACCTTTGAACTTTCCGTTAATTTTATCCATAAAAACCAGGGCTTTTGCTCGCGCTACGCGGATGGCAGGTCGCTCTGGGATTTTACTTTAACAGAAGGGGTATTTGTTGTCAATTGGGAAAAAATGATGATTCCGCTTCGTTGTGGTGGTATACTAAAGTTGCGACGATTATATTTGAAAAATAGGATTTTTTTATGAAAGGAGGTGGAGCAAATGGGAGATAGAAGATTGGGGAAAGGTCCTTATGTCAGGGACGAACACGGAGGGAAACAACCGAGAGACAGAAATAAAGACGGAAGTTGGAGGAAAAAGAGGAAAGACGCAAAAAAGAACTAGAAACTGAAGTTCTCTTCGCATCTGCATAATTCTGATAGAATCTTCATTCTGAATTTTTATGTTGAGCTAGTTTCTGTTGCAACGACTAAATTTTCAAGAAGCATGGCGACGTTGAAGGGAGATAAATAATGGGGACGGTCCTCGGAAAGATTGCCGTGATAATCCAAAAGCAACGAAGTTATAAAATGAACGCTAGAAGTCATAGAGTTGAGATAAGTATAAATCACTTTAATAATATATGTCATTAAAGTGGAAAGAAGTGGATGTGGGAATTCGAAACTTTGTTATCGATCGCGAAAAAATTGCACACCGCTAAGTGTTTCCATTGCATCTCTCGGAACTTCAGCTGGAAAAAATGTCACATCTCTTTCTGATGTTGGAAAACGGGCATCAATTACAATTATGGTCATACTTTCTTCATCTCGTGGATCTTGAAAACTTGCAGAGTTAGTTCCATCAACTCCTGGTAAATAAGGGAGACAAGGATTCATCCGTCCTTCTATTGGGAAAAAACTATAATATCTATTCTCTGGATATCGATAATCTTTAAATGCAGTTGTTAAGCAAATGGGGCTTGTGACTAAGGGAAGATGAGCAGATAAATCAAAATTTGTGACACTAAAATGATCAATAGGATGATCATTGGTAACGAACACTTTTATCGGACCTTGTTGCCTTTCTTGGGGAGCTGACAGAATAACGATTGGAATATGTTTAACTTCAAGTTCTTCAAATGCTTCTTTTGTTAATTCATCAGTTGCCAGTATAACTTCTGGCACAGAGACATTTTCTACTCCTGCTTCCTCGATATCTACTCGCCACTGCTTCATTCTGCAAATTTTTTGATTTATCTTTTCTAATAATTTAGTGACCTCTTCTCGTATTGATTCTTGTCTCTTTTCTTCAATACGTCTTGCTAGTTCTCCTGCTTTCTTTTCTTTGCTCATATTAGCGTGATATTAACACAAGGCTAGATGAAAATCAATTTTGGGCGGCGGTGACGAGGTTTTCAAGAAGCATGGCGACGTTGACAGGGCCGATGCCCCCGGGAGTTGGGGTGTAAAAAGAGGCGATATTTTTAATTTCATTTTCCTCATAATCTCCATGGAATTTTCCGTCAATTCCTTTATGCTGGCCCACACTTATTAAAATTATTCCCTTTTTAATCATTTCCGGCTTCAAAATATTTGGTTTTCCGACAGTTGAAATAATTATGTCTGCAGATTTTGTGAAATCTTTTGGATTTTGGGTTTTGCTGTCGATAATTTGAAGTTCAACCCCCATTTTTTTTAGCATTTGAATAGTTGGGCCCCCGCCTGTTTTCCCTTTACCAATCACGACAATTCTTTTAGATTTTAACCACTCTTTAAAGTTGATAGGGTTTATCGCTGAGGTCGTCTTTTCAGTTTGGCGAGTCTTCAAACACAAGCGTCCCTCCGACTCGCCGTCAAGTGGCTCGTCTCGGGATACGGTCACCTTCGGCGACTCTAGTGAAGACATCGCCTCATGAAAAGACTCCCCGCGATAAAAATCTTTGTTATGATGCGTTGTACCTCGCTTTGCGAAAATTTTGTGTCTTCCCGCGCCATTTGTAAATAAATAAATTTCCTCTAAAATTTTCAAAACTGCTGCGGCAAGAGGCATTGGATAAGGAGACTTTGGATGGAAGGAGTCAATATCTTTTTTGGGGTCGGTTGCAAGATCAATTTTTTTCTCATCAATATGCGAAGGAAGAGGTCGCTGAACAATCATTCCATGAATATTGCTATCATTGTTCCATTGCTCAATTGTTTTTAGTAATTCAGAATTTGAAGTTTTAGAATCTAAATTCAAAACGACAGCATTTGCTCCTATTTTTTCTGCTTTTAATTCTTTTTGCCGAACATAAGCTTTGGAAGCCGGGTTATCTCCAACTAAAATTATCGAAAGTCCTGGGATTATATTTTTCTCTTTTAATTTTTCAACTCTAATTTTGAGATCTTCGAGGATATTTTTAGCAATTTCTTTTCCATCAATTTTCATGTTTTTTATTAACCAAGACAAGTTCCCGAGGTTACGCTGTCTGCCTGATTTGAAAATCTCATTAAAATTACGCCTTGTGTTGCCCGCGAAAGCTTTGGAATAGACGAGAGTTCAAGTTTAACAATTTGTCCGCGTTTGGATGTGACAATAATTTCTTCGCAAATTTGGGGAATTACTTGGGCAAAAGCGACTTTTCCGGTTTTTTGTGTGACTTTTGCTACTTTTACTCCCTGTCCTCCTCTGCTTTGCTTGTGAAATTGATTAACCGGGGTTTTTTTACCAAGACCTCTTTCCATAATGGTCAAAAGATCAGGGTTTTGTCCTTTTTCGATAACATCCATTCCGATTACTTCGTCGTCTCCTGTAATTTTTATTCCTCGAACGCCCATGGTGTTTCGTCCCAATGGCCTTGCCGTTTTTTCCGAAAATCTTATGGCCTTGCCGTTTTTTGTAACGATTAAAACATCACTGTCTCCGCTTGTTAAATCGGACCAAACAAGTTCGTCGTTTTTATCAAGTTTAATGGACGCAATTCCGCTTCTTCTGATATTTTCAAATTCCGAAAGAGCTGATTTTTTGACCGTACCCTTTCTTGTCGTTAAAAAGACATATTTTTTTCCTTGGTTTTTTCCATAAACTACAAAAGATTCGACTTTTTCACCAACTTCTATGCTCAATAAATTTATAATGGCACTGCCTTTACTGGTTCTGGAGCTTTCGGCAATTTCAAAAGCGCGAAGCTGATAAACTTTTCCTTTGTTGGTAAAGAAAAGAATATTATCATGGGTTTGGGCATATTGAATATGCATAATTCCATCTTCATCTTTTGTAGTCATTCCTCTTACGCCTTTGCCGCCACGATGCTGGGTTCTAAAACTATTCAACGATTGTCTTTTAATATAGCCGGTTGTTGTCAGTGTTATAACTGTTGGTTCATTTGGAATGAGGTCTTCTTCGGAAAACTCGCCGACTTTACTTTTAAAAACTCTGGTTCTTCGCTCATCATGATATTTCTCTCTGAGATTTGAAAGCTCGCCTTTTATTACTTTTAAAATTTTTGGCGGATTGGCAAGCAAATCCTCAAGATATTCAATTGTTTCTTTAACCATTTCGTACTCGTCTTCAATTTTTTGTCTTTCAAGGGCTGCAAGACGGCGGAGTTGCATGTCCAAAATTGCAGTTGCCTGAAGATCCGATAACTTGAATTTTTCCATTAAATTTTGCTTTGCCTCTTCTTGTGTTTTTGAGGCGCGGATGGTTTTTATAACGGCGTCAATATTATCAACCGCAATTTTTAACCCTTTTAAAATATGCAGTCTTGCTTTTGACTGGACGAGTTCAAATTCAGACCGTTTGAAAATCACAGAAAAACGATGTTTTAAATATTCTTCCAAAATTGTTTTAAGGTTTAATGTTTGGGGTGTTCCGTCTACCAAAGCAACAATGTTTGCCGGAAAAATTGTTTGAAGAGCGGTGTGTTTAAACAAATTATTCAAAACTTTTTTTGGCGTAGTGTCTCTTTTTAATTCGACAACAACTCTTATTCCATGTCTGTCCGATTCGTCGCGGAGATCTGAAATTCCTTCAACCTTTTTCTCTTTTGCCAAATCGGCAATGCGCGCCACAAGCAGTGCTTTGTTAACTTGATACGGAAGTTCGGTAATTATAATCGCGGATTTTCCATTGCCAATATCTTCAATATCCGCTTTTCCGCGAATAATTATTCGTCCCCGTCCTGTTAAATATACATTTTTTATTTCTGATATATCGTAAATTACGCCATATGTTGGAAAATCCGGGCCTTTAATAAATTCTAAAAGTTCGTCAATGGTCATGCCCGATGTGTTAAAGGTATGTTTTTCATCTTTGGAAATAGTTGTTTTTTCGATCATAAAATTAATCGCGTCAATAACTTCTCCAAGATTATGCGGAGGAATTTTGGTTGCCATGCCAACAGCAATGCCTTCAGATCCCATCAAAAGTAAATTCGGCAGTTTTGCAGGCAGATATAGAGGTTCTTTAAGAGTCGCGTCAAAATTTTGCGTATACAAGACAGTCTCTTTGTCTAAATCGTAAAGCATCTCGGAAGTTATTGCGGCAAGTCTGGCCTCTGTGTATCTCATTGCTGCCGGCGGATCGCCGTCCATGGAACCAAAGTTACCCTGACCGTCAATAAGCGGATAACGCATGGAAAAATTCTGTGCAAGCCGGACAAGAGCGTCATAAATTGGCATATCTCCGTGAGGATGATATTTCCCCATGACTTCTCCGACAATTTTTGCACTTTTTGCGTATTTAGCGCTGTGGGTTAGATTCATTTCGTGCATGGCGTAGAGGATGCGTCTGTGGACCGGTTTTAGACCGTCTTTAACATCAGGTAAAGCACGGGCAACAATTACGCTCATGGCGTAATCAAGATAACTTTTCTTCATTTCCGTTGTGATTTCAACGGGCTGAATTTTACCGATATTAGTCATACTATTTGACGATAGATGGTGGAAGCTAGAAAATAGATTTTGAGGTTGGATGTTTGAGGGTAGAATTTCTATTTTCTATTTTCCATCATCAAATTCCAGCATCTATTTTCTATTTTCCATCGTCCATGTTATTTATATTAAGAAGGCTGCAATTAAAAGCGCGACAATATTTATGACCTTAATCATTGGGTTGATTGCCGGTCCTGCAGTATCTTTGTAAGGATCCCCGACAGTATCGCCGGTCACAGCCGCTTGATGAGCAAAACTTCCTTTGCCGCCAAAATTTCCTTCTTCAATATATTTTTTTGCATTATCCCAAGCCGCACCGCCTGTTGTCATAGAAATTGCGACAAAAAGCCCTGTCACAATTGTACCAACCAGCATTCCTCCAAGTGCTTTTGGTCCAAGGGTAAATCCGATAATAATTGGCGCAAGTATTGGAATAAGAGTTGGAATAATCATTTCTTTTATTGCGGCACTGGTAACAATATTAACTGCTTTTCCGTATTCCGGTTTTGCCTTTCCTGTCATGATTCCTTTTATTTCTCTAAATTGTCTTCTGACTTCATTAACAATAGACATACTGGCTTTTCCAACCGCTTCCATGGCAAGCGCGCCAAAAAGATAAGGCAATGCTCCGCCAATAAAAAGGCCTACTATGACTAGCGGATCGGAAAGCGAAAATGCGATATTTATTCCTTTTGGCGAACGTGCCAATTCCTGTGTGTAGCTTGCAAATAAAACCAAAGCCGCCAGTCCTGCAGAACCGATAGCATACGCTTTAGTTACTGCCTTAGTTGTATTTCCAACCGCGTCAAGAGGATCTGTTACATCCCTTACCTTTTGATCTAGTCCTGCCATTTCGGCTATTCCGCCCGCGTTGTCAGTAATTGGTCCAAAAGCATCAATGGCGACAATGATTCCGGTTAGCGATAACATGCTCATGGCCGCAACTGCAATTCCATAGAGTCCGGCCATATTATAAGCAAATAAAATTCCGGCCGAAATTAAAATAATCGGAGCAAAAGTCGATTTCATCGAAATAGCAAGTCCTGCAATAATATTTGTACCGTGTCCGGTACTGGAGCTTTGGGCAATTGTTTTAACCGAGGAGAATTTTTTGGAGGTATAAAATTCAGTAATTATTACGAGGCCAATAGTTACAACAATTCCAATGACAGATGACAAAAATAATGGCATTGCTTTAGGACTTGCTACAATTTCCATTCCTGGAATATCTTTAAATAAAGTTGTTGTGATAAAATAAAAACCAACAAGGGAAAGAACAGCTGTAATTCCAAGTCCTTGATAAAGCGCAGTCATAATATTTTTTCCTTTGAGCCTGACAAACCAGGTTCCGATAATGCTTGCGATAATTGAAACCGCGCCGATTAACATTGGATAGGTTAAAATTGTATTCCCTCCAAAAGCCAAACTTCCTAAAATCATAGCCGCAACTGCGGTAATAACATAAGTTTCGAAAAGATCTGCGGCCATTCCTGCGTCATCACCGACATTATCCCCTACTAAATCTGCAATAACTCCCGGATTTCTTGGATCATCTTCGGGAATTCCCTTTTCGATTTTTCCTACCATGTCGGTTCCAACATCAGCGCTCTTTGTGTAAATTCCTCCGCCCAGTCTTGCAAAAACCGAAATTAAAGATCCGCCAAAACCAAGAGCGATAAAAGGTTGGAGATTGGCAACATGTCCCTGACCCATACGTACTAATACAAAATAAAGTCCGCTTACAGAAAGAAGTGCAAGTCCGGCAACCATAAGGCCGGTGACTGCTCCGCCTTGAAAGGCAAGATTAAAAGCTGGTGCAAGACCGGATTTTGCAGCTTGAGCCGTTCGAATGTTGCTTCTTACTGCAACATTCATTCCGACAATTCCGGCAATAGCTGAAAAAATTGCGCCCAAGGCAAAGCCGGCTGCGGTTTCAAAATTGTAAAAATAAAGGAGGATTCCAAAAATTACCACGCCAATTAGGGCAACTACTTTATATTGTTTGCTCAAATATGCAGTTGCGCCTTCGGAAATGGCATCTGAAATGTCGTTCATTTTTTTATCGCCGCGGGGTTTTTGCAAGACTTGAAAGGTTAAAAATATTCCGTAGAGGATGGATAAAATTCCTGCACCCATTGCTAGAGTTACGGGCTTTTCCAACAAAAACGATAAATCCATATATACATTATACTAATCGGCTAATCCATTTTCAAGGGCTACTTAAGAATTAATTATAAGTTGTTGAGATAAAATTTTCCCCGCGTTAAACCCAGGGATTAAATTTCAAAAACAGTTTATTTGGAGGACGGTTTATTGATTTCCTCTGATGCTTTTTTTGCCAAAAATACTATTACGGCTGTTGCGGCAGCTTTAATAATTGGCCCTTTTGGCGTTTCCTTAAAAAGGGCGGTTTCATTACGAATAGTCGTTCCTATTCTGCTCATAACGCCTCCAAGGCCTGGTGTGCGATCTGTTTGGAGTTCAGGATCTAGTTCTTCAGCTAGTGTTTTGGCGCGCGCTTCGCGATAAGATAATACAGCAGTTGTTATAACAGTACTAGCTCCAGTTACTACTTCGTGATGTTTTCTTAACTCATTTATAGCAGCACGCCTGAGCAGATCACCATTTTTAACACAAATTTGTATAGAGTCTCTGCCTTTATTTAAAACTTCGGAAATTCCCATAAGTGAAATAGATTTTAGCAGAGGTAGATTTGCTTGTCAAGAAAAGCTAAACTTTATTTCCAAATAAAATACCAAGAGAGAACAGAGAGGGTGAGGCCGACAAGATATAAGACTGGGATTTCGAATTTACCAAGTTTCAACCATGGATAATAGCTGGCAAATTGTGAATTAAAGGAATCCTTAAATTTAATTGCCGGATTAACAATAAACCACATAAAATCTTCAATGACAATTCCCGAAAGATAAGCGCTTGCCAAAATACCAAAAAGTTTTAGATTCCAGCCATATATTATCAGCGGAAGGCTTAAAAGAAGCGGCCACATTACCCAGAAGAGAAAAATGTGATAAGCGGGTAAACAGTATTTGCCCAGGTGAATTTTAAAACCCAATTTTCCTTTATCCCATACTTTGCGGCCTTCAACTTCAGATTCCCAAAAAGACATAGCAATCATTGCCAAATAAATCCAAGTAAAGATTAAGAAAATATTCATTCAAGATCTAATAAGTTTTGCTCGATGGGTCAATATGTTTCCCCATGTCATTATTTTTTCGGCCCACAAAAGTTCGTCTTTTGGTCCGTTTTTTCCAGACTTTTCAAGTTTTGGAAATTCCTTTAAGAAAAGTTCAAAGGTTTTTTTAAAAGAATCGGAAAATTTTGATGAATCAAGAGAATTAAGATATTTAGACGTTTGGTCTAAAAATAAATGAATTCTTTTTTGTCTCGCCGCATATCCATCAGCCGCCCAATTTCCGATTCTGTTTAAATTCATTGCAATATCCAAAATTTTTGCTTCGTTATTCATAAAAGCAGTGATTTTATTATTTTATCAAATTTTTTTCTTATTTCTAAAGAAAGAATGTCTCGGCTGGGGTTATCTTGAGAAGAACGAAGGTTGATAATAGAATTATAATCAATTTCTTTTGTTTCTAAATCCAGTCCCCCACCCCAAAGATTTTCTTGTTTTGATCCAAGTTTAAGCATCTCTTGTTCGGCATCAAAATGCCGCTCTCCACCGTCAGCTAGTATATTTTTTTCAACATCAACAATAACTTTAATGTATCCATCAAAATCCTCCGCCATTTTTTCGATTTGTTCGGGTGTCGCTTTAGTTTTGATGATTAGAATCATGATTCGATTATAGCAGATGATGCGAGCACTGATAAAAAAATACTGAAGCATTATACTTTCTATCTAATTAAATTATGTCTAATTTAAGAGAGGTTTTAGCAAGATTTCGCGGTGAACCAGTTGCTGATAAAGAAAAGTCGCAGGCTTTTGTTGGCTTAGTGAAAGGAATTTACAATCATCAAAAGATGCAGGTTCTTCAGGAAAAAACAGATAGCCGTGAGAGATGGTGTAAATTAACGGGTATCAATTGGAAGAAATTTGGAAGAGTGATTCCAATGTTTAAATTGCCTCATTTAATGTCATTAGAATTAGGTTGCGATGTTTCTGATACGAGCCAGTCAGTTGCGTTAAAATTGCAATTGAATTTTAAAGAACAGCAGGAGTTTTCAATTCTTCCTATTCCTGCTCGTATAATATATGAATTAAAGGTTGATGATGTCGGAAAACAATCTAGTTGCTTCAAGGTTTGGAATCTGTGGGTTAGAGACAGAGACCCCGATCTGGAAGATGAGGGCATGAGTGATTTGAATGGTTTTCTATCGTTAGCTAAGCGTGTGAGAGATGCGTTAAATGGAAAGCTTGGCGGAAAAATTATGCCTGTAAATTTTGCGGAACCTGCGAAATAAGATTAAACATCAAAAGCAGTAAGTTTCGTCCTTCGATAAATCTCAGGACCGCGCTCGTTTATACATCTAGGGTCGCGAGCTTTGCGTGGGTTTGGATGAAGTGTTTGCGGGGTGGAACTTCGTCTCCCATTAACATTGTAAAAACAGCGTCTGCTTCTTCGGCGTCTTTAATTCCAACTTGTTTTAAAATTCTGTTGGCAGGATTCATAGTAGTTTCCCAAAGTTGTTCGGGATTCATTTCTCCAAGGCCTTTGTATCTTTGTACGTTTATCAGAGCATTAACTTTGCCTTTTTTAATTTCAACAATTTTTTTATCTTTTTCGTCATCTGAATAAGCGTATTTTATTTCTTTACCCGATTGGATTTTGTAAAGCGGCGGTTGGGCGATATAAAGGTATCCTTGTTTAACAATCTCTTGTAAATGGCGGAAGAAAAAAGTCAAAATAAGTGTTGCTATATGTTCTCCGTCGACATCGGCATCAGTCATAATAATGACTCGGTGGTAGCGGAGTTTTTCAAAATTTATGCTCTCCCCTATTCCCATTCCCAAAGCAATGATTAAATTTTTCAATTCTTCAAATTCAATAATTTTATCAAGTCTTGCTCTTTCGGTATTCAAAATTTTTCCGCCAATTGGCAAAATTGCCTGGAATTTTCTATCTCTTCCCATTTTGGCAGATCCTCCGGCTGAATCTCCTTCAACTAAGTATAATTCGGAAACACTAGCGTCTTTTTCCTGACAATCAGCAAGTTTGCCCGGCAGTGATGCGCCTTCCAATGCGCCTTTTCGTAAGATTGCTTCTTTGGCAGCTTTTGCGGCAAGTCTTGCTTTTGCTGCCAAATAAACTTTTTCCAAAATTTTTTTTGCATCACTTGGGTTTTCTTCAAAATAAGTTGCCAGTCCTTCTTTAACAATTTGTTGTACCAGCGGCTGGATTTCGGAATTTCCTAGTTTTCCTTTTGTCTGTCCTTCAAACTGGATTTTATCCTGGGGCATTTTGATAAAGACAACCGCAGTTAAACCTTCTTTAGTATCATCGCCAACAATTGAATCATCGTCGTCTTTAAATGCGCCGATCTTTTTTCCATAATCATTAACCGCCCGCGTTAGAGCCATTCGAAATCCTGTTAAATGTGTTCCGCCGTTAATAGTATTGATAACATTAACATAGCTTTCTATATTTTCAGCATAGCCATTATTGTATTGAAGCGCAGCTTCAACTTCAACATCTCCTTCTTGTTTTTGAATAAAAATTGTTTTATTAATTGGATTTTTATTTTCGTTAATTTTTTCAACTAATGATTTTATTCCGCCCTCAAAATAATAGTTTATTTCTTTTTGAGGTTCTTGCCGTTTATCAATCAAATGAAAATAAAGACGCGGAATAAGATATGCTCGCTCGCGCAGCAATTTTTTAATAGTTTCAAACTCAAATTCAAGAGAAGAAAAAATTTGTTTATCCGGGAGGAAAGTAACGATTGTTCCATTTTCGATTTCAAACTCTGATGCTTTAACTTCTTTGACAGAAGTTTTAGCTATGCCTTTTTCGTATTCTTGTCTATATGCTTTTTTATTTCGTCTTACTTCAACCGTCATCCATTCGGATAATGCGTTTACAACGGATGAGCCTACGCCGTGCAATCCTCCGGAAATTTTATACGCTGAACCACCGAATTTTCCGCCGGCATGAAGTTTGGTCATGACAATTTCCAAAGCGGATTTTTTGAATTGAGGCATAATATCAATTGGAATTCCCCGGCCGTCGTCAACTACAGTCGTGCTACCATCCTTATTTAAGATGATCCAGGTATTTTTTGCGTGGCCAGCCAAAGCTTCGTCAACCGCATTGTCAATAATTTCTCTTAAACATTCATGCAGGCCTAAAATATCGGTTGATCCGATATACATGCCGGGGCGTTTTCTGACAGGTTCCAAACCTTCTAGGACCTGGATATGTTTTGCCGAATAATCAGAGGATTTTTTTGTAGATTCATTAATTTTTGAAGCCATAAGCTATTTTAGCAAATCTATGTCTAAATTTCCACCGCATTTTTTTTGAATTTTTACCAGAGGTGTCAATAGAAATCCACCTTAGAGGTGGATTAGGTATGCCACCTTTGGTATTTCCGCTAATTCTCCAAGAGAAGGTGTTTAATGTTGTTTAGTTTTTTTTGGTAGTCTGCTTGATCAAAAACGAATTTTTTATATTCCTTAGCGGTCTTAAAATTTTCCAGAATGAAGTCTTTATTACAAAGATTACTATTACCTGCGATATATTCATTAAATGATGAATAGGTAAAAGACTCGAGCTCCTGAGTTGTTTTAACAAGATAAGACGAGTAAGGATTAAGGTGAATGTATCTCGAAACATGAAGTAGTTGTTCGCTTGTTTCAATTCTTACAGAACCGAATTTGCCTTCAAAGATTGGTCCTTTTCTTTCCCGTTTTGTATTAAAGTATCTTGTATAACTGTTGGTGAAGTTTCCTACAAATTTTGAGATTCCATTTTCTTCATTTTGTCTTAACAATAAATGGAAATGAGTAGGCATAAAACAATAAGCAATGATATCAGCATGGAAAAATTTCTTTTTTCTTAAATTATTTATAATATTGTCTCTCTCTTTAGCGGAAATCATTAAAAATTTTGAATACTTTATTGGAGGAGTAATGTTTTGGTAATAGAAGAAACTATCCATAACTCTCTGATAATCTTTTTTGTCTATAAATGTTGGTTGAGAGGCAACTCCTCTATTAAAAATATGATATGTTTCCCCGTTCGCAAGAATAGTATTTCTTCCGGGCATAATTTATTCTAGTGTCGAAAACCAGAGGTGTCAATAGAAATCCACCTTAGAGGTGGATTAGGTATGCCACCTTTGGTAATATGTAATCGATGTGAGGTTATGTTCCTTCCTGCCAGCTTGTAAGATATTTTCTTTGAACTTTAGTCAGGTGGTCAATGCTAACTCCCATCCCTTTGAGTTTTAGAAACGCAATAGTTCTGTCAATATTTTTGGGTAAAACATAAACTTTATTTTTTAATTTGCCTTTATTTTTAACTATAAATTTAGCGGCCAAAGCTTGATTGGCAAAACTCATATCCATAACTTCTGCCGGATGTCCTTCGGCAGATGCTAAATTTACGAGTCTTCCTTCTGCCAAAAGATAAACTGTTTTGCCATTTTTTAAAACATATTCTTCCAGATTATCTCGCATTTTTCTTTTAGTTTTCTTTGCAGATTCTAAATATTCAATATCAATTTCAACATTAAAATGGCCGGTGTTTGCAATTATTGCGCCGTCTTTTAAATTATCAATAACTTTTTTATCAATGACACTCTTGTCGCCGGTTGCAGTTATCATTATATCCGCAATCTTTGCCGCTTTTTGAATTTTCATAACTCTAAATCCGTCCATAACCGCCTCCAATGCTTTAATTGGATCAACTTCTGTAATTATAATGTTTGCTCCCATGCCTTTTGCTCTTGTTGCAACTCCTCTTGAACACCAGCCATATCCGCAGACTACAAAATTTTTACCGGCCAGTAGAATATTTGTCGCCCGCAAAATTCCGTCAATTGATGATTGTCCTGTGCCGTATCTGTTATCAAACATGTGTTTCGTATCGCTATCGTTGACCGCAATAACCGGAAACTTCAACACTTTTTCTTTTTCCATTGCTTTAAGTCTTATAATTCCGGTTGTTGTTTCTTCGCTTGAGCCGGTGATTTCTTTAATTTGATTTTTCCTTTCTTTATGCAAAAGCGAAACTAAATCTGCGCCATCATCCATAGTGATTTGAGGATGAAAATCCAAAACCATATTTAAATGTTTATAAAAAGTTTTGTTGTCTTCCCCTTTTACGGCAAAAGTTGGAATTTCGTAATCATGAACCAGCGATGCGGCAATAGAATCTTGAGTCGATAAAGGATTGGAAGCGCAAAGAATTACGTTTGCACCTCCTGCTTTTAAAGTCAGCATTAAATTTGCGGTTTCACTTGTGACATGAAGACAGGCGCCAATAGTTATTCCTTCCAATGGTTTTTCTTTTTGAAATTCTTTTTCAATAAGCCTTAAAACCGGCATTTGTTGACTCGCCCACTCAATTTTTAATTTACCTTCCTTGTCTAAACTAATATCTTTGATATCGTATTTCATTTAAAAAGTAATGATAACATCATTGAGTTCAAAAATCAAAAATACAGTTCAAAAATTAAAAACTCCTGGTCTAAAGGACTTGAGATTCTGAAGTCTTTCCAAAATTTTCTGTGTATCTTTTTCTAAATTGAGTAAGTGAAAATTTGTGTTTTTGGGTTCCGTAATTTTCAATGGCATAAGTTCCTAGGGTTGCACCTAGTTGTCCGCAGACATCGAGCGGATGATCATTGAGATAACCTTTTAAAAATCCCGCAATGTAAGCATCACCTGCTCCGGTTGGATCAATAATATTTTTTGGTTTTACAACACCGATTTTAAATTGTTTACTTCTCGTTTCAATAATTGACCCTTCCTTTCCAAGAGTTGTAATTAAAACTTTTACTTTATCAATAATCTGTTTTTTGGAAAAGCCGGTTTTTTTAATGATAAGTGCGATTTCATAATCATTGCCGATTAAAATTTCTGCCGTATCAATCGCATTTTTTAATTCTTCTTTTTCGATTCTTGGAATTTGCTGAGCCGGATCGTAGAGATATGGAATGTTCAGTTTCTTGGCTTGGTTGACAAAACTATTCATAGCGCTTGGAATTGTCGGTGAAATAACAAGAAAATCAATCGGGTTATTTTTATTAACGGAGTCAATGTTCAAATCAGCATCACTGTTCATTACTCCGGGATTGAATGCGGCGATTTGGCAATTATTCTTATCGGTAATTACAAAGAAGTTTGCGGTATATTTATTTCTTAATGACTTTATAAAATTTATGTCAACGCCAATTTTTTGCAGATGCTTTTTATAAGGTGAAAAATCTTTTTGGCCACACGATGATAAAATAATTGCTTTATGATTTAATAAGCCTAAATTATAAGCGATATTTCCGGCGACTCCGCCAAAGTTTTTGTCGAATTTATCAACTAAAAAAGAAACGGAAAGCGTTTTTAATTTATCGGGAAGAATGTTTTCCTCAAAGCTCTCACGGAAATCCATAATATGGTCAAAAGCAAGAGAGCCTGTAACAACAACATTCTTCATTCAGGGTTTAATTATACTATATGTAGAGTCTTGATATCTACAAGTTCATAAACAGGTTTTCCAGGGTTAGGCGGAGATTGACGTTAGTGGTGGAAAGAATGGTGTGAACTTTTTGAAAAGAAATTAAGCAATTGAGCAATTGGTTATTTGAAGAATCATCAATCAAATTTTTCCGCGCAACAATTATCATTTTTTCAAGCCAAAGAATTGCTTCGTCTTTATTTTTACTAAAACTTTCGGCAAGTTTTAATCTCTCCCCTATTTCAAGAGAAGGCAAAGACAAAAGAAGATCATTATATTTTTTTATTTCACCCGGTAAAAGTTCAAGGCTTTCTTTTTTAAGCTGAATAATCTTGCCCCGCGAAAGAATCGTCGAAAGCAAAAGATCAATGTTTGCAACAGTCAGTATTATAACGGTATTCTCCGGCGGTTCCTCAAGGACTTTGAGGAGTGCGTTTTGCGCTTCAATTGTTAAATTTTGCGAATTTTTAATAATAACTGCTTTTGTTTGGCTTTTTAGCGGCTTTAGAAAAATTTTTTTCTGAAGGTTTCTTACATCTTCTACTCCAATTGAGCCTTCGGTTTGTTCAAAAATGCTAATATCAAACTCATCAATTTTTTCTTCACGGCAAAGTTTTAGCGCTTTTTCAATACTTTTAGTTTGGTCGTTGGATTCAAAAATAAAAGTTTGCATAGACTTTAAAGTATTTAATGAGATTCTGAAACAAGTTCAGAATGACAAAGAACCGAGAAACTCTTTGCGAGTATTGACATGCTAGCACATTTTTTCTTATTATTAAAGTAATGCCCAATGATTTTTACAATCAAGCAACATCGGGTTTGGATTTAAGTGGAAAAGCTAGCATACCGCAGGATTTCGGTCAGACGCCAAAAAATATAGCGGATATTTTATTTGCCGATCGCCTTATAACACAGAGCCAATACAGAGAGGCTAAGGTTAAAAGCGCGACGGAGGGAAAACCTATTGGAGAAATTATAGAAGCTTTAAATCTTGTTCCCGAAGATAAATTTACAGAAGCCCGTGCAAAACTTTTAGGAGTCCCTTTCGTATCGCTTGCAACTACTTCATTTTCTCCCCAAACCATAAATTTAATTCCGCGGGCAGTTGCCGAGCGTTTTAAAGTAATCCCTTTTTTATACGACGAGAAAAATAAAACTCTTTCTGTTGCCATGGGTAATCCTGCAGATCTTGAAGCGATTTCCTTTATTCGTCAAAAAACAGGGCTTGACGTCAAATCGTTTGCAGCCACTCCTTCGGAAATATCAAAAGTTATTGAAGAACAATATCGTCAAGAATTAGTAACAGAAGTCGGACAAGCTCTAAGAGAAACTGAGGAAATGCCTAAAACCCGAGTTGTCGATAGCAATCAAATATCGCAAATTATTAAAGAGGCGCCAATTGCTAAAATTGTCACAACTATTTTAGAATATGCTGTTACAAGTCGAGCTTCGGATGTTCATATTGAGCCTCAAAGTGATAGAGTCAGGGTTCGCTATAGAATTGACGGAATTTTATATGACAGGTTGAGTCTTCCAAAAACCGTTCAGGAAGCGGTCGTTTCCAGAATTAAAATTTTATCGGAAATGAAAATCGATGAACACCGTTCTCCTCAAGACGGACGTTTTAATTTTAAAATAGGAAATGAAGAAGTTGATTTGCGTATTTCTGTCCTGCCAACCGTTGATGGAGAAAAAATTGTGATGAGACTTTTGCGAAAATCAGGAGGCATACCAACGCTTCCCGAACTTGGCCTTTCAGGTATGACTTTGAAGAATTTAGAAACTGCAATTTTACGTCCGCATGGAATAATTATTGTTTGCGGTCCGACAGGTTCGGGAAAAACAACAACGCTTTATTCCATTCTTTCAAAACTAAACACCGCAAGGGTTAATATTATGTCTTTGGAAGATCCGGTTGAGTATCAAATAGCAGGAATTAATCAAGTGCAGATTAATCCAGCTGTCGGGCTTACTTTTGCCACAGGATTGAGGTCTTTTCTTCGTCAGGATCCAAACATAATTTTGGTTGGAGAAATAAGAGATGAAGAAACAAACGATTTGGCTTTGCAGGCGGCTTTAACCGGACATTTGGTTTTTTCAACGTTGCATACTTCAAATGCCGCGGGGGTGCTTCCTCGACTTTTGGATTTAGGAGCGGAACCTTTTTTGCTTGCTTCCACAATGAATGCACTGGTTGGACAAAGAATTGTTCGAAAAATTTGTTCTAATTGCAAAGAGTCTTATTCTCCCCCGTCTCCAATAATAAATGAGATTAAAAATGTATTGGGAAACCTTTTACCAAAAACGCAGGGAGAATTTAAATTTTATAAGGGGAAAGGATGTCCTGCATGCTCAAATTCAGGGTATTTAGGAAGAGTTGGAATCTTTGAGGTAATGATTGTTTCGGATAAAATTGCTCATCTTCTTTTGGAAAATTCGGACAGCGCGACAATTGAAAAACAGGCTATCGTGGAGGGGATGATTACAATGAAACAAGACGGATATTTTAAAGTTATTGAAGGCGTAACATCGGTTGAAGAAGTTTTGAGAGTAGCGCAAGAATAGTATGAATATTCAGGAATTATTAAGTTTGACTATTAAGAATAGAGCTTCTGATTTGCATCTTTTACCGGGCATTCCGCCTTCTATTCGCGTTGATGGAGCACTTTCTAGTTTATCCGGTTATAACGTCTTGACACGCGAAGACGTTGAGGAAATGATTTTTTCTCTTTTAACGCCGGAACAAAAAGAGCTTTTAGTCACCAATAAAGAATTGGATTTTTCGCTTGGATTTGGCGGAGGTATTTATGGCGACGCGGGACGGTTTCGTTCAAATCTTTACTATCAAAGAGGATATTTGTCCGCGGCTTTTAGATTTTTGCCGCCAAATATAAAAACGATTGAGGAACTTCATCTTCCCAAAATCCTTCATTCGTTTACTACCTTGAAACAAGGCTTTGTTTTGCTTTGCGGTCCGACCGGTCATGGAAAATCGACAACTTTAGCGGCAATTATAAATGAAATAAATATCAATAGAGCTTGCCATATTTTAACAATTGAGGATCCAATTGAATATGTTTATCCAAACAGCAAAAGCATTATTTCTCAAAGAGAGTTGGGATCGGATACACATTCTTGGGCAATGTCTCTTCGTTCGGCTTTAAGAGAAGATCCGGATGTTGTTTTAGTTGGTGAAATGCGTGATCCCGAAACCATTGCCGCGGCAATTACCGTCGCCGAAACCGGACATTTGGTTTTTTCGACATTGCATACTAATTCAGCCTCGCAAAGCGTGGATAGAATTGTAGATTCGTTTCCTTCTCATCAGCAGCCTCAGATAAGAATTCAGCTGTCAGCAACTCTAAAAGGTATTGTTTCGCAAAGACTCCTTCCGCAAATTGCCGGAGGAAGAATTCCGGCCGCAGAAGTTTTAATTGGCACGCCGGCCGTTGCAACAAATATAAGAGATGGAAAGTCGCATCTTTTGGATTCGATTATTCAGACCTCGCAAGATGTTGGAATGATTAGTTTGGAAGCCTCTCTGGCAAGTCTTGTTCTCTCAGGAATGGTAAGTTTGGAAATTGCAACGGGTTACTCTGTTCATCCTGAAGAATTGATAAGGCTGATTGGATAGTAAATAGCGCATAGCGTATGGTGAATAGTGAAAAGATTAAAAAATAAAAGATGAAACTTTCGTATAAAGCGGTTTCTCGCGATGGAAAAATAGTGCATGGATTTATTGACGCAAGAGATATAAACGAAGCCGCAACTTATCTTCGCAATAATAATTTTCTGCCGATTAGAATTTCGCCTTACCAGGCAAAATTAGCCTTACCTTTTTCTTCATTCTTTAAGAAATTTGGAGGTTTTAATTTAATGCTTTTTACAAGGCAGCTTTCGTTAATGCTTGCCTCCGGTTTAACTTTAACGCAATCCCTGAATGTTTTAAAAGAACAAGTTAAAGGTGATATGACACAAGAGGTTGTGTCGACAATTCTTACCGATATTGAAGGGGGAAAATCTCTTTCCCTTGCTCTTTTGTTGCATACTGAAATTTTTCCTCCGATTTATATTTCTCTTATAAAAGCTGCCGAAAGTTCAGGACTTTTGGAAAAAGTGCTTTTGCGTTTAGCCGACAATCTTGAAAAAGAAAAAAAACTTAAAGATTCAATTAAATCTGCTCTTTTGTATCCTGCGATAGTAATTATTGGCATGGTTGCGGTTGTTTTTATTATGATGATTTTTGTTATTCCCCAGCTTTCTACGCTTTATGAGAGCATGAATATTCAAATGCCTCTCCCAACGCGGATTGTTATCGGCATGTCTAATTTTCTTGTTACATTTTGGCCTTTAATAATAGGTTTGGCAATAATTTTAACTTTTGTTTACAGGCGGTGGAACAAAACCGAATCGGGAAAACTTATTATCGATTCTTTTAAATTAAAAATTCCGATTTTTGGAAAGCTTTCTAAAGAAATTATTCTAACTGAATTTTCGAGAACGTTTTCGCTTCTTGTCGGAGCTGGGATTTTAGTGGTTGAAGCCTTAAATCAAGTAGCCGAGATAACAGGTAATATTCTTTACAAAAATGCTGTCACTGATTTATCAAAACGAGTTGAAAAAGGAATGACTGTTGGAGACTCAATGATGTATTCAAATCTTTTTCCTCCGATTCTTGTTCAAATGGCAAAAATTGGCGAACAGACGGGAAAACTTGATGAGTCTTTCCTCAAGGTGTCAGAATATTTTGAGCAGGAGGTTGATCAGACTGTTAAAACTCTGATGACTGCCCTGGAACCAATGATTATGATAATTTTGGGAGTAGGCGTGGCTTTTTTAATCATTTCTATTATTACACCAATTTATAGCCTCATGTCTGCAATACAATAATAATTTTATCCCTATTGACAAAGAGCATTAATTATGATTACACTAAATTAGAAAATGAAAAAATTGTTTAAAACTTCTCAAAAAGGCTTCACCCTCATCGAACTAATTATAGTGATTGCCATACTTGGAATATTAGCGGCTGGTTTAATGACGTTAATTAATCCAATCAAAAGGATAAATCAAGCGACAGACACAAAAATAAAGAGCGATATCCAACAAATCGGACAGGCAGAATTGGCTTATTATACGACCAATAATACTTTTACATCGACTATAGGTGATTTGGTAACTAGCGGAGATCTTAAAAATGTACCAACACCGCCAGGCGGTGGGAGTTATATTTTTGTTCCGGCAACTTGCTCGATAAGCAATAAATGCAATGACATAGCAATTTATGCTACGCTTAAAGCGCCTGTAACAGCTGGAAGTGTTTGGTGTTGGAGTTCTGCAAAAGGAACAGCCAGCGAGACAGCATCAGGTGCGTGTCAATAACAGCCGCAAAAATATTCTACAGAAAAACAAGAATTTGTGGTAATCTATATAGGTGGTTATATTTTTGCTCTTTTTTTTAGGTCTTGGTATTGGAAGTTTTCTTAATGTTGTAATCGATAGACTTCCCCGCGGTGAGTCAGTATTTAAAGGCCGGTCGCATTGCGAAGCCTGTAAAAAAAAATTGGCTTGGTATGATTTAATTCCGTTTGTTTCTTTTATTATTCTTAAAGGCCGTTGCCGCTATTGTCACTCCCCTATTTCATTTTATTATCCGGTTGTTGAGTTAACGACTGGAATCACTTTTGTTCTAGTTTTTCTTTTTTTCCCCAATGAAAATATCAAATATCAAATATCAAATATCAAATATTTTGCTGAATTAATTTATTATCTTTTTATAGTTTCCTCTCTCATCGTTATTTTTTTTATCGATTTAAAATATGGGATTATCCCCGACCGAATTCTTCTTGTCGCCGTTGTTGCGACATTTGCCTACGTATCCCTAATTCTTAATTCCTTATTCCTGATTCATCTTTTGGCAGGTTTTGGCGCTTTTTTCTTTTTCCTTCTTATCTTTTTGATTACCAAAGGAAAAGGAATGGGCTTTGGCGATGTTGAATATGTTTTTTTGGCCGGTCTTTTTTTGGGATTTCCAAAAATTATTATCGCGCTTTATATGGCTTTTATTATCGGCGCTTTCGTGGCGCTAGCGCTTGTCATAGCTGGCAGGAAAAAGTTTTCCAAGGACACAATCCCTTTTGGCCCGTTTCTAGTTTTAGGAACATTACTTGCGTTTTTTTATAGTCATGAAATAATTGAGTTGATACCATTTTTGAGATTGTTATGAAGAAAATTCAAACACTGTTTATAATTATCGTTCTGGCAATTATAGGAGCATATATTTTACAAAACACAAAGTATCTCGAGGATTTTAAAAAAACAAACGACTTAAGAAGAAAGTCGGATCTTAAGACACTGCAAACAGCTCTTGAAAATTATTATCAAAATCACGGCCGATATCCCAAATCATCGCAAAAAAATCCACTTTTTAGAATTGTTAGACTGGATGATTCTGTTGCCGATTGGGGACAGCAGTGGATTCCATATTTGACTGTTTTACCAAAAGATCCTAGTGAAGCAAAAAATTATATTTACTATTCTGATTTAGAAGCTGGACAGAGTTATTATATTTATGCTAGCCTAGATAATAGTACGGATAAAGAGCTCTGTTTTTATAAGAACGGTGTAAAAGATTATAAATGCCGGAATGTTCCAAGCAATGCCAGTTGCGGCGGCGTTTGTAATTACGGCTTGTCAAGTGCAAACGTAAATCCTTAAACAGTTCAAAATTCAAAATGCAAAATTCAAAGTTGAAATTCAAAATGCAAAATTCACGAAGAGGCTTTACTTTAATTGAGCTTTTGGTTGTTATTGCAATTATCGGCATTTTGCTTTCTTTTTCTATAATCAACTATATTTCGATTAGGCAAAGAACGCGGGATGCGCAAAGGAAGTCCGATATCGGACAAATTCAGTCGGCTCTTGAAATGTACCGGGCGGATTACGGAAATTATCCTCCAGCGACTGATTATACGTTAAATACAACAGTATTAAATGAAGGTGCAACTTATATGCAAAATATTCCAAAAGATCCGTCGGCTTGTACGGATTGTTATAATGGCGGTAATTATTACTATTTAAGTTTAAATAATAACCTGAATTATACCCTGGCGGCATGTCTCGAGAATAAAAGCGATTCTCAGGGGGTGGTTACCTCACCTGGAGGAAGCGGTATTTGTTCTAGTAATTTATATTATGTTAAACAAAACCCATGAAAAAATTAATCTCCAATTTTCAGTTTTTGGCATTTAGTAGAAAAGGTTTTACGCTTATTGAATTTCTTGTCGCCTTTTCTATTATGGCTATGCTTGCGACCTTTGGTCTTGCTTCTTACGTTAATTATAGCCGGATGCAAACAATGAATACCGCGGCCTATGATGTTATTACGATGCTGAATAAGGCAAAGTCAATGGCCATGTCGCAGGCAATTCAAAAAGGAGAAAATAATATGTGCGGTAACGATTCGTTCAAAGGTTTTGCAGTGCTTATTTGTGGTCTTGGAGGATCACTATGTCAAGATCGGAATGATGAAAACAAGACAAATGCAAATTATGAGTTTGATATTGTTTGTGGTGGTAACGATAGCATTGCAAATACAAATAATCCTATTGAGAATAAAAAAGTTCCTTCGGAAGTTGAATTTAAGGAAAACTCCTCAACTTTTTTTCTTTTCAAAAGTGTCGTCGGCGGAGTAAAAAACGGGGGCAATATTACATTGCAGGGTTTTGGCGACATTGAAAAAACCATAGAGGTTGATAGTGCCGGTAACATTAACATAGTACAATAATTTAATGAGAAATTTCCAAAATGGTCAGACATTAATAGAAGCTTTAGTGGCAATGGCGGCGGCAGTTGCTGTAATATCTGCCATAACAGCTGCTGTAATTGCTTCTCTTAATAACGCGCAGTATAGTAAAAATCAAAGCCTTGCCGCGCAGTACGCGCAGGAAGGAATGGAATTATTAAGAGGAATTAATAAGAGTTCTGATTGGGCGACACTTATCTTATCTAAACATTATTGTTTAGGTGAAGATATGCGGGTAGCCTCAAGTTGCCAACAAAATATTGGTATTTATATTCGCGAAGTTGATTTGGACAGAGGTGTGTCTCCTGATGGTCCTTCTCCATGTGTAAATAATCAAACCAAAGCAACGGTTACTGTCAGCTGGTCTGACGCCAAATGTGTCCAAAGACCCGGTTTTTGCAATAGCGTTAAAATTTCGTCTTGTTTTTCTAATTTCAATACCGTGGCAAACCCATGAAAAAACTTTCAACTTCCAAAGGCTTCACATTAATAGAATTACTAGTAGTTGTTATTGTTGTTATTGCAATAGGGGGTTTTGTCGTTTCCATTCTTTTTTCGACGCTTCGCGGAACAAATAAGACCAATGCTTTAACTGTTGTTAGACAGAATGGCAACGGTGCTATTTCTCAAATGTCAAAAACTATAAGAAATGCAAAAAATATAGTGGACCCAATTTCTTGCATAGTGACTTCCTCACAAAACCATATTACTATTTTAACTGCAGAGGGCAACTATCTTACTTACGCCTGTTGTACAAGCACGACTGGTGATTCAAATACTTTAATATCAATTAACGGCGATTACACAGATGGCGTATGTAGTTTGACAGAGCGCATCTCGCTTTTTGACACCAGTAGCGTGACGTTAGAGTCGTGTTCATCTGTATCTACCTCGTTTACATGCAGTCAGAATAGCAATATAGATTCTCCATCGGTAGGGATTAAATTTACTTTAAAAAATTATGCTGCAGATAGCGGAGTGTCGTTACAGGAGAATTCGGCCTTAATACCATTTCAAACATCGGTTGTATTGAGAAATTTAGCAAGATAGCTCTTTTGGCTTGGTTGACATAGGCGTAAAATAATTGTTATTCTAAGAGTACATGGATAATGCAAGGCAAAGAGGACAGGTCCGCCCGCATCGCTTGATGCGAAGCAATAGCGGGCAGGCATTTTTAATTGTTGTTTTAGTTATGGTTGTTTCAATGACAGTTGGGTTGGCGCTTATTTCAAGATCTGTAACCAATCTTCGAACTTCAACAGAAGAAGAAAATTCACAGAAAGCTTTTTCGGCCGCTGAAGCAGGAATAGAAAAGGCGCTTAAAGAGAATACCTCTGTTGCCGGTAATTTTACAGGCGAGAACAAAGCATCTTTTTCGACTACGGTTACATCCCTTTCGGGGACGGATTTTTTAATCAATGGCGGTAATCTCGTAAATGCAAATGACGGAGCGGATGTTTGGCTGGTTCCTCATAAGGCGGATAATACTCCTGATTATTCAACGACATGGACCGGATCATCACTAACCTTTTATTGGGGAAGTAATGCCCTAGGTGATTGTGACAACGCTGCGCTTGAAGTAATTTTAATTTTTGGGAATAGTGTTTCCAGCTCTTCCTCGTTCCGTTCTGTATTTGATCCATGCGGCTCGCGTGCAACACAGAACAACTTTTCAACTAATATTAATAAGCTGGGCGAAAATCTGCTTGGTAAAACTTTTGCTTATAAGGCAGAGGTAAATAGTATCTCGTCGGGCTTGGTTGTCAGAGTTGTGCCTCTTTACAAATCGAGTTTCATAGGCGTATCGGGAAATATTGCGCTTCCGTCTCAAGGAACTGTAATAGATTCTACTGGAACTTCCGGTACGACTAACAGAAGGGTATCTTTTTATCAAGGATATCCCAAGCTTCCGTCTGAATTTTTTCAATACGTTTTATTTTCGCCAACATAATGAAAGACAAACCTTTTGGACTTGATATTGGAGATATGATAATGAAAGCTGTTTGGCTTTCCGAGCAAAATAACAGTTTTGTTTTACGTGCAACATCAACTCTGCCGACTCCGCAAAAAGGAATGCTTTCAGAGTCTCCTTTCGATCAGGAAGAAATGGCCAGATCAATAAGGGCGGTTTGTAATAACGCAAAAATTAATTCAACGAACGTCAATATCGCACTTCCAGAAAGCCAGGTTTATACAAAAGTTTTGGAAATGCCTCTTTTGTCGGATAAAGAACTTTCATCGGCGATTTACTGGGAGGCGGAACAATATATACCTTTGCCGCTTCCAAATGTTACTTTGGATTGGAAAATACTGAAAAAAACAGATTCTTTGGCAGCTAGCGCTAAAATGAATGTTCTTTTGGTTGGGGCTCCCACAGCGTTAATAGAAAAATATCAAAAAATTGTTCAGGTGGCGGGATTTTCTATTAATTCTTTGGAAACGGAAATATTGGCCGTGATAAGGTCTTGTGTTCGAGGAGAGAATTTTCCAAATACGATTATTGTTCATATCGGTGCTGTAAATACGCTTCTGGCAATTATAAAAGACGGAGTTTTAGTTTTTACTTATTCAGTGGCAACAGGCGGTGCGGTTATTAGCCGTGCGATTATGACGGATTTAGGATTTAGTTTTGATCAAGCGGAAGAGTATAAAAAAACTTATGGAATATCAGAAACGGTTTTTGGAGGAAAAATTGGTAAAGCGACATTGCCAATTGTCGCGTCAATAGTCACAGAAGTTAAAAAATCCATGGTGTATTATAGCGAAAAATACAAAGAAGAAGGCCCTCTTAAGCAAATTTTACTTTCGGGAGGAACAGCAAAACTTCCCGGGATTGATACGTTTTTTGCTCAAAATTGCGGTTTAGAAACGGTAATTTCAAATCCATGGAAGATATTAAACTCGGAAGTTCCAAAAGAGATGATTGATAACGCGCCAAACTTTACGGTAGCCGTTGGGCTTGCAATGAGAGACTATGAGTGAAATAAATTTAGTTTCAAAGCAGAAAGAAAGAATTACAAAATTAAAAAAGAGAGTTATATTGTTGCGAATAAGTGCGTTTTTTTGTCTCATTTTTGTTTGTACTTCTTCTATTTTTGTATTTTTTATAAAACTTAGTTCTCCTCTTTTGTCCCTTCAAAACCAAGAAAAAACTCTTTCTGCCAATATTGATTCTTCAAAGCAAAAGATTGCAAAATTATTTATTGTAAATGATAGATTGCAAAATATAGAAAGTCTCTTATCTAAGCGAGCAAATTTTAATGGAACTATAAATGCCATTGTCCAACAGAAGCCCGTCGATCTTTCGATGACCTCGCTGACTGTTAACAAAAAAAATGTTTCAATAAAAGCTTCTTCTATGTCTCTTACGGCAATAAATAATTTTATGGATAGTTTAGTGGTTTTTGCGGCGGATAAAAAAATGTTTAATAAAATTACGCTTGAAAATCTTTCTATAGATACGGAAGCTAACCAATACGTGTTTTCAATTAAAGCTGATTTACCGTAATGCAAACTGTTGATACAAAGAGATTAAAAATAGATCAAAGCGTCTTAAAAATATTATATATACGATGCAAGCCTTATCTTATTTCTGTTTTGATTATCACTGCTTCGGTTATGCTTTTTGTTTTTTTTGTTATGCCTCAAATACAAGAGATTTTTGTTATTAGAGCCCAGGAAGATTTAACAAAAGAAAAGATTATCACTTTACAAAAAAATTTGGAATTTGTGGCTTCTTTAGATGATATAGATTTAGATTCTCAGTTGCAGATTGTTTCAGGCGCTCTTCCGGGAGAGAAAGACTTTATTGGAGTTTTGAACGCGATTAGGAGTGCTTCGGTTAAATCAGGTGTTTCAGTTGGAGATTATGTTTTTCAAGTCGGTAGCCTTTCTCAAGAGACTGAAAAATCATCGGGGAATATTGGTTCTTTTCCTTCTTTAAGCTTATCGTTGGAGCTAAAAGATGGGGGAATTGAAGGTGTAAGAAGATTTTTAAACTCGCTTGCAAAAATAATTCCTATTTCTGAAGTCAACGGTGTCGATTCGGCAGAAAACAGGTCAAAAATGACAATAGTCTTTTATTATCGCGCAATTCCTCCAATATCTGTGGATTATACAGCTTTGATCAAGCCTTTAAGCAAGGGTCAAGAAGCGACTTTTAAGGATGTTTCTTCGTGGATGCTTGAGGAGTCTTTGCCTTTCGCAAATTCTTCAGGTTCTCTCTGAAGTTTTTAGAAGATCTGGCCTGTTTGATTTAGTTAATGTCAAAGACATGTTTTTTCGCCACTTTGCGATCTCTTTATGATTTCCCGAAAGAAGTATATTCGGAACTTTTTGTCCGTTAAAATCTTGCGGTCTTGTGTATTGAGGGTACTCGACTAAGTTTTCCATTTGAGAGAATGATTCAAACCGAGTAGCTTCTTCTTTTTTGAGAACACCTTGCAAAAGGCGGGAAATGCAGTCAACGATTACCATGGCGGGTATTTCTCCGCCGGTTAGCACGTAGTCCCCGATAGAAATTTCTTCATCAATAAATTTCCTGACTCTTTCGTCGATGCCTTCATAGTGTCCGCAAATTAAAATTATATGATTAAGTTTTGATATCTCAACTGCCTTCTTTTGATTAAAAGTTTTTCCCCTTGGATCAAGAAAAAAAACTTTTTCTTTGCATTTTTCTTTGCATTTAGTTTTTTCAACCGCCTTTTTAATGACATCTACACGCATAACCATTCCTACCCCGCCGCCGTAAGGCGCATCATCGACAATTTTGTGTTTTCCAATACCAAAATCCCGTATATTTACAAATTTGATGTTAATTAATTTTTTGTATTTCGCTCGTTTTAAAATAGAGCAGTCAAAAGGACCTTGGAACATTTCAGGGAATAGCGTCAGGATAGAAATTTTCATCTATGGAAGATTTTCTGCCAGAGTTATATTTATTCTTTTTCCTTGTTTTATAGCGGCAATTTTTAAAACATTTCTTATTGCTCTAATTACTTTTCCTTCTTTGCCAATAACTTTTCCCATATCTTCCTGGGCTAAATTAATAGTAAATTGGATAATTCCGTCTTCTTCTTTTTCTTCAATATCAACCTTTTTGGGGTTATCGACGATTGAAGAAACTATATATAAAAGCGCTTTTTTCATATTCTGAATTTTATTCAAGTAATTTGCTAACAGTTTTTGTAACTTCCGCTCCTTGAGATATCCAGTATTTGATTCGGTCTTTATTAAGCTGTTTTTTTTGAGTAGAAATACCCTTTTCGTACCAGCCTAAAATTTCTATTGCTTTTCCGTCTCTTTTGCTTCGCTTCTCTTTAGCAATAATGCGAAATTTTCTCTCGCCTTTTTTACCCATCCTGGTTAATCTAATTACAACTGACATGTTGTATATTTTAGCATTATTTACGTAGCTTCTCAAGGGCGACTTTAGCGGCGTTTTCTTCCGCTTCTTGTTTGGATCGTCCAAGACCTGAACCTACCATGCTTTCTTGAACAAAAACACCCACTGTAAAAATTTTATCATGAGCAGGCCCTTTTTCTCTTAATACCTTATAAATTGGCGAGTTTTGTTTTTTGGATTGGACAGATTCTTGTAGAAGACTTTTTGGGTCTTTAAAACTGCTTTTTTGTATCAAAGCTTCAATTTTACTAAGCAGAATTTTTTCGAGAAAAGAGTAAACTATTGAGATTCCTTGATCGATAAACAGCGCTCCAATAAAAGCTTCAAAACTGTCTGCCAGCATGCTTTGGTTTTGCCGACCTTTTGATTCCTCTTCGCCTTTTGAAATTTTTAATAAATTTCCAAAATCTAAATCTTTTGCAATAAGTGCAAGACTTTTTGTATTAACCAAAAGAGCGCGAAGGTTGGTTAATGTTCCTTCATCAAAACTTGGATATTTTTTAAATAAATAGTCGGATACGATAAAAGAAAGAATGCTGTCGCCCAAAAACTCCAGTCGTTCATTTGACTCAACTTTTTGTCCGTTTTTTTCGAGATGCTTGATCTCATTTAGATACGAACGATGTGTAAATGCTTGATCAAAAAGTTTTTTGTTTTTAAATTTTGTCTCGCTGGGCAAGATCCCGCTTTGCGGGAGAAGTTTATTTTTTTTCATAGTTTAAAATATTGCCAAGTACCCCGTTTATAAAACTCGAGCTTGTATCTTGGCCATATTCTTTTGCTAGTTCTATTGCTTCGTCAACGATTACTTTTGGCGGTTCTTTTTTTTCGATTAAAAGTTCGAAAACCGCGAGTCTTAAAATTGCCAAATCTATTTTATTTATTTTTTTAACCGGAAATTCAGGCGCTGATTTTTCGATTTGCCTGTCAATAAGATTCAGGTTGGATGTAATATTTTCGGCATTTTTACTTACTTTTTGCTTGTGAAATTCGATTCTAAATAATTCCTCAATTAATTTCTGCCGCTTCTTATGCCGCGGATCAAATGGGGTTTTCATTTTTTAGTATTTTCGGTTTTTTTCCTTGCCCGCCGAACAAGTGCTCCGTGAGCCGTGTGCGAATAGTACCAAAAAGGCGAACGGTAAACTTAGGCGGGTTTTTCCTTCTTTTCCTTCTTTATGATTATTAGTTTTCCTTTGTAATATCCGCAATTCTTGCAAATCGTGTGCGGCGATATTAAACTTTTACAATTTGGACATGCGACTCCCTTTTTTGCTTTAAGTCTAATACTTGCTCGTCTTTTTCCTTGTCTTTGTCTGGAATGTCTTTTTTTTGGTTCCTGCGGCATAACTTTTGTATTCTACTAAATTTTCAAACTTTTCGCAACCGCGGATTATAGAGCTTCGTCTTCTTAAGTCTTCAAGAAGAATGTAACAAGAAGTAAGTAAAGTCAATAGTTTATATCGTTTTTTATAATTATGTTATACTTTATTTATGCAAATAATGTATATTGATGAATCTGGTGATACAGTGCCTATTAGTCAAAATGGTAGTAAATTTTTAGCTTTAACAGGTTGTATTATTAACGAGAATAACATTTCGATTATCGAAAGCAAACTTCGTGATATTAAAACAAAATTCTTCCAAAATCCTGATATTGAAATAAAGTCCAATTTTCTTCGGTATGCAAATCCAGATTTAAAAGAATCCTCGCCTATTAAATTGAACGATAGGGCAAAATATGATGAATTGGAAGCTAAAATGACCGATTTTTTAAAAAATATTCCTGTTGTATTATATTCTGTTGTTATCGGTAAAAAAGGTTATTGGAAGCAATACCCTTCGCAAAACCCTTACGATGTTGCATATGTCTTTCTTCTTGAACGGTTTCAAAAATATCTTGGAAAAGAAAAGGCTTGTGGAATTTGCATCATAGATTCAAGAGAAGGACAAGTTGAAAAACATTATATTGGACAAGAACTAGATAGATTACATAATAAAATGAGGTGGGAGCCAAGTGGCATATTAAACAAATGTCCCAATATTATCGAACGCCTTTTATTTTCAACCTCAGATAAAACCGTCGGTATTCAAATCGCCGATTTGTATTGTTACCCTATATTTCATGTTTTTGAATATAATAAAAAGCAAAGTGAATACTGGAGATTTAACGAAATTACTCTTCAGAAACTTTATATGCAAAATGGTATCCTTGATGGTTTTGGATTAAAGTTTTTCCCTGATAATACGAAAAAAGGTCTTCGCTTTTTTAGCTAAAGACCTGTTTTCGATGGGCGCCATTACCTGGCGACCGTTTGTATTATACCACATAACCACGATAGGCTTGTCAAGTGGTAAATTACTTCATGTCGCAATTCATATAATTTATGATGCGAGTTTGGGGTTTGGATTTTACACCCTCTTAATTGATATGTTTAAAACAAAATAGATAACACTTAGGAGCTAATAGTTCTTGACTTAAGTAGGTTGTATTGATAAAATGTCGTTATGGTAAATGAAGTACCAGGTAGTAGAATTATTCCTGACAAGGCGGCAGACTCAAATCCAGCAACGGCTCCTTCAACAACGGTGGCTGTGGCAGAGCATAGTGAAGAAGAAATAGCGCTTTGGAGTAAGATTGAATCACTGGCTCTTCGGATAGCAGAGAACAATCTTTCTGCGGCCCAACTGGAAATGCTTTCTGCCGGTAAACCATTTACAAATAATTCAGCAGTGGAATGGACTAAAAGCGAACTCCCTGATGATCCTGCAGACTTAAAAGGACTTAACGTAAAGCAAAATGTTAAAACAAGGGTTGTGGAGAAAGATACTGAGGGGAGATTTGTGTTAAGAGAGGAGATAGATCTACATGGTTTGTCTTCTCGACGTTATGCAAGTGAGCCTCCAGCCGGACAGGGAGGCGATAAAGTAACTATATATATTCACTACGGTAAGGGATGTGTCGTAGAAGAAGCCATGATTATACATGGACGATCTGCATACAAGAAAGGGGTGCCTGAATTGTCTGGCACTTCTTCTGAAGATTTATATGCATTAAGGCCAACAGGTGAGACTACTGGAAAAGAGGCCTTAGCTTCAGCAGTCACGGTTTTGGAACAAAGAGGCGTTATAAAACCAATAGAACCCGCTCCGCCCGTAAGTTCGGCAAGATAAACTCTCCATATTCCGCTTTACTTTTGGTTTTTTTATTGCTAGGCTAGAAGAAATGGCTAAAAATAGAAAAAAGAAATTCCATTTTTTGAGATCAGCACCAATATCAATAGTTCTAATTTTAGTTTTGTCTGCGTTTACTTTGCTCTTTTTTGCTAAAAAAGAACCTCCTTGCGCTAATTCCATTAGCTGTATTAAAGATTTATCCGGTCAATTTGAGCACAATAAAAATGAGGGAATATTTTTGGGTCAAAAAGTTTCTATTCCTAAAGAGATTGCAAGCGATAAATGGATAAAACCGGTTTTGGGAGAAAGTACGGGACAGCCAAAACATATTTTAATTGATCTAACCAAACAAAGACTTTATGCATATGAAGGCGAGAAATTGGTTTATAGTTTTTTAGTATCTTCGGGGAAGTGGGGTCGAACACCGACCGGAGATTTTCATATTTGGGTGAAGTTAAGATATACCAGGATGGCAGGGGGAAATGCGGCGATCGGGACTTATTATAATCTTCCAAATGTGCCGTTTGTGATGTTTTTTTACAACAATGAAACTGCAATGGCGCGCGGATTTAGCCTGCATGGGACTTATTGGCATAATAATTTTGGTCATCCGATGAGCCATGGTTGCGTTAATATGAAAACGGATGACGTAGAAAAGCTTTATTATTGGGCTGATCCTCCGACAAACGGAAATTTGACATATGCCAGCAAAGATAATCCCGGAACTCTAATTACGATTTATGGAATTGCCCCTTCAGAGTAGGTTTGCTTATCAGTCCGGGGAAATGGGCTTGTGACTTATTTCGTTTAATTTCTCTTGGAGTTTTGGATAATTATTTAATTTTAGAAAAATATTTTCGGCTTCTTTTTTAGCTTTTTCAATTAAAACAAAATTTGAAAAGCTGGCAATTTTCAAGTGTTTTATTCCGTGCTGCATTGTGCCATACATTTCTCCGGGGCCTCGCATTTTCAAATCAAGTTCGGAAAGTTCTGCTCCGATATGCATTTTTTCCATCGCTTTTAATCTTTTATATGTTTCATAATTTTTTGATTCAGTAAACAGTAAACAATAGGATTGTTTGTCGCCTCGGCCTACTCTTCCCCGAAGTTGGTGAAGCTGCGCAAGACCAAAACGGTCGGCCGCTTCAATAACTATCATTGTTGCATTGGGAATATCAATTCCAACTTCTACAACAGGCGTTGCAACAAGAATATCAAATTCTTTATTTTTGAAATCTTGGAGTATTTTATCTTTTTCTTTTCCTTTTAGCTTCCCGTGCAAAAGACCGACCCTTTCTTTTATAAAAATTTTTTCTTTTAGTCTCTCAAATTCTTTTTTTGCCGCTTTAACAGTCTGCATGCTTTCCGACTCTTCTATAAACGGGCAAATGATAAAAGCCTGCGATTTAAATTCTTTAATTTGTTTTTTAATCCATTCATACGCAGAATTTCTTTTTTCCAAAGGAACGAGCCAAGTTTTAACTATTTTTCTTCCCTGTGGCATTTCGTCTAAATATGAAAGATCTAAATCTCCGTACAAAGTTAGGGCGATAGTTCTTGGAATTGGCGTTGCTGTCATTGTTAAAAGATGCGGGTTTTTTCCTTTAGAGCGGATGAGTGCTCTCTGTTCTACTCCAAAACGCTGTTGTTCGTCAATAACGACAAGTCCTAAATTATCAAGTTTAATTTTATCATTTAATAATGCGTGGGTTCCTATCAGTATGTTTAAATTTTGAATCATGAATAATGAATTATGTTTTTTACCCCCTGTGACTAAATTAACTCTGACTCCAAGGGGAGATAAAAGATCGGAGATTGTTTTGTAATGTTGGCCTGCCAAAATTTCCGTTGGTGCCATTAAAACTGATTGAAAACCGTTTAAAAAAGCAAGATACATGGCAATTGCGCTGACAACAGTTTTTCCGCTGCCGACATCTCCCTCTAAAAGCCTGTTCATTGGTTTTTTACCTGCCAGATCTTGAAAAATTTCTTTGACAGCTTTTTTTTGTGCATTTGTTAACTCAAAAGGCAATTTATCCCAAAACTCCTGAATGTTATTTTTGAATTTTGAGATTTTAAAAGGATGGCCTACCAGATTTTTTTTCCACTGGCTTCGTTTCTGTTTTGCCCTAAGTTGCATTAAAAACAACTCGTCAAAAGAAAGACGATATCTTGCTTTATCCGCTAAATCGTGACTTTTTGGAAAATGAATTTGTTCAATTGCATCATTAAATCCTATTAAGTCGACGTCTTTGATAATTGAGTCAGGAAGATACTCGAACAAATTTTGTCTTTGTTCCTTCAAAAGTTTGTAAATTTGACGCCGCAGCCATTTTGAAGATACTCCCCTAGTTTCAGGATATATTGGAACTAATCTTCCTGTATGAATATATTCGTTATCGGTCTTTAATTCATATTCCGGTGATTTTAAAACTAATTTATTATGAAAGAATCCTGCTTTTCCCGAAAGGCTAATCATGTCGTTTTTGTGAATGTATTGCAGTAAAAAAGGTTGATTAAACCAAACAGCTTCGATTTCGCCGCTTTCATCTGCTATTTTTGCTTTTTGAATTCTTTTAAACCCTCGGGTATAGATGTTTTTAATTTCAATAACTTTCCCTTGAATAGTTACTGCTTCACCAGTTTGAACCTGTGAAATTTTAGAGATTAATGAATAATTCTCATAGCGGAAAGGGACATGATATAAAAAGTCTTGGAAAGTTTCAATTCCCAATTTTTCAAGCCGCAAAGCGTACATTTTATAAAGCCTACCGGCTTGTCTAATTGGAGTTTTTAAATCCATAATAAGTTTTTATCTCAAGATAAACGGGAGGAAGGATGTTGCAATTAATGCAAAGGATGAAATTATAACAATTATTGTCCAAATCCACTTATGTTTTCTAAACATTTCCATATTTAAATTTTATCACATTTTGTCTACTTAGTGCCAGAAGGCGCGGCGGCCGGTTAAGACCATCGGAATTTCAGCTTTATTTGCGGCTTCAATTGAGAGCTTGTCGTTAATTGATCCCCCTTGCTGAACAATTGCGCCAATTCCAAATTTGGTTGCGAGTTTCACAGCGTCATCAAATGGGAAAAAACTATCACTTGCCAAAATTGCTCCATTTGTATATTTTCCCGCTTGTTCAAGCGCGATTTTCGCAGACCTAATTCTTGCCGTTTGTCCCAATCCTATTCCCCTTGTCATCGGTAAAGTTTTGTCAACAACAATTATTGAATTAGACTTTATTCTTGAAATAAATTTCCAGGCAATTTGCATTTGCTCTAATTGTTTTTTTGTCGGTTTTACATTTGTTACAATTTTCCAATTTTTAAAACTTTCATCAATATTATTATCCGCAGTTTGCAGAATAAATCCACCGTCAATTCCTTTAAGGTTTACAACCTCGCTTTCTTTTGGAATTTGTCCAAAACTGTAAATACCCATGGTTTTTCTCATTTTTTGTAAATATTCAAGCGTTGTTTTATCAATTTTGGGAATTGCCAAAATATCAATGTTGGATTTTTTCTCATCTTTAAATTTTCCAATTTCTTTGGCGGCTTTTAAATTTATTGGTTTATTTAAAACAATAATTCCGCCAAAAGCAGATTCGGGATCAGCCTCAATCGCTCTTTGAAGAGCTTGATCAATCGTAGTCCCTAATGCAATTCCGCAAGGAGTATTATGTTTTATGACTACGGCGCAAGGGCTACTAAAGAGTCTGACTGATTCAAGACCTGCATTAATATCAGTTAAATTAATATAGGAAAGTTCTCTGCCCCAAAGTTTTTGTAAATTTCTAAGCGGAGACCTAGTGTTTGGTTTTAAATAAAATGCCGATTTTTGGTGAGGATTTTCGCCATATCGAAGATCAAAAATTTTTCTTCCCGAAATTGTTAGTTCGTTTGGAAATAACTCACTGTTTAAAAATTTACCAATCTGTGAATCGTAAAAAGATAAGTGGGTAAAGGCTTTTGCAGCCAGTTCCTTCCGTATGTCATTCTGAGCCGCAAGCGAAGAGTCTCGGGATGCTTCGCTTCGCTCAGCATGATAATACTTTGTAACCATCTCATAATCTTTCGGGTCGACAACAACCAAAACATTTTTAAAGTTTTTTGCCGCGGCTCTAATCATTGTCGGTCCCCCAATATCAATATTTTCTATAGCATCATTTAATTTTACTTTTGGATTTTCAATAGTTTTTTCAAAAGGATAAAGGTTGCAAATTACAATATCGATTGGTTTTATTCCGAGAGTTTTTGCCTCTTTAGTATGTTTTGGATTATTTCTATCAAATAAAATTCCCGATTCAATTTGAAAACTGATGGTTTTCATTCTGCCGTCAAAACTTTCTGGGTTTTTAGTAATTTGGGAAACCGGAATTACTGGAATTTTATTCTCGCTTAAAATTTTTGCCGTCCCGCCGGTAGAAATTATTTTGTAGCCAAGTTCATCTAGAGTCTTTGCAAGTTCAACAATCCCCTCTTTATCAAAAACACTAATGATCGCGTATTTATCAGTTTTTCCTGCCATTTTTTCCTCAATCCTCAACCTTAATTTTTACAAATTTTCTTTTTCCGACCTTAATAAATTCTCCTTTAAATGGTGTATTGGGATTCGAAATTACTTGGTTATCAACAGATACGCCTCTTTGTTCTATTAGTCTTTTCGCTTCTGATTTACTTAATGAGAGTTCTGTTCGAACAAGGACATCAGATATTGACGCTCCAGACACAAATGTTTTCGATAATGAAAAAATAGTCATTTCAGAAGGCGTTTCTTTTTTTTGGACTGTTTTTTCAAAATTTTGGGCTGCAATATCCGTTTCATTTTGCCCATGCAATTCTTTTACAATCTCATTGGCTAATTTCTTTTTTGCTTTTAAAGGATTTGATTTGACTTCTTCTTTTAAATTTTCAATTTGAGAAAGCGGAATGTTTGTTGCTAAAGTAAAATATTCAATTATTAAATCATCCCGTATCGCCATGATCTTAGCGTACATGTCGGAGGGCTTATCATCAAGCCAAATTGCGTTTCCCCACGTCTTGCTCATTTTTCGGCCGTCAGTTCCCATTAAAAATTGGGTGGCAATAATGAATGATTCTTTATCTCTTAAATCTTTTTGAAGAGTTCTACCGGCTTGCATATTAAAGGTTTGGTCGGTTCCGCCTATTTGAATATCGCTATCTAAAAAATAACTATCGTAGCCTTGCATCACCGGATAAAGTAACTCATGTAGTCCTACTCTTTTTCCTTCATTTAATCTTTTTTTAATTAATTCACGGCTTACAAAGTCGCCAACTGAAAAATGTTGACAAAACTTTACAATTTCTGTGAAACTTAATTCTTTCAACCATTCACTGTTAAATTTAATTTTGACCTTGGAAAAATCAAGAATTTTTTCAGCCTGTTTTTTGTAATCCTTAAAGTTCTTTTCAATTTGTTCGGAAGTCAAAACCGGTCTTTCGGAGTCTTTATCCGATGTATCGCCAATGAGGGCAGTAAAATCGCCAATTAAGAAAGTAACATTGGCGCCAAGATCTGCAAGCATTTGAAGTTTACGCAAGGGTACGGCGTGTCCTAAATGAATTTCGGTCATGGTCGGATCAATACCAAGATAAACATTCAAAGTTTTTTTTGAACGCAGTAATTTTTCCAGTTCCTTTTTTGAAGGAATAATATTTGCAATACCTCTTGTCAGTAGTTCTTCAATTTTGTCCATAGCCAAAGTATAGCATATTTTTAATAAAACGATAAATTTGGTATACTATATTTTATGGCGGATTTTTATCGAAGACGAAGAGGAGGATTAAAACAAAGATTGACAAATATTCTCTTCCTAAGCCGTCTGGCAAAATTTACATTTTTTGGATTAATTGGACTGATTGTTTTGACTGTTTTTCTTTTTATCTGGTATAGCCGTGATTTGCCAACACCAGGGAAACTAACATCTACTAATCTTCCCCAGTCCACAAAAATAATGGATAGAAACGGTATTGTTTTATATGATGTTTACCAAGAGCAAAATAGAACTTATGTTACCTTGGATGCAATTCCCAAAACTCTGCAGGAAGCAACAATTTCTATTGAAGACAAAAATTTTTATACCAATCAAGGATTTTCAGTTGCAGGATATTTGAGGGCCATAAGAGATTTTGTTCTTTTCAGAAGAGTAACAGGAGGTTCGACCCTAACTCAGCAGTTGGTAAAGAATGCTCTTCTAACTTCGGAAAAATCAATTCCCCGAAAAATAAAGGAGTTAATGCTATCAATTCAAGTTGATAGAAAGTACACAAAAGATCAAATTCTAGAACTTTACTTAAATGTGGCGCCATATGGCGGACCGGCTGTCGGAATCGAAGCGGCATCAGAGCGATATTTTGGAAAAAAAGCCAAAGATTTAGCTTTAGTTGAATCTGCAATTTTAGCCGGATTTCCTCAAAGTCCTTCTTATTATTCCCCTTATGGACCGGATCCAAAAGCCTATATTGGCCGCGCGCAGGAAGTTTTAAGAAGAATGCGGGAAGACGGATATATTACAAGTAAACAAGAAAATGACGCGGTAAAACAATTGGATAAAGTAACTTTTGAGTCAAGCGGACAATCAATAAAAGCGCCTCATTTTTCTTTTTATGTTAAAGATCTTTTGATAAAACAATTTGGAGAAAATGCGGTTGAACAAGGAGGTTTGCAGGTGACAACGACCCTTGATTATAAACTCGAAGAAAAAGCGGAAAAAATTGTTAACGAGGAAGTAACAGCCGCAAGAAATTTGAATGTTGGAAACGGCGCCAGTATTGTTCTTAATCCAAGAAACGGCGAGATTTTGGCGATGGTTGGAAGCAGAGATTTTTTTGCCACGCAATCGGCCAGTAAAAAAGATAATTTTCAAGGACAGTTCAATGTTATTACGCAAGGTATTCGCCAGCCTGGATCATCCATTAAGCCTGTAACTTATGCTGCGGCTCTTGAAAAGGGCTACACGGCGGCAACTCTTATTATGGATACAAAAACTGTTTTTCCAAACCAGGGGGAAAAAGATTATATTCCTGTTAATTACGATGGAAAGTTTCATGGGCCTTTGCAATTGCGGTTTGCTTTGGGATCGTCCATTAATATCCCTGCTGTAAAACTTTTATCGCTTGTCGGGATTAAAAATATGCTGACTACAGCTAGTGATATGGGATTAACCACACTTTCGCCAACAGATGAGAATACAAAGCGTTTTGGTTTGTCATTAACGCTTGGTGGAGGCGATGTAAAACCGATTGATTTGGCTGCCGCATATACAGTTTTTGCAAATGGCGGAAATAGGGTTGAGCCAATAGCAATTCTAAAAGTCAGCGATCCCAAAGGAAATGTTTTATATGAGCATAAGGATATTTCCAAAAGAAGAGCAATAAGTGCGGAAGTCGCCTTTATCATTTCTCATATGCTTTTAGATAATAATGCTAGGCTTATTACTTTTGGAGTGAACAGTTATTTAAATGTAAGTGGTAAAACAATTGCTGTCAAAACCGGTACAACCGATGATAAAAGGGATAACTGGACAATTGGTTGGACGCCAAGTATTTTGGTTGCGACTTGGGTTGGAAATAATGACAATTCTCCTATGGGAAATGTTGCTTCCGGTGTGACAGGCGCGGCTCCTATTTGGCGAAGAATTATCTTGGAGGCGTTAAAGGGAAAGTCGGATGAAGATTTTGAAAAACCAGATGGTGTAACGGCGGTAATGATTGATGCTTTTGGCGGAGGCTTGCCGGTTGATGGACGTCCTACGCGATCTGAGTATTTTATCAAGGGGACAGAACCGACGGCAATATCGCCTATTTATAAAAAACTTAAGGTTTCAAAACATCAGGATAAAAAATTGGCTAATCAGGATGAGATAGACCATGGAGATTATGATGTTAAAGATTACCTTGTTTTTTCCGAAACCGATCCGGTTTCAACTGATGGAAGAAACCGCTGGCAGGATGGAATCAATGATTGGATAAAGGAAAATCATTCGGCGGCGGATTCGCAATACTACCCCCCAACAGAAACCTCCGATTATAAATATCCCGAAGTTACTCCAACTCCAACAATATCAATTACTCCAACTTTAACGCCAACATTAACTCCAACAATATCGCCATAACAGACTGGAATTTAATAGAACCTTTTTTATTCCTTGATCTTTGCATGGAATTTTTCTTTTAGAGCAGTTATAATTTTCTCGCGGATTTTTGCTACTTCCTCGTTTGTCAAATTTTTTTCCCGATGTTGATAGACAAGGTGGAAAGTTTTTGAATTTTGATATTGATCAAGTAATGACACATGTGAAATTAGCGGGCTTTGTTTTTTTATCTCCTCTATAATTTTTCCAACTTCAATATTGTTGCCAATAACTATTGCCAAATCTTCAATAATCGGCGGATGTTTTGGAATGGACAAGAATTTTTTTTGAGGATTCATTTTTTCTAGAATCTGCGAATAATTTATTTCAAAAATAATGCCGTCATCGATAATTTCGATATATTTTGCAGGGTCGTCTTTAATTCCCAAACTTTCAAAAATATATTCGACAAGTCCTTTAATTTCAGAGAAGTTTTTTTTGTTGGAAACAGCACTTAGATAATAATCTTCGGTGTTTTTGTCGACAGTTTTTCCAAGATATGCTTTGCCTAATTCAAAGAGATTAATTTCTTCAAAATTTGCTTGATTTTGCCTTAAAGCTTTAAGAAGATTAATCTTTAGCGTTGGTCGCAAATACTCAAATTCTTTGCTCACAGGATTATCTATTCGAAGGATATTGTTCGGATTAATTTCCCAATCAATTAAATCTTTTTCACCGAGTAAACTATAAGTGTAAACTTCGGAAAAGCCGCAGGAATTAAGGATGCTTTTTACTTTTTCGTCAATTCGATAATCTTTAAAATATGGAATTTGTTTGGTTGGAATTTCACCAAAAGGCAAGGTTTTTGGAAATTTATTATAACCGTAAAGTCTGGCTACTTCTTCAATTAAATCTTCTTCTATTTTTAAATCGTTTCGATAAGTTGGAATTAAAGTTTGAATAATATTTTTTTTAATAATTTTTGGCAAGAAATTTAAACTTTCTAAAATTTGTAAAACTTCTTTTATTGGTATTTGGATTCCTAAAATTTTGTTTAGTCTTTCTATTCTTAAATCCACTCTCCAAGGAGAAAAACTTTTTTCTTTAATATCATAAAGTTCACTTACTACTTGTCCGCCCGCTAGTTCAAGAATTATGTCAACGCATCTAATAAGTGCGTCAACTGTTCCGCCGGTATTTACTCCCCTTTCGAAAATGCTTGACGCTTCAGAGCGGAGACCAAGCGACTGCGAAGTTTTTCGGGTTTGTATTGCATCTTCAACAGGGATACGAAGAAAAATCGTTTTAGTATCTTCGAAAGTCCCGCTGTTAAATCCCCCTTTTATACCGCAAAGGTCAATTAAATTTTGGTCATCATAAATAACTACTGCCCCTTTTGGTAAATGATATGAAATTCCGTCAACGCTTTTAAATTCCTCCCCGCCCTTTGTTTTTTTTACTTCCATGATATGTCCTTTGATTTTGTCATAGTCAAAAGCGTGAATTGGATTACCAAGCTCAAACATTACATAGTTTGTGATATCAACAATATTATTAATCGGACGCTGGTTAATTTTTACTAGTTTATCTTTTAACAAAGTCGGCGATTCTTTGACTTTTATGCCGTCAATAATTATTCCTGTAAACCGCGGATTAATTTTTGAATCGGTTTTAATTATCAATGGCAGAATTTTTTTAGGTTTGAGGTTTGTTTTTAAGCGCGGATACTTTATTGATTTATTTTCAACGGCGGCAATTTCTCTTGCAATTCCGATAATTGACAAAAGATCCGGGCGGTTGGGAGTTATTTCAAATTCAAAAATTACATCACCATCGGTTTTTATAATTTTTTCCGTCCCCAAACCCACTTCGGTTAATCTCTCTCCCAGCTCTTTTGGAGAGAGTGTAATGTCTACGTATTCTTTTAACCAAGACAAAGGTGCTAACATAATTTAAAATTGTTCAAGGATTCTCAAATCCGGATTGGTTAATAATCTTAAATCGTCCATTTGGTAGCGGAGAGTTGTCAGTCTTGAAAGGCCAATTGCAAAAGCAAATCCTGAAACTTTTTGGCTATCGTAACCTGCGGCTCTTAAAACATTTGGGTGAATCATGCCCGCGGGCATTATTTCGCTCCATCCACTTTGTTTGCAAAAACTACAGCCCTGCCCGTTCGGCAGGCGGGCTTTCCCTTTGCATACAGTGCATTCCATATACGTGTCGATTCCCGGCTCTACGAATGAAAAATTAGTTGTGGCAAATTTTGTTTTTGTGTTTTTTCCCATAAAGCGCTTAAGAACATAATCAATTGTTCCAAGAAGATCTGTCATTCTAACGTCTTTATCCACCATAAATCCTTCAAGTTGCCAGAATTCAAAACTATGTGAAGCATCTACGTCATCAACGCGGTATGTTTTTCCCGGAACTATTACTCTGATTGGTGGTTTAGTTTTCTCCATAACCCTAACCTGCATATTAGAGGTTTGGGTTCGTAACAAAATTTGTCCTGGCTCAGCTTTGCTATTTCGGGTGTCCAAATAAAGAGTCGCTTGCGTATCGCGTGACGGTGCGTTTGGTGGCATGTTTAAGGCAGTGAAGTTATAGTAATCCGTTTCTATTTCCGGCCCGTCCGCAGCTTGGAATCCAATGCCTTTAAAAATATCAATAACCTCATTTAAAACTTGCGTCATTGGGTGAAGATGGCCTATTTTTGGTTTTATGCCGGGCACAGTTTTATCAACATTTTCTTTTCGCTTCGTTGATTCTAGATTCTTAATTCTTAATTCTTGATTCACAAGCGCGTCTTCTATCGCTTGTTTAACCTCGTTGGCAAGTCTTCCTATTTCTGCTCTTTTAATAAGGGGAACTTTGATAATTTCTTTAATTGCCAAAGTTAATTTTCCGCTTCTTCCTAAAAACTGAAGTTTAGTTTCTTCAAGTGTTTTCTTATCTTTGGCGTCAAAAATAAGCGAAACCGCGGCATTTTTAATACCAATCAACTCTTCTTCCATATTCTAAGAATATCATAGTGAAGGCTTTTTTTCATTATGCTTTCTAAAAGATTTTAATAGTTTGAAACTACGAAACTACGTGGACACCATACCCATCTACTATTAAAGTTTTTCCAGAGAAAACACTATCTCGATATATGTTTGGAACACTATCTAAATCTGGATGTTTTCCATTAATTATAGTTGTGATTCTTTTTTCTCTAGCTTTTCTTGTTAAGTCGGGTATTATGTTTTTTCCCGAGAGTGTTCCATGCTCTCTTTCTATTCTTGCTACACGTGATACTTCGTCAAGTTTTTCCAGTGCTTCGGTTATTCCAATTTCTGCACTTCTTTCAGCAATTGCCATAATTTATCACCTCCTTTTTTAATAATTTTTTTTAAAACCTACCACATTTTACGTTTCGGTTTCGATATAGCCCTTGGTCGCATTCCCTCAGGGCAAAGACTTTTGCCAACTCTTTTAGCAATATCGTCAACTTGTCCTTCTCTTCCTTTTCGTAAAACTATCTCTAAGACACTACATCCCATACAGCTACCAGTTTTTAATTGTAAACACTCTGATTTACTCATATAATTCACCTCCTTTGCCATTAAAAAACCTCCCTTCTCGGGAGGTTGTTCTTTTTGTCTTTTATTTTTTTAAGACATTAAAAACCTCCCGGTCTGGGAAGTAAAAAAGAAACCAAAGATGATTACATTGCTAGATTGTTTCATATTAAAAATAATTATATCAGATTTACTTTACAGATGCAACAAGTTTTTTAAAAGTTGCCGGATCATTTAAAACAAGATCGCTTAAAATTTTTCTATCCAGCTCAATGTTTGCTTTTTTTAATTGATTCATAAAAACACTGTAGGAAATGCCTTGGGGTTTTACAGCTTCACTAATTCTGGTTATCCAAAGAGCGCGAAAATCTCTTTTTCTAATCTTTCTTCCATGATACGCATAAGCCCCCGCGTGTAAAGCCGCTTCGTGAGCGACTCTTGTCAGTTTGCTTTTTGTTCCGCGAAAACCTTTTGTTTTGCCCAGTAATTTTTTATGCTTTCTTCGGGACACTACTCCCCTTTTAATTCTCGCCATAATTGTTTAGAATTCTTGAAGTTGGATATCCTTGATGTCTTTGATCTTGATTCGTCAGCTGACGAATTGAAATCTTGATATCTAGAATTCAAGAAATCAAATATTCAAGCTCAAAAAAATCTCACTTCTAACTTCAAGATTTTCCGAATTTTATGTTAAACTTTTCTTTTAAAGACTTTCCAAAATTTCGGTACGAGTTTGTTGCCGATCTCTCGGAATGAGTCTCCCTAAAATTTATATTTTTTCTTGCTCTTTTTCCCATCAGGCTTTTCCTAACATTTGTTTTACTTTTTTGTCCCGCATAGCAGGATCTCGCTTTGCGAGACAAATTTAACTTTTGCCCAACATCTTTTTTATCTTTTTCGCGAATTTGCCCTTCAAGATTCCCGGTTCTTTTTGCCTCCTTTTTCTCCTTGAAGACTTACTAACCATTTTATGTCCTTTATATTGATGTGAAAAAAGAACTTTACCGTTTTTGGTAACTTTAAATCTTTTACTGACTGATTTCTTTATTTTTCTCATTTTTAATATCTCCCTCGCCTTCTTTGGCGAACTTTTTTGCTTTTTGCGGCCCGCCTGCAACGCCTTTGGCAGAGCCATGGCGGGCAGGAGAAAGAATCGCAATCAATTGTTTCCCCTCAAAATGAGGATCTCTCTCCAGTTTCGAAATTTCCGATAGGGACGTTACAACTTTATCTAAAACGTTTTTGCCAAATTCAGGATGCGCTATTTGGCGTCCAAAAAATTTGACAACCAATCTTACTTTATCGCCGTCTTCCAAAAACTCTTTTCCTCTTCGAATCATGACTTGAAGGTCATGGTCGTTCATAAAAGGCCCGAGTCTAATCTCTTTTGTTTCGGAAACTTTGTTTTTTTTCTTTTCTTCCTTTTTTTTCTTTGCCTGTTGATACAAAAATTTTTTAAAATCAATTATTTTGGCAACAGGAGGTTTTGCCATCGGAGCTACTTCGACTAGATCTAAATTTAAATCTCTTGCTTTTTTTAAAGCGTCAAATTTGCTAAGAACCCCAATTTGCTTACCTTCGCTATCTAAAACACGAAGCGTTACAGCATATATTCGCTCGTTTGTCCGATAAAAAACTCTTACTTGATTTTTTCTAAATCTTTTTATCAATTTCTTCTTTTAACTTTTGTAAAAATTCCGAAACTCTCATCGCTCCGAGATTTTTTCCATCTCTGGTTCGGACCGAAACACTGTTCGTTGCAATTTCCTTATCCCCTATTATAGCCATATAAGGTACTTTTTGTAAAGTGGCATCTCTGATTTTGGCTTGCATTGTTTCTGATCTATCGTCAAAGTCAACATTAATACCTTCTCCTCGGAAAAGCTCCAAAATAATTTCTCCAAAGTCTTTTTGCCCATCTGTAATCGGAATAATTTTTACCTGCACCGGAGCAAGCCATAAAGGGAACACTCCTCCGTAGTGTTCAATAAGTATGCCGAAAAATCTATGAAATGAACCAAAAACAGCCCGATGGATCATAACCGGACATTTTTTACTTCCATCTTTATCAATATATATTAAATCAAATTGACTTGGCATAGCAAAATCCACCTGAATCGTTCCGCACTGCCAGGGTCGATCCAGAGAATCAGTTAAGTGAAAATCAACTTTAGGACCGTAAAACGCTCCTTCGCCTTCGCTTATATCATAATCTAATTTTAAATCTTTTAAGACTTTTTTTAGAATTTTTTCAGCCGTATTCCACATTTTGCTTGTACCTATAGATTTTTTTGGCCGAGTGGATAATTCAATACGAATTTTTTCAAAGTGGAAAGCAGAATAAATTTCAAGCTCCAATTTTACAATCTTTTTAACTTCTTCTTCAACTTGATTTTCCTGACAGAAAATATGAGCGTCATCCTGGCGAAAAGCTCTTTCGCGAAGCAATCCGTTTAAAACTCCGGATGGTTCATGACGATGAACTAGCCCAAGCTCTCTCCATCTGATAGGTAACTCTTTGTAAGAATGCGGATTATTCTTATAAATTAACATCATTCCGGGGCAATTCATCGGTTTTAGGGCAAGTGTTTTGTTCTCCTTTTTAGTAAAGTACATCTTATCTTTATAATTCTGCCAGTGGCCTGATTTTTTCCAAAGCTCTTCGGAAAGAAGAATGGGGGTCGAAACCTCTTCATACCCTGCTTTATCGTGCATTTTCTGCCAGAAATTTACCAGCGGTTTTCGCATCCTTTGTCCATTCGCATGCCAGAAAACAAATCCGGGAGCTTCCGGATGAAAGCTAAAAAGATCAAGCTCGCTGCCTATTCTTTTATGGTCGTTTTTACTGGCCAGTAATTTTTGGGAAAGATATTTATTTAATTCTTCTTGAGTTTTAAAACATATGCCGTATATTCTTGTCAGCATTGGGTTTTTTTCATTGCCTTTCCAGTAGGCGCCGGCAATTGAAGTAAGTTTGAAAGCGCCGATTTCTTTAGCATTTTTTACGTGCGGTCCAAGGCAAAGATCAACAAAATCACCGGATTTGTAAAAAGAAAAATTTTTATTTTGTTTTGCAAGTTCTCTGACTAATTCTAATTTGTATGGCTGGTTTTTTTCAATTTCCCTGGCTTCGTTAACTGATTTTGTAAAGTGTTCAAATTTCTTCCATTTTTTTTTAATCTTTAACATTTCTTCCTCGATTTTTAGAAGATCATCTTTTGAAATTACATTTTTAAACTCAAAATCATAATAAAACCCATTGTCAATTGCAGGTCCCATTCCAAGTTTTACGTCTGGATACAGTTTCAAAACTGCTGCAGCCAAAAGATGAGCGCATGAGTGTCTCATTATTTGTAGACGATTGTCTATTTGTTTACTTCTCATAATTTTTATATTATATCAGAATTTAACACATCCATCTAAGCTTACTTCTCGAGCAAGTCAGACTTGTCTCGAAGAGCGCTTTTAGACGGATTGTGTGCTATTCATAAATTTTCAAATGTACACAAAAAAACCTCCTATTGGGAGGTTTTATTTCACAAACTTACCACCCCCCACTAGAAGGAAAAGGTAGTAGTAGTTTTTTTTAAATCAAATTTTTTCATATTGATAATTTTAACTTTATCACTTTGCAACCATCATGTCAAGCTGATTTTACAAAACTTTGATGCCAAATTTTTTTAGAGATTCCATAAGCGAATATATCGGCAGGCCGACAACATTAAAATAGTCTCCTTTAATTTTTTTTATAAACATCGAGGCAAAACCCTGAATGCAATACGATCCCGCCCCTCCTTTTTTTACCGGTTCGCCTGTTGCTATATAATTATCTATTTCATGTGCATTGAGTTTTTTAAAGAATACTTTTGTTTTTTCGGATTTGGTTACTTTTTTATTTGTATTGCTATCGATAATTGTAAATCCGGTAATTACCAAGTGAGATTTTCCATTCAGTTTATTTAACATCTGTTTTGCCTCTTTGTCAGTATGCGCTTTTCCTAAAATATCATTTCCGATTACAACGATTGTGTCGGCGGCAATAATAATCGAATTTTTATATTTTTTGGCCACGGTTTTAGCTTTTTGGAATGATAAAAATTCAGCAAGTTTAGCTGGTTTTAGATTTAGCGTCATGTTCTCATCTAAGTTGCTTGGCTCAACGCTGAATTTCAATCCGATATTTTTTAACAATTCTTCTCTTCGAGGAGAGGCAGAGGCTAAAATTATCTTTTTCATAAAATGCGGGATAAGCTTTCCTTACCCCTCCCGTGTACGGGAAACAAATTTTTACTCTCTGTATTTTAACAGGTATTTAAGAAAAAACCACTTGCATTTGTAAAAAAACTATGCTAGCATCAAAGACACTATATGAATGGTGAGCCAAGATCTGAAGTAGGATCAAGACCATCTCTCCAACAAGTGGAATCTCGTATAAATCGACATACCAAGGGCGATTCAGCCCGTAGAGCAGAGTTGCGAACAAAAGCACAGATTATAGTCCCAACAATAGGACTAGATATTCCTCGAGAACAACGTAGGGTAATTGCTGATGTTGCTAGGATGGCAGGAGAAAGGGCAAGACGAGAAGTAGAAGAAAAATTGGCAGAAAGTCCAGTAGAAGTGTTAGATAATATTTTATATGAAGTTGCTGAAGGATTTCCTGAAGGTGATGAGCGTAGAAGGATGTTATGTGGAAAAAGTCAAAACTTGCGTAAGATGGCAGATGACATACATGAGATGGTTGAAAAAATTCAGGTGGAAAGAGAATTGGAAGGAAAACCTGCAGGCGTAGAAGACGTTTTTCAAGATGAACTAAAGACCCCAGGCTCATTTCAATCTCGTGATTATCTTTATTTACTTGATCATACAGATCCTTCGGTATTAGAACCAGTGCTTAAAAGAATTGGTTTGCTTACGGATAGAGCTACATTACCTTTGTTAATCAACCTTGCCAGAAGGAATCAAAAATGGCATCATGTTAGTGAAAGTAGCGAACAGAATGGTTGGGTAGGTGATCTTGCAACTAATCTTTCAGGAGTATCTGCCACGATAGTTGAATATAAGCCAAGACCTCAGGATGGCATTCCTAAGGTTTCTTATGCTCTTACACTTCGGCTGGATAAAAATGCGGTTATAAAGGTTGCAAACTCACCCCGCGGAGAAAGTGTATTTCCTCCACCAACACCACAGAGAGTTTAACAATTCTTTTCTTCGGGGAGAGGCAGAGGCTAAAATTATCTTTTTCATAAAGTTTAAATTCTTAATCTTGCTCGATTTACTCTTATCTGTTAAAATTTAAATGTTATTTTAGGGCTCATAGCTCAGTTGGTTAGACCTGCCCGCCGTATTTGGAGTTGTAGCTCAGTTGGTTAGAGCGTTGCATTGACATTGCAAAGGTCACAGGTTCGAATCCTGTCAACTCCACAGCAAGGCAGGCGGGGCGTTGCATTGACATTGTAAAGGTCAGAGGTTCGACTCCTCTTGAGCCCACAGATTATTTTCATCAGCTTTTTCTGGTTTGATTAAATCTATCTCCCACCATGTATCTTTTTCGTCGCGTGCTTCATTAATAGTTGCTATATTGAAGCCATATTTATTTAATCTGTTTGCTATTGTATTCATATCGCTTGAAAGTTTCTGATTCTTGATAAGGTAGTCCCAAATTTCATAAACTCTTCTTTCGCTTGCTCTAACATTCTGTTTCTTCAATAATTCTTCAAGATCATTTGGAATCAGCGCCGGATGATGGAGAGTTATCAGAGCGTGAGAGCAGGGTTTCAAAACTCGAAAAACTTCAGCAATTGCTTCGTCAGGCATTAAATCCAAGGCCATGCTTGAAATTACTAAGGCTATACTTTCATCTGGAATTGGGAGTTTTTCACTCCTTGCTAATACATGGTGGATATTTTTTTGTTTTTTTTCCAGTAACTTTCTATACTTAATATTTGCTACGTCAAGAGTTACTATTGGTATTTGAAGTGGCCTTCCAGCCTTATTTTTAAAGTAATTTCTAAGCTGCCTTTCTAAAATTTGTTTTCCTGCTCCTATATCTAATACTCTGTCGCTTTGTCTAAATGACAAAAGATAAGGAAAAGCCATTTTTATAAGATTGATTCTCGCGAGTTCTGGACTATCTGATTTTTCCGCGCTGTTATATTTCCCTGTATAATAAGCGGCAATTTCATGGGTCGGGTGAGGTAGTTTAGGCTTTTCTAAGACTCCGATTCCTGTTTCTGGCATATTTTATATTTTTAATCTAAATTGTCCTAATTTGTCAAGTTTGAATTTTTTATTGTCTTTTTTAGGCGGTGGCCGTGCGTGAGAAAACAATATGTTCTTTATGGGCTTTTATTGCTTCTTTTCTTGCATGGCACGCGGCTTTTTTACATGTCCAAACGATAGTTTCGACGCCACCACGAAACTCTATTTCTAATGTACACTTATCATTGCATGCTCTGGAAGACCCATTTATTCCGTCTCTAACCGCGCATGAACGTTCACAAGTTAAAGGTTTACATACAGGACAAACTTCAAATTCCATATCTCCTCCATAAAAAAATCTCCCAAGTTTGGGAGATTAAACATTACTGATTTGGTTATTTTGAAACTTCTTTACTCTCCCAAACCATTTCAACTCCTCTTAAAGGAGCATAGTAATGGTAAGGGTTAATAAAGATTTTTTCATGCTCTATTGAAATTATATTCTTCGAATCAGTTGTTTGTCAAGAAGCAATTAGCCGGTTTGGGTGGCTACCACGCGTTCGTTGGAGAGACCAAATGTTGTTCCGTGTTTTTTGAACATTGCCCAGTATTCCTTTTTCCCTTTTTTACTGGTAAACAAAGCTAGCCAACTCGCCGAATCTTCGACTTTCATGCGGGCTTGTCGTATAGTTAAAATCATCCATTCAAAAAAGTTCAAATGGTATTGGCCAGGATTTACAGGGAGTATTTCTACAGTAATTTCTTTAAACTGGGCTTGCAGTTCTTTGGACTGTGCTGTTAGTTTTTTAATTTCAATAATAATTTCCTGTATTTTGACTTCAATAGCTTGCTTGTTTTCTTCAATTACTCTTCTTTCTCCGTGAAGAATTTCTCTTTGATAATCAAGTCCGGGAAGCGTTTTTTCCGCAGGTTCTTCTTTTTGGTCTTTTTTTGCGCTAAGGTTTAATTCCTCTCCTTCTTGTAGGTCTCCGCTTTCTTTTGTGCTTTGTTTGTATTTATCAGCGCCCAAAAATTGATCCCAAAGATCAGTCATCATGCCTTTGGCCACATCATTTTTGACAGCTGTTGCAATTCCTCCGCCTACATCCTGTAAGGCCTCAACGGCATTTTTATTAATAAATTGTTTTTTTTGTTTTTTTGTTTTTTTATCTGCCATATAGGCCTCACCTTATCACAAGTTTTTTAAAAAATCAAGGGTTTTTTGCTGTCTTAAAATTCCAGCCAAAAGATAACGGTTTTTTTCGAGGTTCTTTCTTTCATTCTCGTCCTTGGCTTTATGAATTGCCTCGTTAATCTCTTCTTCGCTGACTGTAATTTTTTCAATATCGGCGATTTTTTGAAGCGCAAATTCAAACTTAAGATCATTTTCAGCTTTTTTTTCATACTCGGCTCGTAAAGTTTCAGCGGTTTTACCCGTTGACATTAAATATTGGTCAAGATTAAGCCCGAGTTTTTTTATTTCGTCAAGCGTTTGTGAAAGCAATCTTTCGACTTCTCCGTCGAGAAGAATTTTTGGAATTTTAACAGAAACACTTTTCAAAAGTGCAGTTACTATCTCTTCAAAATGAGGTTTTTGGGCTTCTTTTCCAGGAATAATTATTTTTGTTTTGGCTGTAATTTTCCCGATATTCTCTTTATATTCTCCAAGGTCAATATTTGGAAGCTCGCAAGTAAAAGCGATAAATTGCCAATCTTTGTCTTTTTCAAGCGACGTAACCTGAATTTTAGGATTCATGATTGGTTTTAAATCATGTTCTTTAACAGCATTTAAATAGCTTTCGGGAAGAAGAATTTTAAGAATTTCTTCTCTGACTTTCTCTTCATCAACTTTTTCTTCAACCAATTTTTTAGGAGCTTTGCCTTTTCTAAATCCCTTAATATCGGTGTTTTTTGCAATATTCTCTATTACCTTTTCTCTGGCTTTTTTAACCTCAAGAAAAGGTACGGTTATTGTCAGCTTAATTGTTCCGTCTTCAATTTTTTCGATTGCAGATATCATAATTTTAATTCCTAAAGTATGCTGTGCGGACGAAGGGACTCCCTCCGCTCCGTTTCCCTTTCGCCTTTTCAATACTATTTGTATACAGCTCAAGGTGCACTTCGGGCGGGCAAGTGAACCCTTTATCCTGTGGGTCGGAGAGGAATCGAACCTCCAACCCTTTCGGGATACGGTCCTAAACCGTACGCGTATACCAAGTTCCGCCACCGACCCAATTTTCGACACGCCTGCCACGTTTTACGTGGTCCGCAGGAATGGCGAAACAATTATACACAATTTAAAGAGAAAGTGAAAGATAATTTTTTGGATTGTTTATTGCGAACTCGTCGACTTTTTCCATAAGATAGACTACTCTTTGCGACCATGTTGGCGAGGCGGCGTAAAATCGTCCAATTTGATGAATGTCTTGAGCCCCCCATGCATTAATGTATTTCTCTCTCAAGCTTTTGGAAATGACTTTAATTCCTTCATCGTACGAGTTGAATCTTATCATATTGTCTCCATAAATTCCCCATCCCCAGGCATTATAGGATTTGTAAGGAATTTCTAGCCCAAAGGTTGATTCAACGCCCGAAATAGCCGCAACAAATCTCCAATCGAGATTGTTCTTATCAGCTTCTTCAACAAAAGTGTCTGCATTTGCGGCTAAAGGAGAATTATAGTTATTCAAAAAATGTCGGAGAAGATTAGTGCGAGAATCTTCGGTCTTAAGGGTCGTGCTTGAAGAAATAACTTTGATAATTTTTTGATCGTATTCGTCTTTTGCATAAGAAGCTTCCGGCATAATTAGTGCCAGAAAGACAACAAGAAATACAAAAGACAAAATTGTTTTGGACATAAAAAAATCCTAACGTTAGGCAAAGCCTAACCTTAGGATCTAGTTTGGAAGTATAACAGATAACTATAGGTTTGTCAAGTCCCCCCACCGCGAACCTTTGTTGAATCAGGAATCAGGAATTAAGAATTATGAATTGGTCTAATATAGCAACAAATGTTTAATTTTGACAAACAATCATTGGCAGATAAAGTGCTTGATATATAGGCTATTTATAATTGGTTCATGAAGAAGTTGACGCTTTTAGCCCAGGAGCCATCGTTTGAAGGGGTGTATTTTTTCATTATTTCCTCCGGGGTTTGGAGGCCGCCTTGAATATAATTTTGTGCAAGCGTTTTTGTGACTGCTTCTATCGCCTGCCCATAATTTTCGAATCTTTTTACTTTATTGCCATATACTCCAAATCCCCAACAGTTGTAGGAGTTTTTTGGAACTTTGGCGCAAAGATTTGATTCTTGCATGGCAATTGCAGGGATTAATCTGTAGTCAATGTTGTTTGAATCAGCCGATGAAACAATGTTTTGGGCAAAAGGAGCCAGCGGTGAATTATACCTTGCTAAGAACTGTTTAACATTTTCAACTCTGATATCTGATTGTATAATGTCAGCTATAAATTCATCTTGTACAGAGGGTAGCGCTGCGTAAACCGGAGCTTTGTTTTCGTTCTTTTTTCCCAAAAGAATTTGTGTTGAATTTGCGTTTGAAAATCTTAGAAGAAAATAACTACTTAGGATTAAGAAAATAGGTGTTATTATAAAGAAAGTTATGAGCAGGATTAGCTTCCTCATTTGCAATTATGTTGACACAATTTTAAAAAGTTGTCAAGTTTTGAGCGGCGGAGGGGATTCGAACCCCCGACCTCTTCCTTGGCAAGGAAGCGTTCTACCACTGAACTACCACCGCATGATGCAACCTTATAACAAAGCCTTAATGTGTTTTATCAAAATCTGCACAAACAAAAGCGACTAGATAATTTCCATAAATTCAGTTTGACAGTGGTGCCGAAGTGGTGAATCGAACACCAATAACGTGTTCTTCAGACACGCGCCTTGACCACATTGGCAACTTCGGCATGTACAAATGCTTTTATTAAATTAATAGTTAACTTCCTATTTCTCTTTAAACCTAAAACATGTACTACTTTCAAAACACCATTTGTACATGCCTAGGCATTCTTATTAAACCAATTTCTAAGTCGTTTTCCAATGTATGTTTTGCCTAATCTGCTTTTTAAGTATTTTTCTCTTTGATAAGCATCAGTTTTATTTTTACAAGCTTCATAATAAATTAATTCAAATGGTAAATATGGTTTAGTTGATTGCGTTTTACCTTTTTGATGTTCATGTAATCTCTTCCTTAAATTGTCAGTGCAACCAGTATAATGATAGTTTTTTAATGTACTCTTTAAGACATACACATAATACATTATTGTATCTTCGACTACTTATATATAATACCAACTGAGGCCAAAAATGTCAAAAAGATCTTTGTTAATTAGTAAAAAAGAGTTTTTTTTGATAAAATAAGGTCAATGACATACGTAATTTTTCATGGTTCTTATGGAAACCCGCAAGAAAATTGGTTTCCTGAACTTAAAGAAAAACTTGAAGCTCTGGGACAACATGTTATTATTCCTGCATTCCCAACGCCAGTTGGGCAGAATTTAAATTCATGGCTTAAGGTTTTTGAAAATGTTGAAAAAGAACTCAAGGGAAAAAAAGATTTATGTTTTATTGGTCATTCACTTGGTCCTCTATTTATCCTCCATGCAGTTAGTAAATTTAATATTAAGTTAGACAGCGCAATTTTTGTCAGTCCTTTCTTAGATAAACTTAACAATCAAAAGTTTGACAAGATAAACAGCACCTTTTATAAAAACAACTTAGATTTTGAAAAACTTAAAAAACTTATTCCTGTTTCCTATACTCTTTTTTCAAACAACGATCCTTATGTTCCGGCTTCCTGTTTAATTAATTTTGCCAAAAAATTAAACAGTCAATTTATAGAAGTAAAAGGTGGAAAACACTTAAATAGCGAAGCAGGAATTGTAGATTTTCCTCTAGTTTTTGAGCTATGTAAAACAAGGATTAATCTCACTTCCTTCAAAAATAATAAGCTGGAAAACCAACCCCTAAAAATTTAAATGAGCATTTGTGGACTCTGAGGGATTTGAACCCTCCTAATTTCAGCACTCAGCTTTCTAATTCTATTCGAATACGCATCGTGCTTCAATTCTTGTAGGGCAGGTCCCTGACATCTTCAGCCCGCCTGCAACGCTTTGCGTAGCATCGCGGGCAAGTGTAAATGCGGTGCCCCGCCTGCCTTGCCTGTGGACCCGAGAAGAGTCGAACTTCTGACATCTACAGTGTAAATGTAGCGCTCTACCAACTGAGCTACGGGTCCCCGTATGGCGGGCAGGTCTACCACTAAGCTAAGAGTCCAAGTGCTTGCACTGAGCGAAGCGAAGTGCCGAGGACAGGACTTGAACCTGCACGCCTTATTTAAGGGCACAAGAACCTCAATCTTGCGTGTATACCAATTTCACCACCTCGGCCTGCGTGCTTGCCCTACCAAAATCGCTCTTTGAGCAACAGTAGAAATCTACTAAGGCGAAAAGTTAGATTGGTAAGGGTATGCCATTTCACCACATCCGCATCTCATTCGTTAGTCGACTGATTCAATGTAAACTTTATCACAATGAACCAATTTAGACAACTAGCTTGCATTGAGCGAAGCGAAATGTGCCCAGAGGGAGAGTCGAACTCCCACGCTCTTACGAGTACAGCGTTCTGAACACTGCGTGCCCGCCTACCATAGTGCCCCAAGAGGGACTCGAACCCTCACGTTCTTACGAACACTGGCTTCTGAAACCAGCCTGTCTACCAATTCCAGCATCGGGGCACGGCGGCCAGGTATACCATTTCACCATCTGGGCTAATTAAGTTCAATTTTAACAGAAGCATTAATCCTTGACAATACAAGATGGATATTCTAGTATAGACTCGTAACCTCCCTAATTTAGCATGAAAATAACTAGTCCTGCCTTTTCGGATAACAAAAAAATTCCAAAAAAATTTTCTTGCGATGGAGAAAATATAAATCCCCCGCTCGCTTTTAGTGATATTCCCCAAAACACAAAAAGTTTAGTTTTAATTGTTGATGATCCCGATGCGCCAAGCGGTAATTTTGTTCATTGGATTGTATTCAACATTGATCCTATCGTGCGTGAAGTTATGGAGAATTCAGTTCCAAAAGACGGCATAGATGCTAACACGAGTCGAAACATTCCAGGCTTTGTCTCTCCTTGTCCTCCAGCTGGAATTCATCGATATATTTTTAAACTTTATGCCCTGGATTCTATTTTGAATTTGTCTTCAAAAGTTGATAAAAAAATTGTAGAACAAGCAATGCAGGGACATGTTATAGAAAAAGCGGAATTAATAGGGTTGTACGGTCGGGAATAAAGTTACCCGCCTAAGCTTAGCACTTGGCTTTTCAATTCTATTCGGATACGCCTCGTGCTGCGCTTGAGCGGCGGGTTCAAGAAACTCTAAAACTCTCCGCCAAGGCGGCTCGTTAAGAGTTTCTAGAAGGAGGTGAGAAAATTGGCTAAAAAAGATTTAGTTGGAAAAGTGATTCATTTTTACGATAAAATTGGTGTCGCAATCATAAAGCTTGATAAAAATTTGAAATCCGGAGATAAAGTAAAGTTTGAAAAAGGCGACGATAGTTTCGAGCAGGTCATAGATTCAATTCAAGTTGAGCACGAACAAATACCAGAAGCAAAAAAGGGTCAGGAAGTTGGCGTTAAGGTTAGTAAAGTTACAAAGGACGGAACGCTTGTTTACGTGGCCTAAATACTAGCGAATGATACTTTCTTCTTGATCAACTCCAGGCAAAAGAGATTCGATGATTTCGAGATATTTAATTGGGTTATGAATTGCATATAAATTCTGATGTTTTCTCCACTTCCAATCAAAAAGTCTTAAAGTTCCAAAATTTAATAGTCTTCCAGCCAATGATTGTTCCAAAATTACCGACTGGATATCGTTTAGCGAAAACTGTTCCCTTTTTAAGAAAATAATTCCGCTATGATGCCGAACTGAATTTGGTGTTATTTCATAATATTCGTTAAGCCAGGAAAGGACAATATAAATAGTCACAAGAATTTTTAAAAAAGCCGCAATAACAAAAAGTTCGATGCTGTGGAAATTAATATATGGGAATGAACTGGAAAGTTGCGGAGAAAATAGAACCGGCTGGAAAAGAATAAAAATTATTGCGGAAATTACTTCAAGAAAAACGAGTTTTAAAAGAAGAATAGAAATGCTTTGCCGTATTGTTGTATGGGAAATAATAATTTCCGTCTTTTTTCCAATTCTTTGAGTGCGAAACTTTTTCTCGTTTTCGCTGGTTGCGTCATCCCTATAATTTTTTTTAATCCTGCTATAAATATTAACCATATTCTGATGTTATTATACTACTTAAGTTTATTTGGAACAAATTAAATGGTTGTAAAAATTATTTACCCTGCACCACAATGTTCCGTTTATTAGAATGAAGGTTTGTGGAAAAGCGCGAAGCGAGATCACTAAATGACTCGATAATAAGATCGTGAGTGGGGTTTACTTGTTTTTAGAGAAAATAAAAGAGGAACTTGAATTTTTTTATTTTTTAAGACATATTGCCCTTTTTCGTTTTTTTCCATAAATCCTGGAAATTGATCGTACATAGTAAAAGGAAATTCGTGTACGTATTCTATTTTCAACCCTTCTTCGATGAACGCATTTATCACATCGCTTATGGTATAGCTCCATTCATATGTGGGGCCTTTTACGTTTGCATTCCAATCTGTGTAAGTGCCCGGTGAGTCATCAATATACGGTCCTTTTTTGAAGTATTTATAAAAGAGTTTAAAGTCATGACTTAAAATGTTCGTGAAAGGATGAACATCAACAATATAAAACATTCCGCCATCTTTTAGAAAATGGTTAATAATTTTTGCCCATTTTTTTATATTTGATAACCAGCAAAGTACTCCATGTGAGGTAAAAATAACATCAAATTTTTTATTTAAAACTTTGGGCAATTTATAAATATCAGAACAAATAAATGTTGCTGGGGTATTAATTTCCTTACTTAATTTTTTCGCAAGCCTAATTGAATCATCCGAAAAATCAACTCCTGTTGTTATTGCTCCAAGTCTTGCCCATGAAAGCGTTCCCATGCCAAAATGACACATCAGATGTAAAAGATTTTTTCCTTTGACACTGCCGATTTCTTTTTGTTCTATAGAGAATAAACTACTTTTTCCTTTTTTAAAACTTTTAAGATTGTACAATTTAGAACTTGAGTGAATTGGGGTAACATTGTTCCACCATTTTTTATTTGCTTTTAAATAATCCTTCATTAATTTTATTATATCAGAATACTTCAAAGAACATTTAAACCGCCTAATTTAATCCTTTGGCCTGAGTTTTTTATTAAAAATCTACCCTTACGCCCAAGCCAATTAATTCCTTAACAAAATTATTTTTGGTTGTGAATAAAATTCCGTGCATTCCGCTATTTATTGCTCCCTGTACGTTTTTTTCTTTGTCATCAATGTAAACCACTTCTTCAGGCATTACATTTAATTTTTCTAAGGCTAACTTATAAATTTTTTTATCCGGTTTTATCATACCGACCTCACAGGAAAAAATAAATAAATCGAAATTCTCCCACTTTTTTTCTTTAACATAATTTGCCACGGGGAGTTCCGTATTAGAAAGCAGAGCGATTTTATATCCTTGTTTTTTAAGTTGTTTTACTAGTAAAAATATATCTTTTCTTGGGTTATAAGTGCTCAAAACTGCATCAAGCCAAAAAGATCTAACTTTGGGCATAGGAAGATTAAGTCCTGTCGTTATTTTTTGCCAAAATTCTTTTTCTGAAATTTCCCCTTTCTGGAAGGAAGGTTTATATTTAGAAAGCGCCTTCAAAAATTTTTTTCTGGGTACAGAAAGTTTTTTGGAAGCATAGGCTATAACTCCAGGAGCAAGATAATTACTAAGAACACCACCGTGGTCAAAAATAATCGCCTTAATCACTATTCTAGTATACCAAATTGGCTACGGGCACTATTTTGCCTTCCCACATCCGATGTGGGAAGCTAATGTTGTTACTTGCCTAGTTTGAATATATTTTCAACTTCAACAATGATTGCTGCTTTAGCTGGATATCCTTGATTTTCCTTCATTTCCTTGACATATTGTGCCCACTTCCCTTCAGTCTGATGCTCTGCTTTTCCTATAAATTTATATCCCTCTGCTTTCTTTTTCCAATCTTTTGCCCAAACAGCTACGCAAATTCTTGAGTCTCTTTTGATATTCTCCGGAGTATTTCTCATAAAATTATCGGTGATGATAATTATTGAAGGAGTAACTACTTTAGCAAAGACGACAGTGATTAGATTTGGACTGCCGTCTTGGTTAATTGTTGCAACAGCAATTGCTTCTGTTTCCAGCAATTCTTTTTGCCGCTTTGTAATTTCAACTGCCATAGTTTCTATTTTACCATAAAGAAGAATGTTATTATTTATTTAATTCACTCCAAAGTTCTTTTTTCCTTCCCCTTTTCCAGCTTTTTATTTCTGCTTCTCTTTTTCGTGCCTCAATTAGAGTATCAAATTCTTCAGAATATTTTAGAGCAACCGGTCTTCTAATTTTTGTATAATGCGCGCCTTTTTTGGAAGTATTATGCTCAATAATTCTTTTTTCAAGATTATTTGTACAACCAATGTAATAAGTGTTATCAACGCATCGGAGAATATAAACGTAGAATTTCATTAAAATTGAAGCTAAGCACTTGCTGGAGCCTGAGCTGGGAGACCAGGATTCGAACCTGAATAAACAGATCCAAAGTCTGTTGTCCTACCATTAGACGATCTCCCAGGTCAAGTTCCAGCGATGGCGGGCAGGCAAAGTCCTGTGTCCTGCCATTAGACGTCACGCAATATCTACAATTTTAGCATAATAAAATTTAAATTGATAATTCGTGGTTGGATTGCTTTTCTTTCTCATCTTTGTTATAATATAAATTAGCAGATTGAAGAAATACATCTGCTTAATCGTAGACGAATTTGATTAGATAAGTTAAAGATAATAAGTACTACACATTTTTTACACATTCGTATCTTTCTTCTAACTCCAAATACACTTCATTTTAAGCAGTTTTATTTTTTTAATTTTGCATATTAATATGTTTAGCACTAGATTTAAACCACATAAAAACTTTAGAAGCAAGGCCAAGCAAAAGGTTTTGGCAAACCATGAGTTATATCAAGCGATTCGAACTGTAGAAATAATTAAAAAAGGCAAGGCAGTTTCCGATGAAGAACAATGTTCAACAAGTACTTTTAACTTTTTTGATCTTTCTACTGAAGTATTGCAAAACGTTTTTTTTAAAGGATATAAAATACCAACTCCCATACAAGAGCAAACAATTCCCGCTGTTTTATCGGGACGCGATGTCATTGGCATTGCAAACACAGGGACTGGAAAAACAGCGGCATTTCTGATTCCATTAATTGATAAAGTTTTTAGAAACAAATCAGAGAAAGTGTTAATTGTTGCTCCAACAAGAGAATTGGCTATGCAAATTCATGATGAGCTGAAATCTTTTTCAAAAAGTCTTGGCATCCATTCGATTCTTCTTATTGGCGGGATGAGCGTAACAAGACAAAAAGGAGAACTCAAATCAAATCCTCATTTTATTATTGGCACTCCCGGACGAATAAAAGATTTAATTGTCCAAAAAAGTCTTTTCCTGTCTATATTCCATAATGTGGTTTTGGATGAAGCGGATAGAATGGTAGAGATCGGATTTATTGCCGATATTAAATATTTCATTTCTTTACTTCCCCTCAAACGCCAATCACTTTTTTTCTCTGCGACAATTTCAGGAAAAGAAAAAGAAATTCTTAACCAATTTGTGCATAATCCAATTACCGCATCTGTAAAACAGCAGGATATGATAGAGAATATAGGGCAGGATGTCATTAAACTGGAAAATGGGCAAAGAAAAATCGATAAGCTTCATGATTTGCTTGCTCAAGAAGGATTTGATAAAGTGCTTGTTTTTGGAAGAACAAAATGGGGTATCCAAAAACTAACAATAGAGCTTACTAAACGCGGATTTAAAGTTGCCGCAATCCACGGAAATAAAAATCAGAATCAGAGACAAAAAGCCTTGCAGCAATTTAAAAATAATGAAGTTCAAATGCTTTTGGCAACAGACGTTGCATCGCGCGGACTTGATATTGAAGATGTAACACATGTTATTAATTATGATATGCCGGCATCTCTTGATGACTATATTCACAGAATTGGAAGAACAGGCAGAGCTGGTAAAAAAGGTATAGCATTAACTTTTATGGAGTAAGAAGATATAAAGATGTTTGAAATAAATGGTCTTTAAATCGATTTAGATTGCGCTTGAAGCGTTTTAAAGGACAGTCCTTAAGGAGCTAGATAAGAGTGTAGATAAATGGGGCGATTCCGGTAGATTGGGCAAAAATAAGCACAAATGCAAAAATTGTTAAAATAATTATAAAGGGGATAAGAAACCAAAGTTTTACTTTCCAAAGAAATTTTATTAAGTCCCCGAATTCTCCGGTGCGATTAATAAATCCTTTAAATATTTTCATCCAAATTAATTATAGATTATAAAATATTTTCCTTCAAGATTACAAAATTTTCCAAAACCAAAATATCTAAGCCTGATTTTCTAAAAGTGTTAAGGGCATTTTGCGGAGAATTAACTATTGGTTCACCTTTGAGATTAAAAGAAGTATTCATTAGAACATAAACACCGGTTTTATCGCCAAAACTTTTAATAATATTATAGTAGCGTGAATTTTGTTTTTGAGTAATAATTTGCGGCCTGGCAGTTTTGTCAATATGAGTGACAGCCGGAATAACTTTTTGCATTGATTTTTTGACCGGAAAAACCCCAAGCATAAAATTGGTTAAATATTTGTGGTCTTTTTTGCCTAATTCAAAATAGTCACGAGCTTTCTTGGCCAAAACTACAGGAGCAAAGGGGCGGTATGGTTCACGAAATTTTATGCGGACATTGACAATATCCTTCATCTCTTCACTTGTAGGATTTGCCAGAATTGATCTTGCGCCAAGGGCTCTTGGACCCCATTCTGCTTTTCCGTGGAAAAAACCGATAACTTTTTTTTTAACTAATTGGTCGGAAATATAGTCAACTAATTTATTTTCCGACAAAATTTTTTTATATTTTACTTTTTCTTTTTTTAAAATTTCTTCAATCTCATTCTCGTTAAATTCAATACCAAAATAGGAATTATCCTGCGCAAACTTTTGTTTTCCGTTGAATATCATATGGTAAGCATAAAGGGCGGCGCCAAGTGCTCCTCCGTCATCGCCTGAAGCCGGCTGAACAAAAATCCTTTTAAATGGCGATTTTTTTAACAACAACCCGTTTGCCACGCTATTTAGTCCGACTCCCCCTCCAAGACAAAGATTGTCAAGTTTTGTTTTTTCATAAAGTTTGTTTGCCATCAACAATAAAAGTTCTTCGGTGAATGTTTGGATAGAGGCGGCAACATCGGCGTAATGCTGATTTAGCTTGGCAAGCTCGTTATAATTTTTTGGTTTATGGCCAAAATAACTTGGAAAGCCGGAATCTTTGGTAAAAAAGTACAGATCGCGAGGTCTTGGTTTCCCAAGCAATTCAACAAATTTGGAAGTATATGATTTGTCTGCTGATTTATGAAAGCTAAAATAATTCATGTTTAATTGATATGAACCATCGGGGAATACGCGAATCATTTTTTTAATCTTGTCAAGATATAATGGTTTTCCGTAAGGAGCCATTCCCATAACCTTGTACTCGCCATCGTTAACTTCAAAACCCAAAAAAGCTGTAAAAACAGAATACAAAAGACCGAGACTGTGGGGAAATCTTATTTCTTTTTCGATTGTTATTTTATTACCGTTTCCTTTTCCATAAGCCGTTGTCGTCCATTCTCCAACAGCGTCAACTGTCATTATTGCGGCATTTGTAAATCCTGAGGGGTAAAAACTTGCGGCCGCATGCGAAAGATGGTGAGGAACAAAGAGAATTTTTTTGTTTTGGATATCAAGCTTTCCGGCAATAATTGAACGAACCCAAAGCTTTTCTACGAGCCAATTATTCATCGCCTTGGTAAAAAGACGGCTTGTAAAAGGATAATTTTGTAAAATCGACTGTAGAATTCTTTGAAATTTCCAAAATGGCTTTTCGTAAAAAACTACAAAATCTAAATCTTTGTTTTTTATGCCAGCTTTTTTTAGACAAAAATCAATTGCAACTTTAGGAAAATCGCTGTCATGCTTTTTTCTTGTAAATCTTTCTTCTGCTGATGCGGCCAAAACTTTGCCATTCTTTATCAAACAAGCGGCTGATTCATGGTAAAAACAAGAAATACCTAGGATATACATAAATTAATATGGTTTACGGGCTTCTTCTAGAGACTCGTTTGGATGCTCCCAGCGGGAAAAACTTGATTTAAGCGATTTGTTCTTTATTTTTAAAGGATCCGATATAAGTCTAAAAATAAATCCAACCATCCAAAGTATTAAAAAATAAAAAAGTGTGAAAATAACTTGAGCTTGGAAGTTAGTAACAATTTTGGCAAAATATTTCCATTTTTTCCAAAAAGTTTTTAAATACCTCATTATTATTTTATAAAAGTTTGTCCATCTTTGTTTTCAAGCAATGGAAAAATAGCGTCATATAATTTTTCTGCGGTTAAATTGTGGACATATTCATTGGGATGCGCGTCATATGGACCGACAACTAATTCATTTTTGTTTTTGCCTTTAACGTAATTTAGCATATCGACAATAGCCAACGCGCCATTGTCCTGAAAAATTTTATCCATGCGGTTATGAACGGCAATTGCATCCAAAGGATAATTTGGGAAGAAATAGAAGAAAGGGAAAATGACGACAACCGTTTTTTTATTTTCTGCCTGGAGTTGAGCTGAAAAAGAGGATATGAGCTGTTTGTGATGGGAGAAGACAGCTTGATCATCGTATTGAGAAAGATCGGCATTTTTTAGATTTGAGAAAGTTTTGTCGTATCTTGCATCCAGGCGCCAATAAATATAATTAAAAAGAAATGAGTTGTCGGATAGAAATTGAATAAGCGGCGATGGTAATTCCTGAGCTTTTTTTAAAACAGCTGTTCCGGCGCTTTTGCTTGCTTCTTCAATATCGTTTAAAAAGTAAGACCAAAGAAGAATGTCAAAATTGAATTTTTTAACCTTTTGATACTCCAAGGTTTCGTGTTCAGTGTCAAATCCGGATTGGGCAAAATTATAAATTTCTACATGGGAACCGTTGTCATTTAATTTTTTTTCCAAAATATTTGAAAATCTATCGTTAATATTTTTAATTCCATAGCCCATGGCGAGTGAATCCCCTATTACTCCGATTCGCACGACCCCTGGAGTTTTATCAAGGGTAAATTTTTTGTCCCGGTAATTAAAATTATTAAATACAACATGTCTTTGAAACCATCTTTCGCTAACTTTTAAAAATCCAAGGCTGTCGGACTCATCAAAACGGAATCTAAGATAGGCTTCAAACCCGCTATAGATAAAAATAAATGAAACAAGAGTAAAAACCAATAAAAGCAGTGCATTTTTTTTATTCTGCGATATTTTTGATTTGTAAATTTTTATAATTGAAAATAGAAAAAAAATCGAAGCGGTAAAAAGAATTATAAGATAAGGTCCGAAATCTTTTAAAAAATAGCTAACATGCCCCCAAATTTTCATTAACATAAATTGAAATAGCGTTTTGATGATAAGATATTTTTATTAGAGTGTCAACATTTCTTGACAAGAATATTGCGGCGTGAAACAATTCAATCAGTGGAAAATCAGGAAGTTATTGTTCAGCAGCCATCTGTTTCGAATTTAGTTTGTCCCTTTTGCCAGTTTCCAATCTCTGAAGTTTTTTTGTTTTGTCCAAATTGCGGCAAGAAAATAAAAGATGCAAAAATTACTATTGGAAAACAAATAGGCATTTATTTATTGAGTATTTTTCTTCCTCCGCTTGGTCTTTGGCCCGGTATAAAATATCTTTTGCGAAATGATAAAAAAGCAAAAATAGTTGGTATGGTTGCCATAATTTTAACTATTCTTTCAGCAGTAATTATGATTTGGTATTCCGTAAACCTTTTTTCTCAATTAACTAAATCTATCAATTCCTCCGTCGGTCAATATCAAAATTTAGGTTTTTGAAATCTGCCAATTCCCCTTGCTTATTTGGCGGAAATTTGCTATAATAAAACTCCTTTAATATGCGGAAAAATAAAACCTCTGCCACCATATATCTTGATGAGCCATGTGGTCGATGTGGAAGTAAAAGACGCGTTGCAAAAAAGTGGAAGGAAGTAATCCCGACCATAATGGGAACAACCACAATAGATTATACCCAGATTGTTTGTACAAATATTATATGTCAGGAAAACTTTGACAAAGTTCAGCTTGCTGAAAAAAAGAAGCGCAATGATGCCAGAATCACTAAGGAAAAAAATTTAGCCGCGAGAAAAGCAGAATCATTATCGAAAAAAAATATGCAAAAAAGAGCTCATTTAGCATAGTCCTCAAATAAAGTTTAAACGCCTATTCTTCAGTTATTTTTCAGCTTTCTGATATAATATGGGTGAAAATGAGAGTATTGGTCGTTGAAGACGAACATAAAATCGCAAATTCAATTAAAAAAGGTTTGGAACAAGAATCTTTTATTGTAGATGTGGCATATGAGGGAACAACAGGTTTTGATTTAGCATCAACCCAAGATTATGATTTAATTATTCTTGATGTTTTACTTCCTCAAATGGACGGAATAACTGTTAGCAAAAAATTAAGAGAAGAAAAAAATCATACTCCGATTCTGATACTAACGGCAAAAGGTGAATTAAATGATAAAGTTCAAGGTTTAAATGCTGGTGCGGATGATTATTTAACAAAGCCTTTTGCCTTTGAAGAATTATTAGCACGCGTTAGAGCTTTAACAAGACGGCCAAAAAATATTGTCAATTCAACCTTGATCTATGAAGATTTAAGTTTGAATACTCAAACGTATCAATTAACGCGTGGGAAAAAAGTAATTCCCTTGTCTAGAAAAGAATTTTCACTTTTAGAATATTTATTAAGGCACCCGCAGAGAGTTTTAACAAAAGAACAAATTATAAGTCATGTTTGGGATTACGAAGCAGATATACTGCCAAATACGGTTGAAGTTTATATTGGATATCTTCGAAAAAAAATTGACGAGCCATTTAAAAACAAAAAACCGTTAATTTATACTGTTCGGGGCTTTGGATATAGATTAGGAGGAGCAAAATAATGTTTCATTCGGCCAGAATTAAATTAACTGTTTGGTATTTACTGATAATAATGATTATCAGTATTTCCTTTAGTATTTCAATGTATCGGGTGCTTACGCTTGAACTAGATAGAGTTCAAAAAGCTCAAGAGTTGAGAATCCAGCGTAGACTACCAGATCGTTTTAGAATTCCTCCGCCCTCCGATGATAATAGTGATTTTCAAAGTTTATTATCGCTTGACCCTCAAATAATTGCAGAAACAAAATATCGCCTTACAGTCGCTTTAGCATTAATAAATTTTGTAATTTTAGTTACTTCCGCAATTGCGGGTTACTTTTTGGCCGGAAGAACCCTTGGTCCCATAAAAGAAATGATGGACGAGCAGAACCTTTTTATTTCCGATGCCTCTCACGAATTGCGGACGCCCTTAACATCTTTAAAATCCGAAATAGAAGTAAATTTGAGAGATAAAAATTTAACTCTTGGCCAGGCAAAAAAATTATTAAAAAGCAATTTGGAAGAAGTCAACAATTTGCAGGTTTTATCCGACGGACTCATTAAAATTAACCAATATCAGAATGTCGCAGATGGTTTTAAGTTTTCCGAAGTTTCCCTGCTTTTAATTATTAACGATGCAATAAAAAAAGTTGCAAGCCTTGCAAAAAGTAAAAATATTAAAATTATAAATAAAATAGATGATTATTTGATTAACGGAGATAGAAAAAAGCTGACAGAAGTTTTTGTTATTTTTTTGGATAATGCCATTAAATATAGTTCACAACAAACAAAAGTTATTTTGTCTTCTAAAAAATCTGACGGGAATATTGTCGTTGATATTTCAGATGAGGGATATGGGATTAGTGAAACCGATATCCCCCATCTTTTCGACAGATTCTATAGGGTTGATAAATCGAGAACCAAAACCACAATTCCAGGCTATGGATTGGGTTTATCAATTGCAAAAAAAATAATTAATAATCATCACGGCATGGTTAGCGTCAAAAGCAAAATTGGTAAAGGCTCAACTTTCAGCATTCAATTACCCTTGGTTTGAAAATTTAATAGTTCTAAGGATTTTCTCAGGATGAACAACTATCATACAAAGTGCCCCCAGGCTATTAGTCTGGGGCGAAATGAAATTATGATAAAAATAGAAAAAAATATTAAAAATATTGTAAAAGATATTGGATCACTTAAAAGAATTAAAAACTTATTATTTTCCTCTAAAAAGAAAGGGTTTATTGTTTTAATTATTTTAATGCTCTTTGTTTTTTTTGGTTGGCGGAATTTTATCGCCACAAAACAAGCTGCGCAATATCAAACTGCAATAGTTGAAAAAGGAACCCTTGTTGTTTCGTTAACAGAAGCAGGACAAGTAGCTGTCAGCAACAAAGTCAGCATTGTTACTCAAGCAAGCGGAATTGTCAGTAAAATTTATGTTAAAAGCGGAGATACTGTTAAAGCCGGAGATAAAATAGCCGATATTACGTTGGATACGGCCGGTCAACAGCGACAGGCACAAGCATGGTCATCTCTCATATCGGCACAGAATTCATTAGATAGTGCAAATGCAAGGTTATTTTCTTTGCAATCTGCGATGTACAGCGCTTGGAAAACATATATGGACATTGCACAAAATTCAACATACCAAAATCCAGATGGAAGCGCGAACAATTCAAACCGAGTTTTAACGCCGTTTACAATTGCTCAAAATGACTGGTTTGCGGCAGAAGCCGCTTATAAAAATCAATCGGGTATAATAGCCGCGGCTGGCGCAAATTTAAATAATGCAAATTTAGCATATCAGTTAACCTCTGGAACGATTACTGCGCCAACTGCAGGCGTAATTGGCGATTTAACAATAACAGAAGGCATGCAGATAGGTTCAAGCAATACAACTGCGGGAAGTTCAACTAATACTTCCAATCAGACAATAGCTTCAATTAAAACCGGAAGTTCGGCAACAGTTCTGGTTAATGTTGCGGAAGTTGATGCTCCAAAAGTTCAAGTTGGTCAAAAGGCAACAATTTCCTTTGATGCATTTCTGGGTAAAACATTTACAGGAAAAGTTATGGGAATAAATACAACAGGAGCGGTTTCCTCAGGTGTCACAACTTATCCGGCAGTAATTCAATTAGACAATTCAGACAATAGTATTTTACCCAACATGAGCGCAACGGCAAATATTATTACAATTGTTGATGATAATGTTTTACTTGTTCCCTCAAGCGCGGTTCAAACTATAGGAACTCAATCAACTGTGCGGGTTTTAAAAAATGGTGCGATTTCAACTGTGAATGTTGAAGTTGGAAATAGTTCTGATTCCCAAACAGAAATAATATCCGGATTGTTGGAAGGTGATGTAGTTGTAACCAGCGCAATTTCTATGGAAACATCACAAACAAGCGGATCATCTCCTTTTAGCGGAGGATTAAGGCTTGGCGGTTTTGGCGGTAGTAGCACTGGAGTAAGAGGAGGAACACAAGGACGCTAAGATATATGAATTATGATTCAAATATCACATATTACAAAAATCTACAAAACAGGCACGGTTGAAACTACTGCTCTTTCGGGTGTCTCATTTACAGTTGATAAAGGCGAGTTTGTTGCCATTATGGGTCCATCCGGAAGCGGAAAATCAACTCTAATGCATATAATCGGCGCCCTTGATACTGCAACGAGCGGAATATATGTTTTAGACGGAGAAGACGTCAGTAAATTATCAAGAGATAAATTAGCAGAAATTAGAAATAAAAAAATCGGATTTGTTTTTCAGGCTTATAACCTTCTTCCTAGAACTACAGCTCTTAAAAATGTTATGTTGCCTTTAGTTTATGGTGGTATACCCCAAATCCAGAGGCGAGAGGAAGCGATAAAGTTTTTGAAAATGGTAGGCCTTGGGGAAAGGTCAGAAAGTAAATCAAATCAACTTTCAGGAGGACAACAGCAAAGAGTTGCAATTGCGCGCGCGCTAGCTATGAATCCGGCAATTATTTTAGCAGATGAGCCAACAGGGAATTTAGCGTCGGTACAGGGAGAAGAAATCATGGGAATTTTTCAGGATTTAAACAATCAAGGTCATACTATTATTATGATTACTCATGAGCATGATATTGCTTCATATGCAAAACGAATTCTGCAGCTTCGGGATGGTAAATTGGTGAATGATAAAAAGAACAAACAAAATAAAATTCTAAAAAAAGCAATATGGAATTAAGAGAGTTTTTAAGATCGGCATTTGAAGCCCTGCTTTTAAATAAAACCCGTACCGCCCTTGCAATGCTTGGAATAATTATTGGTATCGGATCGGTTATCACTCTTGTGTCATTGGGACAGGCAAGTCAGCAAATGGTTGCGTCGCAAATAGAGGGTCTTGGCGCAAATCTGCTTACTATATCTCCTGGCGCACAAAGAACAGGTACTGTCCAAGGCGCGGCAGGAAGTAATACAACCCTTACACTTGAAGACGCCAATGCTATTGATTCTGCGCATTTTGCATCAATTAGTAAAGTTTCACCCGAAATAACCAGGAGAGCGCAAATAACTGCAGGAAGAAACAATTCAAATACGCAAATTATTGGTGCGACAGCTAATTACGTAAGTGTTCACAATGTTACAATGCAGTCTGGTTCATTTATAACAACGCAAGATGTTAGTGGGATGAGAAACGTTGCGGTGGTTGGTCCTACGATAGTTACTGATCTTTTTAATGGTGGTGACGCGACAGGCCAGACGCTTCGCATCAATAAAATTCCTTTTACAATTATTGGAGTTACGGTATCCAAAGGAGGAAGCGGATTTGCAAATCAGGATGATATAGTTTTTGTTCCGATAACAACGGCGCAAAAAACTATTTTTGGCATTGATTATGTAACAAGTGTTTCTTTATCGGCATCAAGTCCTGATGTAATGACGCAAGCACAAAATGATGCTGGATATTTGCTTTTGGCAAGACACAAACTCACTGATGCAACACAGGCCGACTTTAGTATTTTTTCTCAAGCGGATATTTTGGGAGCAGCGTCTCAAGTTACTGGAACCTTTACCGCTTTGCTTTCCGGTATTGCCGCAATATCGCTTTTGGTAGGAGGAATTGGAATTATGAATATTATGTTAGTTACGGTTATTGAAAGAACGCGCGAAATTGGTCTTCGAAAAGCTCTGGGAGCAAAAGATAGTACTGTTGTCATTCAGTTTCTGATTGAATCAATTATTTTAACAGTTGTGGGAGGGGTGCTGGGAATGGTTTTGGGAATTATTTTATCATTGGTAATTTCTGCTTTCCTAAGTTTGCCGTTTACTGTATCTATCTTTTCTGTTTTTTTAGCCGTTGGAATATCAGGAGGAATTGGTATTCTTTTTGGCTGGTATCCGGCTAAAAAAGCTTCGGATTTAAGCCCAATTGAGGCACTAAGATATGAATAATTTCTTATTGGAGGGGGTGAGAAAAAATGAATTCTAAAATTTTGATAATTGTTGTTGCGATAGTTATTGCCGCAGGTTCTTTTTTTGGAGGAATGCAGTATCAAAAAAGCAGAAATACGTCTTTTCTAGGAGGTGGTTTTGGGCAAGGACAGAATGGAGGTTTTAGACAGGGAGCGGGATCAGCATCGCAAAACTTTCGACCGATCAATGGTGAAATTTTAAGCATTGATGATAAAAGTATGACTGTCAAGCTTGCCGATGACTCAAGTAAAATTGTCATTTTGGCAAGTGGTTGTGCATACTTAAAAACATCAGAAGCGGCAAAAAGCGATCTTAAAGTTGGAGAAAAAGTTACGGTTCTTGGCACACAAAATTCCGACGGTTCGGTAACTGCGCAAAATGTACAAATTGGTTCTGCGATAAGAGGAGCGTTTGGTGGTCAAGGAGCCGCGCCAAAACAGTAGTTTATCCAGTACCTTTCTAAAACCCAGCAGTTTGTTGCATGAGATAATATGATGCGAAAAAGGTGCTGGATTTATAAAAGACCTTGGGATCGTTTGCGGCGCTCTTCCAGTTCGTCGAGAATTATTTTTCTGATTCTGATGCTTTTTGGGGTAACTTCGACAAGTTCGTCATCGGCAATATATTCCAGAGCGTCTTCAAGATCCATAATTTTTGGAGTGTTAAAATGTTCCATGCCTCCCTCGCCTTTAGAGCGCATATTCGACAATTGCTTTTCTTTGCAGGCGTTGATGCGTATATCTTCGCTTCTGGCATTTTGACCGATAACTTGTCCTTTGTAAACGGCAACCGCCGGTCCAATAAAAAGTTTTCCTCTGTTTTGAGTATTTGTTAAACCGTAAAGAGTTGTTGTTCCGCTTTCGCAAGCAACAAGCGACCCCTGACTTTTTTGATTGTTAAAACCGCTATCACTATCATATTTTAAAAATATGCTGTTAATAACGCCAAGACCGCGCGTGTCCTCGGTAAATTCGCTTCGATAGCCAAAAAAAGATTTAGTTGCAATTACAAATTCCATAAATGCGATTCCATTTTCAACATTCATGTCTTTGAGTTCTGCTCTTCTTTCTCCCATTTTTTGCATTACAACACTGCTTGAATTTTCAGGTACTTCTATAAAAACTTGTTCATAAGGAGTTAAATTTTGGCCATTAATAATTTTTTCAATAACTTTTGGGCGGCCGACTTGAAATTCATAGCCTTCCCGTCTTAATCTTTCAATTAAAATCGCTAAATGAAGCTCACCTCTTCCCGATACTGTCCAGTTTCCGTGCGCGTCATCGATAATTTTAAGCGCCATATCGGTTTCTAATTCTTTGTATAATCTTGCTCGGATTTCTCTTGATGTTTTATATGTTCCTTCTTTTCCGGCAAATGGAGAGTTGTTAATCATAAATGCAATTTGAATTGTCGGCTGTTCAATATCCAAAAGCGGAAGAACAGTTGGTTCTAAAATATCAGCTACGGTTTCGCCAATAGTGATATCGGGAATGCCGGTGATTGCCAAAATATCTCCTGCTTGAACTTTTTGGATCTCAACTTTATCAATGCCGATAAATGTCATTAAAGATGTAAGCCGAAATTTATTCTGTTCCCCGTTTCTATTGATATGCATGACTTCTTGTCCGGATTTAATAGTCCCGTTGTAAATTCTTCCGGTAGCAACTCTTCCCTTATGAGGATCGTTTGCAATTGATGTAACGAGCATTTGCAGCGGCTTATTTGCATTTCCGCTTGGCGCGGGAATTTCTTTTAAAATAGTTTCAAAAACAGGCGTAATATTTTTCATCGAATCTAAATCTTCTGTCATGCCTGCTTTTCCGTGTTTGGCGCTTGTGTAAATTATTGGAAAATCGGAAATTTCATCACTTGCGCCAAGTTCCAAAAATAAATCAAGAGTTTTATCCAAAACATAATTTATTCTGGCGTCTTTTTTATCGATTTTATTAATCACGACAATAATTTTGTGTTTCATTTCCAGCGCTTTTTTCAAAACAAATCTGGTTTGGGGCATTGGTCCTTCTTTGGCATCAATAAGCAATAAACATCCGTCTGCCATTTTTAAAACTCGCTCCACTTCTCCGCCAAAATCAGCGTGTCCGGGAGTGTCAATGATATTTATTTTGGTTCCTTCCCAATCTACAGATGCATTTTTGGAAAAAATAGTAATGCCTCTTTCCTGCTCGAGTTCATTGGTGTCCATGATTAGCGTAATGCTGCTATCTTTGTGCAGTTTTGTTTTTGATTGTTTTAAAAGAGCGTCAACCAAAGTTGTCTTACCATGGTCAACGTGGGCGATAATTGCAACGTTACGAATGTTAATAGTCATATATTCCAAAAACCCTCCTAATCTTGCCGTTCACCTTTGGGTATTATTCATACACGGCTCACGGTGCGATTTTTGGAGGGTCGTATGCTATTTGTATTAATTATAGTATACGATAATACCGCGGCTTGCGCGGTTATGTGTATTATAGCAGAAATCAAAGCAGAATACTTTAATTCAAAAACGCGTTCCCACATCGGAAGTGGGAAGGCAGATTTTCTTTAATTAGATACGGATTACCAACACGTTCCTCCACGAGAAAGAATAGTAAAAGTTGCTTGCTGAGTGGTGCAGGCTGGAGCTAGCAAGCGGATCAGTGGGTCGTTAGGCTGAAAGGACGCTTCAGCTCCCACGTGAGCTGAAAGGATATAATATGTACCGTCGCTTTGATAAATATAACAACGTTTTCCTATTCCATTTACGTTTGGATCACCGGGAAGATTTTTAATTTGCAGAGGAGCTAAGTTGGGAATATATGCGTTTGGCCCGGAATAGTTTGGTTTAATAGTAGTTTCTGGAAAATTAGTGCATTTCCCTTCGGCCCATACAGCATTACCTGTTGAAGGATAGCTTCCATAAGTAATAAAATATGCATCCAGTTCATTTGCAATTTGCCTAAGAGCGCTTTTTCGTATCGCATCTCTTGATTTTTGAATTTGACCAAAAGGATTAATAATTGCCATAGTTCCTGTAGCCAGGATTCCCAAAATTGCAATGACAACTATTAACTCTATTAGAGTAAAACCAAAGTTTTTCTTATTCATAGAACATATTTATCATGATATAGTTAAAGGTAATTGTCAACTTTTTGGTTATGACGACAAAATGAAGCATTTTTTTGTTTCTTTTCATTTAACAATAATTCTTGCGGTTTTAATTGGCGCTATAATTCTTTGGGTTTTTGGCCCGGTTTTATTAAAGAATAAAATAAGCCTTGTTTCTCCCCTGCCGGATTTTTTAACAATTACCAAAAACAATCAGGTTTCAACTCTCAATCTTTTTTTACCGCAAATAAATTTTAGTCAAAATTCTTCAACTCAAAAGCCGGAAATTTTGGCAAAATCAGTTTTTGTTTATGATTTAACTTCACAAAAAACTCTTTACGAAAAGAACGCCAAAGAAAGGCTCCCCATAGCCTCTCTAACAAAAGTAATGACTTCTATAATTTCATTGGAAAATCCCAAAAAAGACGATAGATATTTGGTTTTAAAAAGAGATTTGGTTGGCGAGGACAGTATGGGATTGACAGAGGGTGAAATTATATCTTTGGAAGAACTTTTATATGGTTTAATTCTTTCCTCTGGAAACGACGCGGCAGAGGTTTTGGCAGATAATTTTTCGGGCGGCAGGCAAGACTTTATTAACGCCATGAACAAGAAAGCAAAATCGTTAGGACTAAAAGATACGCATTTTACAAATCCTTCCGGTTTGCAAGGAGATGGTAATCAATATTCAACCGCCTATGATCTTTTTATAATCACAAATTACGCCTTAAATAATTTTCCATTATTTAATAAAGTCGCGGCCACCTTTCAACAGGAAATTCTTTCAACTTCGGGTCACAAATATTTCTTCTTGGAGAATGAAACAAATTTGATTTCAAGTTATCCCGGTGTGAAAGGTGTTAAAACAGGTTATACGCCCGAAGCCGAGCTTTGTTTAATAACATATTTGGATTATCAAGGACATAAAATTATTGGAGTAATTTTGGGAAGCAATAACAGAAGAACGGAAATGAAAGAGTTACTGGATTATTCTTTGAGGATTCAGGGTATCACTCCGCCACCGCACTTATAATTTTTGCGCGCCTGGCGGGAATCGAACCCACAACCTATTCCTTAGAAGGGAATTGCTCTGTCCGTTGAGCTACAGGCGCAACTTGTGAGCGGGTGATCGGGATCGAACCGACGACATTCTGCTTGGAAAGCAGATGTTCTACCGCTGAACTACACCCGCAAGTAGCAATCTAATTTTATCAATTCAGCTATCTAATTGCAATTGTATTGAAGTCAAAGCTTATTTAAGATAAAATACAAATATGCCGCGGTGGTGGAATGGTAGACACGAAGGCCTTAAGAGCCTTTGTCAGTAATGGCGTGAGAGTTCGACTCTCTCCCGCGGCACCGAGTCGAACTCGGTAGTCAAGTTTGACTTTACACACGGGGACTAGCTCAGTTGGCTAGAGCGCGCGGTTTGGGACCGTGAGGTCGGAGGTTCGAGTCCTCTGTCCCCGACACAATTAAATTAATGCATGGTGGTTGTAGCTCAGTGGTAGAGCACTAGCTTGTGGAGCTAGCCGTCGCGGGTTCGAATCCCGTCAGCCACCCCAAGAAATTTAGCCTTGATTTTTGTCGTCCCTGACTGAACGATTGAACTTACCAAGACTCTCTATCATGCTATAATTATTTTTATGGAGAAAAATAGTAAACCAATAGCACATATAATCATTGGATTTATCGGTTCTGGGAAAACAACATTTGCCAGAAAATTAGAAAAAGAGACAGGAGCAATTAGATTCACGAAAGATGAATGGATGGTGAGAGTTTTTGGAAATACTCCTCCTAAAGACAAGTTTGAAGAATATGATAATAGAATGACATCGCTGGCAACAGACATGGCGCTTAAATGCTTAAAAGCAGAAATAAGTGTCATTATTGATGAAGGATTTTGGGTAAAAGAGCATCGGAATGCGATAAGTGAAAAAGTAAGAAATGCAGGCGCTATTCCAAAATTATATTATATTGAAGCACCTTTTGAGGTTATGAAAAAAAGAACTTTAAAAAGAACAGGAAATCCTCCTTCAGATTCTTTCACAATTGATGAAGAAGCATTTAATCACTACTGGAAATTTTTTCGTCCTCCTGGTAAAGATGAGGAATTTGAGTTAATAAGTCAAGAAGATTTTAACAAACCTCTACTATAAAACCTTTTTCAATACAGAACAGCAAACGAGGTTTTGAAAAATTCTAATTCTTCCAGCTGAAGTGTGCTAAAATAAGTTCTAATGTCGTGCGGTAGATTACCCACATCAGATTTTTTCTGGAGAAATAAATCTTGGTAGGATTTTAGGAGCTTCATTGGATTTTACTATTCCAATCGCAGGATAGCCAGCGCCCATAGACGAATATCCCAACGTTTTTCTTTCTTTTTGAGTAATTGTTTTAATGCCGGGAATTTTATTTAATTCCGCGTCCCATTGTTTTAATTGCGAATTTGCCCAAGCAGATACCTGAGATAGGATTAGGCCGTTTTGGCTAGAAGTTCTTTGATAAAATCTATCAAGGATAGTCTTGTATAAAGGGATTGGAATATTGTCTATCCCTTCTACTCCTCTGCAGATTACAAGATCAAAAGATGGGACATTATTTGCTTTCATCCATTCCGAAACTTTTTTCCATGTACTGCCAGAGGTTATGTCTCCTGCTACAAAAAATACGCCTCTTCTCTCGTCTTCTTTTCTCAATCGCTCATCCCCCGATCTTTCATCAACAAGTGTTATGGCTAAACTTTTATCAAAATAAGGACTCACATCGTGTCCTCTTATGCCATATTTGCTAAGATTCCTTAAAAAGGTACCGTTGCCTCCCATGACGTCCAAGATGTGTGTTGTTTGACCTGATTTTTTTCTTAGTTCCATCCATTCCTTAAGAGATTTTAGATTTAGTTCCTTTAATATTTCTGAAAAAGTATGGTCGTAAGTCAAAACATCCCCTTCGTATAACTGCCATACATTATCTCTTATTGGTGAACCTTCATCTACCATTTTTTGTTCCAAAGAAGTGTCTTCTCGTATTAGTTCTTTTAAACTTTTTCTAAACCCCAGTGGATTGTTTTCATTACCTTCCGCCATACGTTGAGTATATCAAAAAAGAAATTTTTTTGCCTCTGTCCTTATTTTGAGTTATAATGCCCCTATGTTTACGGGAATTGCGACGAATGCAGGAAAAATTGTTGAAAAATCGGAAAATAAACTGCGTATTCAGACGGAAAAAAGTTTTATCAATAAACTTTCAAAAGGAGCAAGCGTTGCTGTCGACGGTATTTGCTTAACGGTTACAAATTTTTCAAAAGATAGTTTTTCAGTAGATTACATGCCCGAAACTAAAAAGAGAACAAATATCCAATATTTAAAAGTTGGAGATTTGGTAAATTTGGAACTTCCGGCAACCTTGCAAACTTTTCTTTCCGGTTCAATTATGCAGGGACATATTGATTCAGTATCAATCCTCAAAAAAATTGAGCAAAAATGCAATAGTAAAATTCTTACCTTTTCAATTCCAAAAAATCTGGGAAAATATATTGTCAAAAAAGGGACAATTGCAGTCAATGGTATTTCTTTGACTGTAGTTGATGTTAAGGTGGGTTCTTTTACAGTCGGCATAATTCCATATACATGGGAAAAAACAATGCTTTATACTGCAAGAGTTGGCGATTATGTCAATATTGAAGTTGATATATTGGCAAAATATATTGAAAAATTAGTTAAATGAGAAAGACATATAAAAAAAACATTTTTGACCAAAAACACAGCAAATTAAAAATCGCGCTTGTTCTTAGCAATTATTACCCTGAAGTTGTAAAAGGCATGGAAGATTCGTGTATTGATTACTTAGTGAAGTCCGGGGTTAAAAAAGAAAACATTAATGTTTTTTATGCTCCGGGTTCTTGGGAACTTCCAATAATTGCCAAACATGCGGTAAAAACTAAAAAATACGATGCGATCGGAGCTTTTGGAGTAATTGTTAAAGGAGATACATATCATTTTGATTTAGTGTCAAGTGAATGCGCCAGGGGATTGATGGATATCGCATTGGAATTTGAAACCCCTGTTATAAATGAAGTGCTGGCAGTTTGTGATATCAAAGATGCCAAGAAGAGAGCTTTTGGAGAAAATAGCAAAGGAATTGAGGCGGCAATTGCAATTCTTGAGTCTATATTATCTCTTAAAAAGGTGAATGATTCGGTTAGAAAATGAAAAGAAGGAAAAAAAAAGTCAATTTTATAAACGTACTTTTCAAAAAGTACGAATTTTTTTTAATTAAGATTACAGCGGTCGTTGTTTTGGCCGGTTTGTTTATATTTATATCAAGTGTTTATTCTCACCAAAAAAATGAGAAAAAAAGTACGGAAAATAGCTGCGAGGTTTGGGTATCCCCTACGCCAATAATAGAAACAAAAGAAGAACCCATGCTGACAAAAGCGCCGGTATATACTGGTTTTTGTCTAAATGTTCCAATACTTATGTATCATCATGTCCAGCCGGAATCGCAAGCAAAAGAAAACGGTCAAACTGCTTTAACAGTTGACAGCGAAGTATTTGATTCTCAAATGGCTTATTTGGTATCACATGGTTATGGTACGGTTTCTGGAGACCAGCTTGTTAATGCATTAAGAACACATACGCCGCTTTCGGGAAAGAATGTTGTTGTATCATTTGATGATGGTTATAAAGATGCCTATAATTATGTGTTCCCGATTTTAAAGAAATACGGAATTGTCGGTAATTTTATGATACCGACGGGTCTCATTGGCGGAGCGGATTATCTTTCTTGGAGCCAAATCGAAGAAATGGCGCATTCTGGCAATATGTATTTTACCGATCATACATGGTCGCATGCATCGCTTGGCAGGGCGACAATTGAAAAAATAAAATATGAAATTGAAACCGCGAAAAATCAGCTCGAACAGCACACAGGTCAGACAATTAATCTTTTTACTTATCCTTACGGTTCGTTTAGCAGTGATGTAATTAATGTTTTAACACAAGATGGATTTTTGGGAGCATTTTCAACAATTTCCGGTTTTATCCAATGCGATTCATTTATAATGGACCTTCACAGAAACCGCATTGGTAATTCTAGTCTTTCGGCCTACGGGCTATAAAATTGTTACTTTCCCTCCTGATGTTCGTGAAGATACCATACGGTTGCTCCGATTACCGTAAGTGTTCCTGCAATAGCTAAGCTGAGTTTAGCTATTTCTCCTCCATGTTCTCGGACATTCATATCCGAAAGAATGCCTTTTGAACCTGTTTCAAAAGTTTTTCCTAAATCATGTACAACTGCATATTCATGGCACCCTTTCCATGAAACCGTTTTAGTAAGCTGATTAATAAGCTCTTTTCTTATTTCGTCCGGTTCGACAATAGGCAAAGCAGTGGTGTTTGCAATAATCGGGATTTTTGCTCTTTTTATCTTTACTTTATTAAGAGTTTTTATAAATTCTGTAACAGCAGGCTTCATTAAAGATGTGTGAAAAGCGCCTTCAATGCCATCTAGTTCTCTCGCTTTAATTCCTTTTATATTAAATGCAAGTTTTGCTCGTTCGACTTGCTCTTTGGTTCCTCCAAAAACAATTTGATCTTTTGTATTTTCAAGGGATTTTTCAATGCCTGTTTCTTTTTCCACTTCCTCTATAATTTTGTCATCTTCATCGCCTCTTCTTTTAATGTAAAATAACGTGCCGGGATTTTCCCTGCAAGCTTTACCTATCTCCTCACCTCTAACTTTCACTAATTTTAGCGCGTCTTCAAAGTTCATTGCGCCTGATGCAACCAAAGCATTATATTCTCCAAGGCTAATGCCGGCTACATAATCGGGACGATAATTAAAACCTTTTCCTTGTTGCTGGAATGCACACATATATGCGTAATTGTAAACAAAAATTGCAGGTTGGGCGAATTCGGTCTGACTTAATTTGTTATCCGTATTATTAAAACTGATATCGCTAATAGAGTATCCCAGTATTTCATCGGCTTTTTTGTAGATGTAGCGGACGATTTCAAAATGGTTAAAAAGATCCTGTCCCATTCCTTTTTCCTGTATTCCTTGTCCGGGGAAAAACCAGGCCGTTACAGGTTGTTGCTCTTTTTCTTTATCGTGTAAAAACGGCAGATGTGATGTAAAACTTTCTTTAAGTTGTCGCATAGCGGGAATTATATCATATTTTTTGCTCTAGTTTTATATATTTTATTCTCTTGTTATTTCGTGTATTTTTTACGTACAATATTATTGTGAGAACTGTCCTCCACATTGATTTTGATTCTTTTTTTGCCAGCTGCGAACAACAGTTTAATCCTAACTTCAGAGGGAAACCATTGGGGATTACGGCAACCAACGGCAGAACCTGTATCATTGCTTCAAGTTGCCAGGCAAAGCGTTTGGGTATTAAAACCGGCTGCCGTACTTATGAGGCTAAAAAAATCTGTCCGGACATTGTTTTTGCGCCGGCTGATTTTGTTAAATATCTTGCAATAAGCAAAAAGTTTTTAAATATTTGCAAAGACTACTCCCCTTTTGTTGAATTATTTTCAATTGATGAGGTCTTTATAGATGCGACATTAACTATTCATTTATTCGATAATACTTGCAGGCTTATCGAAAAAATAAAAAACCGCATCAAAAATGAAATCGGCGAATACATTACTGTTTCTGTTGGCGTTTCCCATAATAAACTTTTGGCTAAAATGGCCTCGTCAATTAATAAACCAAACGGTATGGCAGAGATTCGATTCAATGATATTGATAATGTTTATAGCCAGGCGCAATTGACTGATGTTTGCGGGATTGGGCAAAGAATCAAATCTCGGTTGAACAAGATAGGTATTTACAATTTAATGCAGCTTAGAAAGACGTCAATACTTACTTTAATTGAAGAATTTGGTAAAATAGAGGCAAGATTTTTAAAAAATGTGGGTTTATTAATTGACGAGAGTCCGGTTATTCCTTATACGAATCCCCCATCGGTTAAGTCGGTTGGCAGAAATTATTGTCTGCCAAAAAATGAATGCGATAAAAGAATAATTTTGCAAAATGTTTATGAGCTTTGCGAAGAAATTGCAATAAAACTTCGAAGACTCAATAAAAAAGCAAGAACTGTTGGAATAACTTTACGGGGGAATATAAATATTGGCGGCCGCAAAACTTATAAAAATTATTTTGACAGCGGAAAAGAAATTTTTGACTTGTGTCAGCAGTTATTTAATATCAATAATTTGGGATATGCTAGGCAAATAAGTGTGTGGGCGGCAAATTTGGAAGACAAGGAAAATATTCCTCTTTCGCTTTTTGATTCTTTAGGGAAGAATGAGAAATTAGCATCAGCGATAGATAGCATCAATCAGCGGTTTGGTGATCACACAATTAGGAATGGTTTTTTACTTTATGCCAATAAATTAACAACAGTCCCCAACGGTTATATGGCGGATAAATATTATTATTTATAGATAAATTCGGCTTCGGCAAGTACTTGGCTCTTTTTATCAGGAGGAAGATTCAGCAGATCAAGAGATGAAGGACCAATATTTTTACATAAAACAATATGATTGTCCAAGAGCTGTTGTTTTTGCGCTCCCGAAAGCGTTGTCAAGCAAGTTATAGGAGCAAGACTTGATTTATTAACAAGATCTCTAAGACATTCGTTTTCCGGATAATTCCAGGCGATTATTTTCATACCGATGCACTCGCAATATTGAATAGTTTCGCTTGTCGCTTTTGTATTGGTAACAAGCCAAACATTTGAAAAACCATTTTTTTCTTTTACATCATCAAATCTTGCTTTGGTGTAAAGGGCGTCTTGAACGTCAGTTCTTATCCCAAAACCGTTGTGAAACTTTGCTTCGATCATTATCTTTTCATCGATATCAATAATTTTTTTTTGGGCAATTATGTCAATTTCATGCTTGATGCATTTTCCGGAAATTATTGTTCTGACTTGTGTTTGATAGTTTTGAGTTTTAAGAATCTGGGCGACATAATCTTCAAAAGGATATCCTGTCGGACCAAGAGCCATAATTGATTCTTTGAGAGAATATCTTGATTTTGCGTAGGGAGACGGTGATTGGCCTAAAAATTCAATGATGTAATGATAAATTTCTGAGGTTTTTATGTTTTCGTGCAGTTTGGCTTTAATATATTCAACAACTTGATTTTGTAGTTGGCTTGGAATTCCTGCGTGTTGAATTGATCGCAAAACCTTTTCTTCGCTAAAAGGTTCTTTCTCGCCCGTTGCTTTTATAACTTGTACCATAATTAAATATTAGTTTTAATAAAGATATTTTTCAAGTAGAAGATTCATGTTATACTTAAAAAACATGGAAAATGATGAAAATAAATATATTATTGATGAAAGCCAGGAAATAAGTTTAGGAGAACAAGAAGGTTGGGTTAAAAAAATTTTCTCCGCATTCCCCGCTTTTAAACATAGAAATTATAAACTTTATTTTACAGGTCAATTTATATCACTTGTTGGAACATGGCTTCAGATGGTAGCTCAAGCTTGGTTGGTTTTACAACTTACACACTCGGCTTTTTTAATTGGATTAGTTTCTGCGCTTGGAAGCATTCCAATACTCATTTTCTCCCTTTTTGGCGGAGTTATTGTTGACAGATTTTCAAAGAAGAAAATAATAATGGTTACGCAGTTTTTGCAGATGATTTTAGCCTTTATTTTGGGACTTTTGACAATTCTTGGAATAATAAACATTTATGAAATTTTTGTTCTCGCTTTTGCTTTGGGGGTTGTTATAGCGATTGATATGCCGGCCAGACAGGCATTTGCTGTCGAAATGGTTGGTAAAGAGGATTTATCTTCTGCAATTGCGCTAAATTCGGGAATATTTAATTCGGCAAGAATTATCGGTCCTGCGCTTGCGGGTATTGCAATTGCCGTTTTTGGAACCGGAGGCGCTTTTATTTTTAACGGGGCAAGTTACATTGCCGCAATTATTGCGCTTTTTTTCATTAAAGTCCAAACAGTTTCGCCAAGATTCAATCCCCGTCCAATAGAAGCCATAAAAGAAGGGATAAAATATTCATTTTCCAACGTGATAATAAAAAATCTTCTTATATTTACGGCAATAACATCTATCTTTGGATGGTCGTACTCTACAGTAATGCCATTAATTGTCAGCGACGTTTTCGAAAGAGGCGCAGATACGCTTGGTTATTTTAACTCGACATCCGGAATAGGTGCGCTTTTGGGAGTTATTTTGGTTTCTTCTCTTTCAAAAAAAATAAATAATTTTATGTTTATTATGGGGGGGAATTTATTATTCGCTCTCTCGGTTTTGATTTTTTCTTTAACATCAAATATTTATCTTGCTTTTTTTCTTTTGTTTTTTTCCGGAGCAGGAATTATTATGCAATTTTCAATGGTAAATACAACAATTCAGCATGCAGTTGGCGATCACATCCGCGGAAGAATTATGAGTATTTACACGGTTATGTTTATCGGAATGACGCCTCTTGGCAGCCTTCAGATAGGAATAATTGCCGAGCATTTTGGTCCTCAATTTGCCATAAGACTTGGCGCCATTATTCTTTTAATATTTAGTGTTATATTATTTTTTAATCGGCAAAAACTGAAGCTGCCTACCTAAAAAATCTTGTTGACCCCTTTTTTGCAAAGGCAATAAAGAAATCTTTTTGAAAAATCACAAAATAATTTTTATTTTTTTTCAAATCCTCGGCCATTTGTATTTGGGACGAAAGCGACGGAAGAGCTGATTTATCATTCAATAAGAAAATAACAATATCAGCCTTATCGATTCCAACAGGAATAGTATAAATTTCCCGACGGTGTGAGAGATGAGGGCCAAGATTATTAGTTGAGGCAACGTAATATTTTTGGGGAATCTTAGAAAGAAAATTTTCCAAGATTTCTTTATCGGATTGGGGCTTGGTAAACATATCTATATTTTGGTTTCTTGATAAAGGCAGTGGTCCAAAAAGAAATGCGGAAATAAATACAGTAATTAAAAAATAACCAATTAAATAATTAGCTTTTAATTTTGGAAATTTCTTTTCAATTCTTGCAATGCCAAAAATTGCAGAGACAAAAATAAATGGAGTTATGCCCGAAGAGTATTGATAATAAATTTGGTGAAGTTGGGGATTATTGCTTAAAAGATTAATTGCAAATTCAGGAGCAGTAAGGATTAAAAATAAAGGCGAAAGTAAAGATAAAAATCCAACCGGCGAGAAGAGCTGAAGAAGATATATAAGACGGCCGTTTTGAAAAATTATTCCAAATGTTTTTTGCGGAGAAAAAATAATATTTTTTACTATTGAGCCAGGCGAATCGCCAAAATCAGAATAATAGGAAAGTGCAAAATGTTGGGTACCGCGAACGCCGGGAATTATTTTCCAAATCAAAAGATAAAATATAAAAAGAGATACTATTGATAAAATAATACCAATTGAAACTTTTCTAATCGATTTACGAATATTTTTTAAAATAATCACAAATCCAAAGAGAGCAATAATAATCCAAATTTCCTCTTTGGTAATCGCGGAAAGTATTGCAAAAATTACAAAAAGAAAATATTTCTTGTTAAGAAGAAAATATGAAGCGCCAAGCAAAAATGTGGTTGCCAGCGTTACAGGATGAAAGTCATAGAGATTGGTGTAGTTGACAGCAGGATTAATTAAATAAGCCAGTGATAATAAAAGCGGAAAATGTTTGTTTTTGATATATTTTTTGGCTAGTAAAAAAACAAATATTGCGCCAAAAGAAAGGACAAGAGTCTGAATTAAAAGAAGCATTTTTGGGCTCGACCAAATAAAATAAAATGGAGAAAGAAGAATCAAAATAAAGTCGGCGTGGAAAGCAAGTCTTGAGATAACTTGCGTTCCGTTTGGATCGGTCATTTGGAAAATTCTTCCATGTATCGTATTCCAAGCAACCTGATCCATATTGCCCAAATCAAAACGGCCGGTGTAAAAATTGTCATGCCTTAAAAAGCTTGCCGTCGTAAAGTAAAGAATATAAATGACAATCATTAACCCAAGAATAAATTCGCGCCTGTAATTTTTAAAAAGATGCTGAATTTTTATCATGAAGATTAAAGAATATCCTTATATGATAACATATTGCTAGTTAAAATCTGCTTAAAAACCAATTTCCGGGGCGATTTTTTGCATTGAGGCAAGACAAATTTCGATAAATTTTTCAAGCGGAATGTTTAATCCTTCTGCGTTTTCGCACATTTTGACTTCTTCTCTTCGGGTTCCTGCTGCAAATTTTGGTTCCTTAAGAAATCTTTTTAGAACGGACGAAAGTTTAACATCGGCTAATTTTTTAGACGGATAAATCAGCGTAACCGCAGTGATCAAACCGGTTAAACTATCACAGCAAAAAAGCGCCCATTGGACTTTTGATGTTGGCTTGACTCCAGAACTTTGCGGGCTGTGAGCTTTTATTATATTGTAAACAGTATCGTCGATTTCAAGATTATATTTTGTCAAGACTTCTTTAGTTTTATTAGGGTGTTCTTCTTTAAATTCGCCTGAATAATCAATATCATGAATAAGTCCGGCCAACAACCAGTCATCTTTTGTTGGTTCATTTTCGTTCAGTAATCCGTTTGACTTCAAATAATCGTAAATGCCATCCATACAGGCTTCAACAGTCAAAGAATGATTAAAAATATTCGGTTCAAGCTGTTTTTTAATTGCGTCCAAAAATTTCTGTCTATCGTATGTCATAGATTTAAAAAAATGAACTATCGTTTTTTTTAATTTCAAACTCCATTATAGACGATTTTGTGGAAGTCCTCAAGGATTGGCAGATAATTTTTCAGCAATACAGCTTTGATTATTCTATATAAGAAATGCGGGAATGTCCAACACAAACCCTGTTTCTAGCTTCTGTTTTTACTAAAAAATACCCAGGCAAAATATAGACTTTTTAAGGAGAAAGCTCAAGGGTTTATTTGTTGTATAATGCTATTATTACAAATAATATTTACATATGAAAAAATACCCGACTGGTTTTGTTCCTGTTAATTTTAAAGCTGTAGGAAAAATATTCCTAGTTATTAGTGCTCTTACTTTCACGCTCTTTGGTTTTAACTACTTTCTAAATATCCTACAATTATCTAATTTTGTTCTATTTTTCGGTATAGCAGTACTGCTTCTGGGAGTTTATTTAATCTACGTTGTTCCTAGGGAAAATTAATTCCTCTGCCTCAAAAAGGGATTTTACAATTTTACTTGATGAATTACTCTCTGTGGAAAAGGAATCTCTATATTCTCTTTGTCAAAAGCAATCTTAAGTCTCTTGCGCAATTCCCCTGTCACATCCCACTGCTTGATGGGTTTTGTTTCCCCTAAAATTTTGATAATAATTGCCGAATCGGCAAAATCATCAACTCTTAAAAATTGCGGTGCTTTGATAATCAAATCTTTCCATTCTTTGTCTTGTGCCATGTCTTTTCCTACTCTATTCACTACTTTAATAACTTTTTCCAGGTTTGAGTTGTAAGAGATTCCAATATCAAGGTTTACTCTTGCATAATACTTTGTGAGATTTGAAACTTTTACTATTTCACCATGCGGTATGTGATGCACTGTGCCATCCAAGTCTCGCAGTGTTGTCATGCGAAGAGTAATATCTTCGACAAGCCCACATGTTTTATCAAAACACACAACATCACCCACGCGATATTGATTCTCCATAATGATAAAAAGCCCTGAAATGAGATCGCGAATGAGATATTGTCCGCCAAAACCTAATGCAAGACCCGCAATGCCGGCTGCTGCCAAAAGCGGCCCTATGGCAATACCCATCTCCTGTAATATCATCAGGCCAACAACTATCCAAAGTAATATGTTAAACGCGCCGGTAAAGATTCGGATAAGCGTATCTTCTCGTTTTTTCTCTGCCTCTTTTGATAAGAAATGATCGGAAACAACAGCAGTTCGTACTGTCTTCTCAATAAAAATCGTGCTGAATCGCTTTATGATATAAGCAAAAAGAATAATCGCTACTATTTTTACACCATGGTTAACAAACCAATCAGTTACAATATAATGAATATTGTTCATTTCGAGCATACAGATAATTAGTGTAACAAAGTAATTTTCCTATTGCAAATATTTTGGCAACTCGATTGTGTAGTCATACAATATTTTTATGGAGAAGACCGGGAAAAGAACATGGAAGTGATAAATTTTAAAAAAAGAGAAGTTTATATACCAATCTAATCATCAGTTCGAATCCTGCTTGGTCTCTTGAATATAGAACTAATTTTAAGGAGATTCCCACAATCTTTTGAGGCTAAAAATTGCAAAAATCACATTTATCATCCTGTGAGCCGCACAGGAGTCGAACCTGTAACCTACTCCTTAAGAGGGAGTTGCTCTGCCAGTTGAGCTAGCGGCCCTTCGACTTGCTTCGCCCGCTCAGGGCAATTGCCCCCAAGCGAAACTTTATTAGTTAATTGTAATTTAGTATACTATAAAGGTATATTACGGGCAAGCGTTCGTAGCTTAATGGATAGAGCACCTCGCTTCGGACGAGGCGGTTGGGAGTTCGACTCTCCCCGAACGCGCAAGTTATTTAGTGAACTTTAGGAGATTAAAGGATTTTCGGTGGAGTTTTGAAAGGCCGTATTTTTTGATTGCCTTTTGGTGTTCTTTTGTTCCATAGCCTTTGTGTTTTGCAAATCCATACAGCGGATATTTTTTATGTAACTTTTTCATTAATTTATCTCTGTGGACTTTTGCAATAATTGATGCGGCGGCAATTGAAATACTTTTTTGGTCTCCTTTTATTATTGCCTCTTGGTTTTTTAAACCGACACCTCTGATATATTTAACATGAAATCCATCCACCAAAACAAAAATATTTTGTTTTGGAATTTTCAATTTTAAATTTTCAATTTTTAATGAATTGATTAATTTAGATACGACTTTTCTAAATCCTATGCTTGTTGCGTTTCCAATTCCTTGTTTGTTTATCACAGAAACTGGAATGGTAACGGTTGAGGTGCAAAAAGATATTTCTCTAATTTTTTTAGATAGGTATTTCCTTCGCTTTGGTTTTATCAATTTTGAATCATTAATTCCATCGATTGATGTTTTGTCAACATCGTTTTTAAAAACAACTCCTCCAACGACCAATGGGCCTGCAAAAGCTCCTCTACCCACTTCATCAATTCCAATAACGCTATACCCTTTTTTCCAAAGTTTTTTCTCTTTTTTAAAATCAGGCTTCGTCATGTTTATAAAAGATAATTTATTTTAAACTCGATTGCAAGTTTGACAGAAAGTTTGTTATTTGTTAGCATCAAAGTTACGAAACATTTATGAAGTCTTTACTTAGAACGATTGCTATAAACGGATTCTCGATTTTTGCCGCGTCGCAAATTATAGCGGGATTAAAAGTTAAAGAAGGATTTCCAACTTTTCTTTTTGGCGGAGCTGCTCTTACACTTTTAACAATGCTAATTCGTCCAATTCTTTCATTAATCGCTTTCCCAATTAACTTGATTACTTTTGGTATGTTTTCCTTTTTTATTAACGCGATTATTCTTTATCTCCTAACTGCATTTGTTCCTCAAATTTCAGTTCATTCATTTGTTTTTAAAGGCTTTAGTTTTGTGGGATTTGTTATACCTTCGATCTACTTTAACACTTTTTTTGCTTTTGTAGTTACAGCAGCTGTTTTATCGATTATAATCTCATTCCTTACCTGGGTGACAAAAAGCTAATATGGGTTTTTCAAATAAAAAGATTGTTTGTTTGGGTGGCGGAATAGGCACGGTAAATCTAATTAAAGGACTAAAAAAATACACGGGCAACATTACTGTTGTTGTTTCTATGGCAGATGACGGCGGGTCAGCTGGAAGATTAAGAAGGTATTTTGGCGTTCCTCCTCCCGGAGACTTGGTAAGTTGTATTGCCGCTTTGTCAAACGCAGATCCTCTGATGCGTGATTTGTTGACCTACAGGTTTTTGGGCAATCGCTATGGTTCAGATAGATCATTGCCCGGACAAAAAATGGGCAATTTGATTTTAGTCGCTCTTTCTTCAATAACAGGTGATTTTCATAAAGCGGTTTTTCAAATGCAAAGAATTTTTCAAACAATCGGTAAAATCCTTCCTTCAACTACAGACAATATAACGATTTGGGCAAAAACAAGTTCGGGCGAAAACGTTTACCGTGAAGAAAATATTGATTTAGGGCGGTTTAGCGGTAAAATTGAAAAACTATTTCTTAAACCAAGTAATTCTACGTCTCCGGAGGAAGTAAAAAAAGCAATCTTGGATGCAGATTTAATAATTGCCGGGCCGGGAGATTTCTATACAACAATTTTACCCGTACTTTTAGTCAAAGATATTCTAAAAGCCCTAAAACAATCAAAGGCAAGGAAAATGTTTATTGTCAATATTGCAAATAAAACTTACGAAACGCCAAATTATAAAATTTGCGATTTTATTAATTCAATAATCAGACATTGTAGCTCAAAAGTTTTTGAATACTTTCTTGTTAATAATAATTTTAGTCCAAAAATCCCCAGCAAATTTAAATTTCAGTATGAGTACGTCAAGCCAAATCACATAGCTAATAATAATGGCATTAAGATTGTTCAAAAAGATTTGATTAACGAAGAATTTCCGCTTTACCATTCAAGCGAAAAACTTGCAAAAGCAGTAGGCGAAGCGATACAATAATACAGAAAATTTATGATTTTTACAGTGCTACAGATTTTAGTTGCGGTTTTTTTGATTGTAGCAGTTCTATTGCAGTCAAGAAGCAGCGGATTGTCAACAGCTTTTGGCGGGGGCGGTGAATTTTATCAAAGCAGAAGAAGCGTTGAGCGATTATTGGTTATTGCGACAATAATCTTAATCGTTTTTTTTGGAACATTGTCACTTGTGCTTCTTTTCCCTCATTAAAATAATCCGTAAAAACTAAAAGAATTATGTTTGTATTTAGAAGAAGATTAATTTTCTGGTTAATAAAAGCATATCTTCGGAAATGGGGAAAAGGTATTATTTTTTTCTTTATTGCCGGATTAGTTTTCTTTTTTATTTTCCGCTCAGCAATTCCTATTATTTTGTCAAAAATTCCTATCGGTCAAAAAGAATCAATAGGCTTAGTTGGAGCATATACAAATGATAATTTACCTCAGGAAATTTTAGGAGAAGTTTCATCAGGGCTTACGGTTATATCACCCAATGGTACTCCTTTGCCAAACATTGCTAAAAATTGGAAAATAGAAGATAACGGAAAAACATATGTTTTCGATCTTAGAAAAGATGTTTTTTTTAGCGACGGTTCCAATTTGACCTCAAATTCAGTGAATTATAATTTTTCTGACGCAAAAGTTGAAAAACCGGATAAATATAAAATTATTTTTAAATTAAAAGAGAGCTATAGTCCTTTTTTAGTAACGGTTTCAAGACCTATTTTCAAAGATAATCTTGTTGGAATCGGTAATTATAAGATAATCGGCATTAAACTTAATGGAAATTTTGTTCAATCGCTTTCAATGATTTCTGCGAAAGATAAATTAAAAGTTAAAGAATATTTATTTTATCCAAGTCAAGATGCTCTTAAAATTGCTTTTAATTTAGGAGAAATATCTAAAGCGCAAGGTCTTTCGAATTTGGATTTTGATGATACATCGTTTGATTCTTTTCCTAATTTAAATATCCAAAAAAACATAAATGCCTCACTTTTGGCAACCTTATTTTATAATAACAATGATGCAGTTTTATCGGATAAAAAAATAAGGAACGCTTTATCGTATGCTTTGCCGGATAATTTGTCTGGCGGTCAGAGGAATTGGAATATGTATGCACAAAGTTCGTGGGTTTATTCAAACCAATTCGAAAAATCGCAGGATATTGAGCATGCTAAAATTTTAATGTCTCAAGCGCCAAGTGCAAGTAAAAGCTCACAGGTTGAACTTGAGTTAAAAACCCTTTCAGGATATGAAAAAACAGCCCAAGAAATTTCGAAAGCATGGGAACTAATTAATGTTAAAATAAAAATAATCGTTGTAGATAGCGTTCCTTCCTCGTATCAGATTTTTTTAGGAGACTATAAAGTGCCAAAAGATCCGGACCAATACAGTCTTTGGCACTCCCAGCAAGAAAACAACATAACAGGATATAAAAATTTAAGGATAGATAAACTCTTGGAAGACGGACGAAAAACAATTGATAGTAGTGAAAGAAAAAAAATATATCTTGATCTTCAAAAATATCTTCTCGACGACTCCCCCGCCTCTTTTCTCTTCTTACCTTACGAGTATGAGATTATAAGAAAATAATTATTAAGGTTCAATCTTGAGGAATAAGAGTTTTCCAACGGAGTTTTTTATGGTAGGAAATGGCAAAACGGTGGGCCTCGTCCCTTATTTTTTGCAAAAAATGCAGCGCTTTTGATTCTCTTGAGAGCTTTATTTCTCTAAAATCTGAGGTTATTATTCTTTCATTTTTTTTGGCAAGGCCAATGATTGGAATCTTCAAGCCGCTTTCAACAATCGCCTTTTGTGCCAATGAGACTTGTCCTTTTCCTCCGTCAATGACCATTAAATCCGGCAAGTCCCATTCATTGTGTCTTAATCTTCTTGAAATCATTTCATAAAGCATTAAAACATCATTTGGCTTTGATTGATTAATTTTGAATTTACGGTATATTGATTTTTCGCGCTCTCCATTTATAAAAACAACCATCGAGCCGGTTGCGTGTTTTCCGGAAATATTGGAGATATCATAACATTCTATTCTTTTAAGACTTTGAATATCAACCTCTGATTTTACAAGCTCCTCTTTTAATTTATCTGTTTCCTCTTTTGCCAAATCCGCTTTTAAGTTGGGATTAATTTCATATTCAAATGGTAAAATAACGGGTGTAGTAATTAGTTTTATAGCCTCAATTTTTTGTTGTAAAATTTTTGCTTTTTCAAAATTTTCGTTTTCACATGAATTATTTCTTTCTTTCTCAAGTCTTCTTGTGACAACATTAAGTTTGCCATTTAAAAAAGTAATAATGAAGCGAATGTTTTTACGGTATTCTTTTTTTAATTCATTTGAATCAAAAACCGCAGGACACGGACAAAGGCCTAAATGGTAATAAAGGCAAATTTTTTTGGGATGATTGTTAACGCTTTGAAAAGGAAAAATTCGTCTGATTGTGTGTAAAACCAAACGCATTGAGCTGGGGTTTGGATATGGTCCAAAATATAAAGATTTACCTTCTTTTGGATTTTGATCAACGCTTCTTGCCACGAGGACTTTCGGGTATTTGTCATTAATGGTTATTTTTATCATCGGATAAGTTTTCCCATCGGTGAGTTTGACATTAAAGCAAGGCTCGTATTTTTTAATATATTTTGCTTCCAAAAGCAATGCTTCTAATTCGTTTCTTGCTTTGATATATTGTATTTTTTTAATTAATTTAATAAGCTTCCTTGTTCTTTCTCCGATGACTGTTCTGTTTACAAAATAGGAGCTAACCCGTTTCTTGAGGTTCCTGGCTTTCCCCACGTAAAGGATCCGGCTTCTTTTTCCTAAAAAAAGGTAAATGCCTGGATCCTCTGGTAACGATAAGTAAGATGATTGTGATAATTGTTGCAAGTAAAATTCCTCCAAGAGCGATTGTTATTCGATTAACGATAAACGGCGTAATTTTTACTGTTTTTGAAAAATAATTTTGATCGAGTGTAATTTTAACTAAAGCCTCTCTGTTTGTCAAAAAAGGAGTTTGCTCAAATGAAACAGGAATTTTTATTGTCCCATAGGGAGGAATAACGTCTAAATCTTTTTTTCCGCTTTGCAAAGAAAGAAAATCACTCTCAATTTTTATCTGACTTTGCGGATAAATTGTTTGACCAACATTTTTAAGGGTTATTTCTCCTTGAATGGGTAAACCTGACAAGGCAGTATCTGGAATGCTTGTAGTGATTGTAAGGGTTGGAGTTTTTTCAATAAAATTTTTTGCAAAGTCAACCGATACGTCTTTTGTGTTTTTTGAAGCGGGTATTTTGTATCCTCCGGCTGGAATCGGATAACTGCTGTTTTGACCCCGAATAACAAATGCAAAATGGTCAAAATCTAAAATATTAAAATAGTCGACGCCTTTTGTAGTATTTTCCCAAGTTGGGTCAATCATGACCCAAGTTTCTAAATCTTTATCGTAATACTCCGGCCAGGCATGCAAAATATCCTGTATTAAAGAAACAGGCCGCTCTCTTTCATTTTTTGTGTAAGCGTATCCATCTACTTCGCGAGCTGGAATTCCGGCGGCGCGCGAAAGAGCAATAAAAAGATCTGTAAATTCAAGACAGACGGCAGACTTAGGATTTTCCAGAACATTTTTTGCACCAAGACGAGGTTTATTATCTGTTGTGCGGGAAAAATCGTAGGTTAAGGTTTTAGCAACATATTCATAAATGGCTTTTGGCGTTTTTAAAGAATTGGCTAAATTTTTAATTTTTTCGGATGCCTCCCAATATTTTTCCGGCAAAAGATAGGCTTCAAAGTCTTTTGCTGATAGCACTTGTTTTCTTGGGCGTAAAAAAAGCAATGCTTTTCCTTTAACAACAACATCTAATTTTTTGGTAGGTAAAAGAGAATATTGTGCCAGCCAGTTTCCATCATTGTCCAGAGTGACATTTGACGGCTTTGGGGAAATATTTTCAATATAAACATCTTGGTAATTTGTTGACGGCGGAAGAGCTATTTCGGTTGCAACAGGATAAATCTTATCATTTGTTAAATGGTAGGTTAATGTAAAATCATAAATTTGTTTTTTGCCAAATGCAATTGAAATTCCGGAATTACCAAGCTGTTCCTTTGTGAAATTTAAACCCGAAAGATTAACATCGGGTTTTATATATTCCGGGTCGCCAAAACTTTGAGGAACTTTGACATGCGCGTTAAATTTTTCAAAATCATTTTGATTTGAAACTCCGGGAATATTGACTTCCCAGATATTCCCCTGTTTATATGCAATATTATTGGTTGAAAATGATAGATTAAAAGAAAGAATGCTGCCTGCTCCCAAGACCTTTTTATTAAAAACGACTTTAATTTCTTTTCCTTGATCCGTGCTTGACGTGGTTGTATAAAGGCTTCCGCCCGCATCAAAGGCATTTATGTTTTGAGCGTCGTCAAATCCTGTTCTAATTTTGTAAGACGATGCATAGTAATTTTCTGTTTTATTGGTAAGGCTAATATTAAATAATACTTGCGTAGTGCCATTTTCGGAAACATTGTAATTTGCGTCGTAAGAAGTATAAAAGTTATCTAATGCACAAACTTTAGTGATTGATAAAAAAAGGAAACAGAAGAGAAAAACTACAAAAGTTGAGAAAAATCTCATACTTTAAGCATACCAGAAAATCAGTGTCGATTCTCAAGTGCTCGTTTTAAGAATTGACCGGTATACGAATTTTTAACGCTTGCGATGTTTTTTGGAGTTCCGATTGCAATAATCTCTCCGCCTTTTTCTCCTCCCTCCGGACCCAGATCTATTATATAATCGGCGTTTTTAATTACGTCAAGATTGTGCTCAACAACAAATATGCTGTTTCCTTTATCAACCAGTCCCCGTAATACTTTTAGTAATTTTTCCAAATCGGCAAAATGAAGCCCTGTGGTCGGTTCGTCTAGAAGATAAAGAGAATTGGAGCCTTTTTTGGAAAGTTCTGTTGCTAGTTTTACTCTTTGGGCTTCTCCCCCCGATAGTGTTGGCGCAGGCTGTCCAAGTTTAATATATGATAATCCGACATCGTAAAGCGTTTGGAGTTTGTATGAAAGTCCGGGAACAAAAGAAAAAAACAAAAGCGCTTCGGAGACCGTCATATCCAAAACTTGGGCAATATTTTTATTATTAAATAAAACTTCCAAAACTTCGGTTGTGTACTGTTTTCCGCTGCAGACTTCGCAAGTAATATATATATCTGGTAGAAATTGCATTTCGATTTTAATTTGTCCTTCTCCTTGGCAGGATTCGCATCTTCCGCCTTTGACATTAAATGAAAATCGTCCCGGATTATATCCTTTTAATTTAGCATCTTTACTTTGCGCAAAAAGATCTCTGATATAATTAAAACAGCCGGTATAAGTGGCCGGATTGCTTCTTGGAGTTCTGCCGATTGGAGACTGATCAATTAGATAAACATTTTTAATATAATCTGCCCCAAGAATTTCCTTAAATTCTCCCGGTTTTTGGTGGTGAAAAGGATTTTCTTTTTGCATGAGAGCGTGGTACAAAATATCGTTAATCAAAGTTGACTTTCCGCTCCCCGAAACTCCAGTGATAACGACAAGTTTGTTCAAAGGGAAAACTACATCGATATTTTTGAGATTGTGTTCCTTTGCGCCAATAATTTTTAGTTCATTATGGTCGGACGTTGCAAACGTGTCACTTAATCCTATTTCGGTGTTTAACTTTTTGGTTTGAATCTTTATCTCTTTTGCCCCGGAAAGATATTTTCCTGTTAATGAATTATTATTGTTCATTATTTCGCTTGGTGCGCCGTGAGCAACAATATATCCGCCCTTTTCCCCTCCCTCTGGACCAAAATCATAAATATAATCAGAGGATTCCATTGTTTCTTTATCGTGTTCAACGACAATGACTGTGTTTCCCAAATCTCGCAATTTTTTAAGCGTTTCGATAAGTTTTTTGTTGTCCTTTTGATGAAGTCCGATTGATGGTTCGTCTAAAACGTATAAAACACCAGTTAGCCCGCTGCCAATTTGTGATGCAAGCCGAATTCTTTGTGCCTCTCCTCCTGCAAGTGTTTGGGCATCTCTTGAGAGCGTTAAATAATCCAGTCCGACATCAATAAGAAATGTAAGACGGTTTTGAATCTCTTTAAGAATTAATTTACTGATTTGTTTTTCCTTTTCAGAACTTGTATTCTTTAAATTTGTGATAAATTCAAAACAATTTGTAATTGACATATCTGTTACGACGGCAATAGATTTTTGACCAATTGTAATAGACAATGACTCTTTTTTTAATCTTGAACCGCGGCATTCACTGCAAATAACATTTCTCATAAATTTTTCGGTTTGCGATTTTACAAAAGAAGATTGTGTGTTTTGGTAACGGTTTTTTAATTCCGAAATAATTCCTCGAAACGGTTCATAAATTACGGTTTCTCTTCCCCATCTGTTTTCGCCCTCAACTTCATATTCCCGGTCTCCTGTGCCTATAAGCAATAATTCTTTTTTTTCTGTTGAGACTTGCGAGAGCCTTGTTGTTAAAGGAACGTCATTTTCTTGGCAGAATTTTTTAAAAGTTCGGGAAAACCAAGTATCGTGTTCAAGAATATTAAAAAAAGGTAAGATCCCCCCTTCGTTTATGCTCAAATTTTTGTTAAAAACCAGATCTTTATCAACAGTTAATATTGTTCCAAGACCGTTGCAGGTTGGACAAGCTCCGTGAGGAGTATTAAAAGAAAAAATCCTCGGTTCAATTTCCGGAACGGATATTCCGCAAACAGGACAGGAAAACTTTTCCGAGAAAAGAATGTCTTCCATTTTTTTGGGACTTTCGGGGATATTAAATCCTTTGTCTTTTATAATCGAAACAATAATTTCTCCATCGCCAAATTTTAAGGCTTGCTCGCAAGAAGAAAAAATTCTATTCCTATCGGTTTTTTTAGTTAAAGAAACAGCATCAACAATTAATTCAATACTGTGTTTATTCGTTTTTATTAAAATATAATTATCATTAATATCAAAAACTTGTCCGTCAATTCTTACTTTTTTATACCCTCGTTTTTTTAAGTCGGAAAAAAGTTCCAGGTATTCGCCTTTTCTGTCTTTTACAAGAGGAGCCATAATCAAAATTCTAAGTCCTGTAATTTTTGAAACGCCGTCCTTGTTCAATAATTCAAAAATATTATTAACGATTTGTTCTTTGGAAAGGTGGCTTATTTCCCGACCGCATTTTGGACAATGCGGATGGCCGATTCTGGCGAATAAAAGTCTTAAATAGTCATAAATTTCTGTAACCGTGCCAACTGTTGAACGAGGGTTGTGCGATGCTCCTTTTTGGTCAATGGAAATTGCCGGAGACAGTCCTTCGATCAAATCCACGTTCGGCTTTTTCATTATCCCTAAAAACTGCCTGGCATAAGAAGAAAGGGATTCGACATATCTTCTTTGACCCTCGGCGTAAATTGTATCCATGGCAAGGGATGATTTTCCGCTACCCGACACTCCGGTAAAAACAATCAGTTTGTTTTTTGGGATTTCAACGTCAATGTTTTTGAGGTTATGCTCTTTGGCTCCTTTAATAATAATTTTATCCGTCATAATCAAACTATAAATTATAACAAAAATTTATCAGAAATGGAAGCGTTAGGCGGTTGGTTCGGTATGGATTAGAATATTTTCAATTTCGGTTGAAAGAATGTGAATTTTTTCAATTGAAAGATTCTTTTGGAAAAAGCATTTGCAAAAACAAAAATTGTGCTATAATACAAAAATGCCGCAGAGAAAAGCGAAAGCATCAGTTGTAAAAAAAGTTGAACAGAACTTAAACGTGGTTAAAAAATCATTTTCCTTAAACCCCAGGTTTTCTATTTTAATTGTGATTTTGGTTTTAATTGGACTTATCTATTGTTTTAGGGGAATATTTGTTGCAGCAGTGGTTAATGGAGAAACAATATCTAGACTGTCGATAATTCAAAGCTTAGAAAAACAATCCGGAAAACAGGCGGTTGAATCTGAAATTACCAAACTTTTGATTCTTTCGCAGGCTCAAAAGAAAAATATAACTGTTAGTCAAAGCGAAATAGACACCCAAATTTTAACAATTGAAAAGTCACTCACAGATCAAGGACAAACGCTTGATAGCGCGTTGGCATTTCAGGGTATGACAAAGCAAGATCTTGTTGAGCAAATCAGAATTCAAAAAATTATTGAAAAGATTTTGGGAAAAGATATAAGTGTAAGCGATAAAGAAATTGATGATTATATCGCAAATAATAATTTAACTACTCCCGATGGTTCATCGGATGATGAATTCAAAGCCGGTATCAAACAGCAATTGGAACAGCAAAAAATGGGAGAAAAGTTTCAAACGTGGATAGCAGAAGTGCAAAAATCCGCCAAAATCGAGTACTACATAAATTACTAGACTTCAGGCATTTTATTCAGATCAATTTTAAAATTCATATTGTCTTCGCTTCTCACAGTACCGCCAAGGGGATTCGAACCCCTGATTCTCGGGCTGAAAACCCGATGTCCTAGGCCACTAGACGATGGCGGCAGGATTAATATTATATCCGATATTGATATAGTTCTCAACCAACCAAACTCTTCCGAATTTATCGGATAATATTCCTAACGAACTTTTAAAGCTTCGTTATTTAACCCTGCTACGAATACCGTCCAATATGTCTTTGGCCGTATCCTGACCTCCTAACCCAAAAGCTATTCCTCCGGCTATTGCCACCATCGCTACAAATCCTGTGAATAGAATTCTTATTAAGTCTGTGGCAACACCAAGTTGATTTAAAATGGCCAAAAAGACAAATATTACGACAGCCCATCTTGTTACGGACGCAATTGTTTTGGAAGTCTCAACTCCCATGTTGTGTGTTGACGTCAAAACTACGTCGTGGGTTAGTTTTGCGAACGCAAATCCAACCACGCCGATAATTGCCGCAACAAACACATTGGGAAGATAGAGCAAGAACGTATTGAGTACCGTGACAACCTGCGGAAGACCCCAAACATCTGCCGTTGGAATTAAAAAGAGAATAAACACAAACCATCTTACAATTTCTGCAAGAATATTTGTCCAGGAAAACTCTTCTTTTCCTTCCGGCACTCCGTATTTTTTTAAGAATTGTTCTGCCTTTAAAGCTTTGAAAACCTCAACTAGTACTTGCTTTATAACAGAAGCAATAATAATGCCAAGAAGGATAATAACCACTCCAGCTAAAAATTTTGGGACAAAAGAAACAAATGCTGCCATTCCGTTGGTTAATGAAAGCAACAATGTTTGTCCAACATCTATATTCATTTATCTCACCTCCTTTCTCGCCCTCCTTAAAATACTCTTTTTAACCGCAGTTCAAATGAACTAAGGCAAAAAATATATTTATGTGGGTCTTGTTAAAGATCCAATAATAGTGTAAGCATAAAGCTATAACTCTTGTCAAGCTCTCCCAGTGTCAAACCTGGGGAGTAGCGTGTTTTCAATAAAAACATCTTCTTTATACTGCCGGCGCAGATTGTCCTGTGTCTCCGCCAGCTGCGACTGGTGTGCATGTACAACCTTCCACACTTTGATTACAGGCAACACAATTTCCATTATTGGCAGAACCACCACATTTTGTACAAATTGTTTGAGGAGCAGGTGGTGGAGTTGGTTGACTTGGTTCTCCAGCTACGGGTTGATTTGGTGCTGGATTTATTGGATTATTATTTTCGTCCATAAATATATCTCACCTCCCTTCTGCCCGCAAATCCTCACGGCCTCATTTTGCATAGCGGGCTACTCTTTTTAAGAGTACAATATTAGTGTAAACAGACAAGATTGTACTTGTCAAGTCTTGGAGTAGATGTATTAGGCGTTGGAATTACTGTTTAAGTCTGTTTAGTATTTCTCCCAAAGTATTTATTTCCTCTCCATACCTTCCCCAATCTCCCTCGCGTTGCGCATTGATAGCGGACTTATACGCTTGACTTGCTTGCTCAAGCAGGTCTTCTTTAGTTATATCAATGGATATTGGTTCTGTTGCTTGAAGAAATATTTCTTCGGATGGCTTGGTTTGACCCTCAACATTACCAAAGATTTTAGCCAGACCTTCCTCCAAAGTCTCCTCCATGGCAATCTTGTTTTCATATGCAACAATTACCCGTTTGAGTTCCGGGATCTTACCAGTTGTTGCCTTAAGATAAAGCGGCCGCACGTAAACCAAAGATTCCTCAATCGGAATGACCAAAAGGGGCCCCTGAATTACTTGAGAACCGGTCTGATCCCACAGGGAAATTTGCTGACTGATCTGCGCATCTTGGCTAATTCGGCCGATTATCTGCTTGGGACCAAACACCAATTTATCTTTGGGAAAGCGGTAAACCATAAGTTTACCATACTGCTCTTCGTCATTTCTGGCAACCATCCATGCGGATAGATTATCTTTGGCCCTAGGCGTAAATGGCAACATTAGAATAAATTCCTCTTGTTTTTCACCGGGAAGCTTCATAATCATGTGCCGAGGATCCATCGCCTGCAGCTCATCCCCTTGAGTAATAGCAGGGATTTCCCACTGATCTTCTTTATTATAGAAAATCTGCGGATCATCCATGTGATATATAGTATAAATAGTAGTTTGCAAAGTAAAAATATCCTCGGGATAACGAAGATGCACGATCAGGCTTTTGGGCATATCTGAAAGCTTTTGAAAAGTTTTGGGGAAAATCTTGGAATAAGCTTTAATAATTGGATCATCAGGATCACTTTGATAAAATTTGACTGACCCATCGTAGGCATCAATCACTACCTTAACTGAATTTCTGATGTAGTTTACTTTATTTCCATCTATAGATAGCGGCTGGGAATAGGGATAACGGTCAGTGGACGTGTAAGCATCGAGAATCCAACGCAGTTTACCATCGCTAATTACAAGATATGGATCTCGGTCGTAAGTAAGAAAAGGTGCGATTTTGCTGACTCTTTCTTTTATATTGCGATTATAAATAATACGGCTTTCTCTGGTAACGTCACTTGATAAAAATAATTTTAACGAACCAAAACGTAAGGCATAGAAAATCCGACGCAAAGACGAATTAATCTCAACTCCACCCTTCCCTGCATAAGAGGTGTATACATTATCTTCCCCTTTTGGATAGTCGAATTCTTTAGATTTAGTTTTGACTATAACGTAATCATTTAAAATTTCTCCATAGTAAACCTCCGGTCTGGTGATTTTAAGTTCTTCAACTTCAGATTTTGGAGGTAAGTCTTTAACGAATAGCACCGGTAACCCTTCCGGTGTAACTTGGTTTACGGGTCCGGCAGCCGCGCCATATCCGTGAGTAAAAGTAAGCGTTTCGTTAATCCAATTTTTGTTCGGCAGACTATCCGAAGCCAACTCTCTTGGTGAAAGCATGATTTGACGTATTTCATCGTTAATCATGTAACGGTCATTATCAACTGACGCGAACTCGTAATAAGTTCTAATCTCCTGGATTTGTGAAAAAGTGGAGAGAAGCGGATCTCTGTCCCAAAGCCGAACATTTTTGATTGTTAAATTGTTAGCTGCGATATCGGATGCTGTAATTGGTTTGTCTGCGGCTATTTCCCGTTCTTCCACATTGTCCAAACCATAAGCTTTGCGACTGGCATAAATATTGTTTTTGATAAACGGAGCTTCCTTAACAAGCTCATTTGGCGCTACGACCAGTTTTTGAAAAATTGATGGAAAAATCGAAGATGCAAATCCGACTATTATAGTTAATAAAACTGCACCTAAAAGAGGCGCGACTCTTCCGGATATTCCATAAAATAATGCTAAAATTGCAGAGAAACCGTAAATAAAAACAGATGCGCGTAAAATAGGAATAACAATATTTGCATCGGTGAAAACCGCACCAAATACAACACCGCTTTGACTAATAAGCAAATCATAAATAGAAAAATGAGTGCCAACTGCAGTTGCTGTAAAAAAAAGAAATAATAAAATTCCGATGTGTAATCTGGCTTTCTTATCGGTTTGTATTGCGCTTGGTGAATAAGCATCATGAAGCTTCTTTGGTTTTGCGGTTAATTGCGGCGAACCAAATTTACCAAAAATACTTGAAAGCTTAAGACTGCCTCGCAAAATATAGGCAGTACAGCAACCAATAAGAGATACAAGAAGAAGAATTTTTATAAGACTAAGCCCCAAAGAATAAACGGGAAGCGAAAATACATAAAAAGAAACATCCAGACCAAACAATGGATCTTTTTGATCAAAAGGGACTTGTGAGAGAAATCTCAAGACATCGCTCCAATTACTTGCCGCAATAAGACCGATAAAGATAGAAATTATAAGACTGATAATGATGCTAAGTTTTCCAAATAAACCACTGCTCAAGCTTAAAGGCTGACTGGTGCCAACCATAGCTTCCGGGATTTTTATTGTCCACGGTATTTTAGAACGCAGGGCAAAAAATATGTTGGTAAGAAGAAAAACAGCTGCAATGAGTCCAGCCGAAAAACCCACAATGATTTTAGCGCTGAGGGACTTTATGAAAATTTCGGAATATCCTACTTCGGAATACCACCACCAATCGGTAACCAGAGAAACAATGTTTAACAACAAGACAAAAACAACAACACAAATAGTTAAAATTGCCCAAGAAAATATTTTAGCGATGCTCAACTTGCGTTTAGCATAACAGACCATTTAGTGATGCGTCAAGTAGAGTTCACCAAAGCGTGAGACGGATGATATCTTAAACAGACTGCGAGAATTCTGTGAATTATTCCTTCAGGAAGGGCTAAACTCCGAATTTGCCCATTTATTTGGCTTGAAAAATGCATAAGTAGGTACATCAACTTCTTTTAATTTTAGCAAATTTTAGAATTTGTTTTTTCTTTAAAATCAAGTAAGAAGAACAGTTCTTTTGTAGAGCTCGACTGATGAAATTTTCGAAACCAACATAAATTACCTCTTTCCCTTCTTCCTTTGCGGTTTGAATAGCTGGTAATAAATCTGTATCAGAGGAAATCAGATAAAATTTACTGAATTCATTCTTTATCGATCCGCGTACAATATCGACAGCAATCTGAACATCAACGCCTTTTTCACTAAATTTTCCATTGGACATCAAAAGATATCCAAGTTTTATTTCTAAACCCTGCTTTCTTAAGTTTAAGAATAGCTACTGTTGATTGGCATATAGAGTTTCTGACTTTTTATTGCCAGGATATTTTCTAATTTCGCCGACATAGTAAATTATTTGATCCGGTGTGGCTTTTGTGATGGATTTTGCTAATCCTTTGTAATCAAAATTAGTTAAATGAACTTGAGGTAGAATCTGTTTAACTTTTTTGTAGAAATTGCTGCCATCAAACTGAACTAAAACTTTTTTCTTCACCACTTTATCTTAGGTTATTCCAAGATTTTAAGCAAGAAAAACCCCCGGGTCGTAATGAACCGGGGGGAGTTAGCAAATTAAAGTATTTCTTTTCAGAAATACAACATTATGCTATCAAAAATAATGACAAAATGCAACTACTAAATCGATCCTTGCGGCCAAGATGGATCGGAAAATTTTCCGCCAACATTCGCTCCCTAACAGTAAGGTACTTTCACCACTAGGATCATTCGGTGAAGAAAGTATATCGAATTTTTAGGATAATTCTGCAAGTTCCTGTTAATTAAAAGGGGAGGGTCTATTTACTACTTCCATCATTGATCCTATTAAGCCGCCATATATTCTTGGAGTAATCCTTTCTGGTGAAGCTTGAAACATTTTTCGTAGCATTAATAATTCTGTTCTGCTTTCTCGAAGTTCATTGCGAGCCCAAGCATTAACTACTGATGATTGTCTTACCGTTTCATAAGGAGATTGTGCACTAAGTCCAGCTGTTCTCAAAACTTCTTCTGGTATATTAATAATTCCAACTTTCCAATCTGCTTGTAAATGTTCAACGGAATATACTCGACCCTGGCAAAGAGAAAATGTGGGAATATCAGTAGCTCTTAAAGTTGATCCTAACCCAACTAACATAATATTATGTATGGGGTAAAAAGTTTTTTTATAATAATCTGTTAATTGCTCCGCCGATAATTCTTGTCTTGCTTGCAGTCTCTGATAGTCAAAAACCATAATATCAATTACATCAAGGAAATCTTGTCGAGGGTTATCACTTGCCAACGCTTTTCTTTGAAGAGCACCTAACGAATATTCTGCAAGCTCCATAATTTTGGGCTCTTTTGTAAATCTTCCTGTTTCGACTTGAGACCTCATAGCTTCAATATGCGGGAGGACTTGATATCCATTTGATAATCTTCTATTACCATCAAGCAGATCATCCATGTAACGAATAAAGAAGTAGGTTGCTCTACCAACCCGACTTACTTCGGGGTTTAAAAAAGAAATTAAATATAATCCAACAGTATGTTTTAATTTATCTGGCCTTCTTGTGATAAGGCTTGCAGCTTCTCTAGCTATCAAAGTTTCAACACCCATAATTTATATAAGCAAGCACTATTTTAACAGATAATAAAGACTGAATGATGTTTTTCTCCTTTCTTGAAACACTCAGTCGCTTCTAAAATAAAACCTATGAGTTTTGACGAATGAAGGTGGTGATTATAAATGTTACCATTGGATGTAATACGAAAATATTATCCTAATGCATCAGAGGAAGAATTAAAACAAATACAGGAATTAGTTTATCTTATGTGTTGTGGAGCAATGCAATACTTTTATGGACCTGATTAGGAAAAGGGTAGTGATGAACCGTATTGGAAAAATTCGGTCTCTCTAATTCTATTTCCACGCCCCGCTTATTAGTTTTAATTTCTTTTCTCTTGACCAACCTTTAATTTGAATTTCCCTCTTTCTTGCTTCTGATTTATCTGGAAATGCTTTGGAGCTATAAATCAGTTCAAATGGACCTTGTTCTATAGCAAACCTTGAACCCTTGCCTGAATTGTGCTTTGTGATCCTTTTGTTAGGACATGTAGTGATCCCCGTATAAAATCTGTTAGTTTTTGCTCTAGCTATATAAACGAACCAAGACATTGTTAGCCCTTCGACAAGCTCAGGGTTCTTTGACTCGAGTTTACTCTGAGCGAGCACAATTGCATTGTGCGAGTCGAAGAGTGAGCCGGACAGGATTCGAACCTGTGACCAAGAGCTTAAAAGGCTCCTGCTCTACCGCTGAGCTACCGGCCCGTACTCTTCATTATACCAATCTACTCGTCTGCTTGACAAGTATATGTAAAAGCGAACAATGTAATGTTTGAAAGTAATTTGTGATATAATTAGAATTGGAGATATAAAGAATATGCGGAAGAAATTAGTTATTTTACTATTTTTAGTGGTCGTTGTAATCGCAGGATGTGTTTATTACTGGTATTCAGGGATTGTAAATAGCGAACAAAAGGCAAAGGCGGTTCTTTCGGAAGTCCAAACGCTCCGCGAGCAAAGCAATCGTTATAAAGAACTTTTAGATGCTGTATCTGCCGAGAAGAATAGGTGTCAGGTATTTATAACTCAAAAAGAGGGTGACTTTGGAAGTTTTGAATATTGTATGAAATTTATTCAATGGTCGAATAATCTGCCGCTAGAATAACTACAATTTGTATTGATTTAAATAGAAATTTTTTGTTTTAAAATAAATTGTTCTGTAAAAAGATTTTAACTTTTTTGTTTCTGCGTTAGCGTAATTTGATATTAAAACTTGAGCGATATTTAACATTTCAAAAGATAAACTATTTTTGTCAACGGTATTCATTTTTTCAGAATGAATAAATTTTAATTCTTGTTGCAGATTTATCTTCATTATCTTTTTTCAATCATTTCTTTTAGACTGAGTTTCTATCGAAGTCTCAACTTTTCTTTTCGCTTCTTCTAAAAGCTCTTTTGATTTTTTCCTTGCCTCATGTGATTTCCTCACCAATTCCGCAATTTTTTGTTGGGTGGGTTTTGAAATTATTGGAATAAACATTTTTTGTAAAGCTTCGCCGGGAACTGCTGTTAATATCGTACCTGCACAATGTTTTTTAAACTGCCACTGTAAAACCATGCTTTTTGCAAAAATTAAAATTACCTCCGGTAATAACTCTTTTGATCTAAATTGGAAAAACCCGGTTGAAGCAATATAACCATCTTGCTCCTCATCCGCTAGAGCAACTTTTTCTAGAGATCCCTCAATGCTTGAAACAATTACATCGTCTTTTTTTAATAATCTTTTTGCTCTGCTTGGGGCTTCTTTGCCTAAAACTTCAGTATAACCATCAATAACTCCTATAGATGAGTTAATGTTTGCTAATTCAACATATTTAAATTCCGAATCTGGAGTTTTAATAGGATCAAATTTTGCGTTGACGTTTTCTATTATACTTGTTAAAACTTGACATTTATTTTGCTTAATTTTTTCCAATAATTTATCATATTTCGGCTGAAAGTGTTCCGCATCAACTCGGTTTGCAGATTTTACATCTGAAAGATTTACAACAAAACTCAAATCATCTTCAACTTGAAAATCTTTTAATCCCAACTCCTCCAGAAGCAAATTCTCGGCTTTAGCGTATAAAGATTTCGAATTTTCGTATTCATCAAGCCCCTTTCGATAAAGTTCTACTGCTTCATAAATGGCAATTTTGGGAACATTTAAGTCTCGAATAAATGGGAAAGTTAAATGTTGTTGAATTTGCTGACTTGCGCCTCTTAGCAACTGAAAAATTCCAAACTTTGAATTTAAAAATAGAAGAATTGTTATTGCTAGCTCTTCTGGAAGTTTTGAGGTTCTAATAAAAATAATATCTCTGCTCAATGCGTATTCTGGATATTTTTTAGGGAGGAGAGCTGCGTTTCCTACAGTACCACCTTTTGTGATAATAATATCTCCCGGCTTACCTTTTCGTAATGTTTTATATTGCTCAGCAATTTTTTTGGGCAAGAACAATAAATCATCCTCAATCAATTGAAAATTTACAACATCTGCAACCCTGACAAAAGGGATCCCATCGCTAGTATAGTATTCTGCTATTGATGGATAAAAAGCGCTCGCATCAACAGCTAAACCTAGTTTGCTTATTCTGGGGAGACTAAGCTCTCTTAGTTTTTGAGCAAGGGTTAAATATTCCGGCTGATAATATTCCGCATCCAGCCGCGAGGCTCCCTCTAACTGACTTTTGTTAATGATTGAATATGAAATCATAAAATAAAGTGCTCCTCTTGTGGCGAGCTTGTCGAACCATCAAGTTGAGATTTTTGGATTATTGAATAAGTAATCATATTAAAATAGTTTCAAATATAAATCGGGGTAAGTTTTTTTATAAAAATCTATAAATTTATCCCTACCGCCAGATTGCCCTATTTTTACTATTAGATCATGCCAAGATATCCTTTCGGAAAAAGGAGATAGCCTATGAGCTTCAAGAATAGTATTTATCTTTTGATTAAGAGTTTGAGAATAGTGTAAACTTCGTGAATAATGGAAATTATCTATCTTTTTACCTCTAAGGTTTTTTCTTTGCCAGTTGTTGGGAAAGTCACCTAATATCCAAAAAATAATTGTTACTAACTCTTTGATGTAATATGCTTCGTAATTGCTTTTTTTAGGTGATCGCTGAAGTTTTTCTAGTGAAAATTCTATCATTTGTTTTTGTAAACCATCAGATGGTGTAAATTGTGAGTTAATTACTATCTCTAATTGATGAGCTATTTCTTTCAAAAGTTTTTTATAATTACTTTCCGTGTTCCAGTTGCAATATTGATAGTATCTATCTCCAAATAGCATTACAGCAAAATGTTCAAAATCTATTTCAAGCTTAGGTCTCATATGTAATATTACCTCCAAAAACTAAATCCTCTTGTGGTGAGTTTGCCGAACCATCCTTTTTTGATATCTTTTGCTATCTTGACTATCATCATAAAAGCTAATATAATCTAACTAATCATTAGGGAGAATACGACCAATAGACTACGTGTCTATTTGCGACGCCTCCCATTTTTATTGCTTAAATTCTAAGTTCTCCTTCTCACGATAAAGAAATATTTTGTATCTCTGAAACTCTTTTAATAAACTAGACTCACTATGTTTATTAGGGATAACTATGTATAGTAGCTTACTCCTTTTTTCTAAATACTCATGCAAACAACGAAAATCACCGTCATTTGAAACAACTATGGCTTTAGCATAGTTTGAAAATTCTATAGCCGCCGCATGAAGCACAAGTTCCGCATCAACATTTCCTTTTGGCTTTCCATAATCATCTTTTACAGTGGGCTTAAAAATTAATTCATACCCGTAAGACTTTAAGCGTTTATACATCTTTTCATTTTGTTTAATATAGCCAATAAATAAAAAGGCTTTGCTAACTCTAAATTTATCAAATAAATATTTCCTAAATTTGCGAAAATCCAGTTTCCAACCTTTGTATATTAATTTTTTATACTTACCTCTGCTCTTGTAGATATCTTTACTCGTCCCCAAGTTTAAATTCTGACTGTCTATAAAAGCGTATACTATTTTTCTTTTATTTTTCATTTCATCTCCAAAAGTTGAAATTTTGCTCCTTTGCAAATTTTATAAATGAATCTGCTATTTGGTCTAAATCATGGTCTAAAACTTTTCTGCCCTTTTGATCATGAACATAATTTCCATTTGCATCTTTTTTGTAAATATATTCCCCGGAATTATCTTTCCCTCCTTTTTTGGAAACTGCCATAAAAATTGGGTAATCTTTTAGAGGCTGTTCTTTTTCTTCCCATTTTTGTAAAAACAAAACCGAAGTTTTAGTTCCAGCATGAGGCTTAAAAGTATTCCCATGAAGTCCAACCACTGCTAAAATTCTGGCTTTTTCAAAAAGCCAGTTTCTTATATATTCCATATTGGTATTATTCAAAATTCCTTGAGGTAAAACTATTGCCAAACGCCCACCCGGACGAATCATATCCAAAACCCTTTCAATAAACAAAATATGTCGTTCAATTTTGTTAGCCAATTTCCCTTTTCTTCTTCCCAAAAAATACTGCCTTAAAATTCCGCTATCTTTAATTTCGCCGGCAAACGGAGGATTCGTTAACAAAACATCGAAGTTGAAATAATGAAAAGTTTGTTGGTTTTCCGAACTATCAGAAGAATTACTTAAATCCAGAAGCCTGTTTTTCAGTTTGGAGCGAGCATCAAGAAGATCCGAATCCTCGCCTTGCCACTCCCTCGGATCTAAAGAGTTAAGTCTAAACATATGGGAACGACCATCGCCGGCAATCAACATTAAGGCCCGTGAAACTTTGGAAATTTCTTCAGCAAAATCAATTCCCCAAACATAATCTTTGGCGTATTCTCTCATGGCCTCATCAGAACCATTTAAGTGTTGCTCGCGAACAAAATACATGGCATTGATAAGAAAACCACCCGAACCTGCCGCCGGGTCAATCACATATTCGTCTTTTTTGGGATTAAGCATTTTAACCGCCATGGAAATAACATGACGAGGGGTAAAGTACTGACCTTTTTTACCTTTGGCCACTTCCGGGATTAAATATTCAAATGCTTCATCAATAATAGAAAGGTCTGAGCCAAAAAGGCGTGCTTTTTCTAGTTCACCAACAACAATATTAAGATGTTCTGGAGAAAGTCTGATGTTTTCCTGTTCAAAGAAAGTACCAGGCCACTTGTGGATTGCTTTTTTGAAAAGATCATTAATTACATTATAAGTTTTTTGCGGATCTTTATATTTTCTGAAATAAACTTCATTATCTTTTCTAAATTTAGCTTCTCCTTCATCATAGAGTTTGGCATAAATTAACTTAAAAACTTCATTAAAAACATCCACGCCAGCATTAGCAAGCACTAACTCTTCCATCGTCTCAATTGTTTCTTTTAAATTAATTTTAGTGGTGGTGTATTCAAAAAGAGTCTTCTTAGCCTCTAGCAGATCGTCAATGGTCGTATTTGCAAGGGGCAAATCCGGAAGAGTATCGTTGTATTCTCTAGGATACGGGCGATAGAGAATAACTCGCTTTAATCCATTTGACCAAAGGCCAATTTCCGCTCCCTCAGCACTTAAATAGCTCTTAAGCTGATCAATCCCTTTTTCTTCTGTAGGACTTTTAACTTCAACAATGATGTAAGGAGTAATTTTATCCTTTTTATAAATAACAATATCCGCGGCTTTAGCGTGGATTTCACGGCCAAAATGGATACTTTTTTCTATGTCAATTCTATCCAAAGGGTATTGATATTGCGTATGAAGTTTATACAACCAAAGCTGCCTGACAATCTCTTCCGGTTTCCCCGACTGTTTTTCCTCATCAAAAACAAATCTTAAATTACCTGATTTTAAGTCTTTAATATAAAATCTCCCTTTCTCCTCTTCGGTAATTGTAAGAGTTTCTTCTAGACTAATCTCTCCAAATTCCTTCAAGCCATAAGGAATTTGAGAATCTTTAAAGATTTTTCCAATAACTTCTTTTGTTTTATTTAACTTTTGTGTCGGCATATTTTAATTAACTGACCTCCAAGAACCTTCTCTGAAGACAGAAACAACTTTTCCCGTTAGTCTCATTTCGTCAGTAAAAGGGATAATTCTATATTTTGGATTTTCTGGTTTTAAATAAACATAAGGCGGTTTATCGTCCGACATAAATCGTTTAATTGTAGCTTCGTCTCCAATTTGCGCCAATACAATATCGCCCGAGACAAATTCCTTTTCGCTTTTAACTAAAACCATATCGCCGTTATCAATACCGGCATTAATCATGGAATCACCAGAAATTTTGAGCAGAAAAACATTGTCTTGCAGTTTGGCAACGTCTGAAGAAAGAGGCTGCCAGTCTCCAGAGATTTCTATGGCTTCAAGCGGAACACCGGCGCTTGTAGCGCCAAGGAATGGGGCAAGAGGAGGTTTGTCGAGAATTTCATAACCAAGAGGCAGTATAAGGATACTTCTAGCTGAAGATTCATTTCTTTTAAGCAAACTCCGTTCTTCCAGTTTGATCAAAAGATCTAAGACAGATTGATTTGAAGAAACATCAAGTTGTTTTTTCATTTCTTCAAAAGATGGAGGATAGCCGGTATTTTGGATATATTGGTAAATAATAGAAAGCAGCTCTTTTTGTCGTTGTGTGGGATTAGCTTGCATAAAACAATAATACCCGACTCTTTGGTCTATTGTCAAGAAGGGAATTTTCTTGCCTCATTATGGCACAAAAGGGGAGATTGGGGGTCTAGGGGATAGGATTTATGATTTATGATTTTTTGTCTGGGTAGCTGCAAAGGACTGTATCTAATTTCTTCACGCCTTCAAAATGATCACAAATTGAAACATTTTTGACAGCACATTTGTGATTTTTTCCCCAAGGACACTCACCATGCTTCCATGAGGAAAGAGTAAAATCAATATCCATATTAGCTCCCTTAATTTCTCTAATTTTCTTTGCCATCTGACTTTTATTTTAGTCCTAAGTGTGAGGAAAGGCAACTCCTTAAAGAGATTGCTAACTAGCGATTAGCAATTAGCGATTAGTTAGTATTTCGCTTATGGGTTTTTTGTTTTGAGTTTTCGGATTTTTGTCTGCCGGTTTTCTGACTTTCGATTTTAACCATGCTATAATAAAAGCATGACAAAATTGAAAGTTATTATTATTTTCTTCTTTCTTCTTTCTTATTTTCTTCTTCCAAAACAAGTCTTTGCTATTGAGGATCCGCTGAAGGTTCCAAACAATAAATTCGGCATTCATATCCTCTTTCCAGATGAGATAAATGACGCGGCAAGATTGGTTAATTCAAACGGCGGTGATTGGGGCTATGTGACAATTCCAATTCAGGCAGGTGATAAAGATCTTTTAAAATGGCAGAATTTTATGGACTCTGCAAGGCAGAAACACGTTATTCCAATTATCAGACTTGCCTCCGAGGGAGATTATTTTAATACAAGTGTCTGGCGAAAACCAACAGAATACGATGTTTTGGACTTTGCTAATTTTTTAAATTCTTTGACATGGCCGACAATTAATCGTTACGTTGTCGTTTTTAACGAAGTAAATCGCGGTGACGAATGGGAAGGAAGTCCAAACCCGAAAGAATACGCCCGGATTTTAAGTTATGCCGTTGATATTTTTAAAGAAAGAAGTCAGGATTTTTTTATTTTATCTTCCGGTCTTGACAACGGCTGTGCAAATGTTTATGGAAAATATATCAACGAATACGATTTTATGCGGCAAATGAGCGCTTTTAATAATGTGTTTTCCAAAGTTGACGGGCTTGCCAGCCATTCTTATCCAAACCCCGGTTTTTCCAAACCGCCGACAACTTTAGGAACTATGAGCATTGCAAGTTTTAGATATGAGAAAAATTTGGCCAAAACTTTAGGCGGAAAAGATTTACCCGTATTTATCACTGAAACCGGCTGGTCAAGCAATTCAGTTTCTTCTGACATAATTCCTCAATACCTTCGAACTGCCTACAACTTGATTTGGAACGATGAAAATATTGTCGCTGTTACCCCTTTTCTTTTAAAAGCAGGGTCACCATTTGACATGTTTTCTTTTACCAATATTGACGGCTCTGAAAATGAAAATCAAAAAGCCGTAAAAGAAATTGCAAAAATACCGGGAAAACCGCAATTATCAGTTGACAATGAATCATTTTTGGCAAAAAAAATGGAGCAAAATGAAGAAAAAATTGTGGATTTTTCCAAAGTTACAAATGAAATTATTCAACCTGCCATTACAGTCCCAAAATCCGTTATGACAACTATTAAATGGATGCTGAAAATTTAGGTGGAATATGGTAGAATTGATGAGAAAATTCAATGGAATTATTTCAAAGCACAACCCACGGAACGCTCGACCTTTTGGAAGTTATTAATTATATTAAATATTTCTTGGAGGAAGATCCAAAACTCGATTACAATCTTGTAATTGGAACGGATTCACAGGAAAAAATCGATGGAGAAAACGGCAAAAAAGTCGTAAATCTTGTAACGGCAGTTGTTGTGCATCGAAAAGGGTTTGGCGGAAAATATTTTTGGCAAAGGAGAAAAGTACGCGATATTCATACTCTGCGTCAGAAAATTTACGCCGAAACAATGATTTCGCTTGATTTTGCAAAGACCTTTGTTCCAATCCTTAAAAAGGCTCTAAATGGTAAAAGCCCCAATTACAATCTGGAAATTCATGTCGACGTTGGGGAACACGGCGACACAAGAGAAATGATAAAAGAAGTTGTTGGAATGGTGACGGGAAACGGGTTTGTCGCAAAAACAAAACCAGAGTCTTACGGCGCATCATACGTAGCCGATAAGCACACATGAAAAACTCAAAACTCAAAACTCAAAACTCAAAATTAAATTGGGAAGAGGCGATGGAAGTTAAAAAAGAGATTAGTGAAATTATTCAAATTCTCAATCTAGCTCACATTAATCCAGGCAGAATATTTTGCTACCGTACATATGGTTCAAAATCAAGATCTTACGCACGCATTTGGTCTTTTCCAAAAATATTTCAACGCGCTTTGGATGTCAGACCGGCTTATGTAATCGAAGTTCTATCCAGACATTTTGATAAATTAAGCGAGGATGATAAAAAGAAAGTTCTAATCCATGAGCTATTGCATATTCCAAAGAATTTTTCAGGCGCGCTTGTCCCCCACCAGACAAGAAGTCGGAGAATATCAATACTGACTAATCAGTTGTTTAAAGAGTATAAAAAAATTTCTAATTCTTAATTTCTAATTTTTAATAAACAAAGTTTGAAAGCCCGCTTGAAATACTTTGTTTTCAAGCTTTGCTTATGAAATCCCAATATTTTAATAATTAAATAATTGGAAATTGATTGAAAATTAAAAATTTAAAATTTAAAATTAATCTATGATTACTATTATTCACGGCGACGATATTGTGAATTCGCGAAAGTTTTTTTCGGAGGAAAAAGAAAAAACAAAGAATTCGTTTTCTCTGGACGGACAGAATTTAACTGTTAATGACATTGCACAAGTTTTTGAAGGGGAAGGGTTATTTAGCGATGAAAAAAACATTTTCATCGAAAATATTTTCTCTAAAAAAAAGCAAAGCATCGATTTTAAACAAATTTTGGGTTTAATTGAGAAAAATGAAAAAAACGCAAATATTTTTATCTGGGAAGGAAAAGAATTAACAAAAAGCCAAATTTCTACCTTTAAAAATCCCGTTGTAAAAATCTTTAAACAGCCTCAAATTTTGTTTACATTTTTAGATTCAATAAAACCCGCAAATAGCAAAAATATGATTGTTGGATTTCACGAGCTTTTAAAAACAATGGGATCTGAACTTGTTTTTTATATGCTTGTCCGCCAATTCCGCGTTCTTTTGGCGCTCTCTGATTCAAATCCGTCAGCTGACGGAACGATTGATGAAATTAATAGGCTTGCTCCATGGCAGAAGGATAAGCTACAAAGGCAGGCAAAGCTTTTTTCAATCGAACAATTAAAAAACATTTACCAAAAATTATACGATATTGATCTTTGCCAAAAAACAGGCACACTTAATTTATCCCTTGTTCAGTCAATTGACATACTATTGATTAGTTTATAATATATTTAATATGCCGATTTTAAAGAAAACAATGTTTCGCGAATATGACCTTCGGGGACGAGAATCAGTTGATGAACTCAATGACACTTCAATGTACTACATAGGAAAAGGTTTTGGCACATTTTTAGCAAAAAGGAGAATTAAAGAGGCAATCGTTGGCTCTGACGCAAGAGAAACATCTGGCACCTTTAAAAAAAATGCTATTAAGGGATTAAACGAATGCGGCATTAATGTAATTGATATCGGGACAGTTACAACTCCGATTACTTATTGGGCGCAATATCATTTAAAAGTTAAAGGTTTGGTAATGGTTACTGCAAGCCATAATCCAGTTGGGTGGAACGGGGTAAAGCTTGGGTCAGATTTATCCTACACGCTTTTAACTGATGAATTAAAAGAAGTCTACGATACTATTTCAAAAGAAGAATTTATAACCGGAAACGGGACAATCAGAAAAGAAGATTTGGCAAAAGCTTATATTGATGATCTTTTATCGCGCGCCCAAATCACCAAAAAATTCAAAGTTTTAGTAAACACAGGAAATGGCACTGCTGGCTTATACGCGCCTGAAGTTCTAAGAAAAGCTGGCTGTGAAGTAATCGAGCATTTTACAAATGTCGATTCGGCATATCCTAATTACACGCCAAATCCTGACGGAACTTCGATGATGGAAGATACAGGTAAACAAACTGTTGCTAATTCCTGTGATTTTGGTTTTGCGTTTGACGGCGACGGCGACAGACTTGGAATGGTAGATGAAAAAGGAAATATAATTTGGCCGGATAGATACATTATTCTTTTATCACGGTTAGTTTTAGCAAAGCATCCCGGCGCAAAAATAGTTTTTGACGTTAAGGTTTCAGAAGCTTTGCCAGAAGATATTAAAGCGCATGGAGGAATTCCAATTATGTGGAAAACAGGACATTCTTATATTAAATCAAAATTGACCCAGGAAAATGCTGCAATGGCAGGAGAAATGAGCGGTCATATTTTTTTCGTTGATGATTTTTACGGATTTGATGATGGTATTTTTGCAGCCTTAAAAGTCTTAGAATACCTTTCGACGCAAGATAAACCTCTCTCCGAAATTGTTGCAAGTACACCTTATTATGTTTCAACGCCAACAATCCAGGTAAAAACTACAGACGAGGATAAATATAAAATTGTTGAAGCATTAACAAAAGAATTTAAGGATGGCGGTTATAAAGTTATTGATATTAACGGCGCTCGCGTATATATAGACGGCGGATGGGGACTTGTCAGAGCATCATCTAATACTCCAACCCTTGTTCTAAGGTTTGAAGGAAAAACCAAAGAGGAGCTTGAAAAAATAAAAAAAATATTTAAAGAAAAGCTTGACAAATTTGATAAGGTAAGTAAAGATTGGGATATGACAGGCGCGCACTAATATGATTGATCTTGCCAACATTGATAAATCAAAGTTTACTAATCTTCCCTATGCAAAAAGGATTGAGAAACCGTGGGGATATGAATTGCATTGGGCACCGGAAGATAAACCTTATATGGGAAAAATCTTACATATTAATGCGGGGAAAAGGTTAAGCCTCCAAGTTCATGACCAAAAACAGGAAAGCTGGTTTTTGATTAATGGTCGTGCTAAAGTAATCTGGGAAAATCAAAATGGAGAACTAGTCGAAACGGAATTTGAACCTAAAAAAGGGTATAGTTGTGAATTTGGACAAAAGCATCGGCTTGCAGGAATTACCGATTGCGATATTGTTGAAGTTTCAACTCCGGAAATTGGAACGACTTTAAGATTAGAGGATGATTATAAAAGACCAGATGAAACTCCAGAACAAAGGAAAATAGAAAGAAATGAATGAATATGAATATTGATTTTAAAAATGTTTCAAAACATTATGCCGCTAGAACCCACGAAAAAATGAAAGAAGTCTTGATGGATCCAAACGGCATAGGACCAGAAATTCATTACTATATGATACGGGGAGGAAAAGACCAGAAAAACATTACTGTTTGGGAACCTGGAACAATAAGTAAAGAATACATAAAAACCTATGGGCATTATCATGTAGGAAATCTCGATGAAACTTATTGGATTGCTTTTGGAGAAGGAATAGCCTTATTGCAAAAATTATCAACTGATAATAATGGGAAAATGATTGCAGAAATAGTTGAAGAGTTTAAGGCAATTAAAGTAAAACAGGGCGATTCAGTTTACATGCCTCCTTCATGTGGACATCTTTTTGCAAACGTTGGCGAATCTTATTTTGTTACAGCCGATAATAGTCCTGTCAATTTTAATGATGTAAACCCAGTCAGCATGCCAGGTCATGCAGATTATGAATTAGTAAAACAAATGCAAGGATTCGCTTACTATGTTGTGGAACATAAAGGTAAAGCTGCACTCATTAAAAATCTAAAATATAAAGAAGTGAAAAAGTCGGATTTTGGTGGATTACCAATTATTTCCTAGTTCAATTAAACTTCAAAGAGCAACTCTCAAAAAATCGCTAAAGTTTTCTTATAAGTTATTGACAAACTGTTTGAATTTTGTAAAACTGTACATTAGCATGAACTCAACTGATCTAAAACAAATCCAAGAGACCCTAAAAAAAATCCAAATTAAAATGAGCACGAAAGATGACCTACGTGCATTAAGAAAAGAGCTAAAAGAAGATCTTGATCAAGTTTTTACAGATCTTGTTGAAGTTGTAGACAAGAATAAGGCCGACAAAAAAGATTTAGTAAAATTAGAAAACAGGGTAACTGTCGTAGAAGAAGAGCTTCATATTTCCTCAATTTAATATTTTAGATATTGCTTTTTTTGGCAAAATTACCCACAATAAATATATGGCGAAAAAGTCTGATTTGGTTTGCTGGTTTAAAGACGTTGATAAAGAAGACATTCCTCTTGTAGGCGGAAAGGGTGCTAACCTTGGAGAAATGATAAATGCCGGATTCCAAGTTCCAGACGGTTTTATAGTTACTTCAACTGCCTACTACGAATTTATAAAAGAGAATAATCTTGCTATAAAAATTAAACATCTTTTACAAACTACGAATTTTAATCGCTCTGATTCAATCTCGCAAGTTTCAAGTCATATTAAAAAATGGATTAAAGAGGGAAAAATGTCTGACGAACTTATCAACGATGTTTTTAAATATTATAAAAAATTAAGCGGCGTCATGGACGACACTTTAGTTGCAGTACGTTCATCAGCCACTGCTGAAGATTTACCAACGGCATCTTTTGCCGGACAGCAGGAAACTTTCTTAAATGTTAAAGGTGAAGCAAATTTATTATTAAAAATTAAAGACGCCTGGGCGTCACTGTTTGAATCAAGAGCCATATTTTACAGACATGAGAATAAATTCGATCATTTAAAAGTCGGCATTGCAATACCTGTTCAAAAAATGGTCTCATCCGAAAAATCCGGCGTAATGTTCACAATTGATCCAACAACAAATGATAAATCAAAAATTGTAATTGAAGCGATTTACGGGCTGGGTGAATATATCGTTCAGGGAAAAGTGACACCCGACCATTTTGAGGTTCTAAAAAATAATTTCGCGATTTTGTCAAAAAATATCGCAGAGCAAAAAATATTATTCAAAAAAGTCGGGACAGTCAATAAAGAGGTTAAAATTGACAAAAAAACAGGAAGCAGACAAAAAATTACCGATGAACAAGTTATCGATATCGCAAAAATCGGTAAGAAAATGGAAGAACATTATTATTTCCCCCAAGATATAGAATGGGCCATTGAGAAAGGCAAAATCTATATTGTTCAAACGCGCCCGGTCACTACAATAAATCAAAAAGCAAAAAGCGAAAACCAAAAAGAGATGGAGAATGGGAAATGGAAAATGGAAGATTTGCTGCTGCGGGGCGATCCTGCTTCTCCGGGAATTGCTTCTGGCCCTGTACGAATAATAAAAAGCGCAAAAGAAATCGATAAAGTAAAACCAGGTGAGATATTGGTTACAAGTCAAACAAATCCGGATTTTGTCCCTGCCATGAAAAAAGCCATAGCAATTGTGACTGATTCAGGAGGACGAACATCGCATGCCGCGATTGTTTCTAGAGAACTTGGAATTCCCGCAGTTGTCGGTACAAAAAAAGCAACCAAAATTCTCAAAGAAGGGAATATTGTTACAGTCAATGGAAAAACAGGAGAAGTATTTAAAGGAGGACATATCAAAACAATGTCAAATGTCATCCGTTCGGCAAGCTCAGGACAAATATCAAATGAAAAACAAATTAAGACGGCGACAAAGGTATATGTAAATTTGGCAGAACCGGAAATGGCGGCAAAAGCTGCAAGTCAAAACGTTGACGGAGTCGGTCTTTTACGAGCGGAATTTATGATGGCGCAAATCGGCATTCATCCAAAAAAACTTATTCGGGACGGAAAAAAACACCTTTTTGTTGATACGCTAACTCTAGGACTTGAAACATTTTGCAAAGCATTTAATCCCCGACCTGTAATTTACCGTGCTTCTGATTTTAAAACAAATGAATATAGAAATCTTATTGGCGGAAAAGATTTTGAACCGCAGGAATCAAATCCAATGCTTGGCTACAGAGGCGCCTTTCGCTATATTAATGATCCGGAAGTTTTTAAGTTAGAGCTTGAGGCAATAAAAAAAATAAGAAACGACAAGGGATTGAAGAATCTTTGGCTCATGATTCCTTTTGTTAGAACCGTCCGTGACTTTATCGCAGTCAAAAAAATAATTTCCAATTCCGGACTTTACCGCTGCGAAAACTTTAAACTTTTTATGATGGTTGAAATCCCCTCGAACGTTATATTGCTTGAAAAATTTATTCATGCTGGAATTGACGGAGTATCAATTGGATCAAACGATTTAACCATGCTTATTCTTGGCGCGGATAGAGACAATAGTGAAATAGCACGAGAATTTAGCGAAATAGACGATGCGGTTTTATGGGCACTTGAACACACAATTAAAACAGCCAATAAATATAAAATAACTTCATCCATCTGCGGTCAAGCACCATCTATTTATCCATTGCTTGTAGAAAAATTAGTAAAATTGGGCATTACAAGTATTTCGGTAACTCCTGACGCAATTGAAAATGTCCGTAAAACTATTGCCGAATGCGAGAAAAAATTGATTAGTTGACTATGGCCAAAATTAAAGAAATAAAATCAAGTGAAATTTTAGATTGCCGAGGAAATCCAACTATTGAAACCGCTGTTGTTTTAGATGATGGAAATATTGGTATTGCCGATTGCCCAAGCGGGGCATCTGTTGGAAGTTACGAAGCACTGGATTTAAGAGATCACGACGAAAATCGTTTTAACGGTCTTGGAATATTGAAAGCAATTGATAGCGTTCAAAATATTATTACTCCAAAACTTATTGGTTTAGAAGTTAATAAGCAACAGGAAATCGACAGACTCATGATTGAACTGGACGGTACGCAAAATAAAGGAAAGCTTGGTGCAAATGCAATTCTATCTGTTTCTATGGCAGTTGCCAAAGCGGCGGCAAAAACTTCCGTTCTTCCTCTTTTCTCATATTTAAAAAAATTTATTAAAAATTCCCCGCCTGTTTGGAAGATTCCAACTCCGGCATTTAATCTGATAAATGGCGGAAAACACACAGACGGAAATCTTATTCTTCAAGAATTTTTGATTATTCCTGCCAGCTCAAAAACTTATGCACAGTCACTTGAAATTGGCACATCAGTGTATAGAAACTTAAAAAGTATTATAAAACAGAAAAATCTTTTAACGCTTGTAGGCGACGAGGGGGGATTTAGTCCTAATGTTGCATCGTCTGTCGATGCTCTCACTATAATGAAAGATGCAATAACAAAAGCCGGCTTTAATTATAGTTTTGATGTTTTTTTTGGTCTTGATGCGGCGGCAAACAGTTTCCATAAAGATGGTAAATACAAAATAAAAAATAATGCAGATCCGCTATCTAGCGACGAATTAATTTCCTATTACGAAGAACTAAATAAAAATTTCGGTTTTTTGTATCTTGAAGATCCGCTGGGAGAGGATGATTGGAATGGATGGACAAAGATAACACAAAGATTGTCCCAAAACACAATTATTGTCGGCGACGATTTAACCGTTACAAATCCTTACAGACTTGCAATGGCTATTGATAAAAACGCCATTACAGGAATTGTTATTAAGCCAAATCAAATCGGGACTGTAATTGAGACATTGGCGGTTATAGAGGTGGCGAGAATGGCAGGACTAAAAATAATTGTCTCTCACCGATCCGGCGAAACAAATGATGATTTTATTGCGGATCTTGCTGTTGCCGTAGGCGCTGATTATGTAAAATTTGGTGCGCCGGCAAGAGGAGAAAGAGTGGCAAAATATAATCGGCTTTTGCAAATCGAAGAACAATTAAAAACATTATAAATATGGGTTATTTGGTACTTGTTCGTCATGGAGAATCCGTTTGGAATGCAAAAGGCCTTTGGACGGGCTTTACCGATATCTCTTTGAGCGAAAAAGGCAAAGAAGAAGCGCGGGTTGCGGGAGAACTAATAAGAGATATTAAATTTGACGTGGCCTTTTCCTCGCCTTTGAAACGTGCCATAGAAACTCTGGACGAAATAAAAAAAGGCTTATTGGAATGTAACTTTCCAGCATATAAAGATGCCGCTTTAAACGAACGTGACTATGGAGAATTTACGGGCAAAAATAAATGGGAGATTAAAAAACAATACGGCGATGATATTTTTTTAAAAATCAGAAGGGCATGGGACTACCCTATCGCAAAAGGAGAAACTCTTAAGGACGTTTATGCCCGAACTGTCCCTTATTATAAGAATCAAATTCTCCCCCAGCTTTTATTGGGAAAAAACGTATTGATATCCGCCCACAGCAACAGCCTGCGCGCATTGGTTAAATACCTAGAAAATATTTCAGATGAAAATATTTCAAAGCTTGAAATAGCCACGGGTGAAATTTACATTTATCAAATTGACGAAACCGGCAAAATAATTTCTAAAGAAATAAAAAATTACAAACCAAATTTAGTCTGAAATGTTAACTGACAAAAGAATCATTAGAAAAGATAAAAACGTAAAAGAAAAAGCTAATTTATCCGATTATAATAAAGAATATAAAAAGTTTACATGGAAGACGGCAGAAAAAGAATTATCAATTTTTGCCAATCATAAATTAAATGCCGCGCATATTGCCATTGATCAAAACGCCTTAAATTTTAGAAAAAATAAAATTGCCCTATATTTCTTGAGCGGAACTGGATTAAAAGAACAATATACTTTTAAAGATTTTTCCGAAAAATCAAACCAATTTGCCAATGTTTTAAAATCGCAAAAGATCAATAAGGGAGACAGAGTTTTTATTTTTTTACCCCGCATTCCGGAACTTTATATTTCATTTTTGGGAATTTTAAAAATTGGCGCAATTGCCGGAACGCTTTTCTCAGCTTTTCAGGAAAAAGCACTTTTAGATAGGCTTTTAAACAGTCAGGCTAAAGTTTTAATTACAAATAGCGAACTTTATCCTCGTGTTGAAAAAATAATGAAAGATCTCCCATCTTTGGAAATAATTATAATCGTCGAACGTGAATCACAAAAACAAATAAAAAGTAAAAAAGCTATCTTCTTTAATCAGGAACTTCAAAAGCAAAGTAAAGATTTTAATGTCCGAAATATGGATAAAAACGATTCGGCCTTTATGCTTTATACCTCCGGAACAACGGGAAAACCTAAAGGTGTTTTACACCGCCATTTGGCAATTGTCCAAGAATATATTACCGCAAAATGGGTTTTGGATTTAAAAGAAGATGATGTTTATTGGTGCACTGCAGATCCGGGCTGGGTTACAGGCATTGCTTACGAAATTTTGGGATCATGGGCAAACGGAGCGTCAGCGGTTGTATATGACGGGCGTTTTGATCCGGATACTTGGTACAAAATCATTGAGGATTATAAGGTAACTGTTTGGTACACTGCTCCGACTGCAGTCCGCATGTTAATGGCCGCAGGTCTTGAACCAGTCAAAAAACATAATCTGTCAAGTCTAAGACATTTGGCAAGCGTTGGCGAACCGCTTAATCCCGAAGCGATTTTTTGGGGGCAAAAAGCTTTTGGCCTTGCCTTTCACGACAATTGGTGGCAGACAGAACTTGGTGCAATTTGTATTGCAAATTACCCGGTATTGGATATAAAAGTAGGTTCAATGGGAAAGCCGGTTCCGGGTATTACTGCCGGCATTGTTGATGATAAAGGCCATGAACTTAAAATAAACAGAGAAGGAAATCTTGCTCTGCGCCCAAACTTTCCGTCACTAATGAAAGGCATTTGGCGCCGTCCAACAAAATATAAATCATACTTTATTAATGGTACGGCTTACAGCCATGAGCGAGGAGCAAAGCGACAAGTCGAATGGTATATTTCCGGCGACAGGGCGTTAAAAGATAAAGACGGATATTTTTGGTTTATTGGAAGGGCCGATGACGTCATAAAAACCGCAGGTGAAAGAGTTGGACCGTTTGAAGTTGAATCGGCGCTCGTAGACTATCCGGGAGTGGTTGAAGCAGGGGTAATTGGAAAACCGGATGCAATGCGGGGAGAAATTATCAAAGCTTTTGTTGTTTTAAAAAAAGATATTAAACCAAGTGAAAAATTAAAAGAAGAACTTTCTCTTTTTGTTAAAAAACATCTGGCAGGCCACGCATATCCGCGCGAAATTGAATTTATCGATAAACTTCCAAAAACAAGAAGCGGAAAAATAATGAGAAGAGTGTTAAAAGCAAAAGAACTTGGCCTTCCCATTGGCGACACATCAACACTTGAGGAGTATTGACTTTTATCTATTGAACGCTATAATCAAAGAATTAATTATTATGGTTCTTAGAGAACGTCAAGAAACAATTACAGGTATCCTTAGCCTTTTTAATTCAAGTGAAGGAGCTATAATTCTAGTAAACGAGAAGAATATTCCCACAGCTAAAGTAGTCGTAAACAGCAGTACTAGAATCGAAGATGGAGTGATGGCAAAATGGTGGAATAGTCATCCTTTAGAAGTGACTGGAACTTCGATGCCTTTAAGTGAAGGAGAAAAAGACTTTCATCCCCGGTTCAGGGCTACAGTTGTAAAACTATTCACTGTTAAAAGTTAAAAAGAATAGAGAATTCTCCCCTTGGTGAAAATTCCAAAAAATGTTTTAGGCTTTCCGAGATTTTTTCTCGTCGGATTTCTTCATGAACCTTAGTTAATTCCCGGCAAATTACAATATCAATATCTCCAAAAACGTCTTTTAATTCATTAAGCGTTCTGATTAGTTTATGCGGCGCTTCAAAAATAATTATTGTCAGTTTAATGGTTTGAATTATTGAATTAATGTTTTGAAAGAATTTCAAGCGGTGACCGGGTTTTTTTGGCGGATAACCGACGAATAAAAATTTATCGGTTGGCAAACCGCTTGAAACTAAGGAATTGATAACCGACGAAGGGCCCGGAATCACTTCTACTTTTATACCCTCCTTTATGCATTCCCGAACTAATTTAAATCCGGGATCAGAAATTGTGGGCATTCCAGCATCGGAAACCAAAGCAATATCTTGACCATTTTTTATAAAATTAATAATTTGGGGAATTCTCATGTACTCGTTTTGCTCGTAATAAGAAATCAGAAGCGGTTTTTCTTTCTGATTTTGAGCAGGTGAAATTTCCGAGATGTGTTTTAATAATAAGCCGGTTCTTCGCGTATCTTCACATGCAATAGCGTTAACACTTTGCAATGTTTTTATCGTTCGAAAAGAAAGATCTTGTAAATTACCTATTGGTGTTGATACAATAAATAACACACTCATAACAATATGCTTGAACAATTATCAGGATTGATTATACATCTTATTCAAGCCACAGGCTACTTTGGAATTTTTATTTTGATGACCCTTGAATCTGCATTAATTCCAATTCCTTCCGAAGTTACAATGCCGTTTTCCGGATTTTTGATAAGCAAAGGCACATTATCTCTCATTCCGGTTATTTTAGCAGGTGCAGTCGGCAATCTTATCGGTTCTTTAATTGCCTATGCAATAGGTTATTATTTGGAAGAAAATGTCATACTTTCACTTGTTGGTAAGTACGGAAAATTTATATTAATGACCAAAAGTGACTATTTAAAATCTGTTGCGTGGTTTAAAAAATATGGCAATAGCGTAGTTTTTTTCAGCCGCCTTCTTCCGGCTGTTAGAACTTTTATTTCGCTTCCGGCAGGATTGGCCGAAATGAATATTTGGAAATTTTCAATTTACACATTTGTAGGATCTCTCATTTGGTCAGCACTTTTAACAATGGTCGGAGTTTATATGGGCGATAATTGGCACGCTCTTGAAAGTTACTTTAGAAAGTTTGATTTTTTAATTCTGGGAATTGCAATTTTTGCCTTTGCTTTTTATATCAACCACAAATTAAAGATTTTAAAATTCCGCTAGAATTTTCGAACGAGTCCGACTACTTTTCCTTGTATGGTGAGGAAATTGGGATAAATCGGTTCCATTTGGGCATTTGCAGGCTTTAGGACAACTCTCCCGTCCTCTTTGTAAAAACGTTTCAATGTTGCTAAGTTTCCGTCGACAAGTGCTACAACAATATCTCCGTTAACCGCATCTTCGGCTCTTTCGATAACAACATAATCACCGTCTAAAATACCGTCTTCAACCATAGAATTTCCTTTAACCTGCAATACATAGGCTATTTTTTTACCGGACATCATTGATGCCGAAACCTGAAAAGTTGCATTTGGGTCACTATATGGTTCCAGTGGTTTCCCTGCTGCGATATATCCCATTAAGGGTAATTCCATTGAAGGCTGTGCGCCAAGAGCTGTTGTTGTAATTGTTGAATCGAGAATTTTTAAAACTCTTGTATTTCCCTCAACTTTTTGGATGTATCCTTTTTCAACCAGCGAACTTATAATGGCATGAATTGTTGAATTGCTTTTATGACCCGTTGCCACTGCAATTTCCGAAAGTTTTGGTGAATATCCATATTGATTTTGGAATTGCGCGATGAACTCTAAAATCTCTCTTTCCTTTTTATATAAAACACCAGCCATATTAATATTTTATACGCAATTTTCTAGAATTTTTCAAGAGGACAAAGTTATACAAAATATGTCAATTAAAAATTGTATGGTAAAATGTTTCTATGAATTTTAAAATTGTTTCAGATTTTAGACCAACCGGCGACCAGCCGCAAGCAATTGGCAAATTGGTCGGAGGCCTTAAAAAAAGTAAAAAGCATCAAGTTCTTCTTGGTGTTACCGGATCAGGAAAAACTTTTACCATTGCCAATGTTATTGAAAAAATTCAAAAGCCAACTCTTATTATTTCGCATAATAAAACTCTGGCTGCTCAACTTTATCAGGAATTTAAGGAATTTTTTCCAAAAAATATTGTTTCTTATTTTGTTTCTTACTACGACTATTATCAACCTGAAGCTTATATTCCACAGATTGATACCTATATCGAAAAAGAAGTTCAAATTAACGAAGAAATAGATAAGCTGCGGCTGTCTGCGACCGCAAATCTTTTGACAAGAAAAGATGTTATTGTCGTTGCATCTGTTTCCTGCATCTATAATCTCGGTTCACCTGTTGAATACGGAAAATTCGTTTTGGAATTAAGAAAAGGAATGGAAATTTCGCAAAAAAGTGTAATATTGAGACTGACAGATTTACAGTACGAAAGAAACGATTACGGATTCAAAAGAGGAACTTTCCGAATCAGAGGCGAAGGAATTGATCTTTTCCCTTCATATATTGATTGCGGAATAAGAATGGAGATAACGGATAATAAGCTTGTTTTACTTTCCGAATTTGACCAGATGACTGGCAATGAAATTTCAAAATTAGACGCCACGATTATTTATCCTGCTAAGCATTATATGACCGACCCCTCCACTTACGAGAGTGTTTTTAGACAAATCAAAAACGATATGGCCTTAAGAGTAAATGAATTAAAAAAGAAAAATAAACTCATCGAAGCACAAAGAATACAGCAAAGAGTAACCTATGATTTACAAATGATTAAAGAAGTTGGATTTGTTAATGGAATTGAAAATTACTCAAGATATTTTGAAAATAGAGCATCAGGACAACCACCTTATACTTTGCTTGATTATTTTCAACAAGCATCAAAAGACTGGCTCCTTGTAATTGATGAATCGCACATTACAATTCCTCAAATCCGAGGAATGTATTATGGCGACCGTTCAAGAAAGGAAACTTTAATTGAATATGGTTTTCGTCTTCCTTCGGCGCTAGACAACAGACCATTGCGTTTTGAAGAATTTGCAAGAAAAACTCATCAAATTATTTATTCCAGTGCCACACCAGACGAATATGAAATTTCTCTGGCTAAAGAAAATAATTGCATTATTGAACAATTAATACGACCAACCGGTCTTACCGACCCAAGAATTATAATTCGGCCTACCAAAGGACAAATAGAAGATCTTATTTTAGAAATTAAAAAAAGGACAAAGAAAAAACAAAGAACGCTTGTCACAACTCTGACAAAACGTATGTCGGAAGAACTCTCATCATTTTTTGAAGAAAAAGGAATTAAAGTCACTTATCTTCATTCTGAAATCGAAACTCTCAAACGGCAGGATATCTTAGACAGTTTAAGAATTGGAGAATATGATGTAATTATAGGCATAAACCTACTTCGCGAAGGTCTTGATTTACCCGAAGTTTCTCTTGTTGTGATACTTGATGCAGATAAAGAAGGATTTCTTAGAAGTAAAACTTCGCTTATCCAAACAATGGGAAGAGCGGCCCGCCATAGGGATTCAACTGTTATTATGTATGCTGATGATATCACAAAATCCATGAGCGGGGCTATCAAAGAAGTTGAAAGAAGAAGAGAAATACAAACAAGATATAATAAAAAACATAAAATCACGCCAATTGGAATTCAAAAAAGCATCAGGGCTAAATTAGTAGAAAAAGAAAAAGAAGAAGAAAAAAGTCTTGATTTACTTTTGCAAATAGGCAAAAAAGATGTTTTGCTTGCCGACGAAAAAGAACAGCTGATAAAAAAACTTAGAAAGGAAATGATCTTATATGCTAAAAATTTAGATTTTGAAACCGCCGCTTTAATTCGAGACCAGATAAAATCATTAAAATCCTAAAATCCGGAGATATTTTCGACATGCTCAATTGTAGACATTCCAAAATCATTTAATTGAACCGAAACCGCATCAATTCTCATTTGCTCTGGTAATTTTGAATGGGTCATTTTGTAATATTGTGCGACACGAATAAGCGCTTTCATTTTATAATAGGTAATTGCTTCAAATGGTATTCCAAAATCCTGTGATGTTCGTGTTTTTACTTCAATAAAAACCAAAACATTATTTTGTATTCCAATTAAATCAATCTCTCCATTTCTTGTTCTAAAATTTCTATCAATGATTTTATAACCTTTTTTTATGAGGTATTCTAAGGCTTGAGTCTCCCCTCTTCTCCCCTGAGAAATATTTGCGGATCCCTTCATGAAGATTTAATTATTTACTTCGTGATTTTTTATCTCTTAAATAATATAGTTTTGCTCTTCGAACCTTCTTTTTTGAGTGAGACCTAACAACTACCTTTTCGATTTGAGGGGAACTTAGCGGCCAAATCCTTTCGACAGCTATGTCTCCGACAAGTTTTCGAACCATAAAACTTTTATTTTCATCTCTGCCTCTAATTGCCAAAACCACACCTTCAAAAACTTGAGTCCGGCTTTTTTCATCTTCCTTAATTTTTTGGTAGACTTTAACAGTATCTCCAACAATAAAATCAATTTTCGGAATCATAGAAAGTATTATATCAGGCGGCTTTAAGAAAGGCAACAAAAATCGGGTGAGGCTCTAACGGACGGCTCTTGTACTCCGGATGACCCTGTGTTCCCATGTAAAACGGATGATCTTTGGTGGATAATTCAATTATTTCAACTAAATCCTCTTTAACCGACCTTGCACTAATAATTAAACCTTTATCTTGGAAATCTTTTGAGTACTTACCATTAAACTCATATCTATGCCTATGTCTTTCGCTGGTTAAAGTTTTTCCATAAATTTCAAAAGTTTTTGTCCCTTTTTCAACTCTTGCGTCCCATGCCCCAAGCCTCATGGTTCCTCCATAAGCTCTTCTTTCCATAAATTCTTTTTGTTTTGAAATAATATGGATTACAGGATGACTTGTTTTTTCATCGTTTTCCGTAGTATTGGCATCTTTCCAACCCAAAATATCCCGCCCATATGCAATAACCGCTAACTGCATGCCATAACAAAGTCCAAGATAGGGAATTTTCATTTTTCTTGCATAAGACGCCGTTTGAATCATTCCCTCCGCGCCTCTTATTCCCCAGCCGATTGGAACAATAATCCCATTGGGATGACCCAAAACTTCTTCTAAAGCATTCTCTTGTTTATCCTTCGAAGCTTTAGCGAAGGAGGATTCAACTTTTTCCGCGTCAACCCAGCGCGTTTTTACTTCTATATTATTTTGCCATGCCGCATGATCTATGGCATCAAAAAGCGCTGCGTATGAATCACGCAATTGATAATCTCCGGTACCAAAATATTTACCGACAATTACAATTTCAACTGATTTTGCTTTTTTTGACTTTATTTTTGTAAGCAAATTATTCCATTCCTTAAGATCCGGCTCTATTGCTTTTAACCCTAATTTTTGCAAAACTTTACTGTCTAAATTTTGTTTGTGCAAGATTAAAGGAATTTCGTAAACAGTTGATAAATCAGGACTGGAGATTATATCATCTGAATGCATGTTGCAAAATAATGCAAATCTTTCTCTTCGTCTTTGGTCAAGATATTTTTCCGATCGCGCCACAATAAAATCCGGCTGAATCCCCATGGAATTTAAAGTTCTAACAGAAAGTTGAGTGGGTTTGGTTTTTGGTTCCCCCAAGTGCGCTGGTGTTGGAACATAACTTACATGAATATGAATAACATCTCCGGGATTTCTCAAAGTTAAGATTCTTGATGCTTCGTAATAAAAAACATTTTGATATTCTCCCGCTGTTCCACCAAGTTCTATAATTGCAATATCAGCTTTTTTTTCTTTTGCTAATTTGTTAATTCTGGCAACGATTTCATCAGTGATGCATGGTATTGCTTCAACATCTTCTCCTTTATATTCAAATCTTCTTTCTCTTTCTATAACTGTTGAATAGATTGCGCCCATGGTGACAAAATTATCTTTGCCCATATCCTCGTCCATAAATTTTTCATAACTTCCAATATCCATGTCTGCTTCTGTTCCGTCTTCACATAAAAACGGATCTCCGTGTTCAATGGGATTAATAGTTCCCGCGTCAATATTTAAATAGTTTTCAAATTTGATTGGAGCAACTTTGTAACCGGCGGATTTAAGAAGAAAAGCGATTGAAGCAACGGTGGTTCCTTTTCCGATTCCTGAAATCACACCACCGGAAACAAAAATGTATTTTAGTTTTGTCGATTTTATTACGTGCACGGTTTATCTTACCAAATTTTAACCATTCCGTCAACTATAATTTTATCGCATTATTTTTTACTTTTTTTCTGACTTTAATTTCAGGAGTTAGATTTTCAAAAAGTTCTACGGTTTTATTTCGACTATTGTCATTTTCCCAGATTTTTAAACCATTTGATTCTCCACTTAATACTATTATCTCTGAATTTTTTGAAAAGTTATAAAATCCTGCATCGATCTTATCACTTCCTTGTGTTCTTAATGTATCAATAATTCCATGAATTTTTTGTTTGTCTCCGGCGCCTTTCCCTGGCTGACATACCAATGATTCATGGTTTACCAACGGATCCATAGAAACAACCAATATAATCTTCCGACTCTTACAAACTTACCCGCAACATAATCCTCACCTTTAAATGTATCTAAGCCTCTATAAACTTCTCCACTAATAAACCTTAAACTTCCACCAACAACTCTTATATTTTCTTTTTTCATATTATTTTCTTTAATTTAGGTATTATCGTACATTTATCCTATTTTATCAATAAAAACTAATAATACTGTGTGAGCGGTGGAGCGGATTCGGACCGCCGACCTTCTCCTTGGGAAGGAGACATTCTACCACTGAACTACCACCGCATGTCATTTAAATATTTTTCAAGTCTTCTTTTAATATAACCTCTTCCAAAACCTGTTTTTAATTGCTTTTCTCTTTTTATGGCATCTGTTCTGTTAGGACAAGCTTCGTAATAAACTAACTCTATTTTATCAAAAATCTTAGTTGTTTCCACACTTTTAGTTTTATGATCAAAAATACGTTCTTTTAAATTGCCGCTTGAACCTATGTAAAATTTTTTCTTTTTGTTTTTAAGATCGAGGCACAATAAGATATAAGTATAATACATTTTATTAACCTTGCCCAACAAAAGCTACGCATTTTGATGGGTCCGCCTGAATGCTTTAGCTTTTGGCGGAGGAAGGAGACATACTGCCATTGTACTAATCCCGCATTTCAGTTCGCTCAATGTGAACTTATTTTATAATACCAAAACTAAACGCTAGACGCTATTCACTAAACGCTAGTTTAGCGCGGAATTACTAATGTGTTTCCAGAATGAATTAAATCCGGATTTTCAAGTTTATTTGCTTGCGCTATTTTTACCCACGCGTATCCGTCGCCGTATGCTCTAACAGCAATATTCCAAAGGTCATCACCTGTTTTTATTGTATAGGATGAACCCGTAATTGAATCAATGACAAACATTTGTATTGCTTTTGTTGGAGTTGGCGTCGCGCTTGGCTCAACCTGTTTTGTTTCCACTTTTGGAATAATTAATTTTGTTCCGGATTCAATAATATCTGGATTTGATAATTTATTTGCGTTTGCAATATCAACCCAGTTATAACCCGAATTATATTCTTTTTCTGAAATGCTCCAAAGCGTATCGCCGCTGACAACTGTATATGTCGACCTACTTCCATTTTCCAAAAGGTTCTGTGTTTTTGTTGAGCTTGTTTCTTGAGCTGGTTGACTAAAATTTAAAATATTTTTGCCTTTAAAGAATAAAATTACAACAACAAAAATAAACGCAACCACAATTATTCCTAAAACTAAACTTATATAGGACTCACTTATTTGAAATTTTTTTAGAAATCTGTTTTCTTTTAATTCAAATTTTTCTAATTTTCGGGCAGAGGTTTTTCTTCTTGGCATTTTTCCTCCTTTCCAGGCAGAAAATAAATTCTAAAAATTTGTTGCAGGCGGGCTCGACCCCGCTAAGCGGGGCGATCTTCTCTCTTACCCGCCTAATTTTGGCGGGGTGAACGGGACTCGAACCCGCGACCTTCTCCGTGACAGGGAGACGCTCTAACCAACTGAGCTACCACCCCAAAATTTTGACGGGCGAGCAGGGAGACGTCGTTAATCTCAATGCTACCACCCCAAGGCTAATGTATCCTAACAAATTATTGAAATGTAGTCAATGCTTCGATTACACTCAGCATTGATAGAGTCTTGTCGAAACATCAATGCTCTGATATGATTTATGTGTGTCAAACTCTCAAATAGCTAAACTATTTCGTAATGTTGCCGCCGCCTACACGATTAAAGATGAGAAAAAATTTCGTTTTCAAATAATTGCTTATCAAAGAGCTGCAGACGCGGTAGAGGGCTCAAATTCCGAATTAAAAGACCTATTTAAAGAAAATAAACTTGATTTGCTACCTGGGATAGGCACTTCCATTAAATCTCATCTTGAAGAGCTGTTTAAAACGGGCAAAGTTAAACATTTTAATTGGGTTTTTTCCGGGATTCCCAAATCTATTTTTCCACTTCTTGACATCCCGTCTTTTGGGCCCAAAAAAGCATATAAATTAGTGAAAGAATTCTCTTTGAACAATGAAAATACTGTTATCGAAGATCTTAAAAAGATTGCCGTCAAAGGTAAAATTGCCAGTCTCGAAGGCTTTGGCGAAAAGTCCCAGGAAGATATTTTGCAAGCAATAAATGAGTATGAAATGGGTAAGCAAAAAAAGAGCAGAATGACCCTGCCTTATGCTTTCGAAATTGCAGAGAAAATTGTCGACCATCTAAAAACTTCAAAAGACGTCATCGAAGCTTACCCTCTGGGCAGCCTGCGCAGGATGGTTGAAACAGTTGGTGATATTGATATTGCTGTTTCAACTAAAAAACCTGCTGAAGTTATTGCCCACTTTGTTAGCTATCCCTATAAGGATAGAATTATCGAAAAAGGCCCTGCAACAGCCTCAATTCTGGTTTCCGGCGGCAAACAAGTCGATCTTATGACTCAACCGCCTGAAAGCTTTGGTTCTCTCCTGCAACACTTTACAGGAAGCAAAAATCACAATATTCACCTTCGCGAACAAGCCTTAAAAAAAGGACTATCTCTTTCAGAATATGGAATAAAGAAAAAAAATGAAGGAGTGAAAATCCAAAATTTTGATTCTGAAGAAAAGTTTTATAAAGCACTTGGAATGGATTGGATTCCGCCGGAATTAAGAGAAGATACAGGTGAAATCGAGTTATCGCTTTCTCACAAACTGCCAAATATAGTAGAACTTCCCGATATCAAAGGCGATTTACATGTCCATTCTAACTTTCCCATTGAACCAAGTCATGATCTAGGCCTTAATTCAATGGAAGAAATGCTTAAAAAAGCCAAAGAACTGGGCTACAGCTATCTTGGTTTTTCAGAACATAATCCAAGTGTTTCAAAACACACAAAAAAGTCAATTTGTTCTATTTTAGCGAAGCGTAAATCAAAAATTGAACAAATTAATTCGAGTAAAAAATATATTCGAGCAATAAATTTACTTGAAGTAGATATTTTAGCCAATGGAGAACTATCAATTGATGATAACTGCATTGACTACCTTGAAGGAATGATTGTCGCTATTCACAGCTCTTTTACCCTAAGCAAAAGCGACATGACAAAAAGAGTTATTAAAGGTTTATCTAATTCAAAAGTAAAAATATTAGCCCACCCAACTGGAAGACTTATTAATCAGCGTCCGGAAATCCAACTTGATTGGGAAACAATTTTTGAATTTTGCAAAAAAAGAAAAATAGCTCTGGAAATTAATGCCTGGCCATACAGACTAGATCTTCCTGATGTTCTTGTTAGGCAAGCTGTTGATAAAGGAATAAAAATGATTATAAACACAGACAGCCACAGAGTTTCTCAAATGGATTTAATGAAATACGGTGTATCTGTTGCACGCCGCGGATGGGCAAAAAAAAGTGACATTTTAAATACGCTGGAGTATAATGAATTTATTAAATGGTTAAAAAATTAAGAGGAAGGGGGTGATTTAGAAATGGAAATTTCAACAATGATAATAATCGCATTTGTAGTAATTTTAGCTCTTTATGTATGGTCTATTTATAACAGTCTTGCAACAGCTAAAGTTCGGATTCGAGAAGCGTTTAGCGGAATTGATGTTCAGTTAAAAAGACGCGTGGATCTTATTCCGAATCTTATAGAAACCGTTAAAGGATACGCAAAACACGAAAAATCAATCTTTGAAAATGTTTCAAAAGCAAGAAGCGAACTGATGGGCGCAAAAACTCCAGGAGAAAAAGCAGAGTCAAATAATATGTTGACCGGTGCCTTAAAAAGTCTTTTTGCTATCTCTGAAAACTATCCCGATTTAAAGGCAAGCCAAAATTTTTCAAAATTGCAAGACGAGCTTACCGATACGGAAGATAAAATTGCGTATTCCAGACAATTTTATAACACAAATGTCAGAGACTATAACACAACTTTAGTTAATTTCCCGAGCGGTTTTTTTGGAAAGATGTTTGGATTTAAACAAGAAGAATTTTTCCAGACGTCAGACGAAGAAAAAAAACCGGTGAAGGTGAAATTTTAATTCTTAATGAACATCTATTCTCAAATAAGTTCCAATAAAATAAGAACATGGTTGATAATGATATTTTTTATTGTCTTTATCACCACGATTGTTTATGTGTATGGCAAGGCTTCGGGTTCTGGTTTATCAATTGTCGGATTTGCGCTTATTTTTTCAGGCCTAATGAGTTTTGGCAGTTATTATTACTCCGATAAAGTAATTCTTGCCATGTCCAATGCAAGACAAATTCAGAAAAAAGATAATCCGCAATTTTTTAGGATTGTTGAGAATTTATGTATTGGAAGCGGTTTAAAAATGCCAAAAATTTATTTGATAAAAGATTCCGCTCCCAATGCTTTTGCAACGGGACGCGATCCAAAACATGCGGTCATCTGCGCAACAACGGGAATTTTAGAAAAATTGAATAAAATTGAGCTGGAGGGAGTTGTTGCCCACGAACTATCACATATTAAAAATTATGATATTCGATTAATGGCCGTAATTGTTATACTGGTCGGTCTTGTTGCTTTAATGGCTGACTTTTTTATGCGTAGTCTTTGGTTTGGAAGAAGAAGTAATGACCGCCAAGGAAACGCACAAGGTATTTTTCTGTTAGTAGGCGTTGCATTTGCCATTCTTTCTCCAATCATCGCAACTTTAATTCAACTTGCAGTTTCAAGAAAACGGGAATATCTCGCCGACGCATCGGGAGCTTTATTAACAAGATATCCTGAAGGTTTGGCTTCGGCGCTTGAAAAAATCAGCAGAGACAAAGAACCTCTGGAAGCTGCAAATAACGCAACTGCTCATCTTTATATCGCAAGCCCCTTTAAAGGGAAAAAAACAGGGAACTGGTTTTCTGGGCTTTTTAACACTCACCCCCCAATTGAGGAACGAATAAAAATACTACGCTCGATGTGATATTTTTGAAGATAGAGATGAGAAATTCTTGATATTGATTGCTAGATATTTTGATCTTTTGACGTCAATGATTCAAAAAATCAAAAATTCAAATTCAAGAAAATCCCACATCCAACTTCAAGAATTCCAAATTGCGGTATAATATAAAAATGCTTAACATATTATTGATTATAATTGGCAAACTACTTTCTAAAATAAGCAATGCGTTGAATCTTGGTTCCGGTTCAACCTGGCCCGGACACATCGCGTTAATACTTAACAAAAATTTTATTAAAGACATTTTAAAAAATTCAAACGTAAAGACTGTTTTAATTGCCGGAACGAACGGAAAAACTACAACTGGTAAACTTATCAAAACCATTCTTGAATATCACGAAAAAAGCCTGCCCGCCCACTGGCGGGTTTTTCAAAACCAATCAGGCGCAAATTTATTAAACGGCATTGCATCAAGTATGTTGCTACATAGCAGCATACTTTGCGAATTAAATTATGACTATGCAATTTTTGAAGTTGATGAAAACACATTGCCATCTGCAATCAGTGAACTGATTCCCGATTACATTATTCTGCTTAATCTTTTTCGCGATCAGCTAGACAGATATGGGGAAATTGACTCAATTGCCAAAAAATGGAAGGAATCTTTAGCCACACTTTCCAAAAATACAACATTAATATTAAATGCCGACGACCCGCTAATTGCATTTTTGGGAAAAGACGTCAAAGCAACTACAAAATATTTCGGAATTGAAAAAAACAGCAGTGACGCTTCTACGCATCAACACGCCTCCGATTCTGTTTACTGTCCTTCTTGTAGCAATAAACTCCAATTTAATAAGGTTTATTTTTCTCACCTTGGCGACTGGAAATGCGACCAATGCGCTTTCAAAAGACCTAAAACAGATATGTTTAAAGTTGAATTCTATCCTCTTTCCGGAATATATAATAAATACAACACTCGCGCGGCAATTCTTTTGGCAAAGAGAATTAATATCGATAATAAAGTAATTAATTCTGCTTTACAGAATTTCACCCCCGCCTTTGGCAGACAGGAAACAATTAATATTGATGGGAAGAAAGTTAGAATTTTTCTCTCCAAAAATCCGACGAGTTTTAACGAATCGTTAAAAACTGTTATAGAACTTGGAGGACCCGCCCGCCATGTAAGCCGAGCGTTGCGAGGCGTTGCGGGCAGGAAAAATTTGCTTTTTGTTTTAAATGATAGAATTCCCGACGGCAGAGATGTATCGTGGATATGGGACACGGACATTGAAAGCGCTATTAATGATTTTAAAACAATTACTGTTTCGGGAGACAGATGCTACGATATGGGACTACGCATTAAATATACTTTCAATGAATTCCAAATTCCAAATTCCAAATTTCAAATGAATGATTCAATGAAAATTAAAAATTTCAAATTAAAAATTGAGTCAGACTTAAGAAATGCAATTTCTTCCGCATTGACTAATACTCCAAAATCAGAAACACTTTATATTCTGCCGACTTATTCAGCCATGTTAGAAGTTAGAAAAATATTAACAGGACGTAAAATACTATGAACCATACGCCATACGCCATACGCTAACTATCGGTTGGTTATACCCCGAACTCATGAATACCTACGGCGACAGAGGAAATATTATTGTTTTGCAGAAACGCTGTCTGTGGCGGGAAATTGAAGTTGAAATTAAACATCTTGATGTCGGTTTTGACCACAAGCTATTAGCTACGTGCAACCTGCTATTTATGGGCGGCGCGCAAGATAAACAACAGCAGATTGTCGGCAAAGATCTATCTCGAGAAAAAATAAAAGCGCTATCAGAAGCTATTGAAGATAAAATTCCAGGGCTTTACATCTGCGGCGCATATCAATTTTTGGGAAAATATTATAAAGAAGCAGACGGAAAAATAATTCCCGGCCTTGGCATCCTCGACCTTTACACCGAAAACCCAGGAAGCGATTATAAACGATTGATTGGCAATATCATTATCCAAGCAGATAACACATGGCATATCGTGAATAGCAAAAAAACTATTAGCCACAAACCATGCGCCATAAGCCAGTTGGTTGGTTTCGAAAATCATGGCGGAAGAACTTATCTTGGGAAAAACGTAAGGCCTTTTGGCAAAGTTATTTCCGGATTTGGAAATAATGGAATTGATAAAACCGAGGGCGCTGTTTACAAAAATAGTTTTGGAACATACCTTCACGGTCCGATTCTCCCCAAAAACCCCGAATTCACAGACTATTTAATAAAACTGGCGCTCGAAAAAAAATACAAAAAAGAAATCCCTCTTTCTGACCTCGACGACTCACTCGAACTCCAAGCCCGCGATTTTATAATTAAAAGAATAAAAAATGAGTAATTCTATAGGACCGATGGGTTTTCTCCTGCAAAATTCGCAAGCAATGCTTTTTTAAATTCAGGTACTGATATTCCAAACTCTGGATGAGCAAGAAGCAATCGGGTTTTTACAAGAGCCGCTTCAGCGGTCATACTTCCTGCATCTATCGCCCCTGCCTCCATAGCTAATTTTCCCGGTAAATAAACATTCATGTCTACATTACCGCCTACAAAAGGAGAAGTTACAATTACAATTTTTTTTAATTTATGCACTATTTTATCAATTGCGTTTACAACACTATATTTACCTTCTGACGGCACATTACCAACCCCAAAAGAGTTTAAAATAAGAACTCTGCAAAAATCTTTTTCTGCTATCGCCTCAAGCGCTCCAGGCTCAAGTCCGGGAACAACAGACAAAGGGATAATCCCGTTTGCAAAAGCGTTTTTAAGTTCAACTTTTATTTTATTTTTTGAATTTTTAATATCTTCCAATTTTCTTCCCAAGATACCAATTTTTACTCCCATGCCGTCAACTGTAAAAAGCGGTCTGTAATTTGGGCTTTCAAAAGCTGCAAATTCAGATTCGCTTCTTTTTCTAGTATTAACGCTTCTAAAAGCTTGGTCATCAAAGAAAACCATGCTTTCTAAAACCCCCTCTGTTACAGCCTCTTTAAGAACCAGCATTGAACGCTCGACGTTGGAAATGGCATCGCTGCCAAGCTCTCCGATTGGCTTTTGGCTGCCGGTAAAAACAACTGAAACTTTCAATTTTTGGCATAGTGCAAGTCCAACAGCAGTTGCTGAATAAGCCATTGTATCGGTTCCGTGAAATATAAGAATACCGTCGCATTTGTTTTGCAAGTTTCTAACCGCGTCGATAATTCTAACCCAATGAGATTGATTAAGATTTGAGCTATCAAGTATAAATAATTCTATACAATTTTCAGGGAGAATAGATATTTCTTTTTTTAATTCAGCTAAGTTTACTGTATCCAAAACGTCTTTAATTTTCTTCTTTGGCTCAAGGGCACCTTTTATCCCTTTTTCCATCACAATTGTTCCCCCGCATGAAATGATTCCAATTTGAAGTTTGCTCATGATGTGATTATAGCATATTTTCACCTTACGAACTAAACTTTAAGCGAATATAATTATGATATGACAATTGATATAAAACACGTTGCGAAAGTTTTCCACTAAACTGAAAAACTAATTATAAAGCGGAAACTGCGGATTTTAAATGTTTAATTTTCTTTCCATGAACATTAAGTAATTTTTCAGCTTTTTCTAAGTCCTGAAAAATTTTGTCGTGTTCATCTTTGTTTCTCTCTACCGCCCGAAAAATTTTCTCATGATCCATATCGTTTTCATCAAATCTTTTATCAATTGCGCTAAATTTTTCTTCCAAGTATGGAGCGAGGGTTTCATGAAAAAAATCGCTGAATACACTTGCTATTTTTTCTTCCAACCCCCCATTTTGATATTTTGTTTTCATGTTTTAATTCTTTCACCCAAATACATCGCTGTCAACTGTTAAAACAAACTCAAGTGATATTGCACCATACATATTTATTTTTCATGTTGCGAATTATTTTGCAAGAACCTATAATTAATATGTGAAAATGAATATTAAACACGTTGCGAAACTTGCGAATTTGGAGTTAAAAAACGAGGAAATAAAAACATTTGAATCCCAGCTTTCTTCTATCCTCAATTATATTAAAAAACTTGGAGAGGTAGAAACGAAGAATGTAGAACCGACAAGCCAGGTTACAGGACTGGAAAATGTGACGATAACTGACGAAGCAAAGCCTTCATTATCCCAAGAAGAAGCGCTGGCAAACGGGAAAGATACGCATAATGGAATGTTCAAGGTGAAAGCGATACTAGATTCGTAATTTTAAATTTAAAATTTGAAATTTAAAGTGAAATCAAAATGTTTTAATGTTCAAAAATTTTGTCATTGAAAATTGATTAAAAATTAAAAATTGAAAATTATATGACACTAAACCACCTAACCATAAAAGAAGCGAAGGAAGGACTGGAAACTAAAAAATTCTCATCTTTAGAACTGGTGTCCGCCTGTTTTGAACAAATCAAGAGATTAAATGGAAAATTAAACGCCTATATCACGGTTTGCGAAAAAGAAGCGGTGGGAAATGCTAAACGAGCCGATGAAGAAATAAACCATACACCGTCTGCTATTAGCCATAAGCCGTTATTAGGCATCCCTTTCTCTATGAAAGATATTTATTCCACCAAAGGAATTAAAACAACTGCCGGATCAAAAATTTTAGAAAATTATATTCCACCCTATAACGCAACTGTTTACAAAAAATTAAAAGATGCAGGCGCGATTTTAATTGGAAAAACCAACTGCGACGCTTTTGGACATGGCAGTTCAACCGAAAATTCCGACTACGGCACGACGAAAAACCCATGGAACAGTGAATATGTTGCAGGTGGCTCAAGCGGCGGCGCTGCCGCAGCTCTAGCAAGCGACATGACTATTTTTGAAGTAGGCGAGGACACAGGAGGCTCAATCCGCCTTCCTTCCTCATTCTGTTCAACTACCGGATTAAAAGTAACTTACGGCAGAGTTTCACGCTACGGTGCTATTGCCTACGCTTCTTCACTTGATAGCGTTGGTCCGATGGGAAAATGCGTTCACGATAATGCTTATTTATTGAATATCATGGCTGGAATCGATTCTTTAGATGCTACCAGTTCGCCCAACAAAGTTCCCGATTATATTAAATCAGTAAATAAAGGAATAAAAGGACTAAAGATCGGGATTCCAAAAGAATTCTATCAGGAAGGTTTGGACAGCGAAGTTAAAGGAACTATCAACAAAGCGTTAAAAACTTTGGAGGAAAAAGGCGCACATATTATTGATGTTTCAATCCCGCGAACCGAATACGGCATTGCCACCTATTATATTATTGCGCCTTCTGAAACCAGTTCTAATTTGGCAAGATACGATAATATAAGATTTGGATCGGAAAGAGAAAATTTTGGCAGTGAAGCAAAAAGAAGAATCATGCTTGGAACATATGCATTATCGGCCGGATATTACGAAGCTTATTACAGAAAAGCAATGCAAGTTAGAACTTTAATTAAAAACGATTTTGAAAAAGCATTTACGCAATGCGATGTTATAATTGCTCCGGTCTCGCCTACCCCGCCGTTTAAAATAGGGGAGAAGGTCAATGATCCTTTACAAATGTATTTAATTGATGTTTATACAGTTTTAATTAATCTGGCAGGACTCCCCTCCCTTGCGCTACCCTGCGGTTTTTCAAAAAATGGACTGCCGATTGGCATGCAAATCATCGGACCGCAATTTTCAGAAGAATTATTATTCAACATCGGGAATAAATATGAACAAGAGTCGCAACATTATAAAAAGAAACCTAACTTATTATAAGTTTACTTTAATAATATATATCATTAAAGTGTTTATGGTTGAAAATATATGAAAGACGTAAAATATCAACCTATTATAGGACTAGAAGTTCATGTGGAGCTAAAGACAAAATCGAAGATGTTTTGTTCATGTTCTGCCGAGTATTTTGGCAAAGATCCAAACACTCATACCTGTCCTGTTTGTCTTGGACTTCCTGGGGCACTTCCCGTACCAAATAAAACCGCAATTGATTGGTGCATTATGATTGGACTGGCATTAAACTGTAAAATTCCATTAACTTCAAAATTTGACAGAAAAAATTACTTTTATCCCGATTTGGCAAAAGGATACCAAATAAGCCAATATGATAAACCGTTCGCAATCAACGGATTGCTCAAAATCAAAAATCAAAAATTAAAAATCAAAAATATAAGGATCAGGCGTGTTCACATGGAAGAAGATACAGCTAAATTGATTCATAGTGACGAAGGATTTTCTCTTGTCGACTTTAATAGATCCGCCGTTCCCCTAGTTGAAATTGTGACGGAACCGGATTTTGAGAATTCAACTGATGTTAAAGAATTTTTGCAAAAACTTCAGCAAATTGTCCGCTATCTAGGCGTTTCGAATGCGAATATGGAGAAAGGAGAAATGAGACTGGAACCCAACATATCATTAAACCTCAAAAATCAAACCTCAAAAATCAAAACTACAAATCAAAATTCAAATCTAAACAATAAATTACCTCCCTATAAAGTTGAGGTTAAAAATATCAATTCATTTAAGTTCGTTGAGAAAGCGATTAATTATGAAATTCAAAGACAGGAAAAAATTCTTGAATCTGGAAAAATTCCGGAGCAAGAAACAAGAGGCTGGGATGAAAAAAAGCAGACAACAGTAACCCAGCGAAGCAAAGAACAAGCGCATGATTACAGATATTTCCCCGAGCCCGACATTCCTCCATTCCGTTGGACGGAAAATCAAATCCGCCAGCTGGCGAATCAAATGGTTGAACTTCCCGATCAAAAATTCGAGCGGTTTAAAAAAGAGTACTCTTTGATTAATTATGATGCGGAAATTTTAACCAGAGAAAAAAATACTGCAGAATATTTTGAAGAATGCGTAAAAGTGAATCAGACAGACGCAAAAACAATTGCCAACTGGATTATAAATAAAAGAATCAACATTAAACAAGTTTTACCGGCAGAGCTTATTCAACAAATATTAAAATCAACGCAAACAACTACAATATCCGACGACGAATTAGAAAAAATCGTAAAAGAAGTTTTATTGGAGAACAAAAAAGCGATAAATGATTACAAAAATGGAAAAACTCAAGTCTTGGGCTTTCTTATAGGCTCTGTTAACCGCAAATTAAAAGACAAAAAAGTCAACACGGAAACAATCAGAAACACTATAATCAAAAAGTTAAATTAACTATGTCAGACATACAAAGTCCAGAACAACCAGAACAAAAAGAAAGTAAAATACCCCAAAATCAAGCTAGGGTTCAAGGAATTACTAAAGAACTAAATAAAATTCTTCCGAATAGTGATCCTGTTGCAGTAAATAGAATTGCTAGAAGTCAAACCGCAAAAGATATGAGAATTGAGAGATTGAGAGAAAGAGAAAAATCAACAAAAAAACTTTCAGTTGTCGATAGCGTAACAGGCCTGCCTAATAGAAGATGGATGGAAGAGCAACTAAAAATGAGAACATCGCAAGCTGACAGGATTGGACTTGCATTTAAAATCTTAATAATGGATTACGATAAATTTAAATTCGTAAACGACGGATATGGACACCCAGTTGGAGACGACATATTAAGAAGCGCTAAACTACTAGATCATAGAACATCTGAACCGATTGCGCGGTGGGGAGGAGATGAATTTCTTCAAATAATAAATATGGACGACAAAGAATCTTACCTCCAAGGCTTATTCCACGTTGTTTCAGCTCATGCTTCTAAAATATCAATGGTTACGAGAAACATTCTAGAAAACCGTTCTTACAGTCCCGACGCTGATCCAAAAAATAAACTTAAAGTAGTTAGAATCAGCGGGGGAGTTGCAGACTACCACCCAGGCGACAAACTTGAAGACGTAATTAAACTTGCCGATCAAGCATTATACAAAGCAAAACACACCAGAAATCATTTTGTACAAGCAAAAAGGGTTGGAGAAAAGATAATATTTGAAAACATAATGAAATAGTTTTATGGCAGACTTCGTTCATCTTCACAACCATACTGAATTTTCACTTTTGGATGGGCTTTCAAAAATCCCCAACATGGTACGCCGTGCAAAAGAATTAGGGATGAAAGCGTTGGCGATTACCGACCATGGAGCTTTGTACGGAGCGTTAAAATTTTATCACTCTTGCCAAGAGGCAGGCATAAAACCAATTATCGGCTGCGAAGTTTACATTGCAAGACGCAATTTACATGATAAAGAAGCAAATATTGATGCTGATAGAAATCACCTGGTTTTACTTGCAAAAGACAATGTCGGCTATAAAAATCTTCTTAAGCTTGTAACAATTTCCAATTTGGAAGGCTTTTATTATAAACCTAGGCTTGATTTACAAACGCTTTCAAAATACAGTAAAGGATTAATTTGCTTATCCGCCTGCGTCAACGGGTTTATCGCCGAACCGTTGCTTTTGGGAAAACAAAAAGAAGCCGAGGATAAAACAAAAGCGCTAGTAGATATTTATGGGCAAGGAAATTTCTTTTTAGAACTGCAAATACATCCAAAAATCGATGTGCAAGAAACATTAAACGGACATCTTATAGAACTTTCAAAAAGAATGGGCTTGCCAATTGTCGCCACAAACGACACGCATTATCCGACAAAAGAGGATGCGCAAGCTCAAGAAATTTTACTTTGCATCCAGACTCAAAAAACTCTCTTGGATAAAGATAGACCCTTATCGATGATCGAATCTCCGGATTTTTACCTAAAAAGTCCAGAAGAAATGGCAGGACAGTTTATTCAATATCCGCAAGCTATTGAAAATACGGTCAAAATTGCCGACATGTGCAATCTTGAAATCGAGACAGGGAAATGGATAATTCCCCAATTTAAAGTTCCCAAAGGCCAAACGACGGAAATTTACCTTCGCGAACTTGTCGATAAAAATTTAAAAGAAAGATACCCAAAACCAAACGATGAAGTAAAAAAAAGAATTGAGTATGAATTATCAATCATTATACAAAAAGGGTATTCAACTTATTTTTTAATCGTCCACGATCTAAAACAATGGGCAAGAGTTAAAGGAATCGGTGCAGGACCGGGGAGAGGGTCGGTTGCTGGAAGCATTATCTCTTACATTCTAAAAATCACACAGCTTGATCCCCTTTTGTATAAACTTCCGTTTGAAAGATTTTTAAATCCGGAAAGGCCAACTCCCCCTGACTTTGATTTAGATTTTGCAGATGACCGAAGAGACGAGGTGATTAAATATGTCACTGGTAAATACGGAAGCGATAAAGTAGCTCAAATTATAACTTTTGGAACAATGGAGGCAAGAGGTTCTATTAGAGACACGGGAAGAGCTTTGGGAATGCCCTATACCGGACCTGATAGAATTTCGAAAATGATTCCGCTTGGGGCTCAAGGATTTACAATGACTATCGAAAAAGCTCTAGAACAAAGTACAGAATTATCAGTTGCCTATCATAGCGAACAAGAAACAAAAAAACTTTTAGATTTAGCAAGAAAACTGGAGGGTGTTACAAGACATGCCTCAACTCATGCCGCAGGTGTTGTTATCGCAGATAAATCATTGACTGAATATACTCCACTTCAAAGAGAAGCAAGAGGCGAAAGAATAATTACGCAATACGATATGTACGATCTAGATTTAAATGTTTCCTCAAACGCTATCGGACTTTTAAAAATTGATTTTTTAGGACTTAGGAACTTAACAATTTTGGAAAACGCTATTATTTTTGTTAAAAAAAATCAGAATATCAATATTGATCTTGAAAAAATTCCTCTTGATGACAAAAGTATCTATGACTTAATAAAAAGCGGTGAGACAACAGGAGTTTTCCAGCTTGAATCAGCCGGAATGAGAAGACTTGCCAAAGACCTTAAGCCTTCAAAGATTTCCGATCTTTCAGCAATGGTCGCGCTTTTTCGACCGGGACCTATGGCCTGGATCGACGAATTTATTGCATCAAAAAACAACTCTTTTAAAATAAATTATCCGCATCCCGATCTAAAGCCAATTTTAGAAGAAACATATGGTATAGCTGTTTACCAAGAACAATGTATGCAAATTGCAAATGTCATGGCAGGTTACACTCTGGCTGAAGCGGATACTTTTAGAAAAGCTATCGGCAAGAAAAAACCGGAGTTAATGAAAAAAGAAAAAGAAAAATTCATGAAAGGGTGTCTTGCTAAAGGGTATTCAAAGAAAACAGCCGAAGACGTTTTTGCATTAATTGAAAAATTTGTCGGCTATGGTTTCAACAAATCTCATAGCGCATCTTACGCTTTAATTGCTTACCAAACCGGATACATGAAATCCCACTTTCCAGTGGAATTTATGACAGCTCTTCTAACTGCTGAGTCTCGTAGTTCATCCGGACCTGTTAAGAACGAAAAAATTGCTCTGGCCGTAGCAGAATGCAAAAAAATTAAAATTTTAGTTTTACCCCCTGACATTAATAAATCAGAAAGCGAATTTTCTATTGAAGATAAAACTAAAATAAGATTTGGATTATCTGCCATTAAAAATGTAGGGACAGCGGCAATTGAAACAATCCTTGCTTCAAGAAAGAATGAACTATTCAAAAATTTCGATGATTTTTGCCAAAGAGTTGACCTTAGTAAGGTAAATAAAAAAACTATGGAAAGCCTTATTAAAGCAGGAGCCATGGATGATTTTGGAAAACGAGCCAATCTTTTAATCAGTCTTCCTCAAACTTTAGAAAACTTACATAAAATAAAAAAACAAAAAGCCCAAGGTCAGGGAATGCTTTTTGATGATACAGACGATCCCGTTTCTTCTGACCGTTTTACCACAGACGTTGAAGAATTCAGTGCAAACGAAAAGCTGGCTTTTGAAAAAGAATTTTTAGGCATTTATTTAACTTCTCATCCGCAAATGGAAAATCTCCTTTTGTTAAAATCTACTGTTTCCCATAGTTTTGAGTTAATTCCCGAAGAAACAGAAGGAAGTAAAGTTAGAATTGGAGGCCTTATCGAATCGCTTAGAAGAATATTTACTAAAAAATCCAATAAAGAAATGGCCTTTTTGGTAATAAGCGACGAAAAGGGAATTAGTCTCGAATGCATTGTTTTCCCTAAAATTTTTGACCAGTATAAAAATCTTTTACGGGAAGACACAATTATTGTTATTGATGGGAAAATAGATACCAAAAATGAAAAATCGATTATTATTATCGAAAAAATTTACCCTTTAAACTATTTTTCTTCTTGACTTAATCTGATGTTATCTCTAAAATATTAAATAAAAGAAAACAAATATGGTTTCATTTGCTTCAGAATCGATTTTTCACGTAGGTTCTTTTTCTTTCACCAATACTCTATTGAATACGCTTGTCGTAGACGCCGCGCTAATAGCCGGCGTTTTTTATATTAAAAACAAAATCAAGATGATTCCGACAGGCATACAAAATGCTGTAGAACTGGTTATAGAAACATTTTACGATCTTACAGAATCTATATCGCAGGAGAGGACAAAAAAAATATTTCCCTATTTTATGACTTTTTTCTTATTTATTTTATTTTTAAACTGGAGTGGTCTTATCCCAGGCGTTGGTAGCATAGGATTTTTCCATGAAGGAAAACTTATTCCAATCATGAGAAGCGCAACAAGTGACATTAATGTAACTCTTGCCTTGGCACTAATTTCGGTAATTGCAACCCATATTTTAAGCGTTAAAAACATTGGTATCAAAGATTATCTAAGTCGTTATTTTTCCATAAATCCAATTAATCTTTTCGTTGGGATTATGGAAGTAGTTTCTGAAATAACTAAAATTATTTCGCTGTCTTTTCGTCTTTTTGGCAATATTTTGGCCGGCGAGGTAGTACTCTTTACAGTCTCTTCTATTTTTGCTTTTTTCTTTCCTCTCCCTTTTCTCTTCTTGGAGATAATTGTCGGTTTTGTACAGGCTTTGGTTTTTTCCATGTTGACTATGGCTTTTATGGCTATTTTGACAACACCACACCATTTGGAAGCAAAGGAGGTGAGTTAAAACTATGTCTTTTAGTATTTCTGGCGGACTAATTATAGCGCTTGGCGGAATAGGTCCCGCATTAGCAGTTGGAATAATTGGCTCAAAAGCTATGGAAGCTCTTGGCAGAAACCCCGAAGCATCAGGTAGAATTTTGCCTGCGATGCTTTTGGCTATGGCATTTGCTGAAGCAATTGCTATTTATTCATTGATCCTTGCTTTCACAAAGTAGATTTGTGTTTAAATTATGGAGATTATAAATAATTTTGGGCTTGATCCGATGTTGTTGGCAGCTCAAATAATAAATTTTCTGATTATATTGTTCCTTTTACGAAAGCTTCTTTATAAACCAATTCTTGGGATGCTAAAAGAAAGAGAAGTAAAAATAAAAGCAGGATTGGAAAATTCAGAAAAAGCAAGGCTTCTTTTGGAAAAAACTCTTGAAGATGAAAAAAATATTTTAAAAAAAGCTCAAGGTCAGGCAAACCAAATGCTTCAAGAGGCAAAAAACCAGGCGCTCGAACTTTCTAATAAAGCAGAAAAACGAACAAAGAAACAGACAGAGATGCTTGTGGAAGAAGCAAAAAATCAAATCTCAAGAGAAGCGAAACTTACCGAGGAAAAACTTACTGTCCATGTTTCAAATCTTGCTATTCAATTTTTGCAAAAAACAATGAAGGATTTTTTTAGCGAAAAGGATCAGGAAGAAATTATTAATAAAGCCATAAAACGATTTAAAGAAAAACCAAATTAAAATGACAAAAAAACACATAAAAAAATTAATCTTGGAAAGTTATACCAAAAACAATCTCGATCAAAAAAAAGTAGAAAGGATAGCCGAAAGATTAACAAGAAAAGAATTAAAACATTATATAAAAGCTTTGAAAAATTTAGAACTACAAAGAAGTGTAATAGTGTCTTCGCCTAGACCCTTAAAAGGCGAAAATATAAAAAATTTAAAAAATATGTTTGGCTCTAAAAAAATTATTTATAATCTTGATCCTAACTTAATCTTGGGCATGAGAATCCAGGACAATGATATACTCTATGAAATGGATTTAAAAAATACGCTTGATGATTTAGCGAAATATATAGGAGAAACGAATGATTAATAGTCAATCTATTATTTCAGAGTTGGAAAAGAAACTTTCTTCCTTCCAAGGAGGCAAAAAAACGCAAAATATTGGAACCGTTGAAAAAAATAATGACGGGGTTATTATTGCCAATGGACTTTCAAAAGCATTCGCAGGAGAAATTGTAAGCTTTAACGAAGGAAGCACAGGTGTTGTTTTAGGACTGGACGAAGACAGTGTATCAATGATTTTACTAGATAAAGGTGAAAATCTCCGTGAAGGGAATATTGTTAAAACAACAGGGAAAGTTTTAAGCGTGAAAGCATCCGACGAACTTTTGGGAAGAGTAATTAACCCGCTTGGAAAACCACTTGACGGAAAACAAAAAATTTCCAAAGGGCCTGATATGCCCCTTGAAACTATTGCAGCGGGGGTTGTCGAAAGAGAACCCGTAAACACACCCATTAAAACAGGCATCAAGGCAATTGACTCAATGATTCCAATCGGACGAGGGCAAAGAGAATTAATTATCGGAGACAGAGGACTGGGAAAAACTGCTATTGTTATTGACACAATCATTAATCAAAAAAATGTAAAAAAAGGCGATAAAAGAGTCATTTGTATTTATGTTGCAATAGGCCTTAAACAAAGCACAATCGCTCAAATAATTAACAAATTAAAAGAGGAGAATGCGTTTGGATACACTATTGTCGTCTGTGCCAGCGCTTCAGATCCTGCGGCCTTGCAGTATCTTGCTCCATATGCCGGTTGTGCAATCGCCGAATACTTTATGGCAAAAGGGGAAGATGTTTTAATCGCCTATGATGACCTTACAAAACATGCCTGGGCGTATCGACAGATTTCGTTGGTTTTAAGACGGCCGGCCGGAAGAGAAGCATATCCCGGAGATATTTTCTATCTCCACAGCCGTCTTTTAGAAAGAGCGGTAAAATTAAACAAAAAAAATGGCGGAGGATCAATAACGGCTTTACCAATTATTGAAACCCAAGCCGGCGATCTTTCAGCCTATATTCCAACAAATATTATTTCCATTACAGACGGACAGATATTTTTACAGGCAGATTTATTTAATATTGGAATTCGACCGGCTATTAATGCGGGTAATTCTGTTTCAAGAGTCGGGGGCGCGGCGCAAACACCCGCTATGAAATCCGTATCGGGAAAACTGAGGCTGGAACTTGCGCAATATCGGGAGCTTGCGTCATTTGCTCAATTTGGAAGCGAACTGGACCAAGCTACGCTCTCGCAACTTGAAAAAGGAAAAAGAATGACAGAGATGCTTAAACAAGCTCAATACCAACCGCTTATTGAAAGTTTGGAAATGCTAAGCATTTGGGCTGTAACAAATGGATATCTTGATGATATACCTGTAGATTCGGTGCGAAAATTCGAAACGGAATTTCATAGATACGTCCAAACTCACAATAAAAAATTAATTGAGACATTAATGTCTGGCCTTAAACCAAATGAAGAAACTCTAAAAGCAATGCAAAAAACAATTCAAGATTCTAAAAAAATATTTTCTGTTTAATTTATGGCAAGTATTTTACATTTAAAAAGAAGAATCCAAGCAGCGCAAAATGTTTCAAAAACAACAAGGGCAATGCAAATGATTGCCGCATCAAAACTCAAGAAAGCACAAGAAGCAACACTTTCGATAAGGCCTTATGTTGAAAAACTGACAAATTTAAGTGCAAATATTCCGCAAAGCGAAAAACACCCATATCTTAATCAAAACAATATAACAAGCAAGAGTTTGATAATTATTCTTTCTCCCGATAAAGGTCTTTGCGGCGGACTAATTACAAATTTGGTAAGAGAATTTTTTCATTACCAAAAAGATCAGCCGCAAAGCGTTTATTTAACAATGGGTAAAAAAATTGAAACACAAGTTGCCAAATTTAAAAAAGAAATAATTGCTTCCTTTGTTTTTGGAACAATTCTGCCGACTTTTGATTTAGTCTACCCTATCACTCACATTATTAATGAGTATTATTTGGAACAAAAAGTTGATTCTGTCGAAGTTCTCTCTACGCATTTTGATAATCTGTTTACTCAAAAACCAAGACTTTCGACTCTTTTACCAATTGTTATTCCAAAAAGTGAAAAAGAAAGCGATTTTCGACTTTTTGAACCGCAGGCTTGCGAAATTCTGCCCTTTCTTCTTTCACATTACCTTGAAATGACTGTTTATCAGCATCTTCTGGAAAGCTATCTCTCCGAACAAGCAAGCCGAATGATTACAATGCAAAACGCGACAACAAACGCCAATGATATAATATATGACTTAAGGCTTGAGTATAATAAAACAAGACAAGCCAGAATTACAAGTGAAATTTTAGATATAGGCGGTGGAGCAAATTTGGCGTATGAATAAAGAACCACAAGAAAATACAGACGGAATAATAATTAGAGTTACGGGTCCGGTTGTTGATGTTTATTTTGAAAAAAGTCTGCCGGGAATTTATGAGGCTCTCGTAATTGATTTACCAGATAAAAAAGAATTAATTTTGGAAGTCCAGTTCTCTATTGGTAACCATGAAGTTAAAACGCTCGCCTTTGGACCAACCGACGGACTCTCGCGCGGAATTAAAGTTAGAAGAACAAAATCACCTATTAAAGTTCCTGTCGGACAAAAAACTCTCGGGAGAATATTTAATGTTTTAGGAAAACCGGTTGACGGAGAAAAATTCGATGAAAAAAATATTTTATTAAATCAGATTCACAAAAATCCGCCAGCATTAATCCAACAAGAAACAAAACCGCAGGTTCTGGAAACCGGAATAAAAGTTATTGACTTAATGTCTCCCTTTACCAAAGGAGGGAAAATTGCAGTTTTCGGAGGAGCGGGAGTTGGAAAAACTGTTATTGTAAAAGAGTTAATTAGAAATATTGCCATGGAACATAAAGGTCATTCTGTTTTTGCCGGAGTTGGAGAAAGGACCCGCGAGGGAACAGATCTTTGGCTTGAAATGAAAGAAGCAAAGGTTATGGATAAAAGTGTTATGGTTTACGGACAAATGAATGAACCGCCGGCAAATAGACTTCGTGTCGCTCTAACTGCTCTTACCATGGCCGAATATTTTAGAGACATTAAAAAAGAAGATGTACTGCTTTTTATTGACAATGTATTCCGTTTTTCTCAAGCCGGAAGCGAAGTTTCGGCGCTTCTTGGCAGAATGCCATCTGCTGTCGGATATCAACCAACTCTTGCTTCCGAAATGGGCGCCCTGCAGGAAAGAATTACTTCAACAAAACACGGTTCAATCACTTCTGTTCAAGCTGTTTATGTTCCGGCAGATGACTATACAGACCCGGCACCTGTTACAATCTTTGCTCACCTTGATGCTACAATAAATCTAGAGCGCTCAATCGCAGAACAAGGAATCTATCCGGCAGTTGACCCCTTATCTTCAAGCTCAAGAATTCTTGATCCAAATATTGTAGGCGCTACACACTACGAAGTTTCAAGAAATGTTCAAAAAGTATTACAGCGTTATAAAGATTTACAAGATATCATTGCAATTTTAGGAATTGACGAATTATCCGATGAAGATAAATTAATTGTTTCAAGAGCGCGTAAAATTCAAAAGTTTTTAAGTCAACCAATGTTCGTGGCCGAAGCCTTTACAGGACAATCAGGAAAATATGTAAAAGTTCAAGATTCAGTAAAAGGATTTAAGGAAATTTTAGAAGGCATTCACGATGATTTATCAGAACAATCATTTTACATGGTTGGCACAATAGAGGAAGCTGTTAAAAAAGGAAACATTAAAGAAAAATGATACTTCACCTGGAAATCATTACTCCCGAAAAAATAGTTTACAAAGAAGACGTTGACGAAGTTATTGCACCGACTGTCAAAGGACAAATTTCTATTCTTCCAAATCATGTTGGTCTTTTAACACAAATTGAGCAAGGAGAATTGATTATAAAAAAAAACGAAAAGGAACATTTTATTGCCATTACCGGCGGATTTTTGGAAGTTAAAAAAAACAATATTTCAATTTTAGCGGATTACGCTATAAGAAGCGAGGACATCGAAGTTATAAAAGCAGAACAAGCGCAAAAAAGAGCGCAAAAGGTTATGCAAGAAAAGGTTAGCGAAAAAGATTTTGCCATTGCCCAAAGCGAATTACGCCGTTCGCTTTTAGAATTAAAAGTTGCCCAAAGAAGAAAACACCACCATTCCCCGCTTCCTGGAAATTAAAAGTTATGAAGTCTTTTTTTTACGACATAAAACTAACCTATGAAAAGAACTATAAAGAAGGCCCTAAAATAAAACCAGTTAGAAAAAAGTTTGAAAGTAAAGGTGGTTATAAATTTTTGGGTTTTGATATAAATTTTCCTTTTGGAATTCCTGCCGGTCCCCTATTAAACAGTAAATTTACAAACGTTGCTTTTGATTTAGGATTTGATGTCTCAACTTACAAAACTGTCCGATCGGATTTTTTACCCTGTCTTCCCTATCCAAATATTCTTTTTGTCAAAGCGCCAAAAGAATTGCATCCTGATAAATTAAAAAGGCTAAAAACCACAGATATTCCAAAGAATTTATCAAACATGAGTATCACCAATTCCTTTGGAGTACCGGGAATTAAACCTGAAATTTGGCAAAAAGACGTAAAAAAAGCCTTAAAACATGTAAAAAAAGGTCAATTATTGATATTAGGTTTTATGGCAACCATCAGAGAGAATCAAAGCCATAAACAATTCATAGACGATTTTTACAAAACCGCAAAATTATCAGCCCAAACAGGAGCAAAAGTTTTGGAAGTAAATTTATCATGTCCAAACAGAGGGAATGACGATTTAGTCTGTTATGATTTAGAAACAACCAAAGAAGCATGCAAAACAATTAGAAAAGCAATCGGCAATATTCCGTTAATTTTGAAGGTTGGATATTTCAAAAGCGAAAATGATTTAAAAAAACTTGCCCAAATCTGCAACGAATATGCCAATGCAATCGCTTCTATAAATACTATCCCTATGCCGGTTGTTGATAAGTACGGAAACCAAGCGCTTCCGGGCGCTAACAGAATTAAAAGCGGAATATGCGGAGCGTCAATTAAATGGGCGGGGTTGGAAATGGTAAAAAGACTGAACAATATCAAAACTAAAAACAATTATAAATTTGAAATTATCGGAGTCGGCGGAGTGATGACGCCAAAAGATTATTTTGACTATAGAAAAGCTGGCGCTAATTTAGTACAATCTGCCACAGGCGCAATGTTTAATCCAAATTTGGCGTTTGAAATTAAGAAAAAGATGATAAAATAATGCAACCAAAAGAAGGTCAAACATACTGTCCTCGATGCGGAATGATCGGCTTAGTTCCCGAACCTGGGGGGCTCAGTGAATATGATGGTCGCGTCTCTCATTTACCCCGTCATGGAACTTGTTTTGAAACATTAATGCCCAAAGATGCTAGAAGCTATGTCCGAAGAAGAATTATCAATAAATCAGAATTCCCTTTTCTAATCAAATAAGAACAGGACTATGAAATACAAAATTGGAGTTTTTGGGTCGGCAGTAAAAGAAGGAAAGACTACCGAAAGAAAAGCAAAATCATTAGCTCAATCATTAAGTAAATATAATATTGAAATTATCACCGGTGCTTGTTCTGGGGTTCCTTATCTTGTTGCTTCTAACGCCCATAAAAAGGGCATTGATGTTTATGGGTATTCTCCAGTTTTTAATTTTGCAGAACAAAAAAAATTTACCCCAAACGATGATCTTTTAATTTATAAAAATATTTATTTTGTTCCCAAAAAATTTGAACTTTCTTTTGATTCTGGAGCATGTAAAAAATATAGAAATGTTATTTCAACAGCCAACTGCGACGCAGGAATAATTGTGGCAGGACGATGGGGTTCAATGAACGAATTTACTAATTTATACGACATGGGGAAAGTTATTGGCGTTTTAACCGGCACCGGAGGAATTGCAGATGAACTGCAAAAGTTAGACAGAAAAATCAAAAAGAAAAGCAAAGCAAAAATATTTTTTAATAGCTCGCCCAAAAAATTAATCGAAAACGTTATTAATGAACTTAAAAAAAGAAATAAATGAATTTTGCGCAAAAATTATCTGCGATTATTAAAAAAAACAATTCACTCCTTTGCGTTGGTCTCGATCCGGAACTTGCAAAATTTCCAAAACATACTTTAAAAAAGAAAGAACCAATTTTTGAATTTAATAAAGAAATTATTAACGCGACTTTTGATCTCGTCTGCACTTACAAACCAAATATCGCTTTTTACGAGGCTTACGGAATCAACGGGTTAATGCAATTAAAAAAAACTATCGATTATATTCGTGCAAAGTATACAGACATACCTGTTATATTAGATGCAAAAAGAGCTGACATTGGAAATACCGCCAAAATGTATGCTAAAGCGATGTTTGAATATTGGAATGCCGACGCGACAACTGTTTATCCATATTTGGGCTTGGATTCAATTCTTCCTTTTCTTGAATACAAAGACAAAACAACTATTTTGTTGCTAAAAACTTCCAATCCCGATGCAAAAATGTTTCAAGATTTAAAGGTAAAGAATGAACCTTTTTATTTAAGATTGGCAAAAACAATAAGTAAATGGCCATATAAAAATATTGCAGTATTTGTGGGAGCTACTTATCCTAAAGAATTAGCAAATGTCAGAAAACTTTTTCCAAATAATCCTATTTTGACTGCAGGAATTGGCGCACAAGGGGCTGAAACCCAAAAAGCAATAACAGCAGGCATTGACAAAAGTGGCAGTAATCTTATTTGCAATAACTCAAGATCTATACTTTATACATCGAGTAATGACGATTTTGCCAAAAATGCGCGAATAAATGCAAGCAAAATGAGAGGGATAATAAACGAATACCGCCTATGAAAAAAATAGATAGAAAAAAAATCGCTGAAAAAGTCGCAAAAATTTTGCTTGAGATTAACGGAATAACTCTAAATCCAAAAAAACCTTATCGGTACACTTCGGGGATTCTTGGTCCGGTTTACACAGATTGTAGGCTTTTGATGGGACATCCAAAAGAAAGAAAAATTATCATCGGTTTACTTTTGAATTTAATTCAATCAACTGATAATTATGACGTTATTGCCGGAACAGCTACGGCAGGCATTCCACACGCGGCATGGATTTCACATAAACTAAATAAACCCATGGTTTATGTCCGTGGAAAAGCCAAAGACCATGGCAAAGGCAACCAAATTGAAGGAATCCTTAAGAAAAATCAAAAAGTGGCGGTTATTGAAGATTTGATATCAACCGGAGAAAGTTCTGTCCAAACCGTTAGAGCAATTAGAAACGCTGGCGCAAAATCCTCAAATATATTTTCTATTATCACTTATAAGATGAAAAAATCAGAGGATAATTTTAAACAAAATAAAGTAAGGCTGACGTCGCTCACAAGCTTTGCCGATGTGGTATCTGTTGCAAAAAAAAATAAATATATTGCAAATGAAGATCAAAATATTCTTTTAGAATTTATAAAAGACCCGCCGACTTGGGGCAAACGCATGGGATTTGAATAAAAACCTCAAATTTAATACAATGATATTATCCGCGCCGATGTGGCTCAGTGGTAGAGCAAGTGTTTCGTAAACACTAGGTCGTGGGTTCGATTCCCGCCATCGGCTCAGGGGAAATATTAATTTTTATGAAAAATACGAATAGATCACGACTGGCAAGAAGACTTGAAAAACAGAGCGCAAAAACTTTTTGGTTCAGTATTCTTGGCATAATTATCATCATATTTTTATTAGTAAAGTTTGGCATTCCTCTTTTGGTAAATTTAAGCATGTTTGCTACTGGTTCAAAGGGAGAAACCGAACCATCAACTCAAAATTCCAGTTCATATATCGCTGTTCCTCTTCTTAATCCAATTCTTGATGCTACGAACAGCGCCAAACTAAATATTTCCGGAAACGCATCGAAAGATGAAACAATTGATCTTTATATAAACGAGGAGATTGTTGACAAAACAAGCACCAAAGACGACGGTTCATTTATGTTTGATAAAATTATACTCTCAAAAGGAGAGAACTCAATTAAAGTTAAAGCTGTCGTAAACGATAATCAAGAAAAGAAAGAAAGCGATTTTTCCCAAACCTATACAATTACTTTAAAAAATGATGCGCCAAATTTATCTGTTGACACACCAAACGAAGGACAATCTTTTTCAAAAGATGACAATCCTATAATTGTAAGCGGCAGTACTGAGGCGGGAAATAAAGTTACTGTTAACGGATTCTGGGCTATTGTCGATGGAAACGGAAGATATTCTTACAATTTAAAGCTTCAAAATGGCGATAATGAAATTGTAATTAACTCAACAGACCCGGCAGGAAACCAAACAGAAATGAAACGTAAAGTCACTTATTCTCAGTAAGTCCTACTAGAATCCACACCCACTGCATTAAAAATGGATAAAAAAGGGCGTTAATAAAAAAACTGGCAATTATTAAACTTGTTAATGAGGAAACTAGCAATGTCGATTTTAGTTTCAATGAATTTTTAAAAATTGAAAATGTTAAGTATAAATATCCACTAAGCCCCAAAATACCTGTAGTTGCAAGGATAAACAAAAAACTATTATCTGTTCCCGAACCGGCGTGGTCTGAAAATAATGATTGATCACCTCGAAATCCATATCTAATCTGCGCGTATCTGTAAGCATTAAAACCGACTCCAAAAATCGGATTTTTTTCAATTATTTTTATTGCGTTTAACGAAGAATCAATTCTTGCGATACTTGATGCTGTTCTAAACAAATTTTGATTTTCGATATTAGAATTTCGCAAAGACAATATTAAAACCAAAATTATAATTCCAAACATTGCCAAACTCCATTTCCTCTTATTTTCCAAAACAAGAAAAACTGTTAATCCAATAACCAACGCTGCATAAGCGCTTCTGGAAAAAGTCAGATAAATAGAAACAAGAATTAATATAGATAAAACTGCCATTAATATTTTTTTTTGTCTTTCTTTTGTTCTAAAGAAAAATTCAAAAACTAACAAAAATAATAATACAAAAAACACTCCTAAAAAATTTGGATCAAGGAAGCTTGAGAACATTCGGTATAAATGTTCATCCCATCCCAGATAATAAAGATTTCGCAAAGATGGATATAAAAAATATTGGACAAACCCAATTAAAACTACGATCATCCCAACAATAATCATAAAAACTGGAATTTTCCTTTTAAACTTGGGGTCAAAATCAAAAACAACAAAATAAATTCCCGCGTAGATTAACCACCTAAAAAGATAAAGGAATGAAACCAAAAACTGGAATGAATTTAGGTTTAATATATTTATAATTAGTGAGAATAAACCGAACCCGGCAAAAATCATAATTGGCTTTAATAAAGGTATTTTTAACTCCTTTCTTTTGATTAATCTCCATATAAACCAAACTGTTACTGTTAATGCGATAAAGATATCATTTAATGTAAATGCAATTCCATTTGAGAATTGGAGTCGGGTTATTTCTCCTAAAGGAAAAATAAAAAGAAGAATTAAAAAGATAATTGCCATAGTTTTCCTCTAACCAAAAAAGAATGAAAAGACATCATCATTGCAAAAACCAAACCCTCTAAACCGTCAAAAAAACCTAATTTAAAGAAATAATTTACAATAAATTTCATCATTGGATAAAGAATAATTGATAATATTCCCGCTTTAACTTTTTTATCATGCAACTCTTTTGCTCTAATATCCGTGTAAAAATTAATTTCTTTTAAGAATTCCGATACTGATTGATGGGGATAGTGCATTAGCGGATTTTTAAAGCTTCCAATTCTTCCTTTTACATTCCATTTCTCATGAACCTTCCCTTCCCACGCGCCTGCATCTTTTTTTGCCATGCGCAAAAGATTAATATTTCCTATCTCTCCATGTTGCAACCGTTTTCCCCACATGACGTCAATACGTCTTACAAAAAACCCATTTAAATTATTCAAATTTAAATTTGAGACTTCCCAAGCTAGAGCATCTGACACTCTTTCGTCGGCATCTATAAAAATTACCCACTCACCAGTTGCTTTTGAAAGTCCAAAATTTCTTTGCGTGCCAAAATCTTTTTGGAGATCTCTTTTGAAAATCTTTATTTCTTTTCTCTTTAAACTTTCGACAAGCTCTGCTGTTTTATCATTCGAATTATCGTCGATGATTATTATCTCGTTTGCAAAAGACAAATTTTTAATGCAATCAATAATATTTTTTCCCTCGTTTTTAGTTAAAATAACAGCTGATATCATTTTAATTTTAATTATATAATATTATTTAAAAAAAGATAAAAACATTTTGTACTTGTTCAGACTCGTGACAAATTGAACCAGCAGCGCCCAAAAAAATCCATAACTCTTTCTAAAATAGTAAAAACGGGACTCAGCAAAAATTCGCTTTATGTCATTTCGCTCCTTTGTGCTTTCGCCCCAAAAATGCTTCACTTTGCTTTTTGGGTCCATAAAAATTTTGAAACCCAATTTCCTGATTCTTCTACACAAATCAAACTCCTCAAAGTAAAGGAAAAAATTCTCATCAAAACCCTTAATCTTTTCAAATACTTCACGCCTAATAATGAAAGCCGTCCCAGGCACTGTATCAACTTCTTTTAAACTAATTTTGTCCCAATCTAAAATCCAGTAGTCTCTGGAAACCGGATTCTTGGGGAAATATTTGTTAATAAATGAAAGAACAAAAAACGCTCTAAACGGAGTCAGTTCTCTTGCTCCCTGAAGATCGTATTGATTATTACTTTTATCTAAAAGAAACGGCGCAACAATACCAATATTTTTATTTTTTTCAATCGTATTTAGTAAAATATCTATTGTGTCTGGAAAGACAATTGTGTCGGGATTTAAAAAGAAAAGGAACTGACCTTTAGCACGTTTTGCCCCTAAATTATTTCCAGCGCCATAGCCTTTATTTTCTTTTGATTTGAAATACTGAACAAACGGAAACTTCTTTTCGGTTTCGTTTTTAATAGCGCTCGTCTCATCATGATCAATAACAATTATTTCATATTGATTTTTGGGTTTCGAGTTTTCAATCGATTTAATGCAATCGAACAGTCTTTTTTTAGCTCTGTAACCAACGATAATTATAGAAAGCTTCATTTATTTTTAATTTTGGCAATCACTAATATTTGATAAGCGAATAAATTTGGAAAGAAACGAGAAAGAAAAAGACTTATCTTAGGGTATCCTCCGCCCTCGGCATCGATTTTTAAACTTGTTATTTCAAATCCATTATTTTCGATTAAATCTTTTAAAGATTTAACAGTAAAAAAATGTAAATGAGTTTCATCTAAAATTCCATATTTTTCGTAATTAAATTTTCCAAACAATAACGATAATCTTATGCTCCAATGCGCAATATTTGGAACTGTAATAATTAAGCAGCCATTTTTATCCATCAGTTTTTTAACCAAACTAAAAAAACTTTTTAAATCTTTAAGATGCTCTGCTAAAGACATTGCCAAAATTACGTCAAATTTTCCATGATGCAATTTTTGAATTTTATCAATTGCTTCCTTTTCTTCAATATTTATTGCTAAAATCCCGTTTAATCTTTTAGCTGCAATTTTTGCCTCGTCTTTTCTTTCCTCAACTCCATAAACATGACATTTTTTGCTTTTTATTAAAAATTCGCCGACAAATCCCGTTGCACAGCCAAGCTCTAGAACCAATGAGCCAAATGGAACAATATCTACGACTTGCCTATTAATATTATTTTTATTAAGCTTTGTCGGATCAAATCTGGGAAAATCATATTTAACATTCATACTATTTATAATATTTTTCGCTCGATATAAAAATTCCAGTAAAAACTCCGAAATCATAAACCAATTTAAAAGGAATAATTGATAACGGCGCTTTTTGCAATATGTATTTGAAACTAATTCTTAAAGAATTTAACGGTGAGAAACGAAGAAAATTTTCAAAACTTGGTCTAAAAATTTTACTCCGGCCAATCCAACGCGCAGAATAAAAAACTTCAAATAATGTTGAGGGGTTAAAGTGGTAACATATCGCTCCTTTTGCACTAAGTGCTTTTATTTTTAATTTTCGTGCTAAACTTGAATCGTCCGTATATCCCTCATTTTCGTCAAAACCTTCAACTCTGACAAATTCTTTTTTTAGAATTGCCCTAAATGCATTCTCCGTATCCGGATAATCAGTTGGCAAACGTCTTTCTCTTGGCAAATTACTATTTATATTCCAACAGTAAGACCATAAATTATCTGGATTTGCGATAAATTCTTCCTTAGTGAAAGTCCCAATTGTTTTACCTTCGACAATAGGTTTTATCAATTTTTGAATGTAATTCTTATCGTAATGCATATCCGCATCTGCAAAAACTAGTATCTCACCTTTTGCCATTGTTGCCCCCAAATTTCTAGCCGCTCCCGGACCAAGGTGGCATTGCTCTAAGATTGTTAAATTTTTAAATTTGAATTGTTGTTTTGCACTTTGCACCTTGCGCTTTGAATTATCATTTGAACCATCGTCAACTGCGATAATTTGAACATTTTTATATGTCTGATTTGCAATTGAAAAGAGACAAGAATCAAGATATTTTTCTTCATTAAAAAATGGGGTGACAACGGAAACTAAAGGATTTTTTTTCATAATCATGGGGCTTTTATCATCCTCAAATGTTGTTTAATTACCAAATAGGAAGCGAATATATTTGTTGTCATGATAAAACTCTGCGTCACAACAGTTGTCCAACTGGCAGCAATAAAAGAAAATTGCGGAATAAAAACAAAGTTTAAAAAAACATTTAAAATAAGAGCAATAATACTAAATTTTAAAATTAAAACTTCTTTGTGGCCGGCTATAGCAACACTTGAAAAAAATCCTGCCAAAATGCTAGATCCTGCGGCAAGCGATAAAATTCGCAGTGACTGAGCAGATTGTAAAAATTTACTTCCCCCCAAAATCGAAATGAAGAAATTCGCAAAGAACAAAAGAACCAAAATCGCAGAAAAAGAGATTAACAATGAATATAAAAGATATTTTTTGAAGTGAATTAAAAAAACTTTTGAATTTATAATTCTGGAAAAAAGAGGAAAAAGTGTTTGTGAAAATAATCCTCCAAAAATTACAGCTACCTCGAATACTTTATAAGATAATGAATATAATCCTACATCCGGATAAAAAGACGGATTATAAAAAAATGAAAGAATAAGGATGTCTACTTTAAAATATGCAACGCTTGTTATTAGTCCAATTCCGAAAGGCAATGCCTTGATTATAATTCTCCAAAAAACTTTAAAGTTAAAAATAAAGAGCTTTTTATATTTACTAAATAAAAATGAAATAAATAAACCCACCAGTGACGCCGCTACGCTAATTAATAAAAAATAAAATAAATTTGCCCGAAAAATTACGCCAAGTGATATCAAAAGGAATGAACAGACTGAAGTTATAATCTGCGGAATTACCATTTTCGAAAATTTGATTTCCGCCTGAAATAACCCCCAAAAAACGCCGGAGAAAAGAATAAAAATCGTAGAAAAAGACGCAATAAAAATTCCAATTTTAATTTCTGTAGTATATGGCAGAAAGATTACAATTAACATTGAAAAAAATAAAACAATAACCGAGAGTAATACTCTTAACGAAAAAAATTCGGAGAATAATCGCTCCCCTTCTTTTTGAGAGGCAAGGGTTCTGGTAAGTAAAGTCCCAAGACCAAAATCCATAAAAATGTAAGCAAATCCAACAAAGGCGAAAATAAAACTGTATTCGGAGAATCCGATTGGCCCAAGATAACGTGTTAAAAAAGATGTACCAACCAATCCCAAAAAGGATATAACAACTTTTCCAAAAATTTGATAAAAAGTATTTAAGAAAATTTTTCTTTCCATATTATTTTTTAAAAAATCCAACTGTCATTCCGGATATTACTGCAATATCTGATGTCATTTGTAAGACAGGTAAAATAATTAATCCCTTCCAGTTTTTGATATATTTAAAGCTTTTATTTATTGACCAAAGAAAATATAAACACAAAAGAAATATTAAAAAATAAAATAATGTTATTTTAAAAATTAATGAATAAAATAATAATATAAAACCTAAAATATATCTGATAAAAAGGAATGGAGTTTGCATTCGTATATGTCTTGCCTGACCGTCCCCTTTTGCATAATTAAAAAATTGTTTAAATGCTTCAAGTAAATTTTTCTTTTGAGGCCAGTAAACTATTGCCTTTCTATTAAATTTAAATTTTAATCCTGCTTTTTTTAAATTTCTTGCAAAAATTAAATCTTCACAAGTATCTAAATTCTCCGGATACCCTTTGACTTTTTCCCATGCACTTTTTTTGAAAGCAACTGACCTTGAAGATGGAAGGAAATTCTCCCTGTCGATTCTGTCCGGCATAACACAAGTGTAAGTAGCCAAACATCTCTCAAAAATATTGTGAGTAATTGGTTTATAAAATCCGCAAACTACATCAATAGTTGGGTCTTGAAACGATTCGATGATATTTTTTAACCAATCTTTATCCAAAACACATCCGGCGTCCGAACATGCAATAATTTCTCCTGTAGCATTTTTTATCGCCTCATTCCTCCCCACCGCCCTATTCCCTTTTTTTATTATAATTTTTACTTTTTCATTGAAAATTGAAAATTTAAAATTGAAAATTATCGACGCTGTAGCATCGGTGCTTTCCGCATCAACGATGATTATTTCATCCGGCTCCACTGACTGCTTGAAAAGCGATTCAAGGAAATAATCAATTGACTTCTCCTCATTCAAAACCGTAGCCACAAAAGAAACTTTCATGTTTGTTTTTATATTTGAAGTATATCATTTGAAGCTTACTTTTTCCAAAGATTTAGGTAAGTTTGAAGGACTTTTTCCCATGTTTGATTTTTTACCCAATTAAAAGCATCGTCAACCAATTCTTTTTCTTTATCCGGATTTTTTAGGAAAAACAAAACTTTTTCTGCCAACTCTTTTTCCGAATTAGAGATAATAACAAACTTTGCAAACGGCGCCATTTTTAAATAGTCTCGCTTTACCGGATTATCATAAAGGGCAAAAACAAGACGCTTTGCAGCTATTGCCTCAAGAATTGAGAGGTAACGCGAAACAAAAGCAAAATTAAATTCTGGGAAATATTCTTCAACCCTCTCTTGGAATCCTAAAACCTCAATATCTTTTGGAATTTTATTTTTGAACCTCCCCTCGCCAATAACTGTGAATTTAAAACCAGGAATTTTCTTTTTTATTAATTCAACCGCCTTTAAATAAGTCAAAATTCCTGTCTGCTCATCCAAACGCCCAATGAAAACAGCGGAATACTTCTCTCTTGCTTTTTCTAATCTTTGATTTTTGATTTTTGATTTTTGATTTTTGGCATTGACGCCGCCATATGAAACAAACGTCGCTTTTGTTTTGTACCATTTTTTGATAAAATCGCCGATACAAATATTGCCAAATGATAAAAGTTCTGAAATTTTTCGGACAATTATTGCTTTTTTGGAAATGGGATAGCTTTCGTAACCATGAAAGGTTGTAAAAACTTTCTTTTGCGGAAACAAGAATCTAAACGGCAAATACCAAAAGAATACATCATGACAGTGGACAACGTCAGCACTACTAATCAACTCCCGATGTTTCCACATCCATTGCCAAATCCGAAACTTCTTAAACCAGCTATCTTTACCTACCGGTATCCGATAAATTTCGATCTTGCCTGGTGTTTTTTTATTTAAAATTTTTACATTAGAATTTGATTGAAAATTGAAAATTGAAAATTGAAAATTATGAGAATCTGCCTCTGTGATTACCGATGCCTCGTCTCCTCTTTCAACCAACCTCTTACTCAACTCCATCACATGTCTTTCAACTCCGCCGATATGGGGATAAAAAAGTCTTGTTAAAAATAAAACCCGCATTCCTCAAATTCTACCATTAAATTTAAAATTAATAAAACCTAAATATATTCCGTAGAAGCCTAAGCTTGCATTACTTAATAATTAATATTATAATCAAACTCATAATAATATGAAATTTAATAAAGCTACATTCATTGGAATATCTAAATCATCTCTTGAGCAAAACTATTGGAAGAGAATAAATAAATTAACTAAAGAAAAAGTATTTCTCCCTAAAAACAGTCTGGAAATAAAAAAACATTTAGCAGATACAGACTGCCTATTGGTTGGCTTTGGAGTAAATGTTTCAAAAGAAGATATAGATAAAGCTCCGCATCTTAAATATATTGGAGTATTTGCAACTGCATATGGAAAAATTGACAGCGAATATGCAAAGAAAAAGAAAGTCATTGTTTGTAATCTGGCCGGTTATAGCACTGAATCTGTCGCGGAATTTGTTCTAGCAGCAATCCTTGAAGTAGTAAAAGGAATTTGTGAAGGGAAAAGAAGAGGAAAAACAGGCAATTATTCAGAGGCTGGTATTTCCGCTTTTGAGATTAAAGATAAAATTTTTGGCGTAATTGGTCTAGGACATATTGGAACAAGAATTGCAGAGCTGGCTCTTGGTCTTGGCGCAGACGTTAGGTATTGGTCAAGAAATAGAAAGAGAGATGCGGAGAAAAAAGGAATAAGATACGAGGAACTTAACAAACTTATCTCCAAATCCGATTTTGTATCTATAAATCTTGCCCTAAATAAAGAAACAGAAAATATCTTTAATAAAAAAAGATTTCAAGAAGTAAAAAAGGGAGCTGTTATTATAAACACTGCTCCTATGGAGTTGGTTAATATTGAAGGATTGGTAAAGAGACTTGAGAAGAAAGATATAACTTTTGTTTTGGACCATTCCGATGAAATGTCCCAAAAAGATTTAAAGAATCTTTCAAAATATGAAAACTGCATTATTTATCCGCCAATGGCATATATTACAAAAGAGGCAGGAATTATGAGACAAGAAATGTTTACGTCAAATATAGAAAATTTCCTCAAAGGAAAACCGACGAATAAGGTGAATTAAATCTCGATTATCAGACATATGCAGAGAGTGCTAAGATGGCGGGAAAGAGAAAAATGCGAACAAAATACGAAAAGTGGATCCGAGAGGTATCGAACCTCTGACCTTTCGGATGTGAACCGAACGCTCTACCACTGAGCTACGGATCCATATAAAACCACTACTTGCCCGTATATCCGCCTTTGCGACGCGAGGATGCAACCCTCGGGAGCAAGTAAGAATTGTACGGGGAGCTAAGTACCCACACTTCACCTCAATCTTACCACAGATTATTATCGTTGACAAAATTTAAGCTCTCTGCCACAATATATTTTATGTTTATCTTACGGAAAATATTTTCATTCTTTATTGACACCGCTCAAACTTTACTTCTTTTTGCCTCATTTTTTGTTTTTATTTATATTTTCTTTTTTCGGCCATTTCAGGTTAACGGTGATTCAATGTTTCCAAATTTTCACGACAAAGAATATATCTTGACCGACCTTATTTCCTTGCGGTTTGACGAGCTAAAAAAAGGAGATGTAATTGTCTTTAGATATCCGTTGGACGAAGAAAAAGATTTTATTAAAAGAATCATCGCAGTTGCGGGTGACACCATACTTCTCAAAGACAACAATATTTATATCAATAATGAAAAACTTGACCAGCACATGTATTTAAATAGCGACGTTAAAACTTATCCCTCTTCATTCCTTAAAGAGGGAATACCGCTCAGTGTGCCTGAAAACATGTATTTTGTTATGGGCGACAACCGTCCTTATAGTTCGGACTCCAGAGAATGGGGATTTGTCAAAAAAAATGAAGTTATCGGGCGTTCTCTATTTGCCTATTGGCCGCTTGATAGAATAAGAAGAATCACTAATCCTTATTAGACACCTTCAAGCAAATTGCAAATTTCTTTTATTTTTGGCGTTGTTATATCCACTTCTCCTCTAACTACCAAAACAAGTCTTGCCAGACTTCTTGACTGATAAACCGTAACTTTATTAAGATTAAATTTCTTTTCTATTGACTTTGCCATTTCATCCATTTCCGGCACCCACAGCCTATCCTGTTTTGTGCGCGGCTCTTTCTTTTGTATGTCGGATTTAATTTCTCTTGCCAACTCTTCTGTTTGTCTGACAGTGCTGTTTTCACGCAATATTTTTTTGAAAAGATCAAGCATAAGTTTGTGATCTTCCAAGGAAATTAAAGGACGAACATGTCCCTCGCTGATTACACCTGCGACCAACGCATCTTTAATCGCATCCGGTAACGATAGAAGCCGAATAGTATTTGAGACCGCCGGTGCACTCTTTCCAACTCTCTTTGCAACCTCATTTGTTCCAAGACCAAATTCATCTATTAATCTCTTGTAGGCAAGTGCTCTTTCTATCGGATTAAGATCTTCCCGCTGAACGTTTTCGACAATTGACATTTCCAGCATTCCTTGCGGAGTTGTCTCTCTTACGACTGCCGGAACTTTTGCCATCCCAAGAGCTTTGGCGGCTCTCCATCTTCTTTCACCTGCAATTATCTGAAATCCGGCAGGGGTTTTTGCAATAACCAATGGCTCTAAAATTCCGTGTTCACGAATTGAATCCATCAGTTCCGCTATTGATTCCGGAGAAATAATCCCACGGGGTTGTAAAGGATTTGCTTGAAGCTGTGATATTTCTATTTCGCTTATCTGTTGATCATTATTATCCATTAATAACCTCCACAATTTTTTTACCAAATCTTGTCTTAAAATTTACATAACCGGATGCTACTGCGTAAAGGGTAAAGTCTTTCCCCATCAAAACATTTTTTCCAGCGCTTATTCTTGTTCCTTTTTGCCTGACAATAATATTGCCGTTTTCTGCCTTTTGTCCACCAAAAAGCTTCACCCCTAAACGTTTGGCAACTGAATCCCTATTTCCTTTTACTGATCCTTGTGCTTTTGTATGTGCCATAGTATTTTTGTGAAAACTAAATGTATTTTATCTGCACTTTTCACAGAAGTCAAGACAGTCAAATTATATCATTTATGCAGCCCGATCGATTCAATTTTAACTTTACTAAGCGATTGCCTGTGGCCTGTAGTTCTTCGATATTTTACTTTTGATTTAAATTTAGAAACTCTAATTTTCTCTCCTTTTATATGTTCCAAGAGCTTTGCCAAAACTTTAACCCCTTCCGCTTTTGGCTTACCTATTTTAAAAGAATCGTCCGACACATAAAGCAATACTTCTTCAAAATTAAAATCCTTATTTGGCAAAATTTGGAGCCTCTCCACCTCCAACACATCTCCTTCTTCAACTTTATACTGCTTTCCGCCTGTTTTTATAACCGCGTACTTCATATGCTTTTGTAAAAAGCAATTATATCAAACTCATCACTTAATTTCTAGTGTTTCCTGCTCTTTAATATCACGGCCAATTGAAGAAAGAAATCCAAGTAAAATGAAATTTGATAAAAGCGAGCTTCCCCCATACGAAACAAAGGGCAAAGTAATACCAACAATAGGAACAATCCCTATATTCATGCCGATATTAATAAAAAGCTGCACAAGAATTAAGAAAAAGACGCAGGCACTAAAAATTTTACAAAATTTATCCTCGGAGTCTCTATATATCGAATATATTTTATAGAGAAGGAAAGCAAACGAAATAATTATTAAAAGCCCTCCTAAAAATCCAAAGCTTTCAGAAATTGTCGCAAAGATAAAATCCGTATACTGTTCGGGCAAAAAACGAAGTCCCGACTGTGTACCCTCGCCAAGCCCTCTCCCAAGAATCATTCCCGAGCCAACCGCTACAATCGATTGAATTGCGTTATAGGATGTTCCCAAAATATCTTTGTTTGGATTGATAAACGTAAGTATTCTTTCTCTTTGATAGCCATGCATCATTCTCCAAAATAAAGGAGACAAACCTGCCATGAAAAAAAATCCCAGACCAAACCAAATAAGCGGAAAGCCTGTAACAACTAAAGTTAAAAGTGCTACAAAAAAATAAATTAAAGCGTTACCAAGATCCGGCTGAATATAAACTAAAAAAACAATTGGGATAAGATAAGCAATACTCAAAAGAAGAGATTTGAACGATTTTCTGCTATTGGCCAACATTGAGGAAAATGAAACAGCCAAAAATGGCTTTAGCACTTCGGAGAATTGAATCCGAAAACCAAAAATATCAACCCATCGCATTGTCCCCCGAGTTTCAAAACCCAACAAAAGAACAATTATAAATGCAATTATAGAAATAATATAAATTTGAACGTAATATAAACGAAAAATCCGATAATTAACATTGGCAAAAAATATAAAGACTAAAAACGAAAGGATAATATAGACGAGTTGACTTTTAAAATACGAAACGTTGATGGAAAAAAGCGTGGCAAGACCTAAGGAGACAAGAACAAAAACAGGAATTAATAACCCCAGCTCGATATTTAAAATACCCCCTCTTTTCATTCCCTTTTAACCTCAAATTTTTCACCCTTGGAAAGTTTGTTCGCTTGCGCCCTTTTTTTAATTTCTTCTTCAAAATCTTTTGGCCAGTCTTGCAAAACCACATTAACTTTTTCATCCGGTTTTGTTTCGAGTCTTTTTCTCTCTTCCTGGATTTTTCTGACAATATCCCTCATTTGTCCCTCGTCAATCAATTCCTTTGTCAATTTTGTGTCAAACTCGACTAGCAAATCACCCTTCCCCTCTTTCTGAATAACTTCTTTAACATTTAATTCATCCTTAACAAGATTAACTAAGCCTTCATCAATTAAAAATTTTAAATTAAAAATTGAAAATTTCGAAAGGGGTTGCCGAACTTTAATATTATTGCTTTTTCTTGTTGAATGACCCATTTCCACAATTTTACGAACCATAGCCATCTCTTCGATAAGTTTTTTATCGATGCTTAAACTGTTTTCCGGCCATTCTGTTAAATGAACTGATTCTTCGCCGGTTAAGTTTCTAAAAAATTCTTCGGCAATAAAAGGCGTAATCGGCGCAATTAATTTTGAAAAAGTTACTAAAACTCTGTAAAAAGTCTGGTAACACGCATTTTTATCTTCTTTGTTGGAAGCCGCCATGCCAACCCTGCTGCGGGATCTGCGAACATACCAAAGAGATAAATCAGAAATAAATACTTCGCTAAATTTGATCGCAGAAACAGTATCAAAATTCTCAAGCGAATTAGTTACTTCCCGTATTGTTTCATTTAGTCTTGCATTTATCCATTTATCTAAAACATTCTGGCTTGTAACTTGTAACTTGCAACTTGTAACTGACCATTTGTCCACACTTGCGTTCATCACGAAAAAATTATAAATGTTCCAAAGAATAAGCATTGTTCCTTTCACTTGTTCACGGTAATGATCCTCTGATATTAAAATATCTTCGCCTTTCATTACCGGACTTCCCATTAAATACAAACGCAGCGCATCTCCTCCGTATTTTTGCAGCATTTGTTTTGGGTCAGGATAATTATTATAGTTTTTGCTCATTTTCCTGCCGTCTGTTCCAAGAATTACGCCTGTCACCGAAACATTTTTAAAAGCTTTCGAATTAAAAATTGCCGTCCCAATGACATGAAGAACATAAAACCAAGCTCTTATTTGTCCTGTATATTCAACAATAAAATCCGGCGGAAAAAAATCTTCAAGCTTTAGACCTTTTACAAAGGGAAAATGACGCTCGGCATATGGCGCAGAACCGGCCTCTATCCATGAATCCAAAACTTCAGGTACACGATGACTAACTTTTCCGCATTTTTTACACTTTACTGTTATTTCATCAATTTCCGGTTTATGTAAATCATTAATCTTTTTACCACTTGCCTCTTCCAATTCCTTTATTGAGTCCGGAACAAAATTTTGGCCGCATCCAAAACACTCCCAAACAGGTACCGGCGAACCCCAATACCTACTTCGCGAAATACACCAGTCAGGCGCCTGCTCCATGCTTTTTAGGAAACGGCCGTATTTAAAATGTTTTGGGAACCAATTTATTGTTTCATTGGTTTTTTTAAGCTGCGATTTTAAAGTCTGGATATTTACATACCATGCATTTTGCGGAGCGTAAAAAAGCCTTGTTTCGCATCTCCAGCAATGAGGCACGCTATGGGTATGCTCTATTAATCTGTACACTACTCCCCGCTCTTTTAAATCCTCAAGCACTAATTTATCAGCCTTAAGATAATACATTCCCCCAAATTTCGGCACAAAGTCCTTTACAATCCCTTCCTCATCAACATGCAACACTATTTGAATGTTTTCCTTTTGCATTACTTCCAAATCTTCTTCACCATAAGGAGCAAGGGTAACCACACCTGTTCCTTCCTCCTCAGTCACAAAATCAGCGCCTATTACAATAAATGCCTTTTTGCCCGGATCAATTTTGTAAAAATCATAAGGAGGAATAAACTCCTTCCCAACTAACTCACTACCTTTAAATTCCTCCAGAATCTTGTAAGGTTTCTCTTCAAGCATTTTAACGGTAGACTTTGCCAAAATATAATTTTCTTTTCCCTGGCAAACCTTAACATAAGTTAAATCGGGTTTAACTGCTAAAGACGAAGTAACTAATTTATTCCAAGGAGTAGTTGACCAAGCCAGTAAATAAGTATTTTTCTCAGCTTTTAACCGGTATTTATAAACCGCAGTCGGTTCTGTTAAATCCTTATAATTATCGGCATCCATGGCAACTTCGAAATTGGAAATTGGAGTTGAACAATGAGGGCAAAAAAGCGAAACACGAAGCCCCTTATAAACTAACCCTTTATCGTACATCTGCTTAAAAACCCACATCACCGACTCCATATAGGAAATGTCCATGGTTTTGTAGGCATTTTCAAAATCTGCCCATCTTCCGATGCGATCAACATACCATTCCCAGTCTTTGGAAACATTTTTAACATATAATTTACATTCATTAATAAACTTTTTGACTCCGACTTTTTCTTCTATATCTTTTTTTCTTTTTATGCCAAGCTTTTCTTCAACTTTATTTTCGGCAGGCAAACCATGGCAATCCCATCCCCAAACACGGCGGACTCTATATCCTTGCATTGTTTTAAATCTTGGAAATAAATCTTTTGGAATACTGGAGAGTAAAGTCCCGTAATGCGGAAGGCCGGTAATAAAAGGCGGCCCGTCTAAAAAAATCCAGGGCTTATTCTCCGGCCGGGACTCAACGGATTTTTCAAAAATTTTATTTTCTTTCCAGAATTTTAGAATTTCTTCCTCTTGTTTTACAAAATCAACTTTCGGAGAAACAGGTTTAAATGATTTAAACATTGTTTAAATTGTAGCGGATAGCGGCTTTTTATTCAAGAGAACTTAATACCCGTTCAAGAACAATCCTCGAAGAAATTAATTTGTCAGTCTAAAATTAAAGCAATTTAATTTCTACTCTTTCGTCTATGTCGGAATTTGGGTTATTCATCCAAAATTTTATTGGCATAAATTTGTAAAGTTTGTAGAGATTTTTATTCAAGAGATTTTTAAGTCCTTTACCAAAAGCGTCGGTTATTTTTCCGTAAGGATAATTTCGTTTATAATAAGCTCTGATTGCCTTTGGAGCTTCAATTAATTTTAATTCCAAAATTTCTCCCTCTATTTGTAGTCCTATACCTTCTCCCCAAGCCTGATGAGAATCAAAAATGGCTATAACCACTTCACTGTTTTCTTTAAAATTTGAACAATGTTTTGAATTTGGCATCGAAACAAAATAAAAATTATAGTTTTCATCGTAAACATATGCGACAACCGATGCCCAAACCTCGCCAGCTTTATTAGCAGAACCAATCGTCATATACTGATTCTTCTCAACAATTTCTCTGGCCAACTTATTTAAATCCGCAACCATACCATCATTTTACCACAACAAAACAATCTTGGAAGATATTGTTCGAATGACAAAGTGAGGCTTAATTCCTATTCCTCAAAAATGCGGGGATGTCCCAGATGTCTTTATCTTCTTCTTCTGCCGGCGCCTCCTCCGGGCTTGGAATATTTTGATCATCCGTTTTTTCAACCTGCGGAGCAACAAATTCCTTTAATCTTTGTTTTGTCTGATCAAAACCTGTAGCAATAACAGTAATTTTCATTTGATCATGCATTGTTTCATCTATTGTCGCACCAAAAATAATATTTGCATCCGGATCTGCAGATGAAGCAATAATTTTTGCCGCTTCGTCAACTTCGCTCATTGTCAAATCCGGTCCGCCGATAATGTTGAAAAGAACTCCCCTTGCACCGTCCATAGAAATTTCCAAAAGCGGAGAGGCAATTGCAGTTCTAGCTGCAGTCTGCGCCCTATTTTCACCAACACCTGTTCCAATTCCCATTAACGCAGAACCTGCATTGTTCATAATTGTTTTAACATCGGCAAAATCAACATTAATAAGACCGGGAGTAGTAATCAAATCAGATATTCCCTGAACACCTTGGGATAAAACCGAATCTGCAACTTTAAAAGCTTCTAAAAGCGAAAGTTTCCTGTCAACTACTTCTAAAATCCTTTGGTTTGGAATAACAATAAGTGTATCAACTTTGTCGCGAAGATTTTCTACCCCGTCTTCTCCGGTTACAATTCTTCGTGTCCCTTCAAAGGCAAAAGGTTTGGTTACAACCGCGATTGTCAACGCTCCCACATCCTTGGCAATTTTGGCAATAATAGGAGACGCTCCTGTTCCTGTTCCTCCTCCCATTCCGGCAGCTAAAAAAACCATGTCAGAACCCTCCAGTATGTCTTTTATTTTTTCAACCGACTCCTCTGCGGCTTGCCTTCCGATTTCCGGATCGCCGCCAGAACCAAGACCCTTAGTTAAATTTTCTCCGATTTGAATTTTTGTCGCGGACTGGCACATTAAAAGTGCTTGCGCATCTGTATTTACACCAATAAAATCAACACCCTGAATTTGGCTTTGAGAAATCATCGAATTGAGACCATTATTTCCAGCTCCACCAATACCAATCACTCTAATCTTTGCGAAGTTTGCTGTTTGAGGTTTAATTAGCATAAGGCAAATTAATTAGCTAAATCCTAACAGATAAAAAATGATTTTGCAAGAGTGAAGTTTATGGAATAAATGATTTTATCAAATCAATAATTTTATTGGAAAACTTTCCAAATTTTAAAAAAGGAGCTTGGGGAAAAGAAAAACCAAAAGGTAAACCGGTAGACGTTTCAACTTTTGAACCATATATGGCCAAACCAATAACTGTTGAAAATGGAGAGTCTTGCACTTCATCGATTATTCCTTTTAATTCCTGCGGATAGCCAATTCTAATTGGCATGGCAAGCATTCTTTTTGTCGCATCATTAATGCCTATTGTTCTTGCTCCCCCTCCTGTTACAACCAGACCTGCCGGTGTAGATGCGGCAAATCCGCTTTTTTTAATTTCAAGTCCAACCATGGTAAATATTTCGTTAAGTCTCGGTCTGATAATTCCATCAATTAAAGTTTTTTTAGAAACCGAGCCTAAATCTTCGGGAAGGTTTAACGCACTTAAATCAAGCTCGTCATTCTTTCCCATGAAGTTTCTTTGTAAAGGTTTCACTTCTTCTTTTTCAAAATCGTTTGGTTCAAGTTTTGTTTTTTCCGGAGTTTTTGAAAGGTAAAGTTTTATTTTTTCTGCCGATTCCAAAGAAATTCTAAGTCCAATTGCCAAATCATTGGTTATGTGCCTGGCCCCTATTGATAGAACAGATGAATATGACAAGGATCCCTCTGTATAAATACAAATATCTGTTGTCCCAGCGCCCATATCAACCAAAACCACGCCAAGCTCTTTTTCCGTTTCCGAAAGTGCAGAAAGACTACTTGCATAACCATTGAAAACAATACCATCAATATCAACTCCAACTTCTGACATTGCCTTTTCGATATTGCGAATTGATGTTGAAGAAGCAGTAACCAAATGGGTATCGACCTCAAGTCTAACTCCTGTCATTCCAATTGGGTCTTTAATTCCTTGCTGTCCATCAACCGCGTAGGTTCGCGGCAAAACATGAATAATCTCGCGGCTTGAAGGAAGAGAAATTGCCTTAGCTGCATCAATAACCCTAGTTAAATCATTCTTAATAATCTCGCCGTCAGGATTGGAAACTGCAACTACTCCTTTTGAATTTTGGCTTTCAACATGATCTCCGCCAATTGAAGTAATAACATGAGAAACAGAATATCCTGCCATTCTTTCGGCAGATTCAAGAGAACTGTTGATTGATAAAACAGCTTCCTCAATATCAACGATTTGACCCTTTTTAATGCCTTGCGCTTTTACTTCCGAAACTCCAAGTACGTTTACAGAATCGTCAACCTTGGCAATTACAGTGACAATTTTTGAGGTTCCTATATCTATTCCGACAACAATTTTTCCCTCGCTCATAACTTACTTTAAAGAAATTACCGGTTTTTCAAATCTAAAATCTAATCGCGAAAACCGTTTACCTTCTATTGTAAGCCTAGAAAGTATAAATTGCAAAGAGGAAACTTGAGCTTCCAAAGGCTTAACTTTGGAGAAAATTATCTCTTCGCCGCTTAATAAAATAACTAAAACTGAAGATTGCGAAGCAAGCTTTATTAAATCAAATTTAATATTATTTTTGGCTAAAATTTGCTCCAGATTTTTTGTTAATTGCACATCTTTAGAATCTTCGAGTTTATTTACTGCTGAAGGAACTGATATTAAATTCAAATTTTTATACAAAATTAATATTGTTATTGCCAAACAAAAAAGAATTAATAACAAAATAAACCATATAAAAAATATTTTTCTTTTAATTTTTCTTTTGCGCATAACATACCTCAATTAATTTTTGCGCCGCATCTTTTTTTATTAATGTTTTTACAACTTCTCTTGATTTTTTATATTTTTCGATGTTATTCAACATTTCTATCATTTTATCATATAACAAATCGCAAGAAGTTTTTTCTTGATCAATAATTTCTCCTAAACCCAGATTTTGCAAAAGAAGAGCATTTTTTTTCTGCTCGTTATTTTGTGAAAAAGGAAGCGGTATCAAAAGAGAAGGTTTTGCAAAAAATAAAAGTTCAGTAATAGTACTTATGCCGGATCTTGATACAACAAGATCGCTTGCATTAACAATTGAGCCGACATCGCATGGCTCAATAAACTTCGCAAGAAAATACCTCTTTTGAAATTTTTGATTCAGGCTATCTTTAATTTTCTTCAGACGCTCCAAATCGTTATATTCTTTTGCCCCGCCGGTTTGGTGAATAATTTTACAATTGACTAATAATTTTTCAAGACAACCCTCAATCAAAAGATTTATTGCATGAGACCCTGAACTTCCACCCGTAACATAAACTAATGGAATTTTCTCATCCGAAATTGAAAATTTAAAATTGAAAATTGAAAATTCTCGTACGGGGTTTCCCGTCATTACAACTTTTGATTTGGGAAAAAATTTTCTTGATGTTTCCCAAGATATGCATATCTTTTTGGCAAAAAAGGAACTGATTCTATTGGATAGTCCTGCTTCCAAAGTTTGTTCGTGTATTACAACGGGAATTCCTAAAACGAAACTTGCCAATGTTACCGGAAGAGAAACATATCCGCCAAACGATAACACAACCTCCGGTTTAAATTTTAACAAAATCAACAGTGACTGAACAAAGCCTAATGGAAATTTAAAAAGCGCAGCAAGAGTATGTCTTGTAAATTTTCTTTGCAGTCTTGCGGCTGTGATATTTTCAAAACGAACTTTCTCTTTATTTAACGTTTGATATTCCAAAGAAAGAACCTTATCGCCTTCAAGCGCATATTTTCTTCCAATAACCAAAAGGTCAATATCCTTTGGCATAACGTCCAAAACCGCTAACAGCGGGGACAAATGACCTCCGGTAAAAACTGCTTTCATATTTTATATTTTATTTTTTGAAATATTAAGAAGTATTCCAACTGATAATAAATCAACCACTAAGGATGAACCGCCGTAGGAAATAAATGGAAGAGGAATACCTGTTAAAGGAAAAAGAGCAGTTTGGGAGCCAAGATTAAGAATCATTTGTATCGCCAAAAAGGACGTAATACCCCCGGCAAGAAGTCTTCCGAAAGGATCTTTACTATTAAGCGCAATATAAAACCCGCGCCAAATTACAACAGCCAAAAGAACTATTAAAATCGTTGCGCCAATAAAACCTATCTCTTCGGCAATAATAGCAAAAATAGAATCAGTCGTATTCTCCGGAAGATACGCATATTTTTGCAAAGAATTACCTAGTCCCACACCTGTCAGTCCTCCCATTCCGAGAGCAATTAGAATTTGCTTTACGTGGTACGAAGAGTTTTGAAGTGATTGATTGATATTCAAAAAAGCCGCAAGCCTCTGCGCCCTATACGATTCTACTTTAATTAACAAAAATAATCCTATGGCAACAATTGGCGCCATTCCAATAAAATAAAGAATATTTGCTCCGGATAAAAAATAAATAATTACCGCTTCCAGAAAGATAATAGAAGCAGTACCAAGATCAGGCTCAAGCATCACAAGAACCATTACCAAGCCAAGCAAGAGAAAGAACGCAAAAGATCTCCCCTTCTCTTTACGAGAGAACCAGGCCGAAAGATAAACAGCCAAAGAAAGTTTAATAAATTCTGCAGGCTGAATAACAAAAACTCCTGCATCTATCCAACGTCTAGCTCCAAGAACCTGAATACCAACACCCGGAACAAAAACAAGAGATAAAAAAATAATCGCTACTATTAAAAGAGGTATTGAAAGATTATAAAGTCTTCGGTAATCAAAAAAGGAAAAGAACAAAAGCATGCAAAAACCTAAAACTACCCAAAGCGCCTGATCTTTGACATAATGATTTTTATCTGCAAAATCTCTAAATGCAATAAATGAAGAGGCGTCATAAATCATTAGAAGTCCAAAAAGAGTTAAAAAAACTACAGTTGCCAAAAGGAGAAGATCTATTTTTTTCATTTCATCGGATAAGAGCTATATATAAACCCAGAACAGCAAAAATTAAACCAGCCAACCACGCTCTCATAACAATTTTTGGCTCTTCCCAGCCAATTTTTCTTAAATAGAGATGTAACGGTGAAACTGGCAAAATTTTTCTGCCTAAAAACTTTTTGCCAAATATTTGTATCAAAGACGATCCTGCTTCCAGCATAAAAAATCCGCCAATAAATCCCAATGCGACAATTTTACCTGTTAAAAGTCCAACAACGGCAAGAACAGCACCAAGGGATAATGAACCCACATCACCAAGCCAAATCCTGGCTTTATAAATATTAAAATATAAAAATGCTGCAACACTTCCAATAAGTATTGCAATAAAAATTCCAAGCGATTTATCTAACTGACTTGAAGTAATAACTAAAAATGCAATCATGCAAATAAGAAAAAGTCCCGAAGAAAGTCCGTCAAGACCATCAGAAATGTTAAATGCGTTAACAAAAGAAACAATAATAAATGCGGCCACAGGTATGAATAAAAAACCAATGCTTGCTAAGCCAAATCCATGAATGAAAATAAAATCATAACCTAATTTTGAATATAGAACCGTCGCGATAATAACCGCTAAAATCCATTGGATTATAAACTTATGCCTAAAACGCAGACCAAAGAATGCTGTTTTCGATCCATTAACTAATTTTTTTAGATCGTCATAAAGACCTAATGCTCCAAAACCTAAGAAAGAAAAAAGAATCACGAAAAGTTCCCATGGTTTTATATTAATATTAAAAATCCCATATGCCCACAAAGTTAATGCCGTTGAAACAAGAATAATAAGGATTCCTCCGCCAAATGGAGTTCCAACTTTACAGGTATTGAATTTATCAAAAACCGGAGTTTTGTTATTAAAAACATCCCTTGTTACTTGTTTTTGACGCCTTAATTTAATTTTATATAAAAAATCAATAAAAGGAACAAGAAGAATACCGCTTATAAAAAAAGAGAGGATGATTAGTCCTAAGAGTTGAGCCATGGGTTATATTATACAATGCTACCTCAATAAGAGCAAATCAATACCCTTTTTTCCATTTTGTATAAAATTCTATTAAAAAACTTTTCCAGTACCATATATTTAAAGGCAGGTCCTTGGCGTGCATAAATTCAAGCCTAGTACCGCCAAATCCTGTTTTAAAAAGGGTGATTCCTTTCCAGGGATGATTAGGTTTATCTAAAGGCGTTATTCCCCAAAAATTATAAAGTTTTTTACCTCGTTTTTTGGCTTCTAAAATCGCTTCCCATTGCAGTAAATATGAGATAGGAACGTCTCTAAACTCATCCAAAGACGCTCCATGATGATAAATTGCCATATTCCCGGCAAAAATTATTATCGCACCACAAATAATTTTTTTTCGAAATGACGCTAAAAATAAAACCGCCTGATCATCTTCGACAAATAATTCAAATTCTTCTTTTACGTCGCTGTGCGGAACAAAATGCTTTCTTTTTGATAAATTCTTATAAATATCCAAAAAACTATTCAAATCAGAAACTTTTTGTGTTCGAATAATTTTTATACCCATATTTTGTGCTTTACGTATTAAATATCTATGTGTCTTTCTCATTTCCTTAAGCAAATCTTCTTCTGATTTTTCGAGATCCAAAATAAGACAAGTCTCTGCATCCATATTATGAATGGGTGAATTAATAAATCCCTTTTTTTGCAAAATTTTTTCTGATTCCGAGTCTTTATTTAAAAGCGGACTGATACGGATAAAAGAAGACCCTCTTCTACTTGCTTCTTTTTTAATAAAATCTAAAATTGCGTCAAGTTTCCTTTCGTCAAATACTAAAAACACCGGTCCGTGTCTTAGATGCAAATAGCGACCTCTTCTCGCGTTAATTTCGATAACTAAACAAACACCAATTAATAAAGTTTCCTCATATGCTCCTATTCTTAAAATCTTTCGACCAAGATTTTTTTGCACATCCCCCCAGTCCCATGATTGAAAAAAAGGATAAAAATCCGCTCTGTCAATAAAATCCTCCCAAACTTTTTTATCTTTAATTTCTTGAATCTTTAACATAGTTTTCCAGAAGATTAACTATTTTCTTTTCTTCATTCGGTTCCATAACAGGATAAGTCGGCAAATTAATTATTTTTTTTGCGATGAGCTCCGCATTTGGACATAACCCCTGCCTGTAATAAATACTCTTAAAACTAACTCCTTTAGGACCTACAGTTTCGCTATACCATTTTCCAAGATAAATTCCTTTTCTTTTAAAGAAATTAATAATTTCATCTCTCTTATCCGCTAAAATAGGAAAACGCAAAAAAGGAATAGATTTTTGGTAGGGAAAAATAAATTCTTTATTTTTAATATTTTTCAAGTAATAATCTGCGACTGCTTCTCGTTTTTGATTATATTCGTTAATTTTTTTAAGTTGAAAGATGGCAAGACAAGCAAAGGCGTTTGGTAATTTTCTGGCAAATTTTAATGACAAACCTCCTTGTTTCTCTTTAGAAGAAACCGGTAATGACAGTAATTTTAATTTTTGGAAAAAGATTAGCAGAAACTTACCGAATGCAAAAAAATTATAGATTGGTAAAATAAAATAAAAAGCAATTGGATGAAAAAGCTGTTGAGCCACCCAAAAATAAGATGGATTTTTTTGCTGTTTGCAAAAAATTCTTATCTTCTTTCCTAAAAGTTCGTTATCGGTTATCGCCATTCCTCCAAAAACAGATGAAAAAGCTTTATCTCTTCCAAAACTAAAAAAAGAAGCATCGCCAAAAGTCCCAAGTCTTTTATCTTTATATTTTCCGCCAATTATATGAGCGCAATCCTCAATTACTGCTATTCCATGATTTTTTGCAATCGCCAAAATCTTATTTAAGTCCGACGGTATACCAAAAGTATGCTGGACAATAATCGCTTTTGTTTTAGCTGTAATTTTTTTTTCCAAGTCTTCTGCGTCCATTGTTAATGAATTATTAATATCTGCAAAAATCGGTTTTGCACCTGTTTTAATTATCGGATCACAAACTGCAACACAAGTAAACGCTTGAATAATTACTTCGTCTTGTAAGCCAATTCCCAAAGTTTTTAGTATTGCAAGTAATGCTCCCCTACCGCTTGCAAAAGAAATAGCATTTGAAACTTTAAAATAATTTCTAAACCATTGCTCCAACACCTTTGGATAATTACCATTAATATATGTCCATGGAGAAAATATCAGTCTAAATGCCAAAAAAACATCGTTAGTTTTTGTGTTCGGTGAAAGAGAAATTGCAATAGGCCTCTTCATAATGACTGGAGTTTGGATAATGCTTTTAGTGTTTCCTTTCCTTCAAAAACAGCAATGCTTGCTGGAGTTAAATTAGACTTAACAAAATCTACAATTTCTCCAGGACTAAAAATTTTAACAGCACATTTTCCTTTTCCGTCTTTTATCCCCATAGAGACTGAAGAATAAAAATTTTTGTTTGTTAAAACTAAGTAGTCACAAATCTTTGAAATTTCAAGCGCTACCCGATAATGTTCTTTTTTTGCATCCTTTCCAAGCTCAATCATTGGCTGCATTACTAAAATCTTCTTCCCGTTATAAATTTTCATGTAGTCAAGCACTGCTAAAACAGCATCCGGATTTGCATTAAAAGCATCATCAATTAAAGTCGCGCCATTTGAAAATTTTATTTTTGTCATTGTTTTTGGCAATGGTTTAAGTTTTGAAACTGCCTTTTTAATCTCGGTAATATTCATCCCCAAATATCTTGCAATATAAGCAGCAGGCAATATATTTTCAACATTTTGCTTTCCTATAAGATTTGCTTTAAGCGCCATATCAATACCCTCTGCATGAACATCAAAAGCAACGCAAGATTTTTCAATCTGGATATCAGAACTATAAATATCGGCTTTATTGTCAAAAGAACTATAAATAATTTTCTTTTTTTTGGTTTTGGAATAAAGTTTAGAAGAATTTATATTGCTGCCGTTAAATATTGCCAGCCCTCCGGAAGGCAGTGAATTAATTAATTCATATTTTGCATCCATAGTGTTTTGCAAACTTCCAAAAAGAGAAAGGTGTTGAGAATTAATTCCGGTAATTATGCCAATTTTAGGCTTAACAATTTCGCAAATTTCATTAATTTCACCTTTTTTATAAGCACCCATTTCTACAACAAAAATTTCCGTGTCGTCTTTTAAACCGGAAATAATTGTATTCGTTACTCCAATTAATGTATTATTTGTTCCCTTGGTTTTAAGAACTTTAAATTTTTTCTCCAAAATCTGCGCAATATATTCTTTTGTAGAACTTTTACCGTAGCTTCCGGTAACTCCAATTACTAAAAGATTTTTATGTTTTCTAATCTTTTTTATAGCTCTCTCTTCTTGAAAGCCTCTGTAAAAATTCGTAGGAAATGATAGAAAAAAAACCGCAAATGCAATTATCAAAAAGACTAATTTGTCAATAATTAAAATCCATGCAAATTTATCTATAAGCGGAAGAAAAAATAAAAGGGAAACAATAAAAAGCGTACTGGTTGTTATAAATAATGCTTTAAAGGTTAAAACCGGTATTTTTAAAGTATGCTCCCAAATTTCTTTAATTATCTTTAAGAATTGCAAACAAAAAATAAAGAAGATAAAAAGCTGGTAAGGCAGGAGCAAAAAATTATTAAAAATAACAAAACCAAAACCTAAAATTGCGATTAACTTTACAATCGGAAGCGCAGAGAATAATATGTCTTTGCCTTGCGAAGTTTCTTTTAAGTGAGAAAATAGCCTGTCAAAACGGTATTCTTTTATCTGCCAAAGATTTACCAGAAAAAGAATATTTCTTATTTCCCAAAAAAAGAAGAAAAAACCTGTTAAGTAAAAAATAACATTCATAAATTGGAAATTATTGCATCTAAAAATAACGCCGGATGATCATAGGGAAGTTTATGCCCGGTCTCTTTGATAATTACTTCTTTTACAGTACTATTAATTTGTTTAATCTTTTTTATATCTACTGCCGGCACTGTTTTGTCTTCCTCTCCCCAAATAAGCAATATTGGAATTCTTATTTCACGTAAATATCCCTTTAAGTCTTCTCCGACAATGTTTTTAAAAACTTGCTTTAATCTTCCTGCTTTATAATAATCCCACTCGCCTAGTAAAAAATAAAGAATTTTTCTCATCATGTTTTCTATTGAAGATGGAAAAATACTAAAAATTTTTCTTCCCATAATTGATAATAAAAAAGCAATTTTTTTTGAAAGAGAAACATTTCTAATTACCGGCACTCCTGTTAATATTAAAGCCGAAACGCTTTTTGGATATTTCCAACAATATTTTATGGCAACTCTTCCTCCGAAAGAATGACCGATAATAATTGGTTTTAGGATTTTATTCTTTTCGATAAATTTTTCAACAAAATCAATGTAATCGCCAAGCGTCATTGATTCTGATTTTAGAGGTTCTGCTCCAAAACCCGGTAAATCCGGTGTAAAAACTTTGCATCCTTTTTGTTTTAAAAGAGAAGACAGTTTCGAATATTTATTTCCGTTTAAACCCCATCCATGTAAAATAATAATGTTTGATTCATAATTCATAATTCCTAACTCTTATTTTACCGTGACGCTTTTTGCCAGATTTCTTGGTTTGTCCGGATCTTTTATTCCTTTTTTAAGGGCTAGATTATAAGCAAGCAGTTGCGCAATAACAATTTGAGGAATAATTGTTGCATCACCAACATCTGCTGTTTTAAAAAATATATCAAATGCATCATTATTTTTTGGTCCAATACCAATAATAAATCCTCCTCTGGCTTTTATTTCCGTCGCGTTTGAAATAATATCGTTATAAGTTTCATCGTTTGGTGTAAAAACAATACAAGGCGTTCCTTTTTCAATTAACGCTATCACACCATGCTTGAGCTCTCCCCCGGCAAAACCTTCTGCATGGATATAAGCGCCTTCTTTAAGTTTAAGTGTTGTTTCAAGAGCAGTTGCATAAGATAATCCTCTCCCAATAACATAAATATGTTCTTTATTTTTTAATTCTTGCGCAAGTTTCTTTATATTTAGCTGATATGAATTTTGCAAAATTTCTCTAATGTTTTTAACTGCGTTTAAAAGTAATTTCTTACCCTTTTCCTGATTTTTAGCTAAAGTATAAGCTGTCAAAATAAGCACAGCTATCATAGCAGTAAAACCCTTTGTACAGACAACTGCCTTTTCAGGCCCTGCCGAAAGCATAACTTTATAATCTGCCTGTCTATACAGCGTAGATCCTAAAACATTAACTATTGCCGCAACTTTTACGCCTCTTTTTTTAGCGGTTGCAACCGGCCCTACTACATCTATTGTTTCTCCGCTTTGAGAAATAGGAACAAGAAGACTTTCCTTTGTCAAATAATCTTCTAGGTAATTAAATTCCGATCCTGTTGAAAAATTAATATGTTTTTTTGCAATTCTTGAAAAAAGATACGTACCTGCCAAAGCCGCATAAGAAGCAGTTCCGCACCCTAACATAAAGGTTCCAAAAGCTTTTTCGATTAAGTCTGCAAGTTTTTTTGTTTGTTCTTCATAAGATAAGGCTATATTTTCAATGACCTGCGGTTGATCATGAATCTCCTTGATTAAGAAATGCTTATAGCTGCCCTTTTTAACCTCCTCAAACTTCCAGTCAAGATGATGAAATATTGGTTTAATTTCTTCTCCATTGGGTAAACGTATTAATTTAAGTTTATCTCCCAGAATGGCCATTTGATTATCTTCCAAAAAAATCACGCTTCTAGTATGTTTAATGATTCCACAAGCATCCGAGGCAACAAAAAGTCCATTACTATTTTGCCCAACAACTAAAGGTGATCCGGTTTTAGCGGCAATTACTTCTTTAGATATGGAATTTACGACAGCGATTGCATTTAAACCGGTAAGTCTATTAAAAGTATCCCTAACCGAAGTAGCAAAACCTTTACCTTGTTTTAAATTTTCTTCAATAAGATGAGCCATTACCTCTGTATCAGTCTGGGAAACAAACTGATGTCCCTGCGTTTTCAATTCCTCCTTTAATTCCTCATAATTCTCTACAATACCGTTATGAACAACTGCGATTGTTTTTGAACAATCCAGATGAGGATGGGCATTAACTACTGTCACACCTCCGTGTGTTGCCCACCTTGTATGACCAATGCCTAGAGAACTTTTTGGAAGAGTTACTTTTGCATCTCCTATCTTTCCGACATGTTTATCTACTTCAAGTTTTTTTCCTACCTTAACAGTAACTCCCCAAGAATCATAACCACGATATTCTAAAAGTTTTAATCCTTCAAGAATCGTATCGGCCGCGTTATCTTTTTTTCCTACGTATCCAAATATTCCGCACATAATTTATTTAATAACTGAAATTAATTCTCCAAGGTTTTTTATTATAGCATCCGGCTTAAAATTTTCTATTGGTTTTTGGTTTTTGGCATATATTCCTCTTTTTACCCAAATTGTTACAATGTCTTTACGTAATTTCCAGGCTTCAAATAATACATCCAGAGCATCGTCAATAATATAAAGTTTAAAATCTTTATATCTATCAATAATTTTTGGCAAGCTCTTGCGTTTGTTAACAAAAATGTGAACGTTTTTATTATTTAAAACATTCTTGAGAACTTTAATCTTGTTTCTCTGAAAACTATTATATCCTTTTGAAAAAATTCCAACAGATATAATTTTTGAAAGCTTTTCGATAGCCTTAAGTGATTCTTTATAAAGACAATTTTTAAAATTTTCTTTTGCAAATATTGCTTTTTCTATGAGTTGCGCGTCTTTTTCTCTGCCAAGTTTCCTTGCAAGCTGCAAACTAAAAATTTTTGGCTGAAAATAACCTTTTTCTGCTCTAATTTCATCGTACATCTCGTCAATATTTTCTGATGAATCTTTAATATCACAACCTAATGCATTGGCGATACTTTTATAAAGCTTTTCTCTAAATAATTGAGTATCAAAAAGAGTGTAATCAATATCAAAAAGAATTATTTTTTTCATTTTTTTATAATAATTTCCTGAAATTTTGAATAGTATTTTGTATTTGCTTCCACATTCTGTGAAACAACTGTTGATGGTCCAACAATTGCATTCTCACCAATAGTTACTCCAGGCATGGTTGAACATTTAACGCCGATTCTAACATTCTTTCCAAGAATCATACCTAGTGATTTTAATCCCGTATCTATTACTTTTCCTTTGAAATCAACTTTAACCGTACTCCTGTCAAGTCTGACATTAGCCGTACAAAACTGTGTGCCGATTCTACAATTTTGGTCAATTATTGAATCTCCTATAAACCCTGCGTGCGTTTTTGAATTCGACATTATAATACTATTTTTAACTTCCATGTATGCACCGACAACACTATTTTCTCCTAAGTCAACATTATTTCGCAAAACCGCGTGATTACCAACATATGTATTTTTTCCAAGGTAACAAGGCCCTTTTATTTTTGCGCCTTCCAAAATCTCTGCCCCGTCTTCAATAACAACATCTCCAATAATTTCCGCAGTTTTGGCGATATTAACATTTTTTCCAACCGCACCTTTCAACAATTTAAATATAAAATTCTTTACACTAAGTAAATCCCATGAATATTTTAAGGTGATAGTTTCTTCCTTGATAATAACTGCCTTAACGTAATTTTTTTTCGCAAAAGAAGAAATAGCTGCCTCTAGTTGATAATGGTCTTGAGGTGTATTTTTAAGTTCGCTTAAAAACTTTCTGGAAAAATAATATATCCCGATAACGCGTAATTTTGAAGGCTCTTCTCCTTTTTTTGGTTTTTCTATCAATTCCTCCACTCTATCACCGGACAACTTAACAACTCCAAATTTCCAAGTATTTTCTTCTTCTTTGACTAAAATTATTGACTTGTTTTCTTCTGATTTAGCATCAATTAATTTTTTTGCAAAAATTCCAATATCAACATGCGAAGCGTTCAATAAAAGAAAATCACCTTTGAGATTTTTTTCTGCTAAAAGTAGCGCATTCCCCATTCCAAGTGGTTTCGGCTGAATAACATATTTCATCGAAACGCCAAATTTTTCTCCATTGCCAAAATAAGATTCAATTAATCCAGTTGAACTAACCACAAGAACTATATCTTTTATTCCAGACATTTTTAAACCATTGATTGTATACTCGAGAATCGGTTTGCCGCAAATCTTTATCATAGATTTGTGCATTCCGCTTGCTAATGGATAAAATCTGCTGGAAAGACCAGCTGCTAAAATTACTGCTTGCATATTAATTTTTTGCTCTTTTAATACGAGCTCCTAGACTATTTAATCTTTCTTCAAATCGTTCATACCCTCTGTCTAAATGTTCAACTCCAAAAATTACACTTTCTCCCTGCGCTGCTAAAGCAGCAAGGACTAAAGTTGCCCCGGCTCTTAAATCCGAAATATTAACTATTCCATTATGTAATTCTTTTGGGCCGTAAATTTTTATTGCGTGAAAATAGCTACTTTTGTCATCTTTTAAGTTAAAATTATAAAACTTATCGGGATTTGTAACTTTTGGATTGAATAATTCAATATGTGCGCCCATTTTTTTTAATTCCTGAACATAGTTAAATCTGTTCTCGTAAACTGTTTCATGAATTTCTGAAATTCCATTTGCCCTTGTCATTAGCACGGACCATGGACCTTGCCAATCAGTCATAAATCCGGGATAAGGGAAAGTTGTAATTTTTGTCGGATTAATTTCACCCTTGTAATAAAAACGCATGCCTTGATTCTTAATTTCATATCCTCCGTTTGCCGCATTAAATTCTTTAAGAAATTCCAAAAGACCAGTCTTTCTTATATTCTCTATAAAAATATCTCCGCTTGTTATTATCGCAGCTATTGCAAGAGTAATAATTTCGTTTCTATCAGGTCCAATACTAAATTTAGCACTATTGAGTTTTTCAACTCCATCAATTATAATTTTTCGCGTGCTTTCTCTTTTAATCTTTGCGCCCATTTTATTTAGAAGCTCTATTAATTCGTCAATTTCCGGTTCCTGCGCCGCATTTTCTAAAATTGTTTTGCCTTGCGCCAAAACTGCCAAAAGTAAAAGGGTCTCGGTCCCTGTATGTGTGTTTTTCTCAAATGAATAATTGGTTCCTTTTATTTTTTCCGCCTTAAGATGAAAATATCCGTCTTGTTTGTCGTAAGAAACTTTAACGCCCATTTTTTGCAATCCTTTAATGATTCTATCTATCGGTCTTGCGCCAATTCTGCATCCGCCCGGATTTGGAATCACAGCATGTCCCACTCTTAATAAAAGCGGTGATAAAAACATTGATGAAGTTCTAATTTCGGCGGCTTTTTCCAATGAAACTTTATTTTTGGTAAATTTCTTAACTTGAATTGTCGCAGTGTGATTATTAATAGTAATTTCTCCTCCCAATTCTTTGATAATATCTGCCATAACCATAAAATCAGAAATCAACGGAATATTTTCGATTACAACTTTTTCATCGGTTAAACAGGCTGCAACCAATGACTTAAGCGCAACGTTCTTTGCCCCGGAAACACTGACTTTCCCTGTTAATTTTCTACCTCCTTTTATAACAAACTTTTCCATAATTCTAATTTAAAGTATCTATCCCAATTGTTTTAATTTCCAAATTTATTTTGACATTAAACATTTTAAATATCTCACCTTTTATAAGATTAATAAGTTTAAGAACGTCCTCTGCTTTTGCATGTCCTGCATTCAATATATAATTTGCATGCATATCAGAAATTACCGCATCCCCAATTCTTTTACCTTTTAACCCTGCTTTTTCAATTAAGTATCCTACCGAAGTGATTCTATCGGGTGTGGGAATATTAATTGCCTCAAGCATTGAAATATTGCGAAAAGCGCATCCGGCCGAAGCCTTAGCAGGCTGAGTTTTTTTTCGATATTCTAAGGCATTCGTACCTCTTTCCCATAATACATTTTTCGCTTCCGGGGATAATTTAAAAACTACGGACAAAATCATCTCTCCTGTCTTTTGCAGAATACTTTCGTCATACCCAAAATGAAAATATGAATTATCAACGTCCTTAACTTCTCCTTCTTTTGTCAAAAGACGCGCCTGATAAACACAATCTCCAACAAATGAATTTTCTTTTGGAAAATTTGAATTCATAAAGACAGCTCCTCCAACCGTACCCGGAAGACCAAGCTGATATTCAAGACCTGAAAGACCATGCTCTATAGTAAAACGAACAAGTTGATTCATAATCGCTCCGCTTTCAGCGCTAACTAGTGCTTTATTAATTCCAACTTTTTTATTTTTTACATTCCCGCTTACCATCATTATCTCAAAATTGCGGCAATTATTTTTAATCACCAGTCCCTTAAACCCCTTATCTGATACCAAAATATTTGATCCTCCGCCTAAAATAAAAAACGGTAAATTCATTTTTTTGGCAATTTTAACAGCCCTAACTAAATCATCTATTTTTTCAACGTTTAGATAAAACTTTGCAGGACCTCCTATTTTAAAAGTCGTATGAAGGCTCATCGGTTCATTTTTTCGAATACGATTTGGGCCAAAAGTCATCTCTAATTCATTTAATTTTTTATCCATAATTTCTAGCTTTTCACTTCTAGGTTTTCACCTATCTTATAGATATCTCCAGCACCCATTGTTATTACGATTGTATTGTCCTTATAGTCTTTTTGCCTTATATATTCTATCACATCAGAGAGTTTTGGACAGAATAAAGCGATTTTGTGATGTTTTGCAATTTCACTGACTAAATGCATAGAAGAGACATGCGGGTCCGGAACCTCACGGAGAGAAGGATAGATATCGGTTAAAATAACAGTATCACAATCAATAAAAGAGCAACTAAATTGTTCGAACAATATCTTTGTTCTGGAATAAGTATGCGGCTGGAATATACAAACTATTTTAGACTTTGGAAAGGCTTTTCGAAAAGCATTCAAAGTGCTTTTAATTTCTGTCGGGTGATGTGCATAATCATCAAACAGCAATGCCCCCGATGAAAGTTTGCCGATATATTCAAACCTTCTTTTTGTACCGGTGAACATTTTAAGAGATTTTTTAATTTTTTCCGTATCAAGACCGGATTCAAGTGCTGCAATAATTGCCCCAAGAGCATTTAACGCATTAAAATCACCGATAACATTAATACTAAATTCCCCTAAACTTACTCCATATGCATCTACCCAAAAAAAAGTTTGAGACCCTGAAATACTTACTCTTTTTAAGATATAATTATTGCCGGGAGAAAATCCAAAAGTAATTACCTTACCCCTATAATCCTGAATAAGTTTTTTTGTTTGAGCATCATCTCCGTTGGCAATCAAAATTCCATCGCTTGGCAACTGGTTTGCAAACTTTAGAAACGCGTTTCTGACTTCATCAACCGATGCAAATAAATCCGGATGATCGAATTCGATGTTGGTAAATATTGCGATTTTTGGCTTCTGCCATAAAAACTTTGGAGTTTTATCAAAAACAGGTTCTGTTGCATATTCATCTGCCTCGCAAATAAAATAATTTCCTTTTCCAAAATGCCCACAACTACCAAGACTCGGAATATTTCCCGACCCGATTACAAAACTTGGGTCCTGCATACACTCTTTAAAAATTAAAGCCGTCATTGCAGTCGTAGTAGTTTTTCCGTGACAACCGGTAACAGAAATGCCAACTTGTCGACGTTCAAAAATTTCTCCGGACATAAAAAGACCAACCGCTTCACCTTGTGTTAAAATTTTAATACTTTTTTTTCGTGCCGCAACTACTTCCAAGTTTTCAAAACCACCATGTGCACCAGTAGTAATAACTAAATCGGCCTTAGAAATATTTTTTTCTGAAAAACCAACAAATGGTTTAATCTTTGCCTTTTTAAGCGGCTCTGCAGTAACAAATTCATCTGCAATATCCGAACCAGTCACTTTAAAACCAGCTTCTTTGGCAATAATTGCTAAAGGCGTCATGCCAACGCCTTTTATTCCAACAAAATGAATACACTTAATCTTTTTCATAATCTTAAGTCTTTAATCCCAAAAAAGGCCTAGTCGCGCTTATATTGATAGCGCGGGGAGGCATAAAATTTTCGCAGTTCGCATTTCGAGCTGACAACTTTTGAACCGAATTTTAAAACATTTTCAGAGCGCTATTCCGCTTATAATGAAACAAAACTGTTGCGAGCTGCGGAACAAGAAAACTTTTGTGCCGACCTCAGCGCTTATTCATCAATTTTATCACCTTTTCTACAGCCTCGTATTCGTTCCAAGGTTCTTCCCCATGACCATAATTCATTGATTTTTCATGGGCTTTACCGGTAATTAAAATAAAATCGTCCTCTTTTGCCATTTTTATGGCCTTATTAATGGCCTCCTGCCTATTTGGAATCATCAACATTTTATTTTTATCCTCAATTCCTTGTGCTATTTGGTTTGAAATTTCTTCAATGGATTCACTGCGAGGATCCTCGGCTGTCAAAATAACTATATCCGCATAATTTGAAGAAACTTTTCCCATTAAAGGTCTTTTTTTATAATCCCTCTCCCCCGCGCTTCCAAAAACATGAATAAGCCTGCCCTTAACTTCAGATCTTACAGAACTTAAAATCTGTTCGAGGGCATTTGGAGTATGAGCAAAATCTATCATCACATAAAAACTATTTTCATAAACTATTTCTCCTCTTCCTTTTGGCGCTTCAAAACCTTCAATTCCCTCTCTTATCTCTTTATCGCTTAAACCTAAGGCTTTACACGCCCCAACTGCAGCCAAAATATTATACCGGTTGAACTCTCCAAGCAATTTTGTCTCAAAAGGGAAATTTTGAGGGTTTAAATCCGCACTCTTACTCATGCCATAAGTTATTAGCTTTGAATTTTGCTTGCCCGCCGAAGCCCTGAGCGGAGTCGAAGGGGCGAAGGCGGGAGCTTTGAACGACTTATCATCTCTATTAATAACTGCTTTTTTTGCCATCCCAAACAGCCTAGATTTAGTTCTGACGTAGTTTTCATATGTTTTGTGGTAATCTAGGTGCTCATGCGTAACATTTGTCAAAACTCCAACATCAAACTTTATCCCCCAAACTCTGTGTTGATCAAGCGCATGCGAAGTAACTTCAAGAACCAAAAAACCTTTGGCTTTCTTAATAAATTTTTGCAGACTCCAGGGAGACGGCGTAGTTACGTGAAAACCAATGTCTGATGCTTTTCCATTAATAATTGCGCCAATTGAAGAAATCATCGAAGCATGGCGTCCTGCTTTTTGAAGAATATGATAAATTAAATTAACAGTTGTGGTCTTTCCGTCTGTCCCTGTAACCCCAATTACGGTCAATTTCCTGGACGGAAACCCATATAAACCATTTGCCAAAACAGCATTAAAAAGATGATATATATTTTTAATATCTTGCCACATAAAAAAAAGTCGCAGGTAATCTCTATATTATACCTTTTTCCGGTGTAATTCTTCAAATACCCCAAAAACCACCATCCGTTTTTGTACGGACAGTTCTAAGCATATCTACACACGAAAGTCATAGATCCTGAGGATTAAATCCGAAGGAGCCTGGCCTTGGAACCTGGGGCCTTTGGGCCTTTGGGATCTTGGAGCGACTAGGGCCACTAGAGACACTGGAGACACTGGGGCCATGAAACAACGAAACAAGGGAATAACGCAGTTCTTCAAATACCCTTGAAGCTGTGGAGCTGTGGGGACGATCCTAGGGGAAATTGATTTGATAATCCAGAATAAAGCAGTTTAATTCCTGTGTCTCAAAAATGCGGGAATTTATAAGTCATCCCCTACTTCCAAAGCTAATTTCTTAAAACGCACCTAAATGAAAATTTGCCTTTTTAAGTCTTCAAGAAGATGTTAATTACCAGAACGCTTCGCTTCCAACTGAACTGCAAGCTCTAAAAAAAACTGCTTATCATTAAAATCAATTAAACAAAGTCTTCTGTTCTTCGTATAATAAAATGTCAGAATGCTTCAAGTAAAACCAAACACGAAATGCTTGCATTAAACCCGTAGCTTCACTAGTAATGGCTTGATACATTGCAATTGAATCAAATATAGCAAATTCACTTGCGTCAGGATTAAATTTTAACAGCTTATCCGAATCCGTATCTGCATGCTTGAAAAAGTTATATGCTTCGTTTAGCTTATTTACAACCTCCTTCTGCTTCTCTTTTTTTACCCTTTTTAAAAGTTCCGACCTTATACTTTTATCCGATCTTCCTATGGCTCCCAATATCTCTTGGCAAGCAGATATAACAAGATGGATAGCAACAATATCTCCACCGTTTAGAAACAATTTTATTGCGTGGTCTAACTCTCTTTTTGCAACATCAATTTTCAATAGAAGAATTATTGCCATACTAATAAGTATAACATTTTCAAAAGGTTAGTGTCGCACAATGTGTGTTTTACGAATAATAATATTAAGACGTTCAACAATTAAATTATTCACTCGGTGGGATTTTGTAGTAGCTAAGAATCTCTTTGGCAATATCGAAGAAAATCGGCGCGGCAGTTTCGGAGCCATAAATTGACGTTGTCGGCCTGTCAATAATTACCAGCATCGCAAATTTCGGATTATCTGCCGGAGCAAAACCAATAAAAGAAGCGACTGTTTTGTTTGAATCGTAATGCCCTGCTATTGGAATTTGCGAAGTTCCTGTTTTTCCCGCAATCCGATAACCTTTGGGTTTTGCCCATTTTGCCTCGCCATTACTGACAGCATTAACAAGAATTTCTGTCATAACTTTTGCAGTTTTAGAACTTATAGGCGTACTTAAAACTTTTGGAGCTATTGAAAGCATCTTCCCTTCCGGAGTTTCGATTTTGGAAACAACGTGGGGCTCCATCATTTTCCCCTCATTGGCAATTGAAGAAAATGCAGTTAACAATTCAATAGGAGTAACAGAAATTCCCTGGCCAAAACCAAGTGTGGCAAGATCTATCGGATACCATTTGTTTTCCGGCCTAAGATATGAGGAAACCTCACCTTGCAAATCAATGCCGGTTAATTCTCCAATGCCAAATTCATGAAGATAAGAAAGCATTTTAGTTATTCCCATTGACTTTGCCACAAAAACCATTCCAGTATTGTCAGAATATTTAATAACATCAATCATGTTTAAATCTTTATGATATTTATTATCCCATGTTTTTATTTCGTACTCGCCAATGGAAATTGGTTTATCGCAGATATTACATTTTGTTTCCGGTTTTACAACGCCGGCGTCAAGGGCAGATGCCATAACTAAAGATTTAAATGTAGAACCTGGCTCATAAAGATTGGATAAAAAAGGATTTCTATAAAATTCCTCCGAATATTCGTAGTAGCTTCTCGGGTCAAAAGACGGAAACGAGGCCATTGCCAAAACATTACCTGTCTTTGGATCTAAAATCCCAACCATTCCCCCACTTGCGCCATATTTTTCAATTCCGTCTTTTAATTTTCTCTCTATCATAAATTGAATAGAACGGTCAACATTTAGAATAAGCGTTCTGCCATTCACAGTGTCCGTATCAACCATTTTAGAAAGAATTGGCTTACCAAGCGCATCATGAATTACAAGGGTTACTCCTTCTTTCCCTTTAAGCTGTCTGTCATAATATCCTTCTAAACCAGAATACCCCTTTTTGCCTCCTGCATCGTTTTTACCAACAAAACCAACCAGAGTTGCAGCAAGAGATGCTTCCGGATAAAATCGTGTTGATTCCTGGGAAAATCCAATTCCCGGAAGTTTTAGTTCTTCTATTGTGTTTTTTACATCATTTTCCACTTTGGATTTAATCGGAACCCAAACACGCTCCTTGATTGATAAAGTTGCACTAATTGATGCATTGTCCATTTCCAAAAATGAAGAAAGTAATCTTGCAGTTTTTATTTTGTCTTTTATCTCATAAGGGCTGGCATAAACAAGATAAGAAAGTTTGTTTGTAGCAATAGGAAAGTTATCGGAAGTTTTTATTTCTCCTCTCTGAGGCTGTACTTGCACTAAAGCACCGTATTGAGAATTACCCAAAAGGGATAATTCTTCCGCCTTAACAACTTGCCAATAAAAAAGTCTCGCGATAACCAATATAAAAAATAAAATAATAAAAATAAATGTAAAACGAAGTCTTGCGGTCATTGTCGAGCCAAAGGCAACGGTTCTACCAAGAAAATCTTAGATTTATCTTCCACAAAACCTAATTGCCCTGCTTGCGATGCAATATAATTAAGAGAGGAAATTGTCAAAAGTTTTTCTTTTAGCAAAGAATTTTCTCTTTCGTAATTATTTGCTTCTTCTTCAAAATTACTCAAAACTAAACCTGTCGTTGATATTCTGTTTGAAACGAATATTTGAACAATCGTAAGGGAAACTGCAATTAATATTAAAAATGTTAAAAAAAATACTGGTTTTTTCATAGTTCAGTTCATTCACTATGACCCTGAGTTTGTCGAATGGGTCATATTTTAATTTCTTTTAAATACTCTTAATTTTGCGCTTCTGCTTCTTCTGTTTATTTTCTGCTCCTCATTGCTTGGAACAATTGGTTTTTTTATCAAAACATTTCCTAAACCTTCTTTTTGAAACTGTTGGAAACAATTTTTTACAATTCTATCCTCAAGCGAATGAAAAGAAATAACTTCAAGCAATCCTCCTTTTTCTAATAATCCAATCGCTTTTGGTAAAGCTTCTTTTAAATTATTCAGCTCGTCATTTACTGCAATTCGCAAAGCCTGGAACACCCGAGTTGCAGGATCTATTTTTTTTAAAAATCCTCTTTTTCTTATAATTCCTGCCAACTCACTGGTTGTTTCTATTGGCTTTACTCGACGGGCTCTACAAATATCGTTAGAAATGGTACGAGCAAAACGCTCTTCACCCAGCTTAGTAAATAGTTCATAAAGCTCTCCTTTCGTTAAAGCATTAATTAGGTCTGCCGCTTTTACTTGCCCTGATGCCCCCGAAGGGTCCATTCGCATATCAAGCGGCCCTTCTTTTTGGAAACTAAATCCTCTGGAATCTTTTTCAAGTTGAAAACTTGATACTCCAAGATCAAAAATTATTCCAGAAACATTATTAAAACCTTTTGAATGTGCAATTTTATCAATATCTTTGAAATTCCCTTTGACTAAAACTAATTTCTCTTCGTTGATTTTTGATTTAACATAGTCTATCGCGTCCTGGTCAACATCAATTCCCAAAACTGTTCCGCCACACTTTAATATTTCGAATGTGTGTCCGCCTCCACCCAAAGTGGCATCAATGTATTTCTTGCCCTTGGAAACTCCTAAAAAATCAACTATTTCTTTTAAAAGAACAGGCGTGTGATAATTGTTCATTCATTTTTATTTTCATTTTCTGTTAATTTTTTTGCAATCGAATCAATATTTTGCTCCAGACTTTGACTATGTTCTTGCCATCTTGCTTTATCCCAAATTTCTGCATATCTTGATAAACCTAGGAATACAACTTCATCCTTAATTTTTCCAAACGCTCTAAGGTAAGAAGGCAAAATAAACCTTCCCTTATTATCGAGCTCGACAAAACTTGCCCCTCCAAGAATGAATCGCTGAGTTTCTCTTGTTTCCGATTGAATGAATGGTTTTCCTTCTGTTCCCTCAAGCAAAGCTTTCCATCCTTCTTCCGAAACGATAATAAGCGAGTTTTCATAACCTTTAGTAATAATTAATTTATCTCCCAAAATTTCTCTAAGTTTTTTGGGTAATGCTGCTCTGCTTTTCTTATCAATTTTTCCTTCATATTGTCCAAGTAGCATTCTCTTTCAACCTGCCTTTCTTTTTAGCTTGCGCTGAACCTCATTTGAGGTGAAGCGTCCCACTTCTTCCCACTTTAGACCACTTTATATCATTTTGCAGCATTTTCTTAAGCCTGTCAATAGGTCAATCAACAAAAATAGGGTTTTAAGTTTAAAAAAAACACTATATATAGGGGATGAATTTAAAGAAGTTAAAATTTGAAGCTATAACTGCGTTATTTCTTCCGAAGAAAGAATGCTGCCGTCGTCTTTTGTAATTTTTAAAGTTAAGCTCACAGGGGAAACCACTTTGTCATACCGGCATTTTCCGGAAGAACATGTGCCAAATTCACGATAATCGGTAGTTATTTTTTTATCACCCGGCTTTACTTTTATTTCTCCAATTAAACCTTCCGGAACTTGTTCACCATTTACTTCTTTCATGTAAGAAATTTGATATTCGACAAGCGAAATACCGTCTATTTGAGTGATTTCAAACTTCATAGCTTTACTGTCATCGCGAAGTGTAATTATTAAACCAATATCCGAAGGCATAACCGTAGGAATTACTTCTTGGCTCATTTCCGAAATCAAATCTTGGGGCTTACCTGTTGAATTCTTTGAAGAAAGAAAATATACTCCCCCGCCAATAATAATTAATAAAACAACAACTGCGGCAATAATCAACGTTCTATTTTTCATCTATATTAATTAAGTTAACCAATCCAAGCAAATTTGTCAAGAAGTTTGTCGATTTTTATTCTCTCCTGTTTTGTTGTATCTCTATCGCGTACCGTTACTGTCTTGTCCTCAAGACTTGTAAAATCAACAGTCACACAGAATGGCGTCCCAACTTCATCTTGCGAAAGATAGCGCTTGCCGATATTTCCTCTGTCATCAAAAGCAACGCCGTCAATTTCTTTTTTCAGATTTTTATAAATTTCGTTTGCCTGCTTTAAAAGCTCTGGTTTATTTGCCAAAAGAGGAAAAACAGCAATTTTAATTGGTGCAAGTTTTGGATGAAGTTTTAAAATAACCCTTTTATCATCTTCTTCGTAGCTATCAAGCAAAAAAGCAAGCATTGCGCGTCCCACACCAAGCGATGGCTCAATAACATAAGGAACAAATCTTTCATTTGTCTCCTGATCAAAATAAGATAAATCCTTTCCGGAGCATTTTGCATGGTTTGATAAATCATAATCGCCTCTGTTGGCGATTCCTTCAAGTTCGCCCCATTGAAGTTTACCCAAAGCGCCAGCGAAGGGCCAGTTATACCAAACTTCGCTTGTCCCTTTGGAATAATGAGCAATCTCTTCTTTGGGCAAATCAACCAGTTTAATATTTTCTTTTTTTATTCCTAAATTAATGTACCAACTCAGTCTTTCGTTTTTCCAATATTCATGCCATTTTTTGGCATCAGTTGGTTTAACAAAAAATTCCAGTTCCATCATTTCAAATTCGCGGACTCGAAACAGAAAATTTCCGGTTGTAATTTCGTTTCTAAAACCTTTGCCGATTTGCGCAATGCCAAAAGGAATTTTTACTCTTGCACTATTTATGACATTATCAAAGTTGATAAAAATTCCCTGGGCAGTTTCTGGGCGAAGATAAGTTTTATTTTTTTCGTCATCAATTGGTCCAACATATGTTTTAAACATCAAATTAAACGCTTTTACATCGGTCCAAGAAGGCGTTTTGTGAAGCTTTTCATGCTCTTTAATATCTTTTTCGCTATCGGCCCTAAATCTTTCATGACAAATTTTGCATTCGATAAGAGGATCCGTAAATGAAGATACATGACCTGAAGCTTGCCAAACTTTAGAATTATAAAGAATCGATGAATCTAATTCGACAACGTCGTCACGTGACTGGACTACGCTTTTTTTCCATTCTTTCTTAATATTGTTTGCCAACCTAACTCCCATTGGCCCAAGATCCCACATGCCATTTAACCCGCCGTAGATTTCGCTCCCGGGATAAATAAAACCGCGCCTTTTACAAAGAGCAACAATCTTCTCCATCGCGTTTGACGCGACCATCACGTTTGAATCTTTTGTCATAGCACTATGATAGCAGAAAAAGAAATATAGTTAAAGCGGATATTAACGCTTAATCTTTTAATTTTTGTAATCTTTAATTTGCAGGGTTTTTCTTTTGGCAGAAACTTCCACCTTTTGCCCTTTTCTCCACCGTAGTTTTTTCATTAGCTCCCGGGGGATAGAAACAATGGCAGAATATCTCCCCAATCCAATAATCTTTCTAATCATGGTATATATCAAGTATATACTAAATATATATCATATGCCTGTTACACCTCGGGGGTGTAACATTGGGGTGTAATATTTCTCGCCTTCCCTCGGCGCAAGTGATAGACCCAAGTTATCAGGTAGCATACCTCGTCCACCTCTAAGGTGGATTAGCTAGGACACCTCTGGAGTTTTGGGGAATTTAACCCAATAATCACATTTTTCTGACGGTTAAAATTCTAGAAATTTTCTACTTTTAAGTTAGGGCACTAGATAACAACTTTATAAAATAAAGCAGGAACTTTTCGCTTTAAACAAAGTGAGGAAAGATGTTTTTTGATCTTAACTTTTTTTCAAGTACTCGCTCTATAAATGCGGATGAATCAAAATCTTTATTTAAGGCTGAATGTTTATAATATCCCAAATGCACAAGAAGATTTATTTCAAACTCATGAATAATTTCAACAATTTTTTCTTGGTTTGATAATCGCTTGAGAGTTGCAAGTAAAAATGGAAAAACCATACTGTTTTCCTGATTCTCCGGACAAAGACCGTCAATAAGCTCGCAAATATGATAGCAAAAACCTACTTTTATCAAACTGTCTTTAATTTGAGAAAAATCTTCCAGTGTTTGTGCTTCGGTTAAAATAGGCAAACTTCTGCCCTGATGAAGCGAAAACGAAGAATAATTCAAAAGCTCAACGTGAGGAGAGCGCTTGCTTGTAATTTTTCGCACTCCCAAGGCTTTAATCTGAATTTTTCCTCTTCTCTTGGTAAAAACCGTTAAAATGCGATCTGCCTCCCCAAAATTTCTTCTCTTAATGACTATTCCCTCTGTTTTAAAATTACGCATGAAGAAATCCTTTAAAAGCTTAATTTGACTTCTTTATCTGTCAAAAGAAGAAACTTTTCAACTTGCTTACCGTTTATCTTGATAACATATTCATTTTTATCAGTCCCCGGCTGTTTTTGAATAAGAAGCGGAAGAGGTGAACCGCTCTTTAACTTAAACGGCAATTTGTAAGAAATAGTAAATTTAGCCGCACCCAAAGGCCTAACAGTCAAGAATCCATCAAAAACAGTTTTTCCAAGTTCTTCATATGATGTCATTTTTACTTCCGATCCTTGACTATTAAGCATAACGCTTCCTTTTGGCACATAAATTCTAAACCAGTTCCTCAAAATTGCATTCAGACATAAATTTCCTCTTTCCAAATTACAATCTGAAGGAGGCTCGGGATTTTTATAGTTAATCGTAACTGTTTTAACAATGCTTCCGTCATTCTTTACTTCATAGCTTTGTTCAACATTCTCTTGCACATAAAGATTTGATTTTTGTCCGCCAAAATTTGCTTCATTAATATGGAGATAATCGCCATCAAACGACTTTATTCTACCGGCCGCATTAAGAGCCTCTACGCCGCTTTGAGCATCTTCATTAAAAAGATAAAAGAGAACGTGTTTTTGCGAAGTTTCAGTAAGAAATGACTGGAATAATGGCCCCCAATAAACTTTAGGAGAGGACGATAAAGCTTTTTCCATTATTGCATATAATAAAGTCCCAAGAAGATCTTTCCGGCCGCTCTTTTGATAATTAACCGGCCTTGAAATTGTATCTTCAAGAGCAAATATTACTTGCGGACAATTACATCTTGGATCCTCTTTTGACGTAAAAGTCATTCCGGCCGCATTCACTTTATCATCTAATATTTTTATTACAGAAACTAAAACATGCGTATCAATTGCAATAATTCCATCGACATTTACCTTATTAGATGCAAGCTTATACATGGAATCGAAAGTTTTCATTGATTCAATAAAATCCGAAGAGATATTTGAATCTCTAAGATTAAACGTATAAACGTTGGGAAGATATTTAAGGATAGGTGCGGGCGCTTTTGCTTTTTTACCAATTGCATTATCCAGAGAATAAATATCATCTGACCTGTCAACATGAATAACTCCTTTATCTATTCTAAAAATTGCATAGGCTGTTATAAACCCGCCTGTTGGACGCAACTCGGCATTGTTCTGAAACAAAACTAAATATTTCCTTTCTTTGGTATCACCCAAAAGTGACGGAAGTATTTTTATAAGCGGTCTTGCCTCCGCAACAAAAGTGAGACTCTGTCGGGCAATACTTTTTACTGAAATTAATTGATCCCTTATTTTTTCTCCGCCAAAAATCGACGGATAATGGTTTTGATCAACTTGTTCGATTTCTTTTTTGGCCAAACTTAACGATCCTGCAACATCATCAATATGAGGAGTAATTTTACCCATCGTCATAATTGCCAACTGAACTCTTTGTTCTGCCGACCCCATGACAAAACTTCCCTTTCCCTTTAGTCCAAGAACATCCTCGTAAGGCTTTAAAGAGTTTGCAACTGTTAAAGCCGCATCCAAACCGTAAAAACCTGCTTTTACTAAATGATCTGCGTCGTTATAATAACCTGAGGCAATAGGAATATATTTTAGAAAAGATAAAGAATTAAGACTGTTTTGGGTTTTTCCCAGTTCTTTCTTTGTGCTTTCAAGTTCCGTAATTGTTTGATCGATATTTTGTTTTTTTACCGCGTCCCAGGCTTTATGCGCCTGCGCGTAGCTAGTCATCCCTGCGGAATAAGTTTTTTGCGCAGGAAGTAAGACCATAAAGAAAAATCCCACTGCGACTAATAAAATTATTGAGAGAACAACAATCGCTGTTCTTTTAGGTAATTTAAATTTCCTCATATGTTCAAAAATTGGAGATGATGGAGTAGGATTTTTTGAGTCTAATTCTATTTTTGAAATTTCATCCATTATTAAATGATAGGCAATAAAAAGCAAAAAAGCAAGTCTTTAAACTCTTATAACGCTCCTTTTCCATAAACCATGGCCCAAGGAGTTTTAATAATAATCCAAAAATCATAAAGAATGCACCTTTTTTTAACATAATTCGCATCCATTTCAATACGCTTATCAAAATTAATTTCGCTTCTTCCGGAAACCTGCCAAAATCCTGTTATTCCCGGTTTTACAGATAACACAATTTTTACGCATTCTTTTGTATCGGGATATTTTTTCTGCTGTTCGCGAAGTTCATCCGGATAATAAGCCCTGGGACCAACTAAGCTCATTTCTCCCCTTAAAACATTCAATAGTTGTGGAACCTCATCCAAAGAATGTTTTCTAATAAAATGCCCAATTCTTGTAATTCTTGGGTCATCTCTTAATTTATAGCTTCCTTTCTTGTATGTATTAAAAAGCTTTGAGAACTTTGGATTTTCCCGCAAAATTTCATGGGCATTTTGAATCATTGAACGAAATTTAAACATTTTAAAAAGTATTCCGTTTTTTCCGACTCTTTCCGGAGTATCAGCCAGAATTGGTCCGCTTGAATCAAGTTTTATCAAAATCGAAATAATAATAATTAGAGGCGAGAAAAGCAAAAGCAGGAAAAAAGAAAAAAGAATATCCAATATCCTTTTTACAATTTCATAAAATGCGCTTTTTTTAACTTCTTTATAAGGCATAAATTAAGCAAGATGTTCATGCGGCGTACCCGCTAAATTTTCAACCACTTTTTTAATCTTTGGCACGGATTTTTTAGGACAAACCAAAACAACGTCTTCGGTATTAATTATAAGAATTTCCGAAAGGTCTATTCCCACAACCATTTGATCTGCATAATTAAAAATAAGGCTGTCTTTTGAATCGCGGATTAAAACATTTCCTCTTGTCACATTTTCCTCTTCATTTTCCGACAATGCCTCTTTTAATGATTCCCAGGCTCCTACGTCGCTCCAACCCAAGTCCGCTCCCACAACCAATCCGTCTTTTGCTTCAAGTTTTTCAAGAATTAAATTGTCAAAAGATAATTTTTCAAGACTTGGATAAATTTCCTGCATCTTTTTTTCAAAATATGGTGTTTCCCATGTCTTTTGAATTTGCAAAAGTCCTTCATACATTAGCGGCGCGTGTTTTTTATATAAAGAAAGAAGAAAAGAAGGTGTTGTACCAAAATATCCGGGGTTCCAAACATGTTGCTCGCTCTTATGGAACTGCTGGGCGTTTTCTATGTCTGGCCTGTAATGAAGACTTTTAAAACCAAAAACCGAAACGCCGTCAATACTATCAACTTTATCTCCAAATTCGATCCACCCAAGATTTTGACTGGCAAAACGCGATCTTTGCCCCATAAAAACAATTTTATTACTGTCTTTTTCAAGAATTTTTCCAATAACTTTTAAATGATCTCTAAAAAGATCCTCATTTTTAACCAAATGGTCGCTCCAAAGTATTATAAAAGGTTCATCTTTGGCAATTTTCGAGAAAATAGCCGCCACCAAGCCAACTGCCGCCCCGACGTCTCTCATTTCCGGCTCTAAAATAAAATTCTTTTTGGGAATTTCGGGAATCTGATCCTGAATTATTTTTTTATATTCAAGTCCTGAAGAAATAAAAATATCCGAAAGCTTAAAAATCGGCTTAACCCTATCGACTGCAAGCTGTAGCGTTGACTTATTTCCAATTATTTTTTCAAATTGCTTTGGCGTATGCTTTCTTGATAAAGGCCAAAGCCTGGTTCCGACACCTCCTGCAAAAATTATAACTTTCATAAACGTATGATTGTTGCATTGTTAAAATTGTTCCATTGTTAAAATCCCTAAGTTATCCAACAATGAAGCAATGAAACAATTGAACAATGAGTTATTTTATCTTACTCTTAATAAATTTCAATATTCTTTCTTTGAAAATTTTTTTATTAAATTTATTTGCCTGATTCAGACAGTCCTCACCCTTGTATTTATCATCGCGAAACCCTTTTAGTTTCTTAACAAGCGCTGCTTTTGTTTGAGGGAAGAAAAATTCTCCGGTTTTTCCCTCAACTATTATTTCTCGTGCTCCGCCACTTGCAAAAGCAATGACCGGTTTTCCAAAACTCTGCGCTTCAATTATCGTCAGCCCAAAATCTTCAATCCCCGGAAAAATTAGAGCACGACAATTTTTATAATAGCTTACGAGCTCTATATCCGTCAAGTTGCCTAAAAATTCTATATTCCTTTTTGCCATTCTTTTTAATTTAGCTTCTTGAGATCCTATTCCAATAATTTTAAGCGGCAAACCAAGTTCGTTAAAAGCCTCAACTGCGATATCAATCCTTTTGTACGGAACTAGCCTTGAAACAATAAGAAAATAGCTATGGCGCGGGGAGTCCATTGCGGGTGACGCGAGTCGGGGGGCACCACGCGGGGGCCCCGCGCTTGTTAGCGCAGTGGGAAACGCGTGGGGCTGACGAGCGGCAGGACCCGCAAGGACGACCTCAGCGCCAAGCAATGCTAACGGAGGATAAATTACTGTGGATTCCCTTTTATAATATTTTTTAATTCTTTTTTGCACTTCTTTCGAAATCGCAACATATGCATCCGGCCTTTTTGCTGCGATTTTATCCCATCTTCGCAAATAAAAAACTGCGGGTTTTGCTAAAAATCTTAACAATGAATTCTTAAAATATTCCTCATATCCGCTCCAGAGATAGCGAGTCGGAGTCAAACAATAACAAAGATGAAAAGTTCCTTCTTTTGTGATAATTCCTTTTGCCGCCTCACTTGTCACCGAAATTACCAAGTCAAATTCATCGAATCCGCCTTTGGCGGAAAATTTTTCAAAAGCCAAAGGCATTAACATGACATACAGTTCATGACGCGTAGCAAATGGAAATTTTTGAAGAAATGAAAAAATTACTTTTGGAAAAACTTTTGCCCAAGGTGCGGTCTTTGAATTATAAACAGAAGTATAAAGCGGCGCTTCCGGAAATAACTCATGAAGTGCCAAAAGCACCCTCTCGGCCCCTCCCCACTTATTAACTCTGTCATAAACTACCGCAACTTTCATAAACTTCTAGAGTTTTTTTGGTCATTTTCCCCCAGGAAAATGAACTTGCCCTTTCACGTCCTTTCTTTATAAAATCGCTGAAATGATTTAAATCATTAAAGCAAATTTCTTTCAGTTTTTTTGCCAGATCATTAACATTGTTAGGATTAAAATAAATTGCCGCGTCCTGGCAAATTTCTCGAAAGCTAGGAATATCCGATGCCAAAACTAAACATCCCAAACTCATTGCCTCAAGGGCCGGCAAACCAAACCCTTCCATTAAAGAGGGTAAAACTAAAGCTTTTGCATTTTTGTAAAGGTAAACTAACTCTTCATCGCTTACCTCCCCATAAAAAATAACTGAATCCTTTAATCCCATTTCATTAACCCTCTTTTTTAGCCTTTCGTAGAAATAATCATTCTTCCCAACGAAAATTAATTTCGTGTCATTTTGACGAAGGTCAGAATCTCGGTTCAATTGAGATCCTGAAACAAGTTCAGGATGACAAAATAAACAAAATGCTTCAAGTAATCTTTCGAGGTTCTTATGCGGATATGCATTTCCAACATACAGAAAATATGGTTTATCTATCTTTGATTTTTGATTTTTGATTTTTGATTTTTGCTTATCGACGCCTTCGTACGTCACAATAACCTTCTTATCATCGACCCCAAAGTGATCGATAATTTCATCTTTTGTAGTATTTGAAACAGTAATAACTTTTTTCGCTTTTTTTACGGCCTGTGAAATTACAAATTTATAACCAAGAAGTTTTAATTGATATAAAGGAGCTGATAGAGTTGAGGCGAGACCGGTTGAAAAATGGTTAATGATTAAATCGTGAATTGTTACGACAAAGGGTTTATTATAAAAAATCGGAACTGAAAAATAAGGAAAATGAACCAAATCCAGATTCTCTTTATTTAAAATCGACGGAAAAATTAATTGCTCTTTGAAAGAATGCCATCTTATGTCGGTCGTTATTATTTTTAAATTTTTATTTGCATATTTGATATTTGATATTTGATATTTGATATTTTCACTATCTAAACTATTGACAAACAACACATAACTATTTTTACTGTCCTGAATAAGTAAGTTTTTAATAAGATTTCTGATATAGCGGCCCACTCCCGACTCATTCCAAAGACGGCAGTCAATTCCAATTCTCATACAAAGATTATAACGGATAAAACAAATCTAAACAAACCGTTGACGCTATTGAAGAACTGATTTTTCTTTTAAGGAAATTCCCAAGGAGACAAGATTGGAGACTATTTTTGGATAAACTTTTTCATAGTGCTTTTTATAAAAAATTCTCATTGCTTGGAAACGGGCTTTTGTTGCTTTTATTTTTGTTTCTTTAGTAGCATTTGTCAAATGCTTTGAAATACTTTTTATCCCGCCGGAAACGCCTTTGTAGTGAAGGACTGAAACTTGGGGTACAAAATAAACTTTCCACCCTTTTTCTTTCAATTTATAACAAAAGTCAAGATCTTCACCATACCAAAAATAATCTTCATCCCACCATTCAATTTCATCTCCCGCTTTACGTCTTACAATTATAAAAGCACCGCAGCAAGCATCAATTTGGTGAGTTTTTTCTAGATTCATCCATGACAAATTGTAACCGCCGAATATTTTTGTTTTCGGAAATATTTTTGAAAGGTTAGAAAAATGAGAAAAGGAATTCCAAGGAGTAGGAAAACCCCTGTGAGAAGCATCGTCAAGTAATCCGCTTGGCAAAATAACTTTGCATGTAGCCGCCCCAGCGTCTTTATGCTCATCCATAAATTTAACCATCGTTTCAAAAACTTTTTCGTAAATAACCGTATCGGAGTTTAAGAAAAGCAAATATCGTCCCTCTGCTTTTTTTACACCAATATTATTCGCTTTTGAAAATCCAAAATTTTCTTTATTTTTAATTAATTTTATATTTGGAAATTCATTCTCTAATAACTGCACCGAGCCATCTGTTGAACCATTATCAACTACAATAACTTCCATATTTAATCCTTTTGGTCTTTGATTGAACGCTGATGAGATACAATTTTTCAAGAAAGATTTTGTATTATAACTTACAATAATTATTGATAAATCTATCATTTTCTTAATGCCGACTTATATACTTCTTCCAACTTTTTGACAATCGGTTCCCAATCATATTTTTCTTCAACCAATTTTCTTGCATTATGAGCAATTTTTTCAAAAGCCGAATCGTTTCCAACAATATCAATTATTAAATCAACTATATCTTCCGCATTATCCGCAATTAATACTTCTTTTAAATGTCCCGCATCAATTCCTTCAATTCCAAGACTTGTCGTAATAACCGGAACACCCGATGCCATGGCTTCTAGTATTTTATAACTTGTTCCCCCTCCAACTCTAATTGGCGAAAGTAAAATATCTGACTGCCGAAATATTTCCGGCGTAACTTTAGGCGCATTCTCATCAAAAGCAACATTTTTATCATCTGATAATTTTTTAATTGAATCGGGAATTTCTCTCCCCACTATCCATAATTTCAAATTGATATCTAATTTTTGTTCTTTTATTTTTAATTGAACTTTTGGCCAAATTTCTTTTAAAATCCATTCTACCGAATCCCTATTCTGCAACCATTTAAAATCGCCGATAAATAAAATCTTTTTTTGAGCCTTGAATTTTGTGCGCCATCCGGCAGATTCCATCTTAAAACTTTCCTTATCAACACCATTTTGCACCACAACCGCATCGTTTCTTTTCATTAATTTCTTTTCACTTTCGGAAACCGCGACAAGTTTCGTTGCTTTTTGCCAAAAATGTTTTTCCCAATATTTAAGTTTTAAAATATCAAGATATAAAAAAGGTCTGATAAAAAATGGCATAGAATTTGCAAAACGCGAATAAACAAGATATTCAATATTATGTTCAACCAAAACTATCGGTAATCCGCGAGCTGGCGGATTTGGTAGATTTTGCATAACATAAAAGGTTTCAACGTGAATTAGATCAAACTTTTCTTTATTTAACAACTCTGTTATTTTTTCATTTATGGCTTCGCTTGTGTGACCAACCAAGAGAAACGAGGATAATGAAAATATTGATTTAATGATATTTTTTAATGACCATTGCTTTTGTTTTTCAACTGTAAAAATCTCTTTGCAAAACTTTTTAACCTCCAAAATATCCTGTTCTTTTTGATAATCTCTTCTCTCGCAAACTAAAGTTATCTCATTATTTTTAGAAAGTTTTTTTAAAATATTATATAGGCGAACGTGGCCGCCCGAAAAAAGAGGAAAAGGCAGATAGGATGAAACAACTAATATCTTCATAAATTGTGAAGATTAAATAAAATATATTCTTTTTTTGCCGAAACGATTTTGTAAGTTTTGCCAATATTATAATCGTTTGGAGCTGGATTAACTAAAACCAGATAATCCGCACCTAATTCTACCATTTCGGGAAGTGACTTTTCAAAACTTGCCCAACCGGCTCTGTTGGTCTGATAAAGAAATGACGTGTCTCCGTCATAAGGCGCAATAATTTTTGCATTTTTTTCTGTTAACTCGTCAACTGCCTTTCCTGCAATAACTATTGAGGGGTTATTAATATTAAAATAGTCTCGAACAACAAACCAGCTAAAAGAAAACATAAAAATCGAGCAAATAACAAATAGCAAATAGCAAATAGATTTATGGAAATACTCGCGCGGCGCTGTTAATAAAAATTCGCCGCCAAGACCCAAAAAAATAGCAACTGTCGGCATGATTAAAATTTGATAATAGTCATGCTGAACATTGCCTCTGGCAATAACAAAAATATATAAGAGAGATGAGGCAATAAAAGAAAGAAAGAAAATTAATCCGTTTTTTGCAATTTTATTTTTTGCTTTGGCAATTATTCCTAGTATTAATAATGGCAATCCCCAATATCCAAGAATTAGTCTTCCTATTCTATCTCCAAAAATCCATTGAAAAAAGGCGCCTTTAAAACGAATATCTCCGCCGTTAAAAAGCCATGTGCTTTGAGGAATACCTTGCGGATATTGCATCATCCATGCCCGCCAAAAAACCAAAGGAACAATTGATAAAATTAAAAAAATCCATAATTGCCATTTTAAAATTGTTTTAATTCCAAAATTTTTCCAAACCAGATAAATCATCGGAAGTGTAAAAAATAAAGCGTATGGTTTTAGTAAAAACGCAGATGCAGTGAAAATTACCGAGAGAATAAAAAAGATTTGAGATTTAAGATTTGAGATTTCTTCGAGCCATTTATCAAAAAAATAAATTCCGCCAAGTATTGCCATCACCATTAAAGAATCAGGTAAAATTGTTCTTCCGAAATAAATATTAAATGGCAAAAAAGCAAAGAAAAAAGCCGACAAGAGACCGGCCTGTTCTCCACGATATTTTTTAACAATAAGATAAATAAAAATAATTGTTAAAAGTGAAGAGAAAATCGTCACAAGTCTTCCCCACTGGACAAGTGAAAAAATACCAAATGTCTTAAATAATCCTGCTTGGAAAAAATTATATATTGGAACTTCGACAAAACGATAACCATCAGGATTATCAATTCCCGACGGCACATTTGATAAATCATCAAAACGGGGGTGAAAAAAATCAAAACCTGATTTTACAAAATTTCTTGAAACAGCGCTTGTGTCGCTCTGGCGCCAAGAATGCCAATCTGCAATCGGACCATCAAATCTGTACAAACGCGTAACGAATGCACCGAGTAAAATTATAATCAATATGAAGAATTTTATTTTTTTCATTCTCACTTAATGGGAGGTGCAACAATTCTCGGTTTTTCTTTTCGAGTGACAGCACCGCTTGGGTCAAAGACAAAGATTCTATCTGTCAGAGGATTTGTTGCTAAATTAAACGCTTCATTCAATGATGACAATTGGTATATTTCGATATTATCATTCCTAAAAACAAACCAAACCGCGTCTTTTAACCCAACTGGGAAAACCCATGCATCTCCCACTTTCTGAGGTACATTGACAAAAAAGAAACGCATATGATCTTTTGTCCATTCATCATAGTATGTATTATCCAAAGACATTATGAAGTTCTTTGATACGTTGCCTGCTCCCAACCAATCATTTTGAATTTTTTGAAATTGAGTCACTTGCATAAGGATAAATATGGAAGTTATTAAAATAACGGATGCTATGGAAATATTTTTACCATGAATACTAATCAAATAATGATAAGTTTTTTTCAGTAGAAACACTAAAAGAATTACAAATCCTACACTTGAAAGATAACTATAGCGAGAAGTAATATTTCCAAGTCCTAAAAATGGCAAAAGAGATATCACAAAAAATAGGGATCCAAAAACAATAATTTTACGATCTTCATTGTTTATTTTTCGATTGATCGATTTAATTAACAAGAAAAGAATAAAAATTGAAATTAAGGAAATAACAAAAGCTACCGTTATATGCCCTTTTAAGAAATTCCTTAAGCTTTCATAAACCGGTAAAAACCAAGGGCCAAATGCATTAAGCATCAAATAACCAATTGTGTTACCGATAAAATTAAAAGGAAGCATAAAAAAGTTATAGCTATAATCACCGCTCAACCAATGGCTATGGGCAAAAAAACGAATTACAAGATAAGGCAATATCGGAAAAAATAAAAATAAATAATGTTTTTCTTTGAAAAAACCTTTAAATGAAAATCGATCTTTAAACATATATCCATACAAGGCGATTAATAATGGCGCGACTAACCCATGCTCATGGAACATAAGGCTTAAAATAACGCAAGTAAAAGAAAGTACCAAAAATATATCTCTTTTCTTTTCGCTCCAAAGCATAAAGAAAAATAAACTTGAGAGAATAAAAAGCACATTAAATAAGTGTCCTACACCGGAAATCCAAAAAATCGCTTCCGAATAACCGGTTAAAATTACAAATAGAAATGAGGCAAGGATAGAAAGAGAAAAACTTTTTAATATTCTTCTTGAAATCAAAAACACCAAAACAGTCACAGTAAAATGTAAGAAAATTGAAACAAAGTAATAAATTGTCTGATTAAGCCAAAAACCGGAATACATAAGCAAAAAATAAAGCTTTGTTCCAGGCCTATAGAAAAACCCGTCAGATTGCAGGAAGTAATTAATTATTGTGTTTTTTATAGGCTCGCAGTTTATTAAACCATTCCCCATAACTATTTTTTTACAGTCAGCCACCCACCTAAACCAGGTAAAATCATCGGCAACAAAATAGTTGTTTGTAATCGATGAAAATAAGACTGCCGTGGCAGTAAAAATCAAGACAACTATTGTATAAGGAGAACTTATTATTTTTCGCAACTCACCATAAAGATCAACTTCGTTTTTTTGATATAAATGCAAAACTCCAACCGTTATTCCAACCAAAAGCCAAAGAAGATATGCAATTTTTGATGCTTCGAAAACATCTATTAGTATTGCATTTAACGCCAAACCAACCATTCCTGCTACAAAACCTATAACAAAACTTTTAATAACAGGGGAATCGACCTGCGGTAACATTTTTTTAATATAAATCACAACTAATGCAAAAATTCCAAAATAAGACAAGAATCCCAATAATCCCACTTCGCCTAAAATACGGAGATAATTATTATCAACGGCAAGACCGGTTGAAGAATATCCTCCTCCAAATAAAATATCTTTTTTAAAAACTGTCAAAGCATTTGGCCATCCTCCCTGAAATCTGGTCGTAAATGAAAGATCATAGGCCAAAACTCTTTTAATAAGAAAATTGCCTCTGATTGCGAAAATTTCATCTTCTTTTGTATTCTGTCCAACGTTTGGTACTTGAAAAAACTGATCAGTTTTGCTTTTTATCGGTGCAAGAGTTAAATTTATATAACCTGTTCCTTGCGGTAGACTTTCTCCATTCGATTCATTTGGCTGTACAAGAAAAAGAAGATTGCTTGGAAGATGAGCTAAAGGAATTATCATTGCAGAACTAGTTGCCAACTCCGGATCGTTTTTCTTACTAGCAGTTCCACCAATAATTTCATCTCTGGTTTGTGCAAATTTTATCCTAAAAGTTTTATCTTTATAATTTTCCAATGGAAATTCTTTTATTTCTCCCAAGGCTTCACCGGTTGTAGCGTCAATTAAAACATTTACCTCTTTAACTGTATTTCCAAAACGTTGAAAAAGACTTGTAGAAAAAGTGAATGACAGAACAACTATTGTTACCGCAAGAGAAATTGTTGCAATTATTGCAAATTTCTTTTTGTAGAAAGCCAGCATTAAAATTAATGAGATCAGAAGCACTAAAAATGAGACACGCGATACAGTCATAAAAAGGGTTATAACTCCAAGAAAAATTGCCGCCAATAAAAATATTTTCATAAACCAATTCTTAAATCCTAAGATCATGCTGGAAAGCAAAGGAATAATTAAAACAAGATAAGCAGCCAAATCATAATGGCCAGCAAACGTCGAAGAAACACGGGATAATTGAGAAAGTTGTATCGGCACTCCTTTTGCAAACTCCTCATTCATTGTTAAAAATGCCGGAAATCCAAGATATTTTTGACCTATTCCATATAACGAAACTAAAACAAGAGTCAAAGTTAACGCAACAACGACATGCAAAATGAACCGTTTATCTTTTATTCCCGAATATGCAACAAAAAATAAACCTACATATTCAATTCGCCTTAAATAACTTAAAAATGCTACATTTGGAAAAACAGCGCCTAGAGTCGGAAATATTAATAATACTCCATGAATGGTTGATATCACTCCGATTATCCAAAATGCCATTATAGGCAGTGTTAAAGGCGTTTTAAATGTGATTTTTTTAGTTAACATCAGTATTAGCCAAAGCAACAAAACAAGTAAAACAATAAAATCATCCGCTCTTATATAAACCCAGACATTGCTCACATCTAAAAGTGGCAATTTCGGATATAAGGGAATAAATATCAAAAGAAAAATTGTAGAAACAAAAAGAATATTGCTAAAAATCCATTTAATTATTTTCATATGCAGAATTTTAAGGCTTTTTTATAGGTATCTTTTAGATATCTGCTATTAATCAGTATACCAAAAAAAATCGAGATTATCGCTTTTAATGCAAGTATTTTTTTAATCATTAAATAGTCAAAGCGATTTCTGTGTTTTTTAGAAAAATATAAAAGGCTTTGATAAATATTAACAATTGCAAACTCTCTATTTGAACTTCCTCTTTCTTTATGTAAAATTTTTGCTTTGGGGTAAAATCCAACAAGAAAACCATTCTCTTTTATCCGATAACATAATTCCATGTCTTCCATATACATAAAAATTTTCTCATCAAAACCGTTTAATTTTTCGAGCAAATCACGTCTTATCATTAATGCCGCCCCGCTTACCCAATCAACATTTTTAAAACTTGAGGGACTTGCGCGTAATAACCCGAGCTTTTCTCCGCCAAAAAGCATTAAGAGTGTATTAAACACAGTATAGAATTTTCCGGTCGACTTTTGGTCTTTGCCATTCTGGTTAACAAGCTTTGCACCTAAGATTCCAAGTTTTTCATTTTTTTCCAAAAATCCAACCATTCCCAATAAGTTTTTATCTAAAACCTCTGTATCGGAATTTAGAAAAAGAAGATATTTTCCAGATGCCGCTTTTGCCCCACGATTATTTCCCTTTGAAAATCCAACATTCTCTTCATTCTCAATTAATTCTAGATTTGAGATTTGAGATTTGAGATTTGAGATTTGAGATGCCGAAGCATCAGATGAGGCATTGTCAACAACAATAATTTCAAGCTCTCCTTTATCTAGCTGTTCTTTATATTGACTAGCTATTGAATCTATACATTTGAGGATCAAATCCTTAGTGTTATACGAAAGAATAATAATGGAAAGTTTAACCATTTTAACGAAACCATGCGGCTCTTCCAAGTTTATAATGTAAATTGCTTATCTCTCTTTTTTTTATTAATTTTGCAGGAACTCCTCCGACGATTGAAAACTCTTCTACATCTTTTGTAACCACAGCGCCTGCGGCGATAACAGAACCTTTGCCAACTTTAACCCCTGATTGAATAATTGCCCTTGGCCCGATAAAAACGTAGTCTTCAATTGCAACCGGATCAATAATCGCCTTGAAATTCTCGTCTTCAAGATCATGTTTGGCATTATAAATCATGACTTCGGAGGCAATATCAACATGATTACCAATAGCTAATTTATCTCTGCCATCCAAAACCACACCTTCGCCAACTATTGAATCTTCACCAATTTTAATATTTCTTGGATTATAAAATCTTGCACCGGTATGAATTACTGAACCTTTGCCAATTTTTACACCCGAGAGTCTATAAAAAAAACGTCTAAATGGATGACAAGGAACATATCCTACAATATTGAGAATAAAAACATTAAATTCAAGCAAAATCGTCTGAAATCTACCTAAAGACTTTTTCATAATCTCGTTTGACGATAGTTCTTTTCCAGTTTTGTCTTGCATATTATTTTTTTGCAACTTCCTCCAATACTTTTAGTGTTTCTCTGGCGGTTTTTTCCCAACTAAACTTACCAATTTGCTTTTTTCCTTTTTTGATTAATTCCTTTCTCAAGTTTTCATCATTGATTAAAAGTCTCATCTTCTCTGCTATATCGCTGACGTCCTCTGGATTAACATAAAGAGCAGCATCTCCTCCTGCCTCCGGAAGAGAGGAGACATTACTTATTATAACAGGACAGTTATTTTGCATCGCCTCAAGAACCGGAAGACCAAACCCTTCATAAAGGCTTGGCAAAACAAAGCAAACTGCGTTCTGATAAAATGATGGTAAATCGTTATCGGAAACAAAATCAAGAAATTTCACTTTGTCCTCAATGCCAAATTTTTTTGGAGCACTTAAAATATCTTCGTAAAGCCAGCCCTTCTTACCGATAATAACGAGTTCTAAATTCTTAATTCCTGATTCTTGATTTTTGATTTTTGAGAATGCTTCAATAAGCCTTTCTATATTCTTTCTTGGCTGAAGCGTCCCAACAAAAAGAATATAATTTCCTTCAATTCCGTATTTTTTCTTAATCTCATCCATATTTTCGATTTTTGATTTTTGATTTTTGATTCCCAGGTGCGTCACCACAATCTTCTCCTTGGGTATTCCATACGTCTTAATTATATCATCTTTACTAGCCTGACTAATGGCAAATATCTTGCTTGCTTTTTTTACCGAATACGCTGTCCAGTTTTTAAGCTGGTAAAGGTCGGATTTTTTAAAAAGCTCGGGAAAATGAATAAAAGATAAATCCATTATCGAAACTATTGTTGGGACACACGAAAATCTTGGCGCATAGTGAGTTGGTGAGAAAAAAATATCAGGGCGAGGCCTGTGCCAAAAAAGATCAAATGGCAAACCAATCTGCGTCCATAATTTTGAAGGCTTAACAATCCTATATCTCCACCCCTCTCTCTCTTTTGGCAAATCATCTATGGGTTTCGTTTTTAAATATATTTGATATTTGATATTTGATATTTGATATTTACTGAATTGCCGCAGCAATTCGTAAGCGTATTCCCCAATTCCAACCCTTTTCTCTACATTTGCCTCATTGCCATCAATGCCTATTAACATATTATAAATAAAATCTTAGCACTTTTAATTTATCCCATGTATCTTGACTTACAGATGATATTTTTGATTTTTTAACATAGAGACAACTTTTGTCGATATAATTTAAAGCGACATACTCTTCCTTTTTAAAATCAGGTATTTGAGGAGATCCTGATTTTTTACCGGAACATAAATAATAATAATAAAAATCAGGAGGATTATTTTGAAACATTTCGTTACGTGCAACTTCAAATTTTTTAATGCCATTGCCATAAAATATTGCATACTTATAAGCCGAATCTAATTTTGTCTGCCAATATATCAAATCGTTTTCTCGATTTATAAATATAGTGTCTCCTGGTTTTGATAAAAGCCTGACAGCTTCGCCAAAAACATAATATTGAGCAAAGTTACGTAAATATTCCTTTTCGCTGTTAAAATTTTCTTTAAGAAATGAGTTTGGAGAAAATATCGAATAGGAAAAAAGCATGCAAACAAAAAATATCAAAACAGAGCCAATTTTTTTTGTTTTTTCCCAGTAATATAATTCATATGAAAGAAAAAGAGTTGAAATCAAAAATAATCCATACCATGATAACATATGAAATGACTCATAAAACATTTTGCCGGGAACAGTTGCTCTTAAATTAGAAAAACCTAATATTAGAAAAATAATTATCGGAATTAGAATTTTCTTTGTTTTTATAAATAAAATTAAAATTGAGCCCAAAAAAATTATATCAAGACCAAAAAGAATAGTTCTTAAAAAAGTCCATTGTCCCTCTATAAAAATTAGAAAAGGATATAAAAAAACTTTATATATCCCCATCCCTAAAATCTGGTTGTTCTCTACCTCTGATCGAAAAACTCCATGAAAATTATTTTCAACCACTTGAAATATATATTCTTTCAAATTAAGAGACCCTAATACGAGTAACGTCAAAAGTAAAAAAAGAATAAAAGAAATTAATTTTGGATAGGACATTTTACGATTAAACAAAATTAAACCATACATAATTATTGCAAGGATAATATAAGGTTCCCGCATAAAAACCACAAACCATGCAAAAATTCCGCTCATTATAATATCTATCGGAAAAGTTTTTCTAGCACTGAACTTAAAAAGAATTACGCCCATCATGTAAGCTAAAGGATATACAATCAGTGATTCGGGAATGAATAAATTACCCATTAAATAAAACTTTGTTGCCTCATAAAAAAGTACAAATCCAGCTCCTATAAATCGAAATCTTATAATTAAAACAATGTCCATAAGTATTGCAAAAATAAGCACAAACATCTTATGGTATAAGACAAGATGATAAACAGATGCTGGACGTGATATTAATTGGATAAAATAACTTAAATATGCCATAAGGGGTTGATGATTAAAATAAATACTTTCATACAAAACTCTTCCCTTCAGCATAAAATAACCTGCAGTATAATTAAAACATTCATCAAAACAACCAAATGCGGCAAATCTTTGATAGTAGGCTTTAGAAATAAACAAAAAAAAGACAAGAAGAAGGCTAAAAAAAATTATTTTTTTTGCCAGTTGTTTATTTAGAATTTTTTTCATAGGCCGGCATGAATAACTTTTAATTTCTTCTCCTCTATTCCGAGAACTTCCATGGCGTCATCTTTTGTCGCCTCGGATATACAAAAAATAATATCCGATTCCTTTTTGACCCATTTTAATTTTCTTTTTTGTGTTTCGACGATTTTTTTATCGGTTTCTTTCGGATATTTATAAACAATTAAATCGTAGAGGATTGTTGCTTTTTTAGCTTTAATTGCGGGCGGCTCGGTCCAATCAGAAGTAATAAAAATATCAACCTCTCCAATTAACCACTCAATCGGCAAAATGTGAAGTCTATTCCATAAAAAATCCAATAAACTCGGCGGAAACCTAAAAGCTTTAATTTTTACTTTTTTATTTGCATCTTTGATATTTGATATTTGATCTTTGATATTTCTTCTGAATGACGAGAAAAACAGGATATATTCACTCTCCTTATCTATTTTTGATAAAGTTTGAACCAAATTCCCAAGGTAATTCGCCACCCCTGTATTTTCGTAGGCTAATTGCGAGATATCAATCCCGATTCTCATTCTTAAATTTTACTATGTAATTTCCAAACTAGCAAACTACTCTCATTTTGTCGTAAGAAATACTCCAAGAAGCGCTAATGCACCCCCAATAACAAGGCCGATTGTCAAACCTTCTTTTAAAAGTAGACTGGCAGACAAAAAAGCAAAAACGGGGACTAGATAATATGTCATCGAGGCAAAAACAGAACCACCATGTTTAATAGCGTATTGTTGTATAATATAAGTCCCAATTGTGCCCATAAAAGCAATATAAAATAGTGATGTCAATCCGCTAAATCCGACATTATTCCACCAACCATAATTTATTTTTAAATCGATAAGAAAAAAAGGCAGTAAAATAACCGTTGTTAAAAAAATAAACGTGCTGGTAATACTAACTGGAGAATATTTGCTTGAAGCTTTTTGGGAAAAAACCAGATAAAAAGAGTAAGAAATGACACCGCATGAAATCAGAATGTTCCCCAATAAATCTCCTGAAAAAGGTATACCCATTTCAAGCACAGGAAGAAAAATAACAATAACTACTCCCAAAAATCCAATAATAATGCCGATAATTTTTCTTATTCTTAATTTCTCTGACAATAAAATGTAAGTGATTAACCCCGTAAGAAGAGGCACTCCAGCATAAAGCAATTGACTGATTGTTGCCGTGGTTGTCCGAACACCAAGAATAAATAAAATTATATTTGCTGTTGCAAATAACGAAAATGGAAAAAGAGAAATGAAATTATTCTTAAAATCTTTTTTTGACTTAAGAACTAATGGCAAAATTATTAAAGATGCCAACAGAAATCTCAAAAAGGTAAATGTTAAGGGTGGAATTTCTAAAAAACCAATTTTCGTGACTGTAGTTACTGCTCCGCCCAGAAGAGAAACTAAAAAAATTGCTAGGAATGCCTTTTGTCGGTTTGTCATTTTTCTTTTTTAGAATTAATGAGGTAAAAAATTATCGACAAAAAGAAAAAGGCTCCCGCGTACCATGTCAGTCTCTCGGCGGTAAAAAATACCCAGAGATTAAAAAGAGGAATCGATACGACAAGACAAACTAAACCGGCAAGAACTGCCAATTTCGGGTCTCTTCTCCACAAAAGAACTGCAAAAATTACAAAGAACATAACATCTTGAATCTTCATACTTTTTACATCATAATTCATACATGATTGGAAATCAATCTTCTAATTTTCTAAAACATACAACCAAAAACCCCGTGCAAAAGTTTTTAATAAAAAACTTCTACCAAGCTCTTTTTTCTTTGGTAAAACCGCTTAATCCAAAAACTATTCTTGATGTCGGCTGCGGGGAAGGTTTTACTTTGAATGAATTCCTCATCAATAATGTTGGTAAAAAACTTGAAGGCGTTGATAATTCACACAATTCATTATCAATAGGAGCTGAACTATTCCCCAACCTTTCTTTAAAATATGCTGATATTTACAAACTTCCTTATAAAGACAACTCTTTTGATCTTGTTCTTTGTCTCGAAGTTATGGAACACTTAAAAGAGCCAAAAAAAGCAATTTCCGAAATTATGAGAGTTTCCAAAAAATATACCATAATTTCTGTCCCAAATGAACCGTTTTTTAGAATAAGCAATTTCTTACGGGGAAAAAATGTAAAAAGACTAGGAAATGACGAAGGGCACATTAATCACTGGAATTTATCTACGTTTAAACAACTTATGCAAAAACAAAATTTAATAGTTCAAAATTCAAAATCTCCTTTCCCATGGGTTATGATACTTGTTGAGAAGTAATTACTCGCTTGAGTATTTTAGAGGAAATTCTATCGCATCTTTTTTATAAGATTTATTTATCATCAAATCTGCCAGGAAACCGCTAAAAAAAACCTGAAATCCACTTAAGATAAGCAGCATGCCAAAAAACAGTAATGGCCTAGTTCCTATAGCCTGGCCCTGGAAATGAATGACAGTTAAATAACCTAAAATTAATACACCAAGCAATAAAAGAACGCATCCGACCATGCCAAAAAAATGCAATGGACGGTTACCATATTTTGTTAAAAAAAGCATCGTAAATAAATCGGGCAGGTCTTTCCAAAGTTTTGAAAATCCGTACTTTGACTTTCCAAACTTTCTTTTCTCGTGAGAAACAGCCACTTCGGTCACCTTAAATCCTTGTTGATGGATAATTAACGGAATAAATCTGTGCATTCCTCCATAAAGATGAAGACCTTTTACAGATTCTTGATTATAAAGTTTTAATCCGCAGTTATAGTCATGCAATTTAAGCCCCCAGAAAGATCCGGCAAGAAAATTAAATAATTTTGAAGAAATTATTTTTAAAAAAGGGTCTTGCCTGTCTTTTCTCCATGCGCAGACTAAATCATAGCCATCTTTTATTTTTTTTATAAGCTTGAATATTTCCGAAGGTTTATCCTGTAAATCAGCATCTAGAGTAACGATATAATCACCTCTTGCTTTTTGAAAGCCTAAGGTTAGCGCTTCTGCCTTACCAATGTTTTTGCGAAAAGAAAAAATCCTGACATTTTTATCGTCTTTGGCAAATTTTTTTAGAATATCCAATGATTTATCTTTTGAGCCATCGTCGACAAAAATAACTTCATATTCTCCAGAAATGCCAAATAATGCTTTTTTAATTTCAGCCAAAAGAAACGGCAGACTTTCCTCCTCATTAAAAAGCGGTACTATAACACTTAACATAAGATACATTATACCTCAATATTCAAACACTTGTAAAACCTCTGACTTTAGTTTAGGCATAAAAGGGCTATTTGAAAAGATAAAGTTTTATATTATAATGTTACTTCTGGGTCAAAACGTTTTACAAATTCATGCTAAAGAAATCAAACTTTATCAATTTAAGAAATTATTTTCTTGTAAGAATTCGGGGAGTATTTTGCTACGCACTCTACATTTATAGATTTTACCCCGGGTTAAATCGCGCTAAAAAAATCAATAAAAATCCAATAGTTGATATCAAAATCGATAAAATAAACTACAAAATGATGCTTGATTTAAACGATGAAGGGATAGCAATTGATCTTTTTATTGGAAGACTTAGAGAATATCCTAATGTTCTATATTTTAAAAAATTCCTAAAAGAATACAGGCAAAAAATTAATACAATAGTAGAAATTGGTGCAAATATTGGTTATTATGTCTGCTATGAAAATGCTATCCTCAAACAAGCTCTCAAGAAGAAAATGCATATTTATGCTGTTGAGCCGGTTTCCAGGAATATGGCTCTCCTCAAAGAGAACATAAAATTAAACAATGTATCTAACATTACGCTCATTCATGCGGCGATTGGAGAAAAAAATAAAAAAATAAATCTGATTGTTCCTCCCCAAGGAAATTATACGCAAATAGAGGGGGTCACTGGAAATGAAAGATACTCATCCAACTTTGTTAAAGAAAGAATAGATATGTATTCCTTAAAAACATTGTTCGCAAAATATAAAATCCCTCAAAAAAACCTTCTTTTTAGATGGGACATCGAAGGATACGAATACAACTTGGTTAAAGGCAACTACGACATGTTTAAAAAACTTCAAAACGTACATATCATCATGGAATTTCATGCAATGTTTTTAAAAGAGAAAAAAATTGTTGAGTTCCTTAATATGTTTAAAAAACTTGGATTTAAACTTAGATTTGCTGTTTCATGCTATCCTCCTTATTTTATAAGAATGCCGAGCATTGTGAAGTGGATACTTATAAAAACATTTCTTATTCAACATCATGGAACAAATCTAGGTCTTTTACCGGAGTTTAAATCTTTGGATGATTTAATAATGGGTTTTAAGGATCCTGACAACGCGCTATACGACTATACCAACCTTCATTTCTATTTGGCAAAAAATTAGTATCTTAAACAGTTTTTTTCCTTGTTTCGAACAATTGTTGAATAACTCCTGTTGCTAAATAGACAAATACCCACGACGCCAATCGCTCGGTTGAAAAATGAGTCCGAAAAAAAATAAAAAGAAAAGAAAGAATAACTACAAATATTAAAGTCAGCTTAAAGGTTGCCATGCCTTTAAAATTTGAAATTTTTCCAATAAAAAGCCACAAAAATAAAAGGGCAAATAATCTTATATCCGAAGGCCAATCAGTATAGCTCAACACTGGTTTTATAAAAAATATATCCGTAATATAGCCTGCGAAAAAAACTATCAAAAGTAATATTGAGAAATATTTGATTTTTTCTCTTCTTTGCATTTTTTTATTTTATCTTTCGGGCGACTACAACGTAATTTGAGCTCAATGGTATGAAAGCTGAAAAGAATGAATCAACAATGCGGTACATTTTTGTCAACAAGCGCGAACGCGGGCTTTCATAATCCATCGGCATTCCTACAACTTTTTTAATTGCATATCCATGGTAAAGAAGAATATCACGAAGTGCGCGATAGTTAAATAAATGAATATGACCAACCACCTGATCTCCATTAGCAAATTTTGATAATATTCCAAGTCCCACTAGTTTTTCTGTACTTGCCTCTAAAGCTATCGGATAAATACCAAATAAAAAAAGTATACGATTAAGCCATGAAGAAAGATTTGGACTGGTAATAACGATTATTCCTTTTGGTTTTAAAACTCGATTCACTTCCCTTAAAAACTTGTCCGGATTAACAAAATGCTCTATTGATTCACTTGAGAAAACCATGTCAAATGATTTGTCTTTAAAAGGAATTTTTTCGGAAAGATCGCAAACTTTTGCCTCTACTCCAAACTTTCTTGCCAAACGGACTCCTTTTCTAGATATATCTGCACCATAAACTTTAACTCCCCATTTTTCTTTTATCAGTTTTCCTAGTCCTCCGTCTCCACAAGCCGCATCCAAAACAGTTTTAAACCTATAACCCTTAAGAGCTTTTATAAGATATTTCATGCGGTAGATGATTTCTGATTCATTAATATTTCTATTCACATAGCGGCCTGTTTGATAATATTGTGAAATTTCCATAAAAAGTAGACTAAAAAAGCGTTTTCTTACGTTTTTTTGAATTATACTATATCGTCTAGCACGTTGCAATTTGCTTTTGCCAGATATCTTATCTTTTCTCTTTTATTTTAGGTTAAAAGCGGAAAATATAAATTTTCTTCCTTGCGACTCACGCAAAAAACCAAACAGAGTAATATCTGTAAGCAACAAAACAAGCATGGGTTCATACCAAAGACACCATAAATCCTTATGTTTTATAGATTTTATAAGACCCTTGATAAAAGCCGGAAAAATAAGATGTGCGTAGAAAATCCAAAGAATAATTCTTATCACGTCTTTTTTACTGTTTAAGTTAAACCATTTATAATGCCTGGTCTCATAATGCGGAATATAATTTCTGTTGATATTCCTTAATCGCTTCTTAATAAGAGAAGTTAAACCTTGCACATGATGATGATAAGTCTTTGCATTTGAAACAAAAGCAAAATAACAAAAACCATACTCAACCAAAATTGCAAGAGCATCCAAATCCATAAATTTTTTTCCTTTTACAATCGAAGCTTGCATTAGTTTTTTTTTCCAAAATAAACATCTACCTTCAGGCGCTATTTTATTAATTTCATATTTACATAGAAAATAATCTTTTTGTTTTTCTATAACAGTTGAATAAACCGATGGAGAGAAATATTCAAGCACCGGATCCCGTTGAAGGATGTCGTAAGTTAAAAATCTGTTTAAACTATTGTCATTTGGCGCCTGACATATCGTCCCAAAAGAACCGACAATAAGTGGATTATTTAATAGGGGACATACTAATTTTCTTAGATAATCGTTTGATTTAAATTCTGAATCGGCATCCATAAAATATAAAAGCTCTCCTTTTGCATTTTTAAGGCCTATCATTTTGCTTACTTGGACATCTTTAATCTTATTAGTCAAAATAATTACAGGATATTTCTTCGCGATTTCTAAAGTTTTATCTTGGGAGTAATTATCAACAAGAAGTACTTCCAGAAGTTTTTTTGGATATTCTTGCTTATAGATTGAATCGACGCATCTCTTAATATTTTCTTCTTCATTATATGTCGGAATGACAATTGATATAATTGGCAACATATTGCGGGTCTATTAAAGCTTAATGTATAATACACTAAATTTCCTATTGTGCAAAATCAGCGTAAGAAATATGGAATTTATCACTAATCTTATTATTAAATTGCCAATTTATCCACACTGGCTTGATTTTAAAAATAATGGCACTGGAAATAACAAATTATTAATGAATCTCTATGGTAATGTTATTGAAACAGGCGCCGGTACTGATTTATTTAAGAATCAAGCATTATCATTAAACAAAAAAATTCGAACATATACCGCCACAGATTATAATTCTTGGGATGAACCATTTAAGAAATGTAAAAAGGCTATCAATAAATTTGGAAAAATAACCCAAATATTATATGGGGAGATGAGAAACTTATCAAAACTAGACAAAATCTGTAACGCTCTTGATTTACCATTCAAAAATAATTCTTTTGATTGCTACTGCAGTTTTGATGTTCTTGAGCACATTAACGATCCTGAAAGATTTTACATAGAAGCGAATAGAGTCCTTAAAATGAATGGATTATGCATAACAACTATGCCATTCTTATACAGAGACCATGGAGGAATTGAATTGGATTTTCAGCGTTTCACAAAAGGAGGATTTATTGTTATCGCAAAGAAAACAGGATTTAAAATTATTTCCATAAAAGCTTCTTCCTATTTTGGGACAACAATTTCGATGCTGATAAATCAATATGTAATACGAAAGATAATGGAAAAAAATATATTTGTAAAAATTTCTCTCTTATTATTTTCACCTTTTATTTTTACCCTATCGAATTCCTTAGGATATATAATAGACTGCGTCGATCATGATGATCGGTTTTCTCCACATTATCATGTAATAATGAAAAAGATAAAAAATATAAGAACTTCCTAAGAAACATTTATTCTGATATAATCTCTCAAAGTATAAATACAAATATCTATGGCAAAATTTTGGAATAAACATGTTTTTTCTGCGGAACTGCCTTATGAAAAAGATCAACCAGTAACTCTATTTCTCAAAGAAAGATTTGAAAAAGTTGATGTGTTTATCATGAGCTTGGGACAGATGTCCAATATACCGCCTAGCAGACTATTCTGTTATGTTAAAGGGAAACTTATTGGCGAAGATATATATATTAAAAATAATTTAAAAGCAGCAGGACCAATCCTCTATTTTATTTATATCCCAAAAGCTCTTTTCTCTGTAACCTTTGATTTGCTTCGCTCTTTAAAAAAGATTAGTTTCAAATGTGATATTTTTTATGCTCAACACTTTTTACCCGCATTTGTCGCGGTAATCTTACGAAAACTCGGCATACTCAAATGCAACAAAATAGTTTTCCGAATGTTTGATTTCTTTCCAATCCCTTCAGAATTTCTCCGCAGTTTATACTATCGAGGAATAGATATGATACAAGGTTATGTTCGAAAACACGTAGATGAAATCTGGTATACAACCCCCCGACTTTTAGAATGCGATAAAGAAAAATTTGGTTTGCTTCCAAAAACTGTTGTAAAGCAACTTGTTCAAGGATATTTTTTTCAAAGGATAGAGACGAAAAAACCATCGCCTCCGCCTCCACTTCGCTTGGCATTCCTTGGATCATTGCGCCGCAGTACTGGTGCATATGAATCTATTGATGTCATTCATAGCTGTATTAAAAATGGCATGGATGTACAGCTAAGAATTATAGGATCGGGACCGGAAGAAAAATCTTTAAAAGAATACGCAAAACAGAAAAAGGTTGATAAAAAAATTACCTTCTATGGCTTTGAGGACAGAGGTGAAGAAATAGCCAAGATTTTTTCACAATGTCACATGGCTTTAGGACTATATCCGGCTCATCCTACCAGCCCTAATTGGTTTCTGACCTCGGGTAGATGCAGACGATATATTAGTCAAAGACTACCAATTATTATAACCACAGTTCCCTACTTTGCAAAATACATTCATGACTATAATGCAGGAATTATTGTAGATAATAATCCTGAAGATATAAGACAGCACTTGCAAAAAATTTATAAAAACCCCTCTCTGCTAGAAAGTATGAGAAAGGGAGTCGATAAATTATACAATATGTATAAAGCAGATAAAGTATTGGAAGAAGCATTTGGCAAAATGCTTTCTTTAAAAAAGGGGGATAACTAATGTTTCTAAAACAAAAACTTATACCGGTTTTTCGGCCAAATTATGGAAAAGAGGAAATAAAGGCTGTAAGTCAAGTTATGAAATCCGGTTGGATTGGTCTTGGCCCTAAAACCCAAGAATTTGAGAAATGTTTTGCTGCCTACACAGACGCACCATACGCTATTGCATTAAATTCAGCTACTGCCGCCTTACATCTTGCTTTGCTTACAGCCGGTATTAAAAAAGGAGATGAAGTTATTATTCCTGCTCTTACTTTTGTATCAACTGCCCACGCTGTACTATATGTTGGAGCAACTCCGGTGTTTGCCGATATTGAAGAAGGAACATTATGCATCTCTCCAAGTGATGTCAAAAAGAAAATCACGAAACGAACAAAAGCCATAATTCCCGTACACTATGGAGGCCATCCGGCTGATTTAAATGGATTGCAAAAAATAGCAAAACGACATAATCTTATTATTATCGAGGACGCCGCTCATGCCTGCGGTTCGTCTTATAATGGTAAAAAAATTGGGAGCATTAGTCCTTTTACCTGTTTTAGTTTTCACGCTGTAAAAAATTTGGCAACCGGCGATGGAGGAATGATAACTGTAAAAGATAAAACTATTGCAGATCGTCTAAGACGGTTACGATGGGCAGGCATTAGTACAAATACATGGGAACGGCTAGAAGATATTTCTAAAGCACAAAGGAAACCGTATAAAGCATATGGATGGTACTACGAAGTTGTAGAATTAGGATACAAATATCACATGAATGATATCAACGCAGCAATTGGTCTTGTTCAATTAGAAAAACTTGATAAAGCAAACCACAAACGACACACGCTGGCTCGCCGATACAATGAAGCATTAACAAAAATAAAAGAAATTAAATGTCCCGCAGTAAAACCAAACATGATCTCTGCCCAACATAATTATGTCATCCGGTGCAAAGATAGAGATAAGCTGCGTTTATTCCTAAAAGAGCAAAATATATCTTCCGGTGTGCATTATATGCCGTTACATTTTCACCCATTTTACAAAAAATTATATCCAAAAATTAAGTTACCAATTGTAGAGACTGAATGGGAAAAACTTCTTACATTACCCTTGTATCCCCAGATTACGCAAAAAGAACAGAATTATATTATCAACTGCATAAAAAAATTTTATGGAAAATAAAAGAGTGAATATTTTTATCTATGCATCCTATTTTCTTTATACCATTTGATGAATGCTTCTAATCCTTCTTCAATGCTGGTTTTAGGCTTATAACCTAAAAGTTTTTCTGCTTTCCGTATGTTGGCGTATGTATTCTTCATTTCTGAAGGAATCGGAGAAATAAATTCTAAATTTGCTTTTTTTCCGGTAATTTTTTCTATAATTTTAATAAAATTCAAAATATTAACCGGTGATGAATTGCCCAAATTAAATATTTCGAATGGAAACTTCTTTTCCAACCCCAAAATAATTCCTCTTACGATATCGTCTATATAGGTAAAGTCCCTCTGTGCACTTCCGTCTCCAAATACTTTAATTTTTTTTTCATTCAAAATTGACTCGGTAAAAATATAGGGCGCCATGTCCGGTCTGCCTTTCGGGCCATAAACAGTAAAAAATCTAAAAATAGTAATAGGAATACCATATTTTTTATGATATGTTTCACAATGCTCCTCAGCGGCTTTTTTAGAATGTGCGTATGGATTTAATTTTGAAGCAATAACCTCATTTTCAGTAAATGGTGTCGAAGAATTATTTCCGTAAATTGACGATGAGGAAGCAAAAATAAAATGATCAACTCCAAATTGAACAGCAAATTTTAACATCTGCTCTGTTCCGTCAATATTGTTTTTTGAATATTGGTTTGGAAACATGAGTGAGTTTCTGATTCCAACCGATGCCGCAATATGGATGATTTTATTAAATTTTTCTTTGGCAAAAAGCTGCTTTAAAACATCTTTTTCCAAAATATCTACTTTAACAACTTTTAATTTTTTTTTCGCAAGTAAATTTTTTATATTTTCTTTTTTAAACTTTGGATTATAATAAGAATTAAAATTATCTACAACACAAACTTTTTCACCCTTTTTTAAGAGAGCTTCTATTAAACTTGACCCTATAAATCCCGCCCCTCCTGTTATTAATATATTCATTGGAACTTATTTATTATACCAAAACAAAGAACAAAAGATTAACTTTGTAAAAATAATTTGTGGTATAATCAAAATTATTATGCTCAAGAATAAAAAAATCCTCATAATTTCCACTCATCCAGACGATGAAGCGATCTGTTTTGGAGGCCTAATAATGCTTGCCAAAAAAGAAAAAGCAAAAGTACATGTAGTGTATATGGCGGTTGGACAATCACGTCAATTTCTCACTAAACAAACGACAGAATACAAACGAATTCCTGAAATGAAAGCTGCTTCAAAATATGGCAACTTCACTTACACGTTAGTTTTTACAGGACAGGCATTTATGCGTCTTGATAGTATTCCACAAAAGGAACTGATAGAAAAAATTGAGGATGAATCAGAGAAATTTAAACCTGATATTGTTGGAATTCCATTTAGATCGAGTTTTGATCAGGACCATAGAGCTACTGCTCTTGCCTGCATTACAGCTTTTCGTCCATTACCCAACACGCTTCGTCATCAGCCTTCGATAATCTTTGAGGCTGAAGAACCATATTCTTGGTCAACAGATGAAAATTTTAAGCCAAATTTATATCTTGATATTTCTGACGTATTCGAAGAAAAAATTGAACTTCTTAAGCTTCATAACTCTCAAGTTCGTTCTGATCCATTTCCAAGAAGCCCAGAGAATTTGAGAAGAATTGCTGGAATTAGAGGTTGTGAGATTAGCACTACTTATGCAGAAAGTTATAATCTTCTTCGGGGACAATTATTATGAACGTCATTTTTTTTGGATACAGAAAATGGTCGTATCAAATTCTAAAAAACCTCTTAAGAGAAAATGATAAACAATGGAAAATAGTTACTGCTATTACAATTCCGAAACCAGAAGCAAATTTTTCAGCCCTTCAAATTCCTTGTCTAAAAGTTAATCCAAAAACACTTGACAAAGAAATAGCAACGCTTGAAAAATACACTCCGGAGATATTTCTTTTTTATGGATGGTCATGGATGATTCCTCCGTCACTTTATAAATCTCATCTATGTTTATGCCTACATACTTCACCATTGCCAAAATATAGAGGAGGATCACCTCTTCAGCATCAGATAATAAGAGGCGAGAAAACAAGTGCTGTTTCAATTTTTAGAATGGTAAAAGAATTAGATGCAGGCGATATTTATGGCCAGAAAACATTTTCACTAAATGGAACTATAAATAATATCTTTGATCGCATCGTAAAGACAGGGAGTGAAGAAACAATCAAAGTTTTAGATGGTTTGGTAAAAAATGAGCTTAAACCAATACGACAAAATGAATTACATGCTACTTTTTATAAAAGAAGAAAGGCAGAGGAAAGCGAACTAACTATTGAAGATTTTAGAACAAAAACAGCACAAGAACTTTATAATTTTATTAGATCTCTTGGCGATCCATATCCCAATGCATTTATAAAATGCAAAAACGGAAAAAAACTATTTTTTAAAAAAGTTTCTATAGAAAAAATTTAGAAATATATTTTTTTTAAAAACCCGCAGGTTTTTTATTGTGATATTTTTGAACAGCTGTAAGTCCCCTCATACGTTTTACTCCTGTACTTGAAACATTTGTATCTTTATAATCGTCTGGAACTATTGTCTTCTCTTTTTCTTTAACAGTCATTTCTACTGCATTAATAATTGAGTTTTTATTAAAACCTGCAAGAATAATTACGCCTTTATCAAAAGCCTCAGGCCTTTCTAAATTTGCTCTGATTTGAATTGCGTTAAAATTAAGCATAGAAGATTCCTCTTGTATGGTTCCGCTGTCTGAAATCGTACAAAGTGAATTCTGCTCTAGTTTTATATATTCTAAAATTCCAAATGGCTTGTGAAGATTAATTAGAGGATTAATCTCCGTATTTTTGCTGAGTCTATTTTTCGTTCTTGGATGAAGAGAAATAATAATAGGTAATTTATAATATTTTGCTATAAAATTTAGGGAATTAACTAACTCTTTTAGATTATCAGGATTATCTACATTTTCTTCTCTATGAGCGCTGACAACAAAATATTTATTTGATTTTAAATTTAAATCATTAAGAACAGTTGATTTTTCAATTTTATTTTTAAAATAACTGTAAACTTCAGCAAGCGGAGAACCTGTAACAAAAATGCTTCTTGGATGCAAACCATTATGAATTAAGTATTCTTTTCCTCTTTGAGTGTATGGTAAATTATAATCACTAATAGCATCAACAAGCGTTCTATTTGTTTCCTCTGGCACCTCAAAGTCAAAACACCTATTCCCGGCTTCCATATGAAATACCAGAATTCCAAGACGTTTTGCAATTATTGCCGACAAAGAACTGTTAGTATCGCCTAAAATTAGAATTGCATCTGGTTTTTCTTTAAGCATTACTTCTTCCGACTGTTTTAAAATATTACCTATTTGTCCACCTAGTGTGTCCGATCTCACTTCAAGTAAATAATCCGGATCTCGAAGTTCTAATTCTTCAAAAAAGATTTTGCTTAATTCATAATCGTAACTTTGTTGCGTAAATACGATTTTATGATTAACATATTCGTCCATCTTCGGCAATATTCTAGAAAGCCTGATTATTTCAGGACGTGTTCCTAAAATTGTCATTATTTTTAGCCTATCAATAATCATATTTTTATTTGTTAATCAATAACCGTATAAACTCCTTCTTCTTTGATTTCAATCATGTTGCTTTTATAAAATTTTAACTCATGCTGAATTTCAGGAAGCGCAAGCAAGAGTTTGATTGTTTGTTCAAGATTTAGTCGCGCTGTATTTGCAGAAGTATAAGGTTCAATATTATGAATATCTGCCTTATCTCCCTTAAACAAATACTTATTGTAATCTAATCCCTGACTCTCATGGGGAATTTTATAATAATTCCCTTGATCTATTGCCCGTACAAATTCTTCTTTGGAGATGAGTGTTTCATGCATTTTCTCCCCTGCCCGTATTCCTACTTCTCTATATCCTTTTTTATAGCTAAAAATCTTGCAAATGGCTTGAACTAATATTTCAAGTGTAGCTGCGGGCGCTTTGCGTACATACATATGACCGTTTTCACCAAATGCTAATGCGTACAAAACCAAATCTACTGCTTGGGTAAGAGGAAGAAGAAAACGTGTCATATTTAAATTTGTTACTGTTAACTCTTTTCCTTTTTTAATTTGATCAACAAAATAAGGAATAACCGAACCTCTTGAGTAAAGTACATTCCCATATCTTACACCGCAGAGAGTTGTATCATCCCTTCCTTTCGCTGTTATACCATTAATAATATCACGCGCCTGTGCAATCATTACTTTTTCCATAAGCGCCTTTGTCATTCCCATCGCATTAATTGGATACACTGCTTTATCAGTACTTAAAATCATTACTTTCTTTGCCTTATGTTCTCTTGCAGATGTCAAAACATTAGAAGCGCCAAGAACGTTTGTTTTTATAGCCTCCAGTGGGAAAAATTCACAGCTGGGTACCTGTTTTAGCGCTGCGGCATGAAAGACATAATCAACACCATCCATAACCTCATCAACGCTTTGTCTATCCCGTACATCTCCTATAACAAAACGCAGAAGTGAACTATCATACTTATTACGCATATCAAACTGCTTCTTCTCGTCTCTGCTAAAAATAATTATTCTTTTGGGATCAAGCTTAAGGATATTATTAATAACAATGCTTCCGAATGAACCTGTTCCCCCTGTGATTAAAATCACTTTTCCGCTAATTTTTTCTTTTATCGCCTGACTCAAATTATCTTTTTTACTCATAATAGTTATCTGGTTCTTTCGGGTTAAACAATTCATTAACATATACAAGAAGAAACATTTCGGTTTTTCCAATATTTTCAATCAGATGAAAGTGATTTGGAGGAATTTGAACCATAATCATATTTTTTTCTCCCATTTCAATTTTTTTTGTTTCTCTTGTTTTATTATCTATTAATGTAAGCATTCCGTCGCCCTTAATAACACAATACCATTCAGTTTTTCTTTTATGATAATGTCTTCCTTTTGTTTGTCCGGGTTTTGCTGTAGTAACGACAATTAACCCAAATGCTTTATTCCCAACATCTTTCGGTGTTAAAATTTCAGCGAGCCATCCTCTTATATCGCTTTTTACTTTAAGTTTTTTCTCTTTAATCTTCATGCAACGAATTAAAAAAAGTTTTTAATCCATCTTTCAATAAAACTGTTGGTTCCCAATTCAGAATTTCTTTTGCTCTTGTATAATCTTTTTTTATATTTAAATCATCCAATTTTAGATTTTTATTATAACATAAATTAATCTCTTTATGACTAACCTTTTCCATTAAATCAAGTATTTCATTTAGCGATGTTAATTTCCCGCTACATATATCAAAACATTCAATTTTTTTTGGCTTATACATTATTGCTTTCATAAATGCTGATACTGCATCTTTAACGCATATATAATCTCGCCTTTGAGTACCATCGCCGTTAATTATAACTTGTTCGTCTCTTTTTATTTTATATGCAAAAGTAGATATAACAGAGTTACAAAATGGCTTAACAGCTTCACCGTAAATATTGGAAAAACGAAGAATTATAGATTTTATAGAACGTTCTCTCGCATATTCTATAATAAGGTCTTCGGCAACTTTTTTTGAAACGCCAAAAAAATCATTTTGCAGATAAACCATAAACGATGAAGCAAAAACAAGTTTTGTAAAAGGAGAGTACATGTTTATTGCATCTAAAAGTCCTTTTGTTCCCAGAACATTTACTTTTATTATTTCTTCAAGACTTTTATCTTTATTAGCACCAGCGAGATGAATAATAACATTCTTTGACTTTACAAAATCTTTAAGAGTTTCGGGCTTAAAAAGATTGTACTTTTCTCTTTCAAAGACCGAAAAGGAAATATCACTTTTTCTAAGTTCTCTTTTTAACTCAGTCCCTAAAAATCCGCTATCGCCTGTAATTGCTATCTGCATATTAATATTTCTTTTTTAAAATCCTCTCAAGATTTAAAGTGAATAAAGCTTCATTGTCATATTTTTTAACAAATTTTAATGCGTTTACTCTATAATCTTTTAACATCTTTTCGTTGGTCAATAATTTTATTACTGCATTTGCCAATTGATCTTTATCGTAGTTTATTATTATGCCACATTTTTTTTCTGTAATTTCTTCGGGATTTGCTATTGCATCTGTAACTATAAACGGAAGTCCTAATAACGCATAATCTTTAAGTTTGGCGGGATCTGCGTTTCTAATTTTATCCCCCGGAATTTTTGTGTTAAATGGCGCCAGTCCCAAAGCTGCATCCGAAAGAAGATTCTCCAGTTTTTTCCTATCCTCTATCCAACCATGAAAAAGCACATATTTATCTAAACTTAGATCATTCGCCAGTTTTCGTAAACTATCATATTCTTGCCCGCCCCCTATGATCTCAAGCTTAATATCCGGAATGTTTTTTATAATTTTAGGCATTGCGTGCAAGATTAAGTCTGCTCCCATCACTGGATTTAAATGTCCGGTAAAAATTATTTTTTTCTTGTTAATCTTTGCGAATTCCTTTCTTTTTGCTCGATAAAACCATATTCCAACAGGAACAGTATGTTGTCTATTATAGATTTTTACAGGCATATTATTATATTTTTCTCTTGCTGTTGCCATAACATCTGAAAGATTCCATGTTTCATCACAAAATCGGACACATAGCTTGTCTATGTTATGATATATATAATTCAATATTTTATTCTCGAATCTTGGAGTAAAATAATCAATTGCATAATAAATAACTTTTTCAACACGGCCAAAGAAACGCAATATTAATCCTGCTAATGCATTTAGCGGATCTACTCCAATAAAAAGATTGTGTTTCTTATTAAATCTTACAGACCAAAAAATTGTATAGAAAACATCCTTTACATAAAGAAGGGGATCCGGTAAACGCCAATGAAAAGCTTTAATTTTTTGCGTTAACTTACATCTTTTGTAAACTTCACATTGTGAAACACCTTTATAAAATTCTTTTTCAGATGTTAAAGGATGAGATATATAAATCAACTTCTCAACCGGTTTTTCTAATAAGAAAGTACGCAAATCATAAGGAGGACCAATAACTAGGTTTTCATGGACAGCAATGATAAATTTCTTATCCTTAATTAAATCTTTCATAGCATTAGGCATAAAATTCCAATACTTTTATTTAAACTGTTCAACTTATTCTATTTTACGATATTTTAATAATTACTGCGCAGTTATATGCTAGAGGCCACTTGGGAAAAATCTTCTCTGCAAAATATTCATATATTTTAAAAATATAAATAAGTTTAGCTGGATATAAATGTGCTTCAAAGAATTTGAAAAGTATATTATCTTTTTTAAATTCTTCCTTAACCAATCTCTTAAACCTCGATTTAGTTAGATGGTTATGTTTTTTCATTAAAACCATATGCGGATAAAATAAGGGATTATATCTATTTGCCTCAACAATCACTATGCATCCATTTTTTTTGCATACTCTTCTTAATTCTTTAAGACCTAATAAGATAGAATTATCCGATAGATTTTTTTCTTCTATATGATGGAGGACATCGTGTGCATAGACATAATCAAAACATTCTGACTTATAAGGAATTTTATGAATTGTTCCAATTTTAAAATTTAGCTTATTTTTTTTAATGTTTGGATTTTTATAAATATCGATTCCATAAAAATCAAGCCCATATGATTTTCTGAAGACTTGCGCATCTGACCCATCTCCACATCCAACATCTAATATTTTTTTTCCTTTTTCAAAATCAACCCTGAGTTTATTAAAAAAGTCATTTCTGTATTGATTGTATTTGGTAATCATAGATTATAAACCAGATTCTAATTTTCATACAAAATCTTCTTAAGATTTAAAGTAAGTAAAGCTTCGTTGTCATATTTTTTTCTACAATCTTATTCTGCATAAAACAAGGAAATTGCGATGATTATGTCACACTCTATACTTTTTTTTGTACATTCTTAGAGTAAAAATATCCCCTGCCGACAGTTTATTTGTCAACAATTCTGGAATAAAAAAAAGCAAAACTAAAAAAATATTCGACAACAAATCAACCTTTTTATTAAATTTTTCATTTATTATATATTGTATGCTTCCCAAAATGCCGCCAGCTGCAAAATAATCAACATGAGGATCTATGAATCCGTTTTTTTTTCCAAGTGCTATTAAATTTTTTGGCGAAAAAAGAAATAGATGCCTAGGAGCATCAAGATTGTACCAAAAAGAGCCAAATATTTTTCTGACTATACTATTGTAATTTGGTGCTCCCAAAATTAGCTGTCCGCCGGGTTTAAGGCGTAAATAAATAAGTTTGAGTGCAACTGAAGGATCGCCAATGTGCTCTATAACATGATATAAACGAATTGCATCAAAATAATCTTTAGGAAAAGATTCTATTTCTTCATAACTGCCTATTTTAGCTGTAATTCCTCGTTTTTTCGCTATATTTATTGCATCTTTATCCAAATCTAATCCGTAAACATTCCACCCCACTTCTTTTAAAAGAGAAAGGGTTTCACCAGTTCCGCATCCTACATCTAATATTTTTCCAATTGGCGCGCTTGGAATTGCCGGAACACTTATCACGAAGAAAGAAAATAATCTGAAAAAAAAATTCTCTTTATAATAACTACGCACTAAATATGCCCTTATCGTACCAAAAAAATCTTTTTTATTACTATTTGAATATGAATAATATTTTGAGCTCGGATAGTATTTTCCAAACTCCTTCAATGATAGCTGAGGATACAAGAAGCAAACAGAGCAATTTTTGCATTCGAAATAATTAAAAATCTTATTGCCCCCAAACATTCGATCTTTTGTTTTATATGTCTTGCATGTTTTTGAAGAACCGCAGCTTAAGCAATTAGGATTAAGTCTCATAAATTAGTTTTCTTTCTAAGAAATATCGCAGTAAACGAAAAAGCTACGATAAAAAGCAACGTAATCAATTTTCCAAAGTTATAATATTTCTGTTTTGAAAAGTATACTTTTAATTCGTAAACTCCTCCCTTTTCCAATAAAAAACTATTTGCATTGTATTCTGTTTTTTTACTTGTTAATTTATCGCTACCGGTGTCTGTTATCCAATAAGGATTATAGGCTTCGGTAAAAATTACTTTCGAAGCTTTTTCTGCTGACACCTTTACTTCATATTCTGACGGGCCTATAGCTGTATATGAAAGTTTACCTTGTCCGTTTAACCAAAAATGATCCTTGTGGTCTGGAGTTTCATAGACAATGATATTACCAAAATCTTCTATTTTTTTAAGCCAATTAATTGAATTAAGAAGATTCACCGTGGAAGAATATTCTTTTTCATTATATTTTCTGTCTTTTACAAAAATCTCTCCAAATGAATCAAATGGAATAATTATATATTTTATCGAAAAATTAGAAAGCAATTCACGAGTTTGATCCATTTTTAATTTCCTTATTATCTCAGCCGAATTAGTTGCCGAAAAAAGATCCTCTCCGGACACTGCCGGATGAAGGCAGGAGTAAAAGTTGTAACGATCTTGCCTTGGTATCCATAATGTTCTCGAAAAATCTTTTTGGCTGTTTAAAAAATCTTTTAACTCAAGGTATTCTTTTGAAATTTCATGCCTTTTAAATGTCCCATTAAGTTTGTCTAAAAAAATAGGACGAATCAGGAATAATAAATAAAGAATTGCAATCATTGGCACAAGATAAAATAAATAATTTTGAGTTTTGCTTGCCCCACAAAGCCTTGGCGAAGTGGGGAGTTTTGAACTTAACCATGTTTTAATAGAATAAACTGTAAATGGTATCAAAACACTGTAAGATAACATGGTTAATAAGTAAAACTTCGTTGAATCTCTAAAGAAATAGAGAAATGGCACATTCGTAAATAACCAGGTATTTATCTCTCCAAATGGTGGATTTGCCCCTTTTGCCAAAAAAGCACCCACCAATCCCAGGAGTGCAAAAAATAAAATTCTGCGGTGTTCTGCGTATTGTTTTGCATTTTTCAGCGCTTTGGTTTTAATAAACAATAACCCTAAGTACGCCAAAACAGGCAATATAATAAACTCACTTCTCATAAAATATACCTTCCCAAAAATATTTTCCGGCCAATTAGGTTGTAGAAGCGATAAGGTTTGCGAAAATGTCGCAAATGAAAAAAATTGAAAACCAGAAACCGAACTCAAACTACTTAACAACTCCTGGGACGGAAGTGAACGCAAGGCAACAATTGGAAAAACCCAATATATATTGAAACCCAGAATAATAAATCCAGTTAATACACAATGTTTAACAAATAATCCAAGCTCAAACCGTTCAATAAAAAAATAATAATACATTGCATAAAATAGACCTATTACAGTTGTAAGAACTGCTATCCGAAAGTCAAACATAATTTGTATGGTTAAAACCAAACTAGCCAATATTGGAAATTTGAAATTTGAAATTCTTGTCCTGAGCTTGCCGAATGAATGAAATTTGAAATTAGGCGAAATGGAAACAAAGTTATTTACAAGATTTATAAAGGTTCCTAGAACGAGCGGAGATATGCTATAAGCGAGGGCTACTCCCATCTGCCCCCCATCTAAAACCATAAGAATATAGGTATTTGCACTAAATATAAGTACGGACAATAACAATTGCAGTTTACCTGGATTCTTTAAAACCGTACGTAATAAATAAACGCTTGAAAAAACGGAGAGAATAAGAAACAACCCAAAAATAAAAATCTTATATACCAGTTCCCATGGCAAGCCAATTGAATTTACAAATAATGAAACTAACGCATAAATAAATGTACCCAAGCCATAATTTGTCATTTCTCCGCCAAGTCCAATCCCCAACGTTGGAGACCATGCAGGAGGAAAAAACGAATAATCAGAAAGTGTCTCTTTAAAAAAATAAGGCCAATCATGCCCGGAAAGAAAAGGAAAAATAAACCAATTTTTAAAAATAAAAAGTATAGGAATCAGAAATAATAATGTTACTATCGTTTTTTTTGCCATAAGAGCTTTTTAATTAAATAAAGCACGAGTGAGAAGAAAGTCACCAGTGACAGTAAAAGCGCCGGGTAAAACAGTTTTTGCGTTTTAAGCTCGAGAATTAATGTATAATCTGTCTTTCCACCCATTCCATTAGGTTTTATATACCATGCATTTGCATATCCATTGACAGAAATATGCTCACGTTCAAAAACAGCATTTTTCCCCCAAGTTTCAAAAGTGCTTGGTTCTATAAATATATTCTTAGACTCCCCTTCTTTTACTTTATCATTAAAGTAGTTTGCCACTATAGTATTTTTAGAATTATCTTTTATAAAAAGCCCAATCAATAATTTTCCTATTTGCCCGAAGAATCTCGATATCTCCCCTGCAAATGAATTAGTATTGCTACTTGTATCGAATAATTTCCAATTTGCACTATACTGCTCCAAGAAAATAAGAGAATAGGGATTCTTTACTCCTTTTATATTTAAAACATATTTTGTAGGATTTATTTTTGTAAAAGTAACTTGAGGTGGTTCGCTTTTATTTTGCTCTATAACAATTTTTCTTAATAAAAGTTCTGGATACTCAATTTTTTGCACTTTCAGATTTCTTATTTTTATTTCGCTTGTATCTCTTGGGGAGAATGGAACAATTCTTAAAAAACCACCGATAGTATCTCCCTCGGCAAAAATAATTGACTGATGGGTCTTAAAATTTTTTGCATTTAATCTTTTTTCGAATAATAATCTTTGATTAACCTTTTTAAAAGCCTTCTCTGAAGATTTTTTATCAGCAAATGAAAAAATAAAATCATCGCCATTGGTATTATAGTCAAAAGAAATAAGATAGGCATAATCCGGTATCCAGTTTGGAATTTGCAGAGTAAGACCATCTATTGAACCTCCTAATCCATTACTAAAAGATAACGAGGTAATACCATTCAAACCTTCTATTGGGACGCCGCTACTACTCCATTTTTCTTCTTTTACAATGTTTGAAACTGGTATCTTTAAAATCACTTGGGCTTCACTCCTCTCATCAACCCTAATGTTTGCAAATTGAGTTTTTGATGTTTGATCTCCGAGCCTAGTAAATATCTGAGATTGATCAATGTCTGGAATGTTTTTTCCGCGAAAATAAACTGTATATTCTCCCTCGCGGTTGGTGAAAGTCGGCAATTTATACATACATAAAGAAGGATCGCTAACTGTAACGTTTACTTTCTTATAAAGTCTTTCAAACATTCTGTTAACAACAGAAAGTAGGTATTTTTTTTCGTTATCCTCTTTATTAAAATCATATACATCACTTATTAGGTGAAGCTCATGTTTAGAAAACTGTTCATTAACTTTTAATTTATTAAGCATTTTCTTTTCTTCTGGAATATCAGAATTATCAATCCAATCAATAATCGCATTCACTGCGTTTTCATAACGCACTAGGCTTGCATTCCAACTATTATATGAAAACCATCTCTTTAAATCCCACGGGGAGGGTTCTTGCCAAGAACCCTGACCGGCTTTCATATTTATTCCAAAACGATTCAATTCTTGAATTCTTTTCGAAAGCAAAAAGAGTGAAAAATCAAGATACTGATCGGGTTTATTTCTAAGTCTAGCAAGATCAAATTTTTCCCTAACTATTACTAGCGGATAAAATAAATCATCAAGCGCTCTACCAATAAAAGGATTATGTGTATGAAAATGACGATTGTCTTTAATTTGGGTTAAGAATGATTTTTGTAAACCATAGATAATCATAGAATCTTTTTTACTTGTAGAGCTTTCCACAGGGAGTAATGTCCGATACATATCTTTTTGAAATTCAGGATCGAACATCAAATTAATTTGGTTGGTAGTAAACACTATATCTGTCGAAGTATAAATATGAGGGAAATATATATCGTCATTAACCGAATAGATATGATATTTTTCTCCAAAATCAATTAATTTATTAATCGGTAACTTTTCGATAAATGACTTATATTCTTGTTGGTCTTTCGGTGAGTAATTTGACACAAAACCATACAACGTTGATAAAAAAGGTTCGCCATAAATATATGGATCGGAATTATAGAATATCCATTTGATATTCATCGCCGAAAGCATTTTTTTAAAAGTTTCATAGTCATTGTTTTTGATGGAAGTTAAAAAAATATCTTTAAATGGACCCAATGTTTCGTATCCTCCAAAATCCGACTTATCATCTAAAATTGAAATTGTCGGAAGCCCTTTATAAACTCCACCTTCTTTACCCTTGAAGATTTGATAACCATGGTCTGTTAGCGGAAACATCAGAACCTTTCCATCAACTAGATTTGATTTAAAGTATTGTAAGACCTGCTCGTAGGCTGGATCCATTTTAAAACTAGTACGCACTGTCTTCTCCGCGTCCATCGGAATTGAGATACTTCCTGTAAAAAGCGGTGTGCCAAACCCAATAATTACCATGCTAGAAATAGTAAAAATAGCCAAGGCGATTCTTTTGCTTGATTTGTTTGCAACGATGGCGATTGCTTGCCCAAAAAGTAATGCGTAAAAGAAAAAGAAAACATATGACCACTGTCCATGAAAATTACGAAACATATTAAAACCGGGTATTAAAAACAATTGTCTATAGAAGAAAAAGCCAGTTTGAGTAATTGCAGAAGCAAAGAACAAAACGATAAGAAAAAATAATCCTGTAAAAAGTAACGTTTTTCCCTTATTTAGGAAAAAAGAAACAACTAAAACTGCCGGAAAGATAATAAATATCGCAAAGTAAGCCTGTATTTGAAACTGAGCAAGACTCATCCAAATTCTACTTGCTTTTATATTACTCGCCACAGAAATAAAATAATCAAGCCCATTACGCGAAGCTTCACCCTGCAGAGCAAAAACTGTCAAATTATAAGAGGAGCTAAGAGAGAAAACACCATCTATTGTATTAACTAAATGGAAGGCATGTAAAAATAGAAAAAGAATTATACCAGCAACAAATGATTTCCATTTAAAAGATACCTTCCTAACCAACTTCGCATAAAGAAAGAGGAAAAGTACTGTTATTGGATAAAAAGCAAAAAATGGCGGGGCGCCAACTAAAGAAAAGTTTACAGAAAAAACAAATGTTGCTAGTAATGCTGAAATTAGATATTCTTTTTTTTGGGTTAACATAAACTTTAGAAGTAAAAATGCCATAAAAGGATTAAGAAACATTTGATTGAAAGTAGTAATTGGCCTCTCCCAACCGCTATAAATAGAAATTTGCGAAAGGATGTAAAAAAGACCGGCAAGAATTGAAGACATCTCAACGAATCCTGATTTAATTGAATTTTCATTTGTACTCAGGAGTTCTTTTACGAAAAGATAGACAAAAAAGAATGCAACGCTTAAGGTAAGACCATTAAAAAAAGAAATAAGCATTGTTGGTGATTGTAAAATGAGTTTGATGAAGAACAACAGAGCAACATAAGGAAAATGCGTGTAGTAAATTATTTCTGTGCCGTTACCGCTTCCTAAATAATTATAAAGTACGCGTAAATTAAGATACGAACCAGGATCATAAAAATAAAGTCTTCCCGAATCGCCACCCAGATTCATTTCTCCGGGTTTTAACCAAAAAAATGGAATAAAAAATAGGATAACTGCTAAAATAATTGCAAATCTATATTTTTTCATTTTTTTTGGATATGAATAGTTCCTGAATAATACCTAACCCTAATAGTAAAAAAAGCCAAATAGCTGCCTTTTCGACAAAAAGAGATTCTGAATCCACAAGAAAGTAAAGGAAAATAATGACAGTAGGAATAATACCAAGAAGGAACGTCATCTTACTCGTAATTTTATAAAATTTAAAGGAAAAAAATACCAATGCAAGAATCGCAAACGTAATTAAGTCTGATTTAAACCTAATCAAGAATATATCCGAAATAATTCCCAACACAACCAAAGTCATGATAACTGATTTATACTTCCTCAAAAAAAATATAGTAATTTTCATTTTTTTCGTTTTTTTATTATATCAAAAAATATTATTCCCCGAAGAACAAAGATTATGAATATAATGCCTGAAAAAATTAAACTCACATAGAATATTCTTTGTCCTGTCATTTCTATTATAAGTTCATACTCTTGCTTTCCTCCTAAATCCTGCGGTTTAATATACCAACCATTTGCATAACCATTTGCAATAAAATGTCTATCGTTTGATATTGAGTTTAAACTAAATGTCTCAAAAATATCTTTACCAAAGAATGTATTCTTTTCTTTTGCAACTCCGGCATAAATCTTCCAGTTACTGTGAAACGCTTCGGAGAATACGAGAATATAAGGGTTATTTGCATTAGATACAGTTAATTTATATTTTGTTGGATTAATTTTTTCGAATTGGATTTTTGGACTATCAGTCATTGGAAAATTAGAATCTTCCCTACAAAACTCTTGCTTAAACAATTTTTTGCAATTTTGACTTTCTATATAAACTGGTCTTTCCGGAATATTTCCCTTAAAAAAGGCAAGTGTTTTTCCATAACCTGTCAATTTGGGATCATCTTTATAGAAAAGAATGTTTTGGGCTGTGTAAAAATGAGGAAGCGAAGATTTATCTTCCAACTTATAAACACTATAAAAACCGCTTTCAAAGATTTTTTCGCTCGAGAGGTTTCCGATATATTCCTTATACCCCGCCTGATCTGGAGGCATAAATTTTCGGACATAATTAGGCGAGTATGGCCGACCAGGAAATGCTGTATCATAAATCCTTGTGTCAGAATTATAAAATATATAATGGATATTTAGTATTCCAAACATTTTTTTTATCGCTTTATAGTTTTTCTCTTTACTTAATTGCCAAAAAGTATCACTATAGGGAAAAATGCCTTGATAACCTGCAAAATCGTTTTTTCCTGTCAACTGACCAATTGTCGAGTGTCCCACGTAGACTCCGTTATTTAATCCATGAATTACTTGCATATAGGAATCGCTAAAAGGAAGAACAAGTATTTTTCCATCATCAGGCATTGAACGAATAAATTTAAGCGTGTTTTCATAATTTGGATCCATAATAATTGCTGCTTTCACCCCATTTGCATCTTCTCTAAATGGATTTACAAGACTTCCATTAATAAATTGCCACGAGCTTATTGTAAAAAAGATAACCAGAAACAGAAAAAGACATTTTAAAAAGATTCTTGACTTTATTCTAGATATCACAGAATAAAATGCCAAACCAAAAAGAAGAGAATAAAAGAAATAATATACAAATTGCCATTGCCCATAAAAATTTCGAAACATTGAAAAGCCGGGCACATGAAAAAACCATTCATAAATTTTTATGCCAACAACCGTTACCTTCCCAGTTACAAAAAAGAAAGTCACTAAAAAGAATACAAAAACAAGAAGCATCGTCTTTTCTTTCTTCTTATTAAATATCAATCCCAATACAACTATTAAAGGGACAACGAAGGCAACTTGTCCCAAAAATCTTGTTAAGGAATAAGAGAAAAGATAAAAACTCGTCTTTGGAATATGCAATATTGCATAAAAGTAACCGATTTGCGATGTTATACTTTCGATATTAAACATTCTTGTATTGCTATTGCTTCCAAAAGTAAATAGATCGGAAGCTTCAGGAATTAAATGAAAAGCATGCAGCCCAAAAAACCAAACAAAAGTAAGCAGTAATTTTCTCCATGGAAACTTAACATGCCTAATAAAAGTGCCATAGAAAAGAATAAAAATAAATGCAAGAGGGTAAAAAGCAAAAAAGGAAGGTGCGCCCATATAACTAAAGCTCACTGAAAAAACAAGACCTACAATAAGCGCAATCCACATATATTTCATTTTTCCTGAAAGAGCAAACCGCAATAAAAGGTAAAACATGAGAGGATTCAGAAATACTTGATCATGAGTTGCAATAGCTTTTACATAATTCTCCGTCATCGCAGGGGTGGAAAGATAAAAAAGCCCGGCAATCATTGAGGCAAGTTCCACACCAAGGGAATTATTTTTATTAAATCCGCCAATAAACTGCTTTACGATCGCATAAACGGCAAGAAAACCAACAGCTAATTTTAATGCGTTATGAAAACAAATAAGAATATACGAAGACGTAACAATTGTCTTTATTATTGCCAGTATTCCAATAAAAGGAAGGTATGAAAAAGGAGAATCAATTGTTCCTATACCAAAAGCACACCTATTATATAAAGCCAAATTTTTAATCTGGTTTACCGGATCATAAAAGTAAAGCCTGCCTCCATCGCCACCTAAATCCATCTCGCCGGGTTTAAGCCAAAAGAAAGGCATGATAGTCAAAAGAAGAATTATTATTATTAAAATAATCTTAGGTGATCGTATCTTCATTTTTTTCTACTTATTGAAAGCAACAATTAAAATTGTTCTGTCATCTGAAAACTGACCTGGAAGAACTGCCTTAACGGCCGGATATTTATTCCATCTTAAAGGATCTTCTTTTTCTCCTTGAAAAAATTTTTCTTCCCATAAATCAATACTTGGAAAGTCTGGGAAACTATAATAGCCATCTGAAAATAACTCCAATGTTTTAACATCTTTTAAATCATATTTGTACTCTTTTATGAATTTTTCCGGCACTTCTTCCCCATCAATAATGCCAAGACCTAAGTCGCTATTTGAATTGTTAAAGTAATTTTTAACCTGATATATTAAATCATCTTTTATTGTCTTCTGGCCAATTGCAACCAATTCTTCATCCGAAATTGAAGGATTTTTCTTTTTGGCGTTTTTCATTGCCAAAATTCTTTTTTCTGTCATCAAATCTTCCGACTTGAAATGATCCGAGTGAATTACTTTCTCATTTATTCTACAGGAAATATCCCCAAGCCCGGTAACGATAACCTTATCTCCAACAATTCGAGCGGTTGTAAAAAGTGCCGCAGGAGTTGCCTCTTTGTTTTTTTGAATAACCTTTCTATAGCCTTCTCTATTAATTTCTCTATTAAGAGCAGTTGTAATTTCTGAGACTAACTCTTTTCCATTAACATCCGGCGGTGTTGTTAGTAAAACTTTTCTTACCACATCTGTTGCAAATCTTGCACTACTTTTCCCTTCAAATCTTAAATCTACACGAGGAGCAGAACCATCTATAACTGCAAACGTATTTACTTTTGCTACCCATCCGTCTTCATTTCTTAAAGGATTGTTTTTATGTTTTCCCACTGATAAAACAGAAACTTTTAAATTAGGGAATTCTTTTTGTATAACATTCGCTTTCATTTTTCTAACAAAGGTGTCATGTTAAATTACTTGTAGCCTGGGAATTGGAATAATAAACTTTCCTCCTTGTTTTTTAAACCAGGAGTATTCCGACAATATCTCACTTTTTATGTTCCACGGAAAAATAAAAAGGTAGTCGGGTATTTCTTGCCTAATTTTGGATGGAGAATAAATTAAAAAATGAATGCCCGGAACATATTTATTTTGCTTTACAGGAGATTTATCAACAATATAGTTAAGATATCTACTTATTTTAAAAAAATTAAGAAGAATTATTCCTTTTGCCGGAGCGCCATACCCAGCGATACTTTTATTTTTACTTTTTAAATCTTTAAGAAATTTAATAGTTTCTTTTTTTAAATTATTAACATCCTCTGCCATTTTCATATATCTTTCCAGCTTATTGTATTTTTCTTTTATTTCTTTTTCCTGCAGTTTTTTTACATTTTGGGAAACATTAAACCTTTTTTTGTGAGATATAAATATTCGAAGTGAACCACCTTGCATTGGAATTTGTTCAACATCGTATATTCCCAAATCTACCTTATTAAATAAATTCTTTAATGCTATAAGTGAATAATAAAAAACATGTTCATGATAAATAGTGTCAAATTTATTCTCAAGTAAACCCTTGAGATAAGGAAATTCAAACACGCAAGTCCCGTTATCTTTTAAGATAGTTTTTACACCTTTTACAAAATCTACGATGTTTGGAACATGAGCAAAAACATTAGCTCCATAAATCAAGTCTGCTTTTAGCCCTTGCGAAGATAATTTTTTCGCCAATTCCAAGTTAAAAAACTCGGGAATTGTTTTTATCCCTTTTTTATTGGCTATTTCTGCAATATTTTTTGCAGGGTCAATTCCCAGGACGTTCATCCCTTTTTCTTTATAGAATTGCAGATTAACGCCATCGTTGCTTCCAATTTCAAGAACGAGATTACAATGGTTTAATTTGAATCTGTCTATAAAACAGGCTGAAGTTTTTTTACTATGATCTACTATTGATTTTGTGACCGAAGAAAAGTAAAGGTAATTAGTAAAAAGATCTTTTGGATCGACTGTTTTTATTAATTGGACCAAATAGCAGTTTGGGCAAAAACCAATAGATAGATCAATTTTTTTTTTCTTCTTCTATTTCACTCTTCTCCAAAAAAGCATTAACAAAAGGCATCTTGCCTAAGGAAAAAAATTTTTGGATTATTGTATTGCATACTCTGCATTTTGTCATAAGAAAAAAATATTTTTACGGTTCTTTGGAAAATTGCAATTTTTTTTCACCAATCATATATTCGTATGCAGGCATTAAGTTTGATTTTTCTAAGTCAAACATATTATGTAAAAGTCCGCTAATTTCCATCTTCGCATACTCTTCTCTTCCTTCTTGAGGAGTCGGTAAAGGAAAAAGGTATATTTTTGTTCCTTTTGAAAAAGGGTTAAAATAATTTATAAGCCCAATTATTCGAGCCAGATGAGGAGCATGTGAAACAAGAGCGATTGCCTTACCCTTTTCAACGTGTTTTGGCCATTCGAATGATTTTACTTGATCAAGTGTATTATCAATTTTAAAATTTGGAATAATTACTTTATCCGCCGGAATTACAACTCCTTCACGCGAAAGAACATCCTTCACTACACTATTTTCTTCTGGTATACCGTTATATAATATATATGGCCCAACTTCTCCTATGGCTTTTTTTAATCTGTGTTTCGTTTCAACGATATTTTCAAGCGATCCTCTAAAACTATTTCCTTTTATCGATTCAACAATTGCTCTTTCCAAAACAGCTGTATGGCTTAAACGCTTTTGATCCATCGATTTTGACCACGGAAGATCTTTGTATCGATCCTCTTTAAAAGGTTTATCGTAAGTTCCCGGTCCGGAAAAATCCCATATTAATCCAATTTCATCTGCAATTGCACGCGGAATTGTTAAATTATGCGCTGTTTCTTCTCCAAATTCTTCAAGAGTATCTATTATTTTTAATGTGCTTGAAATAATTCCCTTGAAATTATCTGATGGAGTATTTTTAATTTCCGGGTTTCTTCCAATCGCATATGCATAAACACTGTTTGTTCTCTCTCCTGATACTTCTTTTTGAAAAGCTTTAGCTCCTTCTTGATAATCAGTCATGGTAAATATTAGCTAATAGTTTTAATAAAACTGTCTGCCAGTTCTTTCGTTGCTGCAGTTATAATTGGGACATGTTCTTTCTGTCCGAATTCTAAATAACGTTTCTTAGAAAAACTTTCCCCATTAATATCTACCATTACACCTCCTGCTTCGGTAACCAACCCGTAGGCAACTGCGCTCTCCAAATTTCCTTTATATGTACATTCTAAAACAATATCTGCCGCGCCGGATGCCAAATCAGCATAATGGACAGCCGTTGACAATAAACATTTAAAATTTATTCCTTTAGGTAATCTCTCAATAAATACTCTTTTTATAAAAGGAAAATGCGCCGCTTTTTCATAAGCGTCTATTTCAACCTTTGTCTTATTGCTAAAATCTGTTTCTTTCGAAACTTCAATTCCAGATTTAGCACTATTAGTTAAACTAACTAAAAAAGCTCCTCTTCCTTTAGCGGCAATAAATAATCTCTTTGTTGGATGTTCCATTATGCCGCTTGTTAAATAATCCTCGTAACGCGGGTTAATACTGTCAAATATCGCAAACATTGTTCCGTAACGTGCATTTTTATCGCCTTTCCAATAGGCTTCATATCTATTTGAACCATCTAGCCCATCAAGAATACCAAGTAAAACAGGATTTTTAACGATATCAACTACACCATGCTCTTCCGATATTACTCTAATTGGTACCTTCTTTACTCTCAAAACGTTTAGAACTGCCTCCTCTGCCTGGAAATCACCTCTCAAAGCCGTTTCTCCAAATCTATTTTTTTTTAGTTTTTCTAAACCGTTTTTGCCTAATTTTTCATGAACCTCATAGGCATTTTTTAAAGCAGAAATAGTTAAATCCAGCAATTTCATAAAATTAATAAATTAATTCCCGCAATATCCTATTCCTTTATATAAAATTCCTGCTTGGAGAAAGCTATCAGGAGAAAATATACGTCTTCCATCAATAACAACTGGGGTTTTCATAAGGTTTTTAAAAACTGATGGGTTAAGTTTTTTATATTCATTCCATGCAGTCATTATTAACGCACCGTCCGCATTTTTCAATGCCTCATCCGCCGACTTTGCAAGCGTTACTTTAAAATCTCCTAATTCTAATTTATTAGGGTTATCAATGACAGGATCTTGACAAACAACTTCCGCTCCCTCTTTGAAAAGCTCTTTTATAACAAAAATTGATGGCGACTCGCGAAGATCGTCTGTATTTGGTTTAAACGTTAATCCTAAAACAGCAATTTTTTTATTCTTTAAATTTCCTAAGGCTTGTTTTAAAAGAAAAACCATCCGGGACGGTTGAGTCTGGTTAATATTTATAACACTATTAATAAGTTCTGCTTTGACGCCAATTCCTTTTGCATATGCCGCCAATGCTTTTGTATCTTTTGGAAAACAACTTCCTCCATATCCGCAGCCCGAAAGTATATAATTGATAATGCCGGGTATAACAATTTTATTATTAATTCTTGGAGTTAGTCTTGAATCAAGATGAACACCTTTCCAAACATCAATAACATCTACTCCTTCGGTCTCTTGTGCTATCCGAGCAATTTCATTTGAATAACTAATCAGTGTTGCAAGTAATGCATTGGCTGCATATTTTGTCATTTCTGCAGTTGCCAAATTAGTGAAGACTTTAGGACATAAAACTTTTGTATAAACCTTTGCAAATTGTTTACCACTTTTTCTATCAAACTGACCTATCACAATACGATCGGGATTTGTTGCATCTTCGACTGCATTTCCTTCCCGCAAAAACTCAGGACTCATACAAAGACCAAATTCTCCGATCTTTTTATCTGAATATTTTTCAAGAATGGGCAAAACAACCTTCTGGGTTGTTGTTGGAACAACGGTAGATTTAACAACTACAATCTGGTATTCTTTGCTGTTTTTTAATTCTTTACCGATTTGCCTTGATACTTCTTTAATTGCCGAAAGATCTATTTTATTTTCGACAGTTGGAGTACCGACTGCAATAATAATTACCTCGGCATTTAAAAGTGCTTTTTTAAAATCATCTGTTGCCTCAAACAATTTACCAGATAGCGTTTTTTTTAAAAGCTCATCTAGTCCCGGTTCATAAAAAGGGGTAAAACCGTTATTGATCTTTTTTATTTTTCCCTTGTCTCTTCCAACACAAAACACCTTATGGCCTAGTAAGCTCATCGAAACTCCAGTTACCAAACCCACATAACCTGTACCAATAACAGCTATTTTCATTGCTTTTGATTTTTGATTTTTGATTTTTGATTTTTAAAATATCTCTCATGATACCAATGCATAACTCTTTGCAAGCCATCATCAAGAGAAATTTCCGGGTCATATCCTATTTCTTTTCTTGCCTTATCAATTACCGGACAACGGCGATTGGGATTATCTGTCAGATAATTCTTGTCCTTACTTTTTTGAAGAATTATTTTTTTCGTAAATTTGAAATCTTCTCTTCCTATTTTTACCATTTTTTCGGCTAAAGTTTTCATTGATACTTCCGGTTTTTTAACTCCAATATTATATGCTTGGCCATTTTTTCCCTGTACGAGAATTTTTAAGTAACCGACAATTGCATCGGCAACGTAACAAAAAGTTCTTGATGGACTACCATCGGAAAACATAACAATATCTTTATTTTCCAAAATATTTTTTGCAAAATCAGCAATCACTCTCCCATCTGTAATCTTCATTCCAGGTCCATAATTATTGAATGGACGCGCAACTTTTATAGGAAGGCTGTGAACTTTTACATAGTTCACGCATAGCGTCTCACAAAATCTTTTTGACTCGTCATAACAAGCTCTTGGCCCTGTACATGAAACAGTACCGCGATAGGTTTCTGGAGTTGGAATATCTCCCTCGCTTGGATCTCCGTATATTTCGCTTGAAGAAAAAAATAACAAACCCTTTACCGGCTGCCTGGTTTTTTTTCTTAAAACCATGTAGTCTAATATTTTATATAAACCTTGCACATTTGCATTAATTGTTTCAATTGGGAATAAACGGTAAAAAGTTGGAGAAGCTATTGATGCAGCATGGATAATATAATCAAACGTTGAACTTTTAGGAAGTGAGTATTTTACAATATTTTTTTGAATGATTTTAAAATCTTCCCATCCTTTTAAAGAATCAAGCCATTGCGGAATACCGTTTCTAAAATTACTTAAGGCTATAAGCTGTATTAATTTATCAGGATTATTTTTATTCCATGCAAGAATTGACTTAATAAAGTAATATCCTAAGAAACCACCAGCGCCCGTCAAAAGCAGTTTACTGCCTGAAAGTTTTTCAAATTCCTGTTTTGCTTTTTCATGGATGTATTCAATATCTTTATTTTCTACACCGCTTTTTTTATTATCTACCATATTTTCCAGAGTGGGTTTCCTTGATTCCACATCTTATTTAACTCTTCAAGTTCTTTATTGGTATCTACCGAATACCAAAAACCTTCATGCTTAAATACGGAAAGCTGCTTTTTTTTAGTAAGTCTTGTAAGTCCCGGATGCTCCATTTCACCTTCTTTAAGATATTGAAAAAAGTTCTTATTAAATACCATGTATCCTCCATTTATCCAATCGTTCATAACCGGTTTTTCGGAAAATTCACGTATTAAATTGTTATTATCTGCAATAATTGACCCAAACCTTGAATGCGGATGAATTCCAGTAATTGTACCTATTGTCTTCTGCTTTTTATGAAAATCTACTAATTTTTCTATATTGATATTACTTACCCCATCGCCATAAGTTACCATAAAATAAGAATCGTTTTCGGGGATATATTTTTTACATTTAAGAATTCTTTCTCCGACTTGAGTCCCCAGACCGGTATCGACAAAGGTAATTTTAAAATTGTCTATTTCACTTCTATTTTCAAGGAAATATTTGACTTTGTGATCTTTCGTATCTAAAGAAAAATCTGACGAGAATGCCTTTTGATTAAGAAAAAAATCTTTAATATAATCTGCTTTATACCCTAGTGCTAAAATAAACTCATTGTAACCATAATGGGCATACGTCTTCATTATGTGCCAAAGAATTGGATGATTACCAACATAAACCATTGGTTTTGGCTTAAATTCGGTTTCTTCTTTCAACCGATAACCTGTTCCCCCGCACAATATAATTGTTTTCATGTTTATATTATAGCTTTTTTCTTATAAGAAAGGAATGCTCTTATCAGCCAATATAGTTCATAGTAAAGAAAAGCGATATTGAGAAATGGGATTGTTATAATTCGGGGGTTTAAAAGGGTTTCGCGTGTAGTAAACATTCTGGGAGTATATAAAAAAGAATACAGAACAAGCATTGGCAGTCCGACTATAAAAATTCCAGATATTGCTATAAGCGGCCGCGGTAAAAAAGCAAAACACGCATCTTTAATACTTAATCCCCATTTTCGTAAAAATCTACCCTGCGAACGAGCATACATCTTTCTACTCCTTGCCATATTGAATAAATTATAGTCAAGTCCTTTGTAATGAAGATGGAAAGAGTGTGCTTTGCTCCGAACGATCTTTCCTATTTTTCGTAGTCTTGTAGAAAGATCTGCATCTTCTCCTCCAATTGCGCTATCTCCACCGAAATTTATTTCATCAAAGCCGCCAATGGATAAAAATGATAATTTTTTAACACAGTCAAACTTTAATACCATCCCTGAAGAAATATTGTCAACCATTCTGGCTGAAAAAAACTTTTCCCAAAAGTTGTAGGTATCCCATACAAACCGGGGAAGCGTACACGTTGAATAAGAAGCAACTGCCAAAGGATCTTTTATGAGGGGTTTTACTAATTTTTCCAATTCATCCTGTGTTGGCAATGTACAGTCTGATGTTAAAAAAACAACTAATTGAGTCTTTGCTTCTCTTAATCCCCAATTATACGAAGAGCTCACTCCCTTATCTTTTTTTTGCAAAAGTAAACGCATTCTAATTGGACTTTTCTTTGCAAATACCCTAACAATTTCCCGCGAGTTGTCTTTTGAAACATTATCAACAATAATAATTTCTCTTATCGGATAATTCTGTCTTACAATACTTTTTAATGTTTCAAGCACTGTGGTTGAAGAATTTCGCATTGGAATAATGACGCTTACAGGAGGAGCATTAATTTTTTTACTCTTTTTCATTGGTTAAAAGCTTCTTCTAAAAACTTAAATTTCTCTTCATAGTAAGTTTCGTAATTAAAATGTTTATTCAACTTATCCACTCCGGCAACATATGTATTATAGTTTTTTGCAATCTCTTCTATCCCTTTAGCAAGTGATTGCGGATTTCTATCGATCAGCTTACCCGCCTTGTATTCTTTAATATATGCCGCTATGCTTGATGTTTTTGTCATAATTACGGGCAACCCCATCTCTGTATATGTTTTTACTTTCCCTGGATCTGCATAATAAATTGTACTGGTATTATCTATAGTGTACAGTGCTACCCCAATAAAACACTCTTTTGAGATCACATTGAGCTCGTTATCAAAAAAGAACCTATTTGGAAAGTATACCCTGTCGGCAATTCTATATTCATTGATTATTTTCTGATGTTTTTGATACAGCTGCTTATCACAAATGCCAATTATTTTAAGGTCATATTGTGGGTTTTCCGAAAGAAATTCATATACTATTTCCAACCCTACGTTTGGCCTTACAACTCCTACAAAAAGAATGGTGTGATTTGTTTTTTTAAAGTCTCTCACGATATGTTTTGGTTTAACCCCTAACATAATTGTTTTGATTGTTTTTGTATTTAAGACCTTTCCGTTCATAATTTTATTTACTCCGTCTCCGAGATAGATCTTATACTTTATTCCTTTATGATAGAATTTTTTAAGACGCTCATAAAGCTTCATTGTTAAATTAATTGGTGGATAGTAATCGGCTATATAGTACACGAAGTCAATGCCTCGAAAAATTTTTTGTAAAGTTGTTGCAAAAAATACGTATGGATGGGCGGAAATTACGATAAGTTTTTCATTCCTTGGAAAATGCGTAAAAATAGCAATAATATAATGGAAATACCAAAGAAAATAATAAAGAAAGAAGTTTTCTGATAACGGTGTCTGTTGTACTTTTACCAATTTTCCCTTCTCATAAATACGAAGAATATTTTCTTTCGTTTGTATACGCGGCATAAGTAAAAATGCGGCAAGCTTTTCTGTATTTTTGACGAAATATTCTTCCATATTTCCACACCATTGATAACTTGTATATAAGAGGATATTTTTGTAGCGAAATTTTTTCATTGCAGAGGAATTTTAAAGCTTCGTCTCTCCGTTTTTATCTAAAACATAAGGATACGGCATAATAAATAATAGTTTTCCTCCTTGTTGCAAATATTCTTTTTCTCTGTCAATTATTTCATTCTTAAAATTCCAGGGAATCACAAATATGGAGTCTGGTTTTTTCTTTCTTGCCTCATCTTCGGGAATTAACTCTATATCCGTTCCTAAAGTTCTCATACCAAATTTAATTGGGTTTCTTTCGCTAATATAAGGCAAAAGCTTTTTAGTAATTCCGCATATTTGAAGAAGAACATTCCCCTTCGTAGATGCTCCTAGCCCAATCACTAGTCCTTTTTGCTGCTCTATATAGTTTTTTACCTTTTGACCGCTTAATTTAATAAGTTTTGAAAACGTATCATAAGTTTCGGGGTTTTCTAATTGAAGAACTTTTTCTCTAAGCTGTAAAAATTTAAGATTGTCTGATTTCTTTCTTTTTGCTTCTTTGTGTGCTGCTAAAACTCTAAGACTCCCGCCGTTTACCGCATTTGTCGAAGCATCAAAAACTGATAAACCATTCTTTTCCAAAAGATATGACAGAGTTTTTAATGAATAATATTCAAGATGTTCGTGGCAAATATCGTAAAAGTTCATATCGCGAATAGTATCGTAAAGATAACTCACTTGAATGCATACTACTCCATCTTTATCCAGCAATTTTTTAAGTTGTTGTGCTGATTTGTTTGGTGTATCTAAATCGTAGAACATCGCAGTTGAGGAAATTATTTTAAATTTCTTTCCTTCAAGTTGTGGACTTGGAAAATAATCATTAACAATTTTGATTGTTTTTGGCAACCAACTCCAATCGATGTTTTTAGCAGGATCGATACCAATTCTTTCCAAATTATCAGGATAAAATGTAAGCATTAGTCCATCATTGCATCCAATATCCAATACTCTATCGTTATCTTTAAGTTTTACCCGACTGATTACATCTGCCACAACATCTCGCAAATCTCGATTCATAGTATTGCTTATATTGGAACGGTAAAAATAACTTGTATATAATAAATCAGGGTTAACTGTTTCTTTTAATTGCGCAAGACCACATTTTTTGCAAAGCATTAAAGTCATTGGAATTTTTATTTTTGCTTTAGGATTATTAATATTTGTCTTTACGAATGTTGAAGCTATATATTGAGGTTTTATTCTAACAACCGGAATAATATTAATTGAATGACAGACTCTGCACTTTGCAAGATTCTTATAGTTAGCCATGAAAGTTATTTTACTATTAACGTATTAAAAAAACAAGAGACTCATCAACCTCAAGTCCACTAATGACACGAGGATTGTCCTTTATCAACAAAACTTCCATCTACTGATATAAACTCCCATCCATATTCTCCTTTTCCAAGAATTAATTTTAAAATTCCATGCACGCGGTTAGTGATAATTTCGGTATTTTTAGCAATATCCCCATACCCTGTTAAATCCGCTCCCCCGGTTCCAACTACGATCTCTCTAATTCCTCGTTTTAAATCTAAGTTTCCCTGCGGATCTTGCGGAGCGAAACGTTCATAGTCATGAGCATGTCCGTTAAGTATTAAGTCAACATTTTCGGAATATGCCAGCTTCCATAAAGGGTCAACTCCTATCGTAGCGCTAGTTATTCCTGAACTGAATCTTGGATAATGTCCGAAAATAAGAGTGCAATCGGTTTTATTCTGCTCCAAATCCTTCTTAAGCCAATCCATCTCTTCCAAAAAACCTTTGCATATATCACTAGTTGCAGAACAAGGATCTGCAATAATATCTGTATTGACGGCTATTAGATGCCAATTCCCCAAATTAAAACTGTAATATCCTTTACCAGGCTCGCCTGCCTTTTCACCAAAGTATTCATAATAAGGAACCGCACCTTTTGCATGGTAATCGTGATTTCCTACGCTTGGAAAAATCCTATCTTTATATCTTCCCCAAGTCGGATCAAAACATGTTTCATAATCTTCTTTTGTACCATCAATATTACTGTTGTCCCCAAGTGTTAATATGGGAATTCCAGGGAATTTACCTAATAATTTTGCTGTCTCTGTAGCTGCGGTGTTTTTACTCCAACAATCTCCAATATCTCCTGCCGCTAAAACTGTATAACCATTCTGAATAGACTTTAATACTTTTTGTGGATCTGCATCTTTTTTTACACCATTTTTACCAACTATCCTTAAGTTAAAAATTACAATCAGAACCGCCAGTAATACAATACTTAATAATATTTTTTTCTTTATGTCTAAATTAACCATTTTTTTAAACTTGGAGAGAACGGAAACGAATTATGCAAAGATTCATTAATGACTCCTTAGTAGTTTTTCACTGCTTCTATAATATATTCTCTGTTTTTTTTACTTACCCACCAACCTACCGGAATGCAAATCATATATTTCGAAAATTTATCAACATTTGGCAAATGACGCATAAATACCCTTGTTACCGGGTGATTATCATTTCTACGATGAACTTGCGATGCCATAATATTCCTTGCTTTCATATACTCCATGAATTTTTCAGGATTATCTACACGCATCGTAAAAAGCCAGTAACTGGATAAGTATCCTTCGTCTTCACGCATAAGTTTTATTTTAGGATGATTGCGGAATTCACGTTTGTAATATTTTGCATTTTCTCTGTGTTTTTTAAGAATCTCCTCTACGTGCTTAAAATTTTCAATGCCGATTGTAGCATTAACATCATTCATATGAAATTTATATCCCCAACAACAAATATCTTTTTCTATTCTATAATCTTTTGATCTTTTCTTTCTATCTATCCCAAAATAGCGAAGCAGATTGCCTTTTGTGTAATCATCTTTTTTTTTCATTACAAGTGCACCCCCATCTATAGTTGTGAGATGTTTAATTGCCTGGAAAGAAAAACAAGTATAATCGGCTGACTGACCAACCATTTTATTTTTATATATAGCTCCAAACGCATGAGCAGCATCTTCTATAATAGGTATATTCCCTGCATATTTTTTTATTTTATCTATATCGCAAGGATAACCTCCCCAGTCAACAGCAATTATTGCTTTTGTTTTCTTAGTAATGAGGCATTTAATACTTTCCGGATCTATATTCCCAGTTTGAGAATCGATGTCTGCCCAAACAATTTTTGCCTTGTGAGCAAGAATTGGCCAATTGGTTGCAGTACAAGTCATAGGAGTTGTTATTACTTCGTCTCCCTGCCCAACACCTGATAGATCAAGAGCCATATGCAGTGCCGATGTACCGCTATTAACAGTTAAAACAAAAGGGGTTTTAAAAAATTTTGCCAGTTTTTCTTCGAATTCGTCGACTCTTGGTCCTTGAGTAACAAAACCCGAATAAAGCACATCTGCAAGGGGTTTCATTAAACCCTTTGCCATATACACTTTAAAAAGAGGAATCCATTTACTGTTTGCATTTCCCATATGATAATTATATATCTTGCTGTCTAGATAGCTTGCGCATGTTTTGTTTTTTATACCACTGAATTGTCTCTTTCAGTCCTTCTTCAAGAGAAATTTTTGCTTTGAACCCAAGTTTTTTAAATGCTTTTTTATTATCGCTATTTCTTCTTGGACTACCATCCGGTTTTGATGTATCAAAAACAACAGGAACATCCCGACCATTTATTTTAATTATTTTTTCCACAAGCTCTTTCATCGTTACTTCTTCATCTGTTCCTAAATTAACAGGGTCGCAGACTGCATATTTTTCAACCGCCAAAATCATTCCCTCACTTAAATCTTCGACATGTAGAAATGCTCTTGTTTGATTTCCGCTGCCCCACACTGTTATCGGATTTTCTCCGTCAACAACTCTTTTTATCAAAGATGGAACAACATGAGTTGGAATAGGCAAGAAATGATCACGAGGACCATAGCAATTATATGGCCTGACAATTGCCACTTTTATTCCAAATTCTTCCTGATAGTACTTCCCCAATATCTCACTCATGCGTTTTGCCCATCCATATCCGGAATTTGCAGATTCCGGATCTCCAACTACACCCTCATCTTCGGGAGTTGGTACCGAACAATTATCAGGATAAACACAGGCCGATGATACAACAAGAAATCTTTCGATTCCAGCTTCCGCAGCTGCCTTAGTTACTGATGCTGATATTAAAAGATTTTGGGACAGCATCGTACCTTTATGTTTTTTGTTGTAATCAACTCCCGCAACTTTTGCTGCCAAATTAAATACAACATCCTTCCCTTTGCATGCAGTAAATATGCTATTCTCATTTCGACAGTCACCTTCTATAAATTGATATTGTTTCTTAACGTTTACTAAGTTTTGCATATTGCCCGGCCTTAGATTATCAAATATAGATACTTTTGCTCCTCTTGCGATTAATTTTTCAACAACATGGCTGCCGATAAATCCGGCACCGCCTGTTATTAAAACTTTTTTTCCTGTCCAAAAAGAATTCATCATTTTGTAAATATCGCAATAATCTCATTCATTTCTTTCTCTGTTAATTCCGGGTTATTGCCAAAATATAAACCGTTCTGATGAATAAGTTTTGAATTAGAATTATGAAAAGTATTCAGAAATTGAGACATATACTTACCAAAAAATGGCTGAAGCATCATGTCGCCCCCAACTACCGGTCTAATTTCTACTTTTTTATCACATTTTTTTATCAATTCATCCCTAATTTCCTGACTTTTACAAAGAACAGGAACTGCAAAATTGGAAAGAAAATCTATATGATCAAATTTTATAGGAAAATATTTATCTTTTTGCCTATATATAGGCATTGCCATTTTAAAGAAATTATTTTTTCTTTTTTCAATTATTTCATTCAAATATTCAATCTGACTATTTCCGATGAAACCATTAATTTCGGTAGTTCTTAGATTATAACCAAGGTCATAAAAAGTATATCTGGAATAAAATGTAGAATTTATCTTAAACTTATCTCTGATTTTTAGCTGTTTTTTTTCTGTCAAATTCCTGTCCCAACCATGCGCTCTTACAAACTGCAGCATAGTATAAAACTCATTATTGTCAGTACATACAGCACCTCCTTCAATTGTTGACATATGATGACCAACGTAAAAAGAAAAAGTACTTGCAAACCCAAAATTTCCTAATTTTTTTCCTTTATAAACGGTTCCTAAAGACTCACAGGTGTCTTCGATAAGAATAATTTTTTTCTGATCACAAATTCTTTTTATCTTATCTATGTCATCGCAAAAACCAAGTAAATTTGTAATAAAAAGGGCTTTTAATGAATAGGTTTTAATGACATCAAGAAGTTTTTTACTTGAAACATTTAAGGTGTTTAATTCAACATCGATCGGAACTGCATTCAGCCCTAATTCTATAATCGGCATGACGTTTGTGGACCATGTCATGGCTGAAAATCCAACATTGTCACCTCTTTTAATCTTTCCTAAATTAAGAAGCGCTTGAATGAGAGCAAGATTTGCAGAACTTCCGCTGTTAACCATAACCGCGTATTTCCTTCCTTGCCATTTGGCGAATCTTTTTTCGAATTTTCTACACTCGTTGCCAATACTAAGCTGTTTTGCCGACATTATAAATTTACAGAGTTTCTTTTTTACCTCATTTTCCTTATAAAACGTCGATTTAACAAGTTTAATCATAAAAATCCTTAATTTGTTATCTTTTATTTTAAGATGATATCTCTTTTTTAAAAATTTAGCAAGAATAGATAATCAAAAATATTTATAGAGTGCGAAGAACAATTTTAAATGCTCTATTATAAAATCCTGTTAGATCAAGCTTTTTTGAATACGAAAGAGCACGGCCTCTAATTTCTTGATTTAATTCATTGTCGTTAAGCAATTTAATAATCGCTCTTGCAAAATCATCAACAGTTTGATTAACTGCAAAACCTAATCTGTTTTCTTCAATCTCATCTGAAAACCAATAGCCTTTTGTAATAACTACGGGTAATCCTGCTGCTAAATAAAGCCTCATTTTTAACGAATCGGAAAGCGGCGTTAGACTTTTTTCTGAATATGCATAGGGTGCAATACCTACAGCGTAATCGGTAAGTTTGGTCGAAAATTTTTCCAAAGGCAGATGTCCAAGTAAACTGATCTTCCTCTCAAGATGCAGTTTTTTTATCTCTTGTGAAACTTTTTTAAAAAGAGGGCCATTTCCCATGACATCAAAAGTCACTTCTGGAATGTTTTGCTTAACTTGGGCAACAATGTCTGGCAAAAGCTGAGCTCCATTTTTTTCATCAATCGTACCTAAAAAAACAATGGTGTTTGGTTTACCTATCTTTTTTCTCGTTATTGACTTAATTGGCACCGTAGACGGTATCCAAAACATCTTCTCATCCTTTATCCCTTGTTTCCGGCGAACTGGAATCATATTTTTGCTCATAAACCAATTAAAGTCACTTGCTTTGGCAGAAAACGAATCAAGCAAACGATAAAAGCCATTCATAACAGGATTTCTAAATCTCTGTTTGTCTATTCCGTGGGAAAAAAAGATGACTTTTTTGCACTTTCCAAAAGTCCTAAAGATAATTCCCAAAAAAGCAAGCAGAGAATCTTGCGCAATAAGAATATCGTATGTTCGTCTTGATCTAAAAATCAAAAAAAGCAATTGAAACGATTGTAAAATATAGGCAAGCCATATAGGGCGTACAAATGATGATATACTCTTTGATTCTTTAACTATTCCTTGCTCGTTGATAGTAATTTTTATTCTCTCCATGTATGGCAACTCGGGAAGTGGAAAATTTATTCTTGTGATTGTTTTTACCCTATTTTCACTAAGATAGTCAAAAAGCATATCCTCTTCAGCAAAGGTTGCGTAGTGACCAACAAGAAGAAATGTTGATTTAATAAAATTAATCATCTATTGCAATTATACGCTATGGTATTATTCCTCTTCTAACCAATTAAAAAAATAAAATAAAATTTTCATTATTAATCTATATGCGAGCTTAACTATTCTTAGTATTGCTCCACGCATGTTTGAAAATATCTCAAAAACAACAATAATTGCTTTTGAAATAAATCTTATAAAAACATTTTTAAAAGGGGAGTATTCTTTGAATAAACGGACTTCCTTTTTTGATCTCATTTGTAGTTTTTTAACATGCTTTAAAATATTTGCTTTGGAAAATAGCTTAAATAATAGGAGCGGAGAAATAAGAACAAGAAAAATTAATAAAGAAAAACGCAATATATAAAAATCTTGTGTAAGCTCACCGCTTTTTTTGAACAGAAAAAAGAAAAGAGCTTTTTTATCAGCTAACAGTTCCTTCTTGCTAAATTTATACTCTGATATAAATACTGGTTCATCCTGACTAATCCCTATTGCATTCCCTGGCTTTCCGTTAAGAGATTCTAACTCAAAAGAATATTCTTTACCTTTAGAATTATTTATAATAGGAAAGCCAAAAGGAAAAAGCGGATAACCACCAAATTCTTTTGCGTTATATACTTGTTCGTAATACCATATATCACTTTCTTTTTCTTTCAACCGAAAAATAATAGAGTCAGTATTAATTCTGCCATAGGTATTAAAACGAATCTCAATAATCCCAAGATTGTTTTCTTTTGCTTGAAACTCACCGCTCGCTTTACTCCCTGATAAAAGCTCCCCTCGGGGAAAATTAACAATTGATTGTTTTGAATAGTTAGACTTTAGTAGTGATAATGAACTTTTCTTTGTATAAAAACCGTAGGCAAATGTTAAAAAAATCGCTATAAAAAAAATGCCTGTGCATAGCAACAATGTTTTTATCTTTTTCATTTTATAACAGGCTCATCTCTATAGTTTCCCATTCCTCCAAAAAACTGATACCAATAATAAATGAGATGAACCTTTTTTGTTAATTTTGGGATATATTCATCATCGCTTATTTTCCTAATATTCTTTTGCACATATTCTCTTTTTTTTAGAATTAACTGTAGGTTAACAAGATTCCAAAGTATACTCTTTTGTACAGCAATCGCCGAAGAAAATTTTCCAGTTAACAGATAGCCGAAAAATACTACTTGATATAAAAGTATTGTAATCGGTAAAATTTTTAGAAGATATTTGGGTGAAAAATTTTTTATATATGTGAATATTATATTTTTATATGAATGGAATAAAATATTAGATTGCATTATCTTTTCTGACGTAGCTCCTCCTCTGTGAAAAACTGTCTCTATTGGTTCATAAATTACTTTGTAACCGGCAAGCCATATTCTCATGCAAAAATCCGTATCTTCATAATAGGCAAAAAAATCTTCGTCAAAAAGTCCGGTTTTATCCAATACTTCTTTTTTTATAAGCATACATGCGCCTTTTGTAGAAAAAATTTCCATTCGCAGGTTATACTGCTTCAAAGACGGATCTTTTTCCCGACCATAATGATAAAGATTTCCTGTCGGCAGGAAAAAACAGCCAATTGAATCTATCTGGTTTACTTGAGGATAAATTACAAGTTTAGGCTGGACGCCCCCTATTTTTTTATCCGAATAAAGACTTTTTACTAAATTTTTTAAAAGAGATTTTTGAATAATTGTATCGCTGTTTAGCAGAAGAACTGCTTCTCCTTTAACATTTTTTAGCGCTACTTCGTGTCCTCCGCCTAAACCTAAATTTTCTTTGTTTACGAATATTCGTACTTTTGGATACTTCTCTTTGATAAATAAAACCGAGTTGTCTGTGGAAGCATTGTCAACAAATAACACCTCGATATTTTCATAGTCGATTTTCGACAAGGAATCTAAACATTGCCCTATAAACTTTCTTCCATTCCAATTAACGATAATTACTGATACTAGTGGTATTTTCAATTTTTTGATCTCCATTTATTTCCCAAAGTAACTCCTATACCAATCGATTGTCTTTTTTAAACCTTCATCCAAAGAAGTGGCATTCTTCCAGCCTAAAATTTTTGATGCCTTATTCAAGGATACATACTGTTGGTTTATTTCTAATGGCCTTTCTTCGCTTATTTTCTTTATTTTTAATTTTTTATCGGACAAAGAAATTATTTTTTTTATTAAATCTTCCACAGAAATATTATTTCCGCCGCCAAAATTAAAAATTTTATTTTCTCCAATTTTTTCTAAATCTACTCCGGCTAAAAGAATGTACGCATTCACGGCGTCGTCAATAAATAAATAATCTCTTATAACATTTCCGCCCCACATTGTTGGATCTTCATCTGATAGAACTGCTCTTATTGTCTTTGGAATTAATCTATTAAAGTTTAGATCTTTGGGGCCGTAGATATTTACAAATCTTGGAATAAGCACCGGTAAATTAAAACTACCATTATAAGATTGTGCAATTAAATCCATGCAGGCTTTTGAAGTTTCATAGGGCCTTGAAGGTCTTGGAGTGTATCCTTCAAAATAAGGAACTCTATTTTTCCCATATACATGCGATGTTGAAGATATAATAACTCTTCCAATATTATTTTTCCTTGCGCTTTCTAAAATATTCAATGTGCCTTCAATGTTTACTTTAAACGTGTTAAAAGGATCAATCTGGCCTGTTTCCACCAATGCCTCACCTGCGAGATGAAAACAAATTTCTATTTTTGTTTTTCTTATAAATTCATTAATTTTAGAAAAATCTAAAATGTTTGCCTTTAGAATTTTGTTTTTTTCTTCAACCGACCTTGACACTCCATACACATCCGCACCCTGACTCTTAAGTTTTTTTGCAAGATTTCCTCCCACAAAACCATTTATCCCAGTTATTAATATTTTTTTTCCTTTTATATTTCCTGCTTGCATAATTATCCTTTTTTTATTAATAAACCAATAGCCCCTGCCATTACCTCAGCACTTCTTAAGATTATAACACCAAGAGTCACCAAAGGTTTTTTCGCAAACAATTTCCAATGTTTAAAATAAGCTTTCTTTATTGGAAAAAATTGGGAAGTCGCAATCTGCGGTCTTCTTTTTAAATATTCTCTAAAAGCACGGCTGTAATAAAATTTCTTTCTTATTCTCTGGAAAAATTTTGTCTCTCCTTCATCATGATATATAAAATTTTTTATCTTTCCTATTTTACCTTTTTCAGCCATTCTGTAATGAAAATCCGAATCTTCAACTCCGACAGTTGATTCATCATACCCTGAAATTACAAGTGCATCTTTTTTTCTAAAGAACCTACAGCATTCGTTCATTCCTTCTTCCAAAAAAGTGCTTACATATCTTTCAAGAGCAACACATTCTGTCCAAAATCCTTTTCCGATAGAAATTTCGGGTATTGTTAAAGCCATATAACATCCTTTTCTTAAAGTCTCTAAACACTCCCAGACAACTTTCGGCGTTAGATACATATCCTGATCAATAATCAAAATGTATTCTCCCTTTGCTTCTTTTATCCCTCTATTTCTTTGGATACTTCTTTCGGGTCCATCTTTAAAAAGCCGTCCATATTTTTTTATAATCTCCTCACATTTTTTTTGCACCTCCTTATCGTAATAAGGACTATCAACCACAATAATTTCAATATTGGGATAAGTTTGAGCTTTTATAGACTGCAAACATTTTTCTATTGTCCGAACACTATTATATGTCGCAAGGGCGACTGATACTAAAGGAGCTTTTTCTTTATTTCTATTTTTTTCCATAAAGTTCTTTAATTATACTCCACGTTTTCTCTCCTGCGTTTTGCCACTCAAATCGCTTAGACCAAACAATAACCTCCCTGGAAAATCTTCCATACATTTCCTTGTCGTTAAGTAAAAGAGCAGTTTTATTTACAAGGCTATCTATTGAATTTTTATCGGTCAACAAACCTGTCTTATTATTTTGAATCGAATCTTTTAGCCCAGGCACGTTATAGCCTACAGCTGGAGTTCCAACCGCATTTGCCTCAATTACATTAATTCCCCATCCTTCTGTTTTAGAAGGATGAATTAAAATCCATGCTCGGGAAAGCAATTCAAATTTTTTATAATCGGAAACAGAACCATACAATGTAACCTTATCTTTCAAACCAAAATCTTTTATTAATTTCTTTAGACTTTCTACGTAATCGCTATCTCCTTTACCAACCACCCATAACTTAATTTTGGAAAAATGTTTTAATTTCTCTAAAACTAAAATCGCATCTTCAACGCCCTTTGATTTTGCTACTCTTCCTAAAAAAATTAGAGTTGGTTCTTTTTCTTTTGATGCTTTAATCGTTTGTTTTGGAAATGAAAAACCAATCGGAATTACTTTTATGTTTTTTTTATTTACTCCATTTCTTATTAAACTTTCTTTTGCAGATTCGGAAATTGTAATAAACTGAGTATTTCTGTAAATTATACGCAAGTACAATTTTTCAACCAGCCATCCTGCCAAACCTAAAAATGGACCAAAAAGCTTAAACCAAAGATTACCCGCCACTTCACAAACCAACGCAATTTTTTTTTCTTTCGCATATAGGGGAGTAAAAAAAGGAAATCCATGCACCTCGTCTATAATTAAATCTATATTCCCTTTAAAGTATTTTTTATATTCCTGAAACGCCAAAAAATGAACAGAGCGTGTGAGATATCGAACAATCGTATGACCTTTACGAATTATTTTTACACCGTCTAAAATTTCATTCGATTTTGATCTTTCAAATCTACTGGAGAATAAAACCACGTCGTTGCCTTTCTGCGCTAAATATTTTGCTATTTCATGGGTAAGTATTTCTGCTCCTCCTGAAGAGGGATTTTTTATATCTCTCCAATTTAAAATAAGAATTCTCATCTGCCTGAAACTGATTAAGTATATCATAGCTGTAAAAAAATAAAAGTATGTCGCAGATGTAGATTGTTTTTTTAAAAAAGTTACTATATAATGGGAAAAATGAATCAATGCCGTGTTTGTGAAAACAGGAAATTACATAAATTTCTTTCTTTGGGTAATCAGCCCTTGGCAAATGGGTTTGTTCGTAAGGAAAACTTATCAAAAAAAGAACTTAAATACCCCTTAACACTATGTTTATGTAAAGAGTGTTTATTGGTGCAACTCAAAGAAATTATTCCAGGCAAATTAATGTTTAAAAACTATCTATATATTCCATCTGCCTCCAAAACAAGAATCAACCATTTTTACGAACTGGCTCAAACCCTTGCAACCAGAACAAAAGCATCCTCTAAAGATCTCGTCATAGATATAGGAAGCAATGATGGCTCGCTGTTAGAATGTTTTATGCAGTATGGCATTAGAATTTTGGGAGTTGATCCGTCTGTAAATCTTGCAAAAGTAGCAGAACTCAAAGGAATCCATACTGTTAATACTTTTTTCACAAAGAAAACAGCGCAAAAAATTGTAAAAGATCATGGCAAGGCAAAAATTATTACGGCTACCAATGTCTTTGCCCACGTAGACAATATTAAGGAATTTATTAAAGGTATCGAAACCCTTATAGCAGACAACGGAATTTTTACAATTGAATTTCCATATCTAATTGATTTTTTAGAATACTGTGAGTTTGATACAATTTATCATGAACATTTATCATACTTCTCTATTCATCCCCTCGTTCGATTATTCACTTTAACCAGTCTTGAAATATTTGATATAGAGCACATGGACTTAGATGGAGGCTCTGTAAGAGTATTCGTTAGAAAGAAGAGGAAGGAAAATGAGAAATATCCTGAAGTTGAGAAATTTTTAGAAAAAGAGCGACTATACAAACTGGATACATTGGCTCCATACGAAAAATTTGCAAAAAGTGTTATTGAGCGGAAAATAAAATTCAGAAAACTCATCAATAAACTAAAAGCAAAGAAAAAGAAAATCGTTGGATATGGAGCTCCTGCTAAGGGGAATACTTTTCTTAATTACTGTAAAATTACAAAAAAAGACTTATCTTATATCGTCGATTCCACGCCTTACAAACAGGGCTTATTCCTTCCTAACAGCCACGTTCCAATTTATCACGAAAATAAGGTTCTTTCTGATTCTCCTGATTACGTTGTAATATTAGCATGGAATTTTGCGGAAGAAATTCTGAATAAAAATGCCGCTTTAAGAAAACAAGGCGTAAAATTTATACTTCCAAACGAAGATTTCAAGATCGTATAGGCTTACAATTACTTCCCAAAAAGTTATCGTTGTTCTTTCTTGCATCATTAAGAATTAGCATTTAAAATAAATTATGAGCATCTTTGTTGAAAACGCACTTTGGATGAGTTTTAACATCGCCTTAGCATTATTTGCTGTTTTAGCGGGTTGGATTGCAATGAATTCTCGCCAAATAATATTTAAGATAATTTTTGGACTACTTTGGTTAATATTTCTTCCAAACACCATCTATATTTTAACTGATATTATTCATTTAATTAAACAGATTAATCTCGTAAGTAATTTTGAAGTTTTTTTACTTATAATTCAGTATTTGCTTTTTTTAACAATTGGTGCTCTGACATTTATTTATGGAGTATACCCTTTAGAAGGATTCCTGTCCTATTATATACATAAGCGACTTTTGAGGAGAACGTTGATAATAATTCTTATTTTTTTAATTTCGTTTGGAGTTATTTTAGGAAGAATGCATAGATTAAATTCATGGGATATTATCTTCAATTTTCAGAAACTTACAGCTGATATTTTTACAACCTTAACATCTTTAGAATTAATAGTACTGATAATTTTATTTGGAATAATTGGAAATCTTATTTATTTCCTGCTGAGAGAAAAAGTTTTTAGTTTTACAAATAATTTTATTAAAGTAAAAATCAGCAAATAAGCGGATTAATTCAACTATTCTGTTTTAAGTAGGATTTGAAGTAATGTAAAAAAAGAGCGATAACGAGTAATCCGGTAATACCAATGGAAATTAAAATAACCTGAAAAAATGAACTATGAAAAAACCAAATAAGCACTGCTTGAGCAACTGCTCCAAAAGCAAGAGGTAAAAAGATCATTGTTTTTTTTACTGATAAGTAGAAATTTGTGAATAAATATAACAGTGCATATAATGTCGAAAAAATACTAAATATTCCAAGCATAGATGCTCCTTTAACATACTCTGACTTTGTAGAGACTGACAATATAAATTGCGGGAAAATGAAATAAATAAGGCTAAGACATAACGAAGGAACAAGAACCAGAAACAAAGAAAGTAAAAAATCCCCGTTATAATTTTCTTTTCGAGTATGTTTTTGAACTATAAGAGAAAACATGACTGTTCCAACTGGAGCTGAAAAAAAGAAAATAATTCTCGCAATTAAAGATATGCCGGCATAGATTCCAGCAAGTTCCGGAGTAAAAAAATGTTTTACTAAAATAATATCAGTCGTAACAAAAGAAGATAGGCTAACAAGTGAAACTGCAGCAGGAGCACCATATGAAATGACTTTCTTAATTTCAACAGCTGAATCAACCTTTGAAGAAAAAAGAAATTTCAAGGCTAAAAACGTTACTAAATAAGGTATTATCCCTGAAAGTGTATTCGCCCACAAGGCTCCTGCTACTCTAAATCCCAAAAAAATAAATATTATTCCAAACAAAAGCTTCAAAAACCCAGACATGAAACTGTTGAAAGATAAGAATGAAAAAGCAAGTTTAGCTTGAAGAAATGCGGTATTAACTATGCTCATATAGCCTAAAAGAATCATAAGCCCTATAAGAGGAATTAACGATTGCTCCTGAATATTAAAAAAACTTCCAATTTGTTTTTGGAACAATAAAAAATTAATAAAAATAATAAAACCAAGAAAAAAAGAAAAAAAACTAAGTTTTCTGAAAAGTCCGAAAGCTTTGTTATATTCTTTTTTTGCAAAATAACCTCCGGCAAAGTTAACTATGGTTGGAACAAATGCACCTCCTACTAATCCAAAAAACGTAGTCAGAGAAAGTAAACTTGCTAATACTCCATAATCAACAACCGAAAGATTTCTGGTCATAAAAAGATTAAACAAGAAGCTAAAAAAACTTGCGAGTGTTGCTCCTAAAAAAATAATAATGCTTCCCGAAATAATGGGGTGTTTGAAGGCTAACTGTATCTTTTTTTTCATAAGGCAAGCTTTACTGTAGATTTATTTTGAAGTTTAAATCCGGATCGAATCTCCATTTTCTTTTATTTCTATTATCATAATACCTTAGAATTTTAAGCCTGTAAAACACGGCTAGCGTATCCCAAAGCATATGAAATATTGTTCGCCAAAAACCTTTTGAAACGATGGATGTTTCTCCGCCAAAATCAAGCTCTATAGGAGCTTCAAAAATTCTTTTATATCCAAGATAATAAGAAACTGCTAATATTTCAATATCAAAAGCGTATGTTTTAACCAAAAGCCGCGGTAGAACATCTTCCAAGACTTTTCTTCTGAAGAACTTCATCCCAACTTGAGTATCTTTGATTGATAAACCAAAAAGTATTCTTACCAAAATTCTATACCCGAAAGATAAGATTTTTCTGTAAGGTGGATAACTTACTTTTGAAACAGGATGAAGCTTTGATCCAACAATAATATCCGCATTATACCATTCAAAGTGCTCCAAAAGCATCGATAAACCATTAGGATTAATATCCATCCCCGAATCAATAAAAGCAACTATATCCCCTTTTGCCTTTGCCATACCAAATCTAACAGCATGTCCTTTGCCATAATTATTCTGATAACCAATAACCTTTATTTTCTCAGATTTTATTTCTGAAGCTTTTTCAAAGGTTTTATCAAGACGGCCATCAACAACAACAATAATTTCGTATTCATATCTTAATTGATCTATAACGTTTTTGATACGTATAAGATCTTTCTTTATCGTTTTTTCTTGCTTAAATGCAGGGATAATAAGAGAAACAAGATTATTTTTTTGTTGCATGTGGGTAGTATAGCAAAAGCGCTAAAAGAAGTAAAAAAGATATTCCAATTAACCCTGTAACCACTTGAGAAATATTTGCATGGAAAAAAGTAATAAATAAGATTTCCAAAAAAAGAGCAATAAGATTAAAAATAAACACTTTAGTTTTTCCAATTGACAGATAAAAACTGTTTAGAAGTGATGCAAATGTGTAAAAAAGAATAAAAATAGAAAAAGGACCTAGAAATTGAGCGAGTGTTGCATATGCTTGTGCGGGGAAAAAAATCTTTAAAACGATATTTGGGAATAAAAAATATAGTGCACTTAAGGATATTGAAGGTACTCCAATGAGAAGCGCCGAAAGGAAAACCGTTCCAAGTAATTTTTCCCGACGTTCTTTTTTTTGTGCAATAAGAGGAAAAAGCACAAGAAGAATTGGAGTAACCACGTAGGATATCGACCTCCCCATCAGAGATAGTGCCGCATATTGACCGGAAATAGTATCCGAAAAGAAGTGTTTTACAACAATAAGATCCATTGAAATAATGGAAATTATACCAAGATTTGCCAAAAGCACAGGAATTCCGTAGCCTGAAAGCGTGCTTGCTAAATTAGGGATTGCAAAATCTTTTGTTTTATTTTTAAGAAAAAAACGGCGGATATAGAAAAAAGTGAAAAAATATCCCAATGCTAACGAGACCATAATTGCCAATACTGAACCAAATACCCGAAATCCTAAAAAAACTAAAACAACACCTAAAACTAATTTAACAAGAGAAACTAAAATATTGGAGATTGAATAAAAAGTAAATTTAAGAAGTCCCTGAACAATACCGAATACGACCGCAAGAAGCAAAAGGAAAAAAACTGCTAAAGAAATTATATCTATTAAAAATTTATCTTTTATGTTTAGAAAATGCGCAATTTGACCAGATGAAATAACGAGCACCACTAGAATAAATAAGCTTATTGCACCAATCCAAAGCGTTCCTTTACGAAAAAGGAGCGGAATACTTGTTTCTTTGTTTTGACCCAAAAAGGAAGCTGTGAATTTAGTAAAAACAACGGTTATCGTCAATGCTACAATATTAAAAATATTAACGATTGATATTAAAGAACCTAATGTGCCATAGTCTGAAACTGAAAGCAGTCTCCCCATGCTCAAATTAAAAAAATAGTTCAAAAGATTAGCCAATCCCAAACCAAAAAAAATAATTGTACTGCCAGAAATTAAAGGGTTCTTGATTAAATAAAGGATTTTTTTCTTCATGAAGTTAAACTTTTATAAACAGCGGCTGTATTTTTAGCTGTTTTTTTCCACTTAAAATTTTTAGCCCAAACTAACCCTTCTCTAGATAAATTCTCCTGAATTAACTTATCGCTAAAAACTTTATTAATTCCGTCTGCAATACTTTCCGTATCGTAAGCTTCAACAAAAAACGCCGCATCCCCGGCGATTTCTTTTAATGAACCCTCTTTCGTTGTCACAACTGGACAACCACAACTCATGGCTTCCAATACCGGTAACCCAAAACCTTCATAAAGAGATGGCATAACAAAAACAGTTGCAAGATTATAAAGACAAACTAAATCAATTGTAGGAACAAATCCAAGCCTTAAAAATCTTTCATCACCTTTTATTAAATTTTGAACTTTAGTCAAATCAGAATTCCAAAAATTATTCTTATCAAAATCATTACTTGCAATTGCTTTACCAACCATAACCAAGGGTAAATTGGTTTTCTTCAAAGCTTCCACTAGTCTTGGCAAATTCTTATTCCATGTCACATCTCCAACATATAAAACAAATTTCTCTGGCAAATTATATTTTTTTCTAATTTCCATCTTCCATCTTCCCTGCCCGTCCGGCAGGCGGGCATCTTCCATCTTCATAAATTCTTCCCCTGCCGCCAAGTAAACTACGTGAATTTCTTCTTCATTTATTCCTGTAAACTTTACGATATCTGATTTTGAAGCTTTGGAATCAGTGATAACTGCACAGGTTGTTCTTAACGCTATCTTTTGCATCTGCCATTTAATATTCCCTTTTAATCCCTTCGGAAAAGCTTTGGGGAAAACAAGAGGAGTTAAATCGTGAACTGTAACAATAGTTTTGTATTTCTTGAATATTGGTAATGTTAAAAAAAAGGGGTCAAAATAAGGATAGTGAACAAGATCAATATTATTAGGTATTTCTTTTTCTTCATCAAAAAAAACATACTCAATAGAATTTTCGTATTCAACAAGTGATTTTTTTAAATTTTCTAAATAAAACCCCACTCCTCTCACCTTATGACCTGACTTGAGAGGCGATATATCAATAGCAACTTTCATTTTTTAATTTTAACATAGCGGCTTACACCAAATAAAGCCAATAGACAAATTGATGTTAAAGTCCAAACTAATGCGATTTTTCTAATTGGCGTTTCTGAAAACCTAACCATTATATTATGGTTTCCCTTGGGAACGGAAAAAGTAAGAAGTCCGTCTTTATCGTAAAACGTTTCAACGTTTCTTCCATCAACAGTAGCAATCCAACCCGGAAAATAAGCAGTATTTACAGCAATTTTTAAATCTTTTTTTATAAAAACATTAAACTCGTAAATTGTTGACTTAATTTTAAACGAATTAATTTCTCCGTCTTCTTTTTTGAGAATAATTTTTTCTTTTTGTTTTGCCAACTGATTATTCATCCAAATTGTGTTGAAAAAATTTCCCGGACTATTTGTCCCGTCTATAAAATTAGAACGAGTCACATAATAATTATCATCTCTGTTAAAATAATAAGCTGGTTTTGCATATCCTATGCCTAACAAAAAAACTAAAATAATAAAAAATGCCGCCAGTAATTTTGGCTTGTGGGCTTTTACGATACTACCTGCTAGAAAAGACGCTACAACAATTTCAAGACTCAAGAAACGCCAAGGAAATTGGAAATAATCCATAAAAGGAACTTTTTCCCAAATCGGCAAGGAAGTTTTAAGCATCAAAAAAAATGTAATTACAAACCAAGTTAGAAAAAAGAATATTGAGCTTTTGTATTCAGCTTTTTTCCTTATCGATAAAACCAAAATAATTACAGATGAAAAAACTGCAAACAAATTAGCAATCCCTATTTGAAAAGACATTTGATTTTGAAGACTTCCCCCTGAAAAACCCGACCCCCAAGATGGAATTAAAAGCGCAAAAAGATCTGGAAAATTTTCTTTTACATTATAAATCTGAAGCCCTGTAACGAACTTTGTTTCTAAAACTGCCGGAAGCCAAAAAATCGAAGACAAACCTAATCCTAAAAATATTATGAGTAAAATTTTTAATACTACATCTTTTTTATTTTCTTCTTTTAAAATTAAAAAGGCTACATACGACATTGAGAAAAAGAAAAACATTAACGCCAAGATATTATGAGAAAAAATTAATGCCGATAAAAATAAACTTGACAGAACAAAATCCTTCATGCTTTTTGTTTTTATGAAATTGGTTATTGACCAAAGAAAGGCCGGGAAAAAAGCAAGCGCCCAAATTTCACCTACAGACCCCCTAATGTAAACATCAACAAACCGATATGGAGAAAACGAATAGAAGGCGCAAGAAACAACACCTCCCAAATTTCCCCAAAATCGTCTTGTCCAAAGATAGAAAAATATAGTTCCAAAAATCGATGCAAAAAACATGTTTAGCTTAAAGGAATCAATAAAACTTATCCCAAAGAGATGAAGCAAAGAAGCAAAGTAATTTGGCAACGGATAAACATAGTTAAAAAGCGGCACGCCAAAACCATTATTTAAATCGGGAGCCCATCTCGGATAAAAATTTCCGTCTCGTAAAACTTTATCAAACTCGTAAAATCTTATGACATGATACTCGCCATCATGGGTTGGCAGCAAACCGTGAGGCAATAATGCCAGGACCGAAAAGAAACTAATTATTAATACTAATAATATGTATTTAAATTTTAAAAATCGTGCCATACTTGTCATCATAAATTTTTTTAAACTCCTTTTCAATCAACTTTAAATCATATTCTTTATTATTTTTTGCAAAACCATTTTTATATAAAACAATATAATTAATATTATCTCTTTTTATTACCTCTTTTGTTTTTGCAATATTGCCAGCAAGGATCTCATCTTGTTCCATAAGCCTTTGGCTTGGATTACCCCCATAAACAAAAACATAGTGAGCTCTGCCCATTATTGTTTTCTTTCCAATTATAGACATCGGATCATAAATTTCTCCGCTAGTTGCAACAATTGCATTTTTTGGAATATTTTTTATTGACCACGAAAGAAAAGAATTTTTTGGATAATCGATTATACGAGCATAAACGTCATTTTTTGCAACCATGATGCTAATAATACCTGAAAGCGTCAAAAGAATAAAAACAGAAACAGAAAATGTTTTACCAAAAATATTTTTTTTATAGATTGCAATAAGAGCAAACGCCGAAAATCCATTCATTAAAAGAATCCATAAATTAAAGAATTTATGATCATCAAAGACAAATCGATTGCTAAATTGGAATAAATTTGGAATTATAAAAAGCAGCATAAACACAAGAAAAATCTTTCTTTGTTTATTATTAGCCAAAAAGAACCCAATCGGCAATGTTAAAATACTAAATCCCAAATTATAGAACCAAAACTTAATGAAATTTATAATTGAAAAGTTTTCATTAGCTAAAAATCCAGGTTTAAAAATAATTGTATTTTCAGAATGCAACTTAATCGCAAAAAATTCCGGCAAAGCGAATATCAATGCTATTAATAACAAGATTAAAAATTGCTTGCGCAATGACTTGCTTAAAATGATAAACCCTGCCAAAACAAAAATAATCGCCATGAACATCATTGAATGCCAAAAAGGCATGAGACCGATTATCGCCCCTAAAAAAACTAGCGTTCTAATTTTTGGTTTATTTCCCAAGTCAATGATGTTTAACAATATATAAATACAGAGAAACGCAACTAAAAGCCCAAAAATTAAATGTCTTTGGTTGAACAATGTGTTAAGACTCCAAAATCCGGCAACTGCAAAATCACCTGTAAAAGGTTTGTATAAATCATCTAAATAAAACGTATTATGCCAAAAAGACGATATTGCTGAAGGACTAAACCCATTTTTTTTAAAAAATAAGAGAAAAGAAAGACTGCTATTAAAAAGACAAAGCATAACCGTAACAATCGGGATCAAAACTCCACTATCAAAAATCTTTTGACTTAATTTATAGATATAAATAAATAGGCCTGCAAAGGCTAATATGCTGACCAGATTAAATGCGATATCTATTCTAAGCCCTAAATACTCCAAAATACCGGCGTATAAATCAAACATAAAATGATAAATCAGTCCATTATTGGCGAAAAAAGGAACTTCCGCCGGAAAGTTATTTCCCAAAGAAAAGGATCGAATAAAAGGAACGTGTGAACCAAAATCTAAATAAATATTTGATGCAATTAAAAATTCTCCTGTTTTTGAATCATAATTGAACGTTTTAAAAAAAAGATATGAAGCACCGATAAAAATTATTGAAAAAAATATTCCCTCCCTCTTATTTAAAGAGGTAAAAATTGATAAAAAGTTTTTTAATAGATTCTTTTTAAATATAAAAATTAAAAATAATGATGTTAAAAGATAAACAATTGTTGCCAGCGATAAATTTAATAGCAAAATATTTAAAAAATAAATATAATTTACGGAAAAAAATGAACCTAAAATAAACGCATTAACGAATTCTAATATTCCTTTGTTTTTTGGCAGAAAAAAACTATTCAGAATATATCCGTTTAAAAAAACGGCTAGAAGAAATAATATCCAATACATATTGTTAATTTATTACGAAGAGGTCTCTAAAAAGACTTTTTCTTTGAGTTAAAAAAAGATATATTAGGAGAAAAAAAGAGGGAGCGAAAGTCAGTATTGTCTTTAAAATTGGAGTCGGATCAAAATAAGTTCCCATAAGCATATAGGGAATATACCTTAGAAGTAAGCCAAAAGATAATGAAAAAGAAAAATAGAATATAATTTTCTTTTGGGGCATTAATGCGATAAAAGTTAAAAACCAAATTGCATACCAAGAATAAATCTCTTCACGTATTGGAGATAAAAGAAAAATAGTAAACATAGAAAGAGAGGATAAATAAAATATTTTATTCCAATTTAAAGCTTCTTTTCTCCATGCTTTAAAAAGCGTATAGGCAAAAACTGGAACTAAAAATAATGTTGAGTATTTGATAAATATTGACAATACCAAGAAAATAAAAGAGCTGAATAATTTCTTTTTTATCAAAAAATAAAAAGCAAGTAGTGCAAGAAACATCATGGCAATATCGTTATGCCCGCTCACTAATGTTTCAATTATTATTAACGGATTTAACGCAAATAATGCAACTGATAATAAATTTCTTGATATTTTCCAAATCAAAGCAATTGTTGCCAAATAAAAACCTAAAATAAATAATTTAAAGTTCAGTAAGATAAGAACAAATTTACCAAAGCTCAATAAATAAGGAATTGCCGACAAAATAATCCAAATCGGCCCATACAATGCTATTTTGTTTGCCGCATGCGTAAACAGCAAAAGAGGATCTCCGATAAATTCAATCGGCATAATTAAGTATGGATTTTCATGATGAAAAAATGTAACTTTTGCCGTTGCAATATAATTGAAAATGTCATACGAAAGCATAGCCGGATAAGAGAACAAAAGAATTCCCGAAGTAATAATAATGATAAATTTAAACTGTTTTTGATTCAGCTTCCCTTCTCTAACAAGTGACAAAAATAAAAAATAAAAAATAAAAAATAAAAATATAACCGAGATGTAAATTACGGTTGTTATTTGCCTATGTACAAAAGCAAAATCCGTAAATAGACCTTTTAAGTAAATTAAGTTTGAGTCAATAAACGCATAAGAAAAAACTGCAGTAAAAAAAAGAAGCAATGAATACAATGCTAAAATTATTTTTCTCATAAATATGTTTTTCTAATGTTTATAGATTCTTGTATCAATTGTTTTAAATTAAGGATTGTTGGTGAGGTTTTTTCAGGCTGCCAATAAAAGCTGTTTGGAACTTCTTTTTCTAACTTAATTAATTCCTCAATATGTTTTAGGGCTTCTTCTTTAAATAATTGCTGCTTTCTGGATATATTTTTATTTTCTTTTTTGGCTTGAATAAGATTCGGATAAATATTTTCAAAATATTCATTAGATTTTTTAAGGGCAGAACATGCCAAAAGATATTGACTGTACTCAAAAAGCGTTTTTGCCTCAACTAAATATTTATCCGAGAGCTTTTGATTATATTCAAACTGACCAAAATTTCCAAAATACCAATATTCTAATATTTTATCTTTTATTAAATTAACTTTATAAAAAATACTTCCAGGCATAGACGAAGGATAAGGAAGAACATAAGAAGACCCAGCATGAGCTTGAGAAGATAAAAAGAGCATAAGCGTGATAGTAAAAAAAAGGAATACCCAGAGAAGCCTGTTCTTCATTTTGATATTTGGTATTTGGTATTTGATATTTTGGAGTGCCATTGCCATGCGGTTTTAACCAAAGTTTCAAGGTCTGAATATTTCGGAATAAACATGAGTTCATTTTTAATTTTTGTCGGGTCGGCTATTAATTTTTCCGCATCGCCCGATCTCCTTCCTGAAATATTAACTTTAAAATCAATTCCTGAAATTTTCTTTACCATTTCAAACACCTCTTTATTTGAATAACCTTTTCCTGTTCCGACATTATAGAAAAAACCCTGCCCGCCAAAAGCCTGGCCGCCATTTTCTGTTTGCAGCTTTTTTAAAGCCAACGCATGAGAATCAACCAAATCTACTACATGAATATAATCTCTTATGCAGGTACCATCGGGAGTATTGTAATCATCGCCATAAAGAGTAAATTCGGAATTAGTAAGTGCTGCGTTTATTGCATTTGGAATAATGTGGGTTTCCGGTTTGTGATTTTCTCCTAAAGTTGCATCAAAAGATGCACCTGCCGCGTTAAAGTATCGAAGACTGACAAAATTTATAAAGGGCTTATACCATAAAAGAATTTTTTCAACCATTAATTTACTTTCTCCATATGGATTTGTAGGATTTTTGGGATGATCTTCAGGAATTGGCAAACTTTTAGGATTTCCATAAACGCCTGCTGTTGAAGAAAATATAAATTTCTTTATTTCTCTTTTTCTCATTTCCTCTAAAAGATTTAATGCTCCAAAAACGTTATTTTCAAAGTAAATTCCAGGATTTTCAACCGACTCGGCCATTGAGATGTATCCTGCAAAATTAATAACAGCTTCAATATCATCTGACAAAAAAATATTTTTAACGAATTCTTTGTCAAGTAAATTTCCAATTAATAATTTTGCTCTTTTATCTACAACTTCCTTATATCCTCTTTCGAAGCTGTCGGCCACAACAACTTCAAAACCATCATCTAGAAGTCTTTTGGTCATAAAACTTCCAATATAGCCTCCTCCGCCAGTAACTAAAATTTTCATATTTAAATCTTTAAAAGAGTAGCTTAATATATTTTACATAAGAAACAGGAAATCTCAAAGCGGAAAAAAAAGAAAAAACAAATCCCTGCCAACTATCTACAAACCCTTTATGTCTAATGTAAGTTAAAAGAAACCACCAAACTGGTGAAATTAAAAGATATCGGATAGGAATCAGAGGATTTAATCCAATTTTTTTATTTTTTAATTCATTTGCCATAAAATCCGTGTATCGGTTGAAACGTAAAAGATAACGGGAAAAGTTTGGGTCGGCAAAATGAACAAGCGGATTCTTTAAATATCCAACCTGCCCTTGAACAATTGTCTGTTCATGAACATCCTTTTGCGGCAGTCTGCCTTTTCCTTTTTTATAAAATCTTAATTGATAATCCGGATATTGGCCGCCCTTCATCAAAAATCTTCCCAAGAACCAATTTTTTCTCGGAATCCAGTACCCATTCACCTCATTGTCTTTGATTTTTGATATTTGATTTTTGATTTCGTCGCAAAGCGACGGTGTGACTCTTTCGTCCGCGTCAAGTTGCAAAACCCATTCTCCATTTGCCATATCTATTGCCTTTTGTTTATTGATATGGAAGTTTTGCAGATTGGCAGTTATTTCAATTCTTGCACCGTACTTTTTTGCAATCTCAACGGTTTTATCGGTAGAACTGCCATCAACAATGACTATTTCATCGGCAAAATCTTTAACCGAATCAAGACAAGTGCTAAGATTTTTTTCCTCGTTAAGAACAGCTAAGACGACTGAAATCTTTGGCATAATACCTTTATTATATCTTTTTTACGAACAATTTATTGTCAGATACAAGGTAAAGCCCAAATAACAAAATTATTAAACTGATAAATGAAATAATGTCCGCAATCATCCTTAGCTTTGTTTCCTTATAAACAACTTCCACCGTATGCTTGCCTTTATCTATTTGGAAGGTCATTAAACCTCTAAAGCTCGGGTCCTGAAACTGAATTGAAACCGCTCTTTTGTCAACTAAAATTTCCCAACCGGGAAAATATAAAGTATTTTCCAAAAGCCTCGTTTTTTCTAAAGCTTCAACATTGTAAAAATGATTAACCGACGTTCTTTTTATTTGATTAATCTTTGCGAGACCTGAAATAACCTCCAACGGCTCTTTTGCTCTAGTTTCCATAAATCTAATCGACCAAATAGGTGCACTCTCCCCGGTATCTGTTGTACCATTATAAATATCCGTAAAAAAACTGTCCGGCTTGTAAAAATAACCATTTGCCTGCCAATAATCTTTGCTTATTAAAAGAATTAAAACCAATAAAATTCCTACTAAAATAAACTTTATTTTTTTAGATAAAACAGAAATTGAAATTGCCCCAAGAACTGAAGTTGAAAAAACTGTAATTGCGATAAAGCGCCAGGGAAATTGAAAATTTTGTAAAAGCATAGCTTTTAACCAAATAAAGTTCGATTGCGAAAGCATAAAAAAGATGGCAAAAAAAGTATAAATAATTAGCCCTAAAACAAAGAGGTATTTTTTTTCTTTTCTTTTGTAAAAATAAAAAACCACCAACGGCGATAGAATTAAAGAGATCCACTGAATAATTCCTAATTGTAAAGAAAATTGTCCGCTTCCCCCATAGCTCCATGAACCATATAAAAGTTCACGAGGATTTGCGAAACGATTTAAATATTCACCGGCAGTAACGATATTGCGAAGCGTATATTTCGCTTCAAAAAGCCCTGGAATCCAGAAAAATGCTGATAAACCAAAACCAAAAATAGCAAATAGCAAATAACGCGTGGCGAATAGCCTCCACAAAGGCGATTGCCAAACAAGATAAAAACAATAAAAAATTAAAAATGGCATAAACATTAAACTTATCGCGTTGTGAGAAAGAATTAGCAGGGCAAGAGAAAGAGAACCAAAAAAAATATGTTTATAGTTTTGCGATTGGTAAAATCTATAAACGAAAAAGAGTGTCAGAGGAATAAAGGCAAAAGCTAAATTTTCTCCAATATCTCCCCTAACATAAAGTTCAACGAATCGATACGGAGCATAGCTATATAAAATTGCACCAAAAAAAGCGGATAGCTTTCCCAAAAAAGTTGACAGCCAAAGAAACATAAAAAGTGTGGACAAAACCATTCCCAATCCAAAAACAAGTTTTGTTGAGTCGATTAAGGAAAAACCCAAGAAATGGAAAAAAGAAGCAATATAAGAAGGTAAAGGATATAAAAATTCTAGAATCGGATGTCCATAACCCCAATTAAGATTTGGCGCCCAACGCGGAATAATAACACCTTGCGATAAATTCTCGTAAAAATTGGCAATTCTTGCCACATGATCTTGACCATCATGAGTAAGGGGTAAACCACCATGAAAAAAACCAATGATTGGAATAAGAGAAAAAACAATAAAGATGAATAGAAACAATAAGCGTTTCATATTAGATTTCGCCAAATCTTTTTTGGATAATAAAACCGCTTGGTAACGTCTTTGTTTCTATAATTTGGCCAGTTTTAATAACGGTTTCAAGCCAACCCTTATACCAAAGACGAGCACTGTCTGGCTCTATCAAAAGATAAAATGTCCCTTTCTTTTCATGATACGGCAAATAACTATATTTTTCCTTTCCATACCATACTAAAAGATAATCGTAGGGATAAGTGTAAATCGGCGGAGCAAAGAAAAATACACCAAATGATCTGCCTTCTGCATCCTTATAGATATAATCAATCGCATCGAGCTTTCCGCTCATTTTTTCTGTTCCTCCATAATCAGAATAGTCGTATTTTGAAATTTTATAGGCGCTGATTGTTCCCTGCCATAAAAAAATGACAGATAAAATCAAAGGGATCGGTAAAAAATAATAAGCTTTTCTTTGAAATAAAGAGTAAATAACATAGACAAAAAATACTATGTATGCAAAATTTAATTCTATTAGATAAAACTGCCAAACTGCATTTTTTAAAAAAGAGAAAACAAAAAAACTTGAAACTAATAAAATGAATAAATAAAAAATAAAAGATTTTAAGAGTTTGTTCTTTTCGGTTATTAGAAAGTAAATAGCCGGGAGAATAATAATTAAAGCCAACATCCATAAGGGAATCGGAGAACCCGGAAATGTACCCAAAAAATTATATTTAAACGAATTAAAATGATCCATTAATTGCTTTCCCATATCAAGTGGGAAACTGTTTCTGTTAGGTGCAAGAATATAATTTAATAATCCTCTAAATCCTATGAAACCATGCCGGGCTTCAAACATGATCATTGGCAAAAACGCCAAAACAAATCCAAGTATCATAAAAAAATACTGCTTTAACTGCTTAAAGCGAAAGATTAAAACCGAATAGATAAAAATTGCCACACACATCGGAATTGCAATCGCAATTTCAAAATTATAAATAAAACCTGCAAAAAAAGCTGCTAAAAAAATGTTTTTATACTTTTTTTCTCTAATGTAATAAGTAAAATAAAAACTAAGCAGAACAAATAAAGATGACTGATGAGAATTCCAAATAAATCGAGCTTGAGAAATTAGAGGCGGGGATACTGCCACAAGCAACGCCATCATTAAACCCCCAAAAAATCCAAACATTTTTTTTCCAAAATAAAGGCTAAAAAAGACTGTAGCAATACTTAGTAAAAACATTAATAAAAGACCGCCATAGGGATCGCCTCTAAAAATAATAAACGGTATTGCCAAAAAATAATAATGAAAAGGTCCTTGGAAGATTCCGTTTATTCCGGCACTTCCTGCTCCGATTTCCGCACCGATTAAAGTAAATTTTCCGTCAACAACAATACTTCTAACAGCCAAATAATCTCTTCCCTGATCAAATCCAAAAATCGGATTATGATTCAAGACTTCAACCGACCTAGGAAATAAAGCAATAAAAAAAAGTAAGATAAAAAGAGTTAATAACAAAAATTTTTTCATAGTTTTTTCCCAAAGTACCATTCCACTACCTCTTTATAAACCTCGCTTGGATTAACAAATGCCCAACCTTCTTTTCGAAGCTCGACTGAAGAACTATTATTAAGATCACGCAATTCAAAACCGAATTTATTTCCTTTAATTTCTGGATGAAGCAACTTGGAAGCTTCTGGTGGACCGCCAAAACCTATTTTATAGCCATCATCTTTTATTTTATCTGCCTTATATAGATATAAAACCAGAGGCAAACTAAAACTTGAAGACCTATAGCCATAGTCGTAAATTGCAAATTTCTTATCAGGATAAGTCTTAATTAATAAATTCGTCCAGCCTTCTGCTTGAATAAATCTATAATTAGTTGTTGTCTTAATCTCGTAGAAAACTGCTTTTAGGCTGAATACCACAAATAATAAAATTAAAAGTAGACCAATAAAACGGTTGGCTTTAAATATTCTAAAAACCATCCATCCTGCTAAAACTAAAACTAAAGAGTTCAAAAACATAATATAAGAATCAAATCTTATTCCGCGATAATATCTTAATTGAATAAAAATTAGTAAAAAACTAACTATAATTGCTATGGTTTGTCTGTTTATTTTTTTAGCAATAAGTGAATAAACGCTAATAACAGATAAAAGCACCATGCTTATATATCCAAGAAATACCTCTCCCCCTATGATTCTTGCCCAAGTTTTTGGCCAATATTCAAAAGTGTAAGTTAACCATCTGTTTGGAACATAAATATTGAATTGTCCATACATTAGATAATCAATCATACTGCGAGAATCATAAAAATTATGCGTAAGATCAAAAAAGATGAGAGGGACAAACGGCAAGATAAGTCCAACTAGGAAAAGAAATAAATTTTTAAATTTTGGACGTTTTAGAATGAAAGCTATTGGAAAAAGAACCAATAGCCCAGTTGCCTGTAAGTGAATATTTATCGCGATTGCGATAAAAAAAGAAAACAAAAATAAAAACAGATTTCTTCCTGTTTTAATATATCTAATTGTAAAATAAACTGCAAAAGGCGCAATAATTCCAATACCTGACGGATTAGTAAGATTAACACTTTGAGAAACTTGACCTGGAGAAATCGCCGTAAAAAGACCAATAATTAACCCAAGCCATTTTCCTCCCAATTCCTTACCGATTAGAAACATTAGATATACGATAAAAACATAGGACAGGGTTAAAACAACCCATGGTGTTAATAACGACGGAGGATATAACAAAGTCGCAAGAGCTACTAACCAAAACCACACCGGACCCATTACAAATGACCCTGCTTGAGAAAATTGACCAAGCATTGGAATTTTGTGCTGACGCAATATTTCCTGACCAATTAACGCATCTCTTGCCTGATCAGAAGAAAGAGCCCATCGATTATTGTAACTATAAAACCTAAGTACAAAAGCGAGAACTATTATCGCACCTAGCAAAATCGCAAACCAATGCTTCTTTAAAAAAGATTTTACATTTTTCATTATTTAAGTCCTAACTAATTTTATCGCTGGCGTGCCGTCTTTATTATAAATTACTTTTAAAGCATCAATATCTGGCGGAAATTCTCCAGGTGTTCCAATATATAAAACGTTTTTTGCTTTAGAATCTTTTTGCCAATCTATTGGCCTGAATTCATATTTATCAAAATTATGATGGGCGGCAAATCCACCTGATTGATATTGACCAACTTTTTGATATTCAAAAGGCGGATATTGAAGATAAAATAGAAAAAACATGTAAGATTTATCTAATGGCTCTTTGTCCGAAACAACAATTTTTGGATAATTCCCCCCAATATTTTTTACCTCACTAACAGCTTGTTTATAACCATACTGCCATTCCTGTGAGTTAAAGTAATTCAATTGCACAAAATACTGGTTGAGATAATATGAAAAATTAAAGATAGCAAATAGCAAATAGCAAATAGCAAATATTTTCCAAAACTTAATGTTTGATAGTAATTTTATCGCTGTGATTAATCCTATGGCTATAAAAATTTGAAATGTCGGAAGAAAATTTAAAGTCCTTACTGCATGCGGAACGCCGGTCGTAATTGAGGCCGGAATTGGAGTAATCAAAAACCAAGCAATTATTAATAACTTTGTTTTTTTTGAGTATTGACCAAAAATAAAGATGTATAACCCAATAAAAAGAAAGGGTAATTCAAAAAGATACAAAAGGCCCATTTGCGGAGCATGATGTCTTGCAATATCACCGGTTATAAAAAGCCAATTGAGATTAAAATGCGAAAGATAATTTGATGCTATTATTTTAGCAAAAGTGAAACGTCTGTTGTCAAGAATTAATCCAATTTTATCATTCTTTGCCGTATCGCGAAGAAGTTTTGGAATGTCATTTTTGAGCAATTCGGTTTGGCTTGAAAAAATACTTGTTCCAGAAACACGAAGAAGAGCTTGTTTATCGGTTGCGATGTAAATAATCATTGGCAAAACGACAATTAGTCCTAAAATCACCGATGTCAAAAGATATTTTTTAGAAATCTTAAACAAGTCTTTCCAATAAATAATGACCAGCGCTAAGAGTAAAAGTGGCGTAAAAACCCGATCGCTTTGATAAATATACTGATTTAAGCCGGCAAAAAACGCAGAAAAAAGTAAAAAGTAGGGTTTTCTAAATGCTTTAATAAAAAAAAGCGCCATAAAAACATTAAAAGCTACACCTATATTTGATTCGAAACCAACTCTTGAAAACTGAATATGCCAGGGAGAAATCGCCAAAAAAAATGATGCAAGAAGCGCTATCTCGTTTCTTTTAAATAATTCCTTTACAAGAAAAAATGTTGCAAAAACAGTTAAAACACCTAATAAGGCGGATGGAAACCGAACGCTAAATTCATTTAGTCCAAAAAAGAAAACCGACGGGACAGAAAGATAAGCATATAAAGCCGGTTTATAATCATCAAATGATCGCAAAACAACCGGTAAAAACTTTCCGTATTCATCACGTCCTGTATGAATTATAGAATATGCATCATAACCTAAAGCAACTTCATCCCAATCCGGTGACGGCGGGATATCACCAAGTTTATAAAAACGTAAAACTGTAGCAATCGCAAGAATTAGAAATAAAATAATAATAATTTTTTTACTCATAATGAATACGCAGAAAGTATAGAATTACCGTCTAAAAGGTAAAACGTTTTTAGCGCTTCCGCATTTTTTGGCACGTTGACAGGCGAGTTAATAAAAAGGGTATTTTTATCAATCGATAGATTACTTTTAAACTCATATTTACCAAATCCAGTTACATTAACAAAGCCAAAAACATCTCTTTTGACTTTTAAAGATGCTCTAAAATCCTGGGGATTTTCTTTTGTGTAAAATAAATAATAAATATAAGGTCTACCAAGTGCGTCGGTAATTTCAACCTTATCATATTTACTTAAATTTTCGGAAACGAAAGCAATTGATTCTTTGTATCCATATTGCCATTCTCCGGAAAATTGTATCGGATAATGAGTAAAATAATCATGATAAAAATATGAAAAATTGAAAATAGCGAATAGCGAATAACATATCACAAATAGTTTTAATAGTTTTGTAATCAATCCTTTATTCTTCACTGCCAATAAAAATTCTATTGCCGTCGCTAAGCCTATGGCTGTTAGAATTTGAAACGTTGGCAGAGTTGTTTCTATTCTTAATGCATGCGGCGTTTCTCGAGCGGTTGCTGCCGGAATAATTCCTAAAACAAGCCAGAACGGAACAATCCACCAATATCCTTGCCTTTTTCGAAAAATGAACAAAATTCCTCCGATAAAAAAGGGTATTTCCCAAAGATACATCTGCCCAACTGTCTGAATCGAGAATTTTGGATTACCATCCCCTTTTATAAACAAAAAGTCGGGACTAAGGTTGTCAAAATAATGTTTAAAATACTCAACCCCATATGCAAAACGCCTGTTATGAATAATTTTTGACCAAAAAGCATTATTATCATTTTTAATTTCCTGATTAACTGTTTTAATTACGCTTGCATCCGAAAAAATATTTACCTCGCGAAATCGAAGACTTGCCTGAGGCGAAAGTAAAAATCGTGCTATTGGCAAAACAAGAATTACTCCGACAATACAAGCTATTATTGCTTCTTTTTTTCGCTCTAAAAGCTGTTTTCTAAGACCAATCATTAATAATAAAACCAGAAGAGGCGCTACAATCCTTGAAGTGTTAAAGGCATAAAGGGAAAGGACAAAGAAAAAAATAGAGAAAGGCAAACACCATTTTTTCTCATGGGCTCCTGCTAAAAACAGCCAGACTCCCGTAACCAGAAAAAATGTAGCCACGTTTGCTTCAAATGCGGCACGGGAAAGCAAAATATGCCACGGGGATATAGCAAGAATAAAAGCTGATATCTCCGCTATTGAAAATTGAAAATTGAAAATTGAAAATTTTTTCGCATTAGGAAATATTCTTCTTACCAAAAAATAAGTAGCTAAAACTGTTAGCACGCCAAAAAGCGCTGAAGGAAACCGAACGCCAAATTCATTAAGTCCAAAAATTTTTATAGGCAATATGTCTAAATACGCGTAGGCAGGAGGTTTAAAATCGCCGAATGATTCAAGATAATCGTAAGGCAGAAATCTGCCGAATTCATCTCTTGCATCAATTCCCAAAGAATAAGCATTATATCCCCAAGCCGCCTCATCCCATGTCAGAGAAGGAGGATTTGATGAAAGCTTATAAAATCTTAAAAATCCCGCAAGAATAATTATAAAAATTAATATTAACTTCCAATTAAAAAACTTACTCATTTAAATAATCAAATTCCTGATAATATTCTATCAAATTTTCTTTTTTAACTGCTTTAAAAATAACGTTTTCTAACTTATCTTTCGTTATAAATTCTGTTTTCACTCCTTTTGGAAAATCAACAGGATTCGAAATATACAGAATGTTATTGTTCAAATTGGTCAATTTTTTAGAGATTAGTGGCAAGTTTTGTACAAAGTAAACGTTATCAATCCTATCTACGGAGACCCACCCGTTATCTTCCAAATGATATCCTATGTTCGTTTTTGTCTGGAATTTTCTTGGATCATATTTATTAAAAAATAAATAATATATGTATTGCTTGGTATCATTTAAATGCTTAGATATGTATATTCTTTCATAGTCATTTTTTACCTTACCGACATATTCCATCAAATTTTTATAGCCATATTGCGAATACATTGCATAATTATTTTTAAAGTAAGTTAAATAGTTAACAAAAAACGAGGATATTGAAAACATAATTAAAAAGGCTATAAAAAACATTCCTAAAATCTTTAAATTTTTATTTTTTATCTTATTTAATAAAGCAAAAAGAAAAGCTAAACCCAATCCATTCAAAATAGCGATGAAAGGCTGCATCATTGAAGCCCTGGAATAATTTCCATCTCCTGTTAGAGAATCAGGAATCGCTGAAAAAAGAAAAAGAAGAATTACCACTAAGGAAATTTTGGTATTTTTATTTTTTGCAATGAGGAAATATAGACCTAAGGTAAGAAAAATGATGCAAAATAAATAATCCAACCCCCTCTCCTCCAAAATCGAAAACTGTGTTACTGTCCCTTTGGCGTATAAAAAATTAAGCGAGAAGTGGGACAAATAATTCTTGAAAAAAACACCCGTAAAAAGTACCGGTTTATTTTCCGATAATTTACACATCAAAGGATTGAACGAATTGAGACATTGTCCCCTTTGATCGTTTAAAACATTCATTAACCCTATACTATTTATGTTTTGGGTGATTCCAATTTGGGAGAATCTCGTCGAAGCCGCCCCTTTATGAACAAAAAGTGGAAGACAAAGACATAAAAATAAAATTATCGAAAATAAAAGTATCTTTGTTTTTACTTTTTTATAATTAAAAAACAAAATCAGCAAAAAAACCAAAGGCGCAAAAAGTGTATAGGCAGAATAGGTAAAAATTGATAAAACCAAAAATATGACAGAAAAGAAAATACTTTTATCAGACTTTAGCGCTATTCCAAAATAAAGAGCAGTGATTAAAAAAAGGATTGCCAGATTTGACTCAATAGCAACTCTGCTCAAACCGATAGACCAGGGAAGAATTGCAAGAGATAATGCGCTAAAAATAGCTGCTTTTTGGTTAAAAATTTTCTTGATTAAAAAATATAAAACCACGACCGACAAAACACCAGAAAGTGCGGAAATAAATCTAACTGAAAACATATTTAAACCAAAAAGAGAAATAGGAACAATAGAAAGATACCTATAGAGCGGCGGAGGATAATCTCCAAAACCAATAAAATTAGTTATCGGTAAAAAATTATTCCATTGATCGCGACCGGTAAGAAGGAGCGAAAAAGCATCGTAGCCCGTATTCGCCTCGTCATTAGTTAAACCAGCAGGAATTGTCCCCAATTGATAAAAACGGAGGAAGGAAGCAACAAGAATGATAAAAAAGAGGGCTATAAATTGTTTTCTCATGACTCGGGCAAGAACTTATGATATATTTACTTTATTATAATATTAAAATCATTGCAAATCCTAAAATGGAAAAAATAATAAAAAAACGATTGGTTATATTCCTTTTGTTTATTATTTTAGATATATTTATCTTTTGGAAATTCTTTTTTGGCGGATTGTATCCCTTTCCCGGAAATTATTTACTTTCATGGTACGAGCCATGGAAAAGCGAAAATTTTTCAAATGGCGTCATCACACTTGCGCATAAACCTGTTGCCGATGATGTATTTAGACAAATTTATCCTTTTAAAACACTTGCCGCAGATATTTTCAAAAGATTTGAACCTCCTCTTTGGAATCCCTATAATGGCGCGGGCATGCCTCTTCTTGCAACAATAAACACCGGACTTTTAAGTCCTTCTATGCTGCTGTTTTTGTTCCTCCCAAACTATTTGAGCTGGAGTATTTCAATTATTATCCAACCTATTCTTATCGGTTATTTTACTTATTTATTCTGCCGAAAAATATCATTAAGCTTTATGGCCTCCTTATTTGCTTCTATTACTTTCGTTTTATCTGGTTTCACAGTTGTAAGACTAATTTATGAAGTCTATGGGATTGCAATTGCTTCTCTTCCATTAACGCTATACCTCATCGAATGTTATTTACAAAATAACAAAACCAAACTTATTTATCTTTTACCGATAGTACTTTCCATACTAATCGCTTCAACTCAACCTCAAATATCTCTTTATATCATTTCTTTTTTAATTATTTATTATCTTTATCGATTTCTCTCTAAAGAGAGAAATTTCAAAAGAAATTTAAAAAAATTCTTATTCCCTCTTTTGCTCATAATGCTAGGTTTTGGGCTTTCTTCTGTTCAATTAATCCCAACCTTTGAACTTTTTAAACAAGCAAATATTAATACTGCGTCCTCTTCTTTTATATTCGAGCAATTTTTACTGCCAATTCAACATTTTTTAACATTATTTATTCCAAATTATTTTGGAAACCTTGCAACTTATAATTTTTGGGGGCCTGGAGGCTACATACAAAGCTCTATTTATTTAGGCATAATTCCATGTTTTTTTGCATATATAGGAATATTTAATATCTCTAAGATTAAAATCGTTGACCTTAGAAAATTATTTCTTATTATTATTGTTTTAACAATTATCTCATGCATCGATTGGTTTGGTTCAAGATTTTTATTTTCATTACCTATCCCCATCATTTCTACAGGCATCCCTTCAAGAATTTTTTTAATAACTATTTTTTGCTTAGTAATTCTTGCAGGCTATGGTTTCGATAACTTATATTTTGAAAAAATAGCAAATTTTCCAAAGCTTTTGATTAAAAAAGTAGGATTTTTTTTAGCATTTATAATATTTTTGCTTTTATTCACGCTACTCATGAATCCACAGGAAATCCCTTGCATAAATAACATCATTAAAAACTGTCAAGGAATTGCATTAAGAAACACTCTGCTCCAAGTAATTCCTTCTATGCTATTTATTATTACTGCTCTTATTGTAATTTTAAAACTAAACAAAAAATTTTATTCTATATCTAAAATTCTTGCATTATTAATAGTGCTGTTTTTAGGTCTCTATAATGTCTATAAATTTATGCCATTCTCTCCAAAAGAGACGTTTCTTCCCACAAATAATCTCTTGAGAGCTTTAACCCAAAACACTTTAAACTCAAGAGTTTTTGGGATAGGAGAAGCTAACCTTCCAACCAATATTGCCACTTATTTTCGCATCTACGATCCACAATATTATCACCCTTTATACATTAGACGCTATGGAGAACTTATCAATTATGCAAATTCCGGGAAAGTAGGAAAAATTCTATCAAGAAGTGATGTAGGAATTATAAAAGATACTACCGTAAGCGCGTCTCTTGAAGTAAGAAGAAACAGATTATTGAATCTTTTGGGCATAAGATATTTAATCTTTAAAAAATTTGAAGTTCCCAAGGGAAGTATCAGCATTAATAATATCCTTTGGGAAGACAACACTTGGTATGTTAAAATTAATAACTTTACCCTACCAAGAGCATATCTTGTTAGCAATTATGAAGTGGCCACTGACAATCAAAAAATCCTCGAGAAATTATTCTCCGAATCTTTCGATGCTTCTTCCAATGTAATTTTAGAAAAAGAACCAAAATTATCTATTGCAAAAAATGATGAAAAGATACAACAAGTAAAAATCAAAAATTATCAGGAAAATAAAATTCAAATTGAATCAGATTCTAGTTCCAATGGTATTTTAGTACTCTCCGATAATTATTATCCCGACTGGAAAGCATTTATTGACGGGAAAGAAACAACAATACTTAGGGCTAATTATTCTTTTCGAGCTATAGAAGTACCAAAAGGAAAACATAAAATCGTAATGTCATATAACTCCCCTTCGTTTAAAATTGGACTCCTAATTAGCAGCTCTTTCTTATTAATATATTTAGCCCTATTCTTGCGGATTTTTTTCAAAAAATAACTTCTATTTCTTGTACCAATCTTCTGTCATTTTGTAGATTTCACTAGGATTTACTAAAACCCATTTATTTTTTTGCAACTCTGCTGAAGAACTGGTATTTAAATCTCTTAGGTCAAATCCAATTTTGTTATTTTTAATCTTCGGATAATCAACTGTATTTAATTTTGATCCAAAACCCACCCTGTAACCATCGTCCGATAATTTACCCTCTTTGTCTAAATATAGCGCTAACGGAAGGCTATAGCTGTTTGATTTAAAAGCATGATCATACAGGGCAAAATTTTTACCCGGATATGTTTCTATGATTGATTTTGCCAATGAACTCGAATTAAAAGCCGTAACATTTGTTGCATTTTTTATCTCGTTAATCTCTAACTTTATACTAAAAAAAACTGCTGCAAATAATAACAACATTGCTAAAATTTTATTTAATTTAAATAGTCTCCATATTGTCCAAGAGCTTAAAATTAAAACAAAAGGATGCAAAAAAACAAGATATGCGTCATATCTTTCCCCCCGATAATAGCGTAAAGTTAAAAAAGAAAAAATAAACCCTAATAGAACTGCCATAAATTTCTTGTTTTCTCTTTTTTTAAAAAGAAAAAGAATAAAAAAAGCTACAAGAATCATGAACAAATAACCAATTATTTTTTCTCCTCCAATTATCAAGCTCCAGGCCCTTGGCCAATACTCGCCGGCATAAGTAAGCCATCTATTGGGAACATATATCCTATACTGCCCGTAAAGATAATAATCTAGAAGATTTCGACTCTCAAAAAATTTATTGGATAAATCAAAAATAATTAAAGGAATAAAAGGACTCATAAGCCCAATTACTGAAGAGAATAAAGTTTTTAAGCTTCTCTTCCCAAATATAAAAGCTATTGGAATAAGAAACAACAGACCAAGAGCTTGAAAATGAATATTTATTGCCGTACCAACACAAAATGACATTAGAAAGTAAAATAATTTTTTGCCGTCTTTTAAGAATTTAATAAGAAAATATATCGACAACACAGATAGAATACTTACGAATGACGGAGAAGTAAGATTAATGCTTTGAGAAATTTGTGCCGGAGAAACAGCAGATAACACTCCTAAAATTACTGCAAAAAATTTTCCTCCAAGTTCTTTACCGATAATAATTAGAAGGAAAACCATAGCCACATATAGAAGCGTTAAAATAATCCACGGCGTAATAATCGACGAAGGAAAAACGCTTACGAGAAACATTAACACCCAAAACCACTGTGGTCCATAAACAAATTGTCCGGCAGAGGAAAAAGGACCAATTAAAGGAATCTTAAATTGTCTAATTGCTTCCTTGGCAACAATAACATCTCTTGCTTGATCGTAAGCTAATCCCCATCTATTTTCATAATTATAAAACCTTAAAAATATTGCAAAAATAAGAATCAAAAAAACAGAAATTTCAAACCAATATTTTTTAGCAAACTGCACTAATTTAATCATTGCTTAATCAAAAAATCGATATTTCATTAATGTCCAAAGGGCTATTGAACCATCCCTAAAAGTATTCAATTTTTTACCCTCTTTGTATCCTCTTGGGTTTGTTGTTATTGGAATCTCCAGTATTTTATATCCATTTTTGAGAAGTTTGGCAGTAATTTCCGGCTCAAAATCAAAACTTTTTGAATTAAGTTTTATTTTTTCCAACGATTTTTTGGGAAAAAGTTTATAACATGTTTCCATGTCTGTAATCCATTGCCCGTACAATAAACTTGTAATAAAACTCAATGCTTTATTGCCAAGATAGTGAAGCAGGAAACGTGGCTCTCTTTCATCTCTGGTAAAATTAGGCATTCTATTTAGCCTTGTACCATAAACTACTTGGGCAATTTTATCTTTGACAGGTATCAAAAGCCTAATAATATCTTTTGGATTATATTCTAAATCTGCGTCTTGAATTAAGATATAATCTCCACTTGCATGTTTAATTCCAGTTCTTACTGCCGCCCCCTTCCCCTGATTTTTTTTGTGATAAATTATTTTGAGATTTGAGATTTGAGATTTGAGATTTGAGATTATTGATGCCGTTGCATCGGTTGATCCATCATCTGTAATAATTACTTCTTTGTTTACACCGGGAATGTTTAAAGCTGTTACTCTCTTTAAAATTTCAGCGACTGTTCCTTCTTCGTTGTAAACCGGAATTATAATTGATAATTTCATAGATTCGATTAACTCACTATGACCTCTTCGAGCCTGAGCCTCAGAGCCAAAGGCCTGAGTAAAGTCGAAGGGTCATTCTAAAAAATCTCCAATAATTTCCTTATCTTTTTTTACGAATAACTTCTGTATTTTGGAAGATGTTTTTATAATCTTTGGAAGTAAAATTAGAGCTTGAAAAAAACCAATTAAAAACTCCCTGTTCCTGTGTATCAAAGATTTAAAGAGATGATAGGGCAACCAAAAAAAATGCTGAAACTGCCAATCTAAATCGGTGATGTTTAACCAAGTAAAAATTATTTGATTCCGATAGGCGACTGTTTTAATTTTTGATAAAGACATTTTCTTCTTAATAATCCCTTTCTCATGCTCGTGAACAACTATACTTTTGGGTTCAAATAATATTTTATAGCCCATTTTTTGTGCACGATAGGAAAGATCAATATCTTCCCAATAAAAAGGATTATAAAGTTCATTGAAACCTCCAATCTTATCCCAAATTGATTTCCTAAAAGCGCCACTGCCCCCATTGACCCAAAGCGTATCTTTCTTATCAACCTCCCCTCTCTTGTGAACAAAAAATCCTCTCTCCCATCTGCCAATCCCCCTGCCTCGCAAAATAACCTTACCATCCTCTATGCTTTTATCCATACATCCAACAGCAAAAACATTTGGATCGTTAAAATGCAAAAGAAGAGGTCCTAAAAAATTCTTCTCTGGTATAACATCTGTATTGAGCAGAATAATAATCTCCCCCATTGACTCTTTTACTCCACGATTAACTGTTGAGGAAAATCCTAAATTCTTCGAATTTTCAATAATTTTTAATTTTACATTTGTATTTTTGATTTTTGATTTTTGATTTTTGATTTTCTCAATTGAATCATCCGTCGAACCGTCATCGACTATAACAAATTCAATCTCGCCGCCATTATACTCGGAAATTGCTTCTATTACTTTTGGTAAATTCTTTTCTAATAACTCTTCCCCATTATAATTCGGAATAACAATACTGATATTCATAAGTTAAAATAATGAATCAGAAAACTCTATCATGTGCGTTCCCTTAGGGACAATTATTCCCCGGAAATTAAAATCAGTCAAATATATTTTCGTTTCTACTCCATCAATTCTAACATGCCAAGTAGGATAATAAGTATCGGTAAAAACCAAAAACCCATTTCCTTTATTGTATGTTTTTATTAAAACTTTATTTTCAGTATATTTTAATAAGACAACGCTGCCTTTTGACCAATTTGCGTTAATAAGTTTCTGCTCATTAGTATTCTCGATTATTGCTCTCTCATTAAGAAGATAGTTTGTATCGAACATCGCTTCAATTGCAGACTGCTTGTCTTTAACAACTATTGTATCTGCCACAAAGAAGAATCTATCAAATGCTTCTTTGTTTTTGTAAACCGTGATCTCTCCTTCGCTAAAAACTTTTTCTAAATTTTCCGGAGGAAAATTACTTTTTCCGCTAATAACATACTTAACGCCTAAAAAATTCATAATGCGTCCCTGATTTTGCGGAGTAATTATACGATTAAATCCAAAAGGCTCGTGAATATCAGGCTTCATTCTTCCATAAGCCGCCATTAACTCCGCATATCTTTGAATATACAACGGATCATACCCGTCAACGCTTTGCAAGCGGAAAAAAACGGAAAAATTTGGCGGAAGTATAGTACTATCGCTTGACATAATTCTAAAAAGTCCCTCCTGTTCCTTCAAGAATTTGATTGTTGAGGTTTGCGGAAAAAGATAATCTTTTGGATTAAAAGGGGTAAACTTCCACCCAAAACGTACTAAATCAAAAATTAATCCAAACAGCATAATATATGGAATTATTAATAAAATAAATAATCTATATTTATTTTTTTGGGGATACAATTTATAAATTGATATTAGAATAAAGAAAAAAATAAACAAAACCGTGGGAAGCAATAGATTATTTTTTGCGATACTCAAATTCTCAAAAGTTATGATTTTAAAACCTTTTCCAATAACAATAAATGCCCAAACTGAAACAAAAATAAAACCGATAAATCCCAAAACGTAGAATATTCCTTTTTTGTTTTTTAAAAAATGTTCAAAGCCTACTGCAGATAAAACTGCCAAACAAAAATCAGTAATGAATAAAAGTCTTGTTGGTTGAGACGTACTAATAAATGGAATTTTTAGAAAAAATGGAGCCTTTGCAAAAATTGTAGGCAATGAAAAAATCAAAGAGAGAAAAAATAAGAATCCAAAAAATAAGGTTTTTTTGTCTCGCCTGAAAAAAAGAGCAAATATTGCCATCATTAACGGAAGCAATCCTACATACCCTATAAATTCCCCGTAATTCCAAACCCCCCAATAATTTAACGTTGCCGGATTACCAAAAAAATCGGGAATCAAAAACTGCACTAAATTTTGCCAGGGAATAAACCATCCGGGATCATGCCATGACTGATCAATACTTCTTGAAGAAAAACCTATTAATTGCAACGTTGGCGCCCATTGAATTGAAGTTAAAATAGCAAATAGCAGGAAGCAAATAGCAAATAGCAAAACCGCTTTTTTATTCCTCCCGTACTGCCACCATCTGATCAACAGAAATACCACTGAAAAAATAAAAAGATAAAAAAAAGTCTGAAGATGCCCTGCAAAAAAAGAAGAAACAAGAGAAAAAATGAAAATAAGGGTCCAGAGCAATAAGCTTTTATTTTTGAGTTGTAGTTTTGAGTTTATAAATATTTTGTCTATCGACAATAATATTAAAGGCAACCATAAAGCTGTATGAATTACCGTTCCCCATTCAAGCCACGCAATAAAAAAACCGGAAAATGCAAATGTCATCGAACCAAATAAACTTGGTAATTTCTCGATTTTTAAGTTTCTTAAAAAGAAATATAAAAAAACGCACGCCATTAATGGCTGCAAGAAAATCAAGATGCTCCAGGCAAGATAAAAAGGAAAAATAAAAAATAAAAAATTTAATGGATAAAAAACAGCTGACTGAAAATTTGCTAAAAGCGGCATTCCCGAAAATGAATAAGGATTCCAAAGAGGCAGTTCTAATTTTTTCTCAAGCGTAACTACTAAATTTCGCCAAGGATACTGCTGTCTTACAGGATCTGTTATGAGAAAATTTTTAAAAGGAATTCCGTTTGGATACTCTTTTGCGTAATAATCGCGGAAAGGATGATAAAGTCCAATAATAGTATCTGAAGGGATGGGTAATCTTCCTTGAAAAAGAAAGGACCTAAAGAAAATAAAAAAAACAACACAAATAAAAACCAGAGGTAAAAATTTATTTTTCATCAATAATTTCGTTAATTTCACGACAAAATCTATTACCGCTAAAGATTTCCGCTCTTTTTTTTGATCCTTTTGATAATCTCTCCCATAAATCGCCATCTTTAATTAATTCTGATGTTTGTTTTTTTAATTGTTCAAGTGAATTCCACAAAAAGCCACTTTTATTATCCTCAACTATTTCTTTTTGTCCTCCTTCATTGATAACTATGGGCACACATCCTGCACCCATTGCTTCAACAGTTGAGATGCCAAAATGCTCGGCGTATTCTGGATGTTTTTTTAAATCCTCACCAAAACCGCTCGCATGCCAATAGATTTTTGCCTTTGAATAATTTTCCCATAATTTACTGTTTGTAGGATTTTTAATAAATTCTATCGGATAACCAGTGGCCATTTTTTTTAAACTTTGGAATCGCACCTCATCTTCTTCTTTTACACCAACAACAAGAACAAATCTCCAGTCCTTTAAACCATCATCAATCATCTGACAAAAAGTTTTAATCATAACATCTTGTTTTTTATAGTTTGCTCCTTCAATCGTTCTCCCAAATCTTCCCATGTGGAGGATGATATTTTCTTTTTTAATTTTATTGTCGTATTTTATCTCTACCGGAGGGTATAATACAACACTGTTTACATTGAATTTATTATCAATATAAAACTTTGTGAAATAAGAGTTGCAAATAATTTTTTTTACGCGGGAAAGTTTAAATTTTGTCTTTAATGATGGACTAATCCACTCGACGGGAAACTGAAAATGAAGAATTAGTTTTTTGGAAAATATAAAAGGAATGCTCCCGTCGCTTAAAAAAATTATTCTATCATATTTTCTAAGTTCTTTTATTCTTTGGAAAGTATTAAAGTCTGCGGAAAAAAAATTTTTATCTAATCCAACTTTTTTAAGATCTATGGCAAATTTTTCGCTTGCTCTATCTAAAATTAATTTCTCATCCCAAAAAACACTAACATTATGACTCTTTGACAAACAAGAGGCAATCGTCAGCATGTACTTTTCTCCACCCTCTAATCCTCGAAGATAAGGATCGTAAATTCCAATTCTCACTTCATAATTCTATCAACTTTTTTGCCTCTTGCAAAGCTTTTTTTACTATGTTAGCATCTGCTTATGGATTTATTGGGAGGATTTCCTCAACTGCCGTCAATATATTTTTATATAGTACTTGTATGGTCTTTGTTTTGGAAAGGACTTGCGCTTTGGAAAGCATCAAAATACAATCAGCTCTATTGGTTTATTGCAATTCTTGTTTTAAACACGGTTGGAATTCTTGAGATTGTTTATCTTTTTGGTTTCGCCAAAGTCAAAATGAAGTTAAGCGATCTTAAATTTCCGAGGTCTAAATAAATTTTTTCCTCCATACCGAAGGTATCCCAAATATAAAAATTAAACCCAAAATAGCACTATAAACTCCAATTTTGAAACTAAAAGGATCATATATAAATTCAACCAAATGCTCTCCTTTTAGAACAGCAACCGCTCTAAACGCATAATCTGCACGATAAATTTTTGTTTCCTTTCCGTCGACAAAAGCTTTCCAACCTGGGTAAAAACTATCCGAAAGAAATAAAAGCGAATCGTTATCGGCATTTGTTTTAACTTTAATTTTATTATCTATATAACTAATTATTTCTGCTTTACCCTTTATATTCTCAACATTTTTGATTTGAGGATTTTCCTCTAAAACCACTTCCTTTCTCAAGTCAAAATTATCACTAAGTATTGCATCAATTATTTTTTGAGGAGAATTTACAACTCTATAGTTTTGAACCAGAAAAGCTCGAGGTAAAACATCCGTATTTTCATAAATTTGATATTTATCGTCTGAATAGACCAATTTAAAAATGTTTTTCGGATATAACCAATAAGGAAATGTCCAAACCTTATTCGTATCTGCAATTTTATGAACGATATATTTAATTCCAAGAAGATCTATTGCTTTCTTTGTATAAAGATCGTTTTTGGAAAAAGAAACCACAGTCCTGCCAATTTTTTGAATTTTACCATCATTCAAAGTGGACATAAATTCTCCATATCTTTCACTATATAAAGAATCATAACCTTCAACTGATGGTAGATGATAATAAACCGAAGCTTCAGCTCCGAAGTTTCCGAGAACTCTTTGGTAACCGGCAATTTTTGAAAAACCTTCAGCAATTCCAACATTAGCAAAAACTAAATTTTTCGGGTCAAAAGCCTGCCACTTTGTTGCAAATCGAAGCATATCAAATGCAATAAGAGCGATAATTATAAAAGGGAATATAAATAAGAGAGGCTTTTTTTGATGTTTTAAAAAAACCATCAAAAAAATTGAGAAAGCAAAAAATAAAAATATAATTGTGGGCAAAATGAGATTACTTTTGGCGATACTAATTTTATCAAGCGGCATAAAAAGTTTAAGAAAAATAATTGACCACATGAAAGAAAACGCAAGAAAAAAAATAAATAACCACATTGATATTTTCTTTATCTTCTCTTTATTAATATCTTTAATTAAATCATCGCATCCATAAGCCGCAAGAATCGCAAATAAGAAACTAAAAACTACTATAATTCGACTGGCGGCACTCGTTGCCAGCACTGGGATATGCAAATTGACCATTAAATCAAGAATTGGCGTATCAAATGCTAAAAAAAGTACTAAAATACCAAGAATGAATAAAAAAATTGTATGAAATCTTTTTTTGATCAATAAACTGTAAATAACCAATAAGAACGGGATAATTCCTAGATAAGCATTCCATTCCGCATAATGACCGAACCAATCATTTCTTGTCACCGGGTTGCCAAAAAAATCAGGAGCTAAAAATGTAGAAACATACTGCCAAGGAATAGCCTCTGCCTTTTCAAAGATATTACTTCTAACAGCTTGAAAATAAAATTCAATAGAAGGCAGAATCTGCGGGAGTGAGAGAAGTAGGCCAAAAAAAACATAAAGCATTAAAAACAAATTGTTACGCATCTTTTTTGTCGAAATAGATTTATAAAAAATATATATAACTGTAAGAATAAAAAAATAAATACTTATCTGGAAATGTCCGCTAAAAAAAGAGAGAGGAATAGTTATAGAAAGTAAGAATAAGAATCGTAACCTATTTGAATTATAATAATTTTCAATAGCGTAAATTGATAAGGGCAAAAATAAAATTGCATACCCAAGCGTTGCGTATCCAAGCCAAGTAGTAATAAAACCGCAAAACATAAATGAAATCGAACCAATCGTACTTGCAGAGTTACTTCTTCCTAAACTTCTCAACAATAAATACATAAAAAATCCTGCCAATAAAGGTTGAAGTAAAACAAGAACGCTCCAGGCATCAACAAAAGGCAAAACAAAAAACAAAACATTAAAGGGCGACAAAACAGCAGACTGGTAATTTGCCAAAAGGGGCGTGCCCGAAAAACTGTATTGATTCCAAAGTGGAATTTGACCACTTCTCCAGATTTCAATAGCCAAATGTCTCCAAGGATATATTTGGTTAATTACATCCGGCATGGCGTTATTTTTAATAGGACTTCCAAATTGAGGGTAAGCATTCCAGGGAGGAAAAAAATTAACTTGATAAGTCGACGAGAATGGAACACTTGCTTTTAAAAAATATGGGCTGGCAAAAATAAACCAAACAAAAAAAATAAAAATAACCGGCCAAAAAGTAATTAAAAATTTTTTAATTTTAATTTGCATTTTCTCTATTTTGTAACTCCCAAAGCCTGGCGTAGGTTATAAAAATACTAAAAGATTGATAAATGCTTTCAACTAACCCCATTGTTCCGACTTTCCATCCGCCTTGCCTGATATAAGAATTTAAAAAAGCACTTACCATTACCCTGGGAAACCGCCACCAGGTCATTTTGGGATGATTTGCTTTTAATCTTAACTCTGCCTCTGTTTTTGACCACTCGATGGTTTTTTCCAGCATTGAAGAAAGATCCTGATGAGTATAATGCAATAAAAATCCCTCTAACTCCCCCACTTTACCCTCAATAATAGGACTCTCATGAAGTTTTCCCCTCCAACCTTTCAGATTTTCTTTTTTAAACAGTCTCTCTAAATGTTCTATGTACGGCCACTCATTCTCCGCTTGCGAACCAAAATAAAAATTCTTTCTCTTAATATTAAACGCAGTGATATTTACGTCTTTGATATTTAATATTTGATATTTGATATCGTGTACAAGCTCACTTGTGACGCGCTCATCCGCATCCACATATAAAATCCATTCATTTTTTGCCTTAGATAGACCAAAATTTCTCATCTCTGAAAAATCATCTGTTTGACAGATAAATATCTCTGCTCCCATTTTTTTGGCAATTTCCGATGTCCGATCAGTTGATCCATTATCAATAACGATAACCTCATCGCAAAACGAAAGACTATCTAAGCAATCCGCAATCATATTCTCTTCGTTTTTGGCAATAACAATCGCTGAAAGTTTCATATTTTTAAATTACTCTATAAATGCTAATAGCATTGTTTTTAAAAATCGTCTTTACTCCTACTTTAGAAATATCTATAGATAAATTTGGTTCGCCGTAAAAATATAGGATGCCAATCTTATTTTCTATCAATATCCCTCTAATTTCAACCATATCTTTACTTGAAATTATTTTTTCTACGATTTTTGCCCTATCTTCAAAAGGAATACTATGTCTTGACAAAATTGTTTGTCCTGATAAAAACATGTCTCTTTTTGTAAATATACTTACATAAGGATACATCGAATCCCACTGGCCTTTATTAAAAACTAATACTATTTCATTTGATTTTGTCAAATCTTGAAGAGATTGCATTGCATCAAGCTCATTTCTTGGAATAGCCGGCGTATTTAAATTGAAATAACCTGCGAAAGATTGCGTTTTATTGATCCAACGAGGAACTGTCATAAGTAAAATCAAGATTATAACCGACACTTTTAATAATTTACTTTTATTTAAAAATAACGAACTCAATATAAAAGCCGAAGGGATAAATAAAAGCAGGCTTGAAGTAAGATAAAAATTAAAAATATCAGAAAATGCTACCGGCTGGATAAAAAATGTACCCAAAATAATAGAAAATAAAATAGTGCTATATATAAATAACACAAAAAGCTTGTTAAATTTTAAAAGCATATTTTTAACGGCAATAAAACCAATATTGGCAATTCCAAATTGGGAAACGAAAAAAATAATAAAAATTGTTAAATCCATTCTAATCGACTGGAGAAAATTAAAATGACTGGCATATATTCTTCTGGCTAGCTCAAAATGGCTGATATTTAAACCAGGCTGAACAATAAACATTCTGGACATTTCAAAAGGTGCAAATAATAAAAATCCCGCTTCTCTATTTACGGGTAAATAAATACAAAAACTTATAAATACAGTTAATAAAAGCACAAAAACCATTTTCACTTCCTTCTTTAAGATAAAATAAATTCCAAGCAAAGAAAGACCTAAAAGAGCAGGCACTCCTGTATTAACCTTAAATCCAATTAATGAACCAAAAAGCAATGCCATTAGTATTCCGAATCTTAGATTTTTAGTTTTCAACCAATAAAAAAGAAAAATAATTCCTGCAAGTAAAACAACATAGGAAAAAGCTCTCGGTGGATTTTCCAAAAGCATTGTTCCATCTTCTAATGGAGAGACTTTAAACTCAACTAATCTTCTCGTAGCTAATGTTAATAAATATATTATGTCAGAATTAAAATACTGAAAATAAACAAGTAAAATTATACCTATTTTTGAAAAATTCAATGTTTTCGCCAACACATAAGCTACCGCACCAAGAAGAAATGAAATTAATAAGTAGCTATAAATAAATTGCGTTGGAAGAAGCGGAAGATTAAAAACCCTAACGAATTCGGCGATAGTTAAATTCGATAAATAATGATAGTTACGAACTAAAACTCCGGACAAACCAGGTTCAATCGGAGGAAATCTGCTTACAATTTGATTGATAAGCGATGCATGCCAAAAAGCATCATCGCTTGATGCGGTTAAAATAAAAATTCCTTTGGAAAAGGACCATCCTGTTATTAAAAATTGCTGAACCTGTCCAAAAATTCCTAAAATAAAAATTGCAGCAAGAAAATAATTTGGCTTTATTTTAATAAGACCGAACAGTTGAGACTTAAGATTTTTTATTGATTTATTTCTAACCCAAAGATAAAAGAAAAACACAAGATAAAAATATGATAAAAATCTTAAGTCTAAAAATCCAAAAATAAAACCTTGATAACTCCATAAAACTAAGCCAACTATTAAATTAACTACGATTTTTTCAAATTTACTTCCAAAGACATGAAGAATTTTATTATTTAGAATATTTCCCGGAATATATAAAGCAAAAAAGATTGCAATTAAAAAATAAAAGAAATTAAAAAAAACTGCGAGGAAATTTAAAAACATTTTTTATCGGTAACTGCCTTTATTAAATTTCATTAAATAAAAATCAAAAACACCTCTTTTTTGCCACGGTCTTCCGGAAAAAAACAATTTGATGGTTTCTTTTATTAAAGCCAACTTCGCTCTAAGAGAAGCATATTTTATTCCAAAAATTAAACGGTTTCGAGTTATATAATAATCCTGCATTGAAGAACCCGAACCTCCGGCCGAACCCGCATTTTTGTGCCAAACAATCGCTTTTGGGACAAATTTTATTTTATACCCTACTAATTTTGATCTTTGGCTGAAATCACTATCTTCATAATATAAAAAATATTTTTTATCCAAAAAGCCTATCATTTCGAATACTTCTTTTTTTATTAACATGCAACAACCGGTAGCATAATCCGTTTCTTCTACTTTTTCAAACTGACCTTTATCAACCTCATCAACTCCCCGATGATGCCCAATAATATTTTTCCAATCCATGATCCCTCCCGCATACCAAATTATTCTACCGCGTTCGCTTTCACGGTATCGGTCTTTATGGAATTCAAATCCTTTGGCAAAATATATTTTAGGAGCAACAATTCCAATCTTTTCATCGGAATCTGCAACTTTTAATAATTCCGTAATCAAACCTTTATCAACTAAAGTATCATTATTGAGAATTAGAACGTAATCCGCCCCATTTTCAAGCGCGTATTTGATTCCGACATTATTTCCACCCGCAAACCCCAAGTTTCTTTCATTCCTAATAACTTTTACTTCCTTAATTGAATTTTGTTTGCCCGCCGAAGCCCTGAGCGGAGTCGAAGGGGCGAAGGCGGGAACTTTGAATTCTTCATCTGATCCATTATCAACCACGATAACTTGCCTCGCGAAGCGAGATCCTGCTTCGCAGGATAACTGTTCAATACTATCTAAGCATCGAAGTGTATCTTTTTCTCCATTAAAATGAAGGATAACGATTGCGATTTTTTTCATCTAATAGGTATTAATATGCACTCTTGCCTGATCGATTAATGCTGGATATTTAAGGCTTGTTTTCATTTGGACCTGGTAAAGTTTTTTACCAGCATCGAGTATAATTGGATTTGAAATTACAAGCTGCGGAGTCCCTCCTTCTATAGAAACGTCCGAAAACCAGACAGGGTGTTTGTCCGTTGCATTATAAAGCCTCGCATAAGCTTTTTCATTTCCGGTTGGTATTCGAAGGGATACTTCAAAATATGCACTTTTTATCTGATTATATTGTGTTGTATCTATTGTTGCCGCAAGACCCGAAACATCTGCCCAATCATCTGTCGAATTCGTCCCTGAACCAAACGGAATAAAAAATTCCTTGACTTGCGACGAAAATTGAGGAGTATTATTTAACGGCGAAGTAGGAACAATTTTTGAAGTTGGCGAGGAAAGCTTTAACGAAGACATAGCTTCATTTATTTTTGTTATGCAGGACAAAGAACATGATTCGTCTGTTGCAGGAGTTGAAATAACGCTTGGTTTTACCTGTTCGATTTCTGGCAATACAATGCTTGCATTCTTGAGTATCTGATTTTTAAGTTCTACAAAAGAATTAATGCCTGTGATTGCTAAGTAGTCTAAAATAGCCAAATTAATAAAAATTAAAACAAAAATTAATTTCCAAGATAAAATTCGACTAAGTTTTGAGAGCATATCAAAAAAACTTACGTTTTACTTTTAACCGAAATTTGCTAAATAGGTTGCCCGTTTGTTTTATCTTCTCATTTAAGAACCAAAACCCAATATCTTTACACTCTTTTCTGAACTCATTTTCCGTTGCCTTAAGAATATTTTCTTTTTCCAATTCTTTGAATTTCTCTTTCTCCCAAATTAACGAAAAGATAATCAAATGATAAAAAGCCATTAGAAGCGAAAGCACTAATCCGTGAATCCCATCTTTGTATCCTTCTCTTTTGAAAAATCTACTTAAAAATTCGTTAAAAGGGAAACGAATTGCATCAAGATAATTAAAAATATAACCTTTTTCCAAAATATTCTCTACTTCATTTTGCGCATAAATATTGGCATGACGGTTTAAAAACTGCAGAACACTTTCATAGTTATAATGCAGTAAATTAGAATTAAGATTTTCAGTTTTACCATTAAGTTCAAGCATTTCATGAAAATGTTTCTTAATAAACTTTCCTCTCCCTTTTCGAAACAATCTTAATTGAAAATCAGGATACCAACCGGTATGTTCTATCCATTTACCAAAAATAATATTTTTTCTCGGAATCCAGTAGCCGTTGATTGCTGATTGCTGGTTGTTGATTGTTGATTCAATTTCTTTTCTTAATTCAGGCGTTACTCTCTCATCGGCATCAAGACTTAAAATCCACTCGCTACTTGCTTTAGAAAAACCAAAATTCTTTAAAATATCTATCGCACCAGGATCGTTTTCTTGGTTAAAAATATTTTTTGTATATTTCTTTACAATCTCGACTGTTTTGTCTTTCGATGAATTATCAACCAAAATAATCTCATCTGCCCAAAGGACTGACTCCAAACAATCTTTTATCTTTTTTTCCTCATTAAAACAGGTTATAACTGCCGAAATTTTATTCATTTTATCTCCTCAAGTTTTCTCTTATTAATCTTATATCTGCCAACAGTTGGTTTTTTGCCAAAAGGAAAATCGTCATAAAATAAATAAGTGCACCAGCAATTATCATAATAATTAACATTGCAATATTTTTTACAATAATAGGACTTAAAAAATAAAGAAAAACCGCCATAACAATAGATGCCAAGAAAGGATATCCCACTGATTTAAATATATCAAATTCTACAAACTTTCTGACAAGGAAGACAACTATTATTACTGAGATTGATAAAAAGGCCGAGGCCATCGAAACTCCATTAAAACCAAATAAAAAGATAGCAAATGGAGTTAAAATCCAAGTCGCAATAACCCAAAAAATCATCAAAAAAAGAGTTATTTTTATTTTACCGATTGCATTTAAAGCATTTGTTAATGGCGTTGATATAGACGAGAGAGCCGCATTGATAGCGAAAAAAGAAAGAGAAAAAAGCGCCGGTTCCCATTTATTATATTTTGGAATTAATGCAATAAGATAACTAAAAAGTATAACTAATCCAAGAATTGATGGAAAAATAAAAAAAGTCGAGGCAAATAAGGATTTTTCCAAAGCCTGACTCAAAACTTTTTTTTCATGTTGAAGCCTAGAAAAAGATGGAAAAGTAATGCGAATAATATTATCCATAATTAGCCTTAAAGGAGTTAGTGCCCACTTTTGGGCAAAACCAATATAGCCAACTTGGGCAAGAGGCAAAATTTTTCCAAGGTATACAGTTAATAAATCATCTTTAAGTAAAGCCAAAAGGCTGTTTGTCTGAAATGGTATCCCAAAAGAAAGGAGTTTCCTGGCCGCACTTTTAGAAAAACCAAATTTTATCCTCCAAGGCGAAACGATGTAAATGGTGATCACTCCAGAAATTCCTCTGGCCAAAACTGCATAGGTAAAACTTGTAATACCAAATCCTTTAATTGCAAAAAATAAAACCGTTGCATTAAAAAAAAGTGTTTCGACAACTTGAGGAATGACAAATTTTTGAAATCGAAGATTTCTTTCCATAATAACGGAGGGAATTGTTTTTAGAGAGGAGAGAAAAAAGGCAATTACCAACGCTCTAAAAAGCCAAACGCCTTCTAAATTAAGATTGTAAAACTTTCCAATCCAGCCAGAGGAAAAAAGTGCGACTAGAGAAATCGAAACAACTAACACTTGTTGTAAAGTAAAAGTTGTTTTAAGATCTTCTTGGGTCAAAGCATCTTTCTTTTGGATTAGTGCCGCAGCAAGACCAATATCAGAAAAATATGTTAAAAAAGAAATGACTGCCGTAACAATAAAATAAACACCAAAAATCGCAGGTGATAGAAAAATCGTCAAAAGAAAATTAACGCCAAAACTAATTACCTGAATAAAAAAAGTTCTTGAAACGAGAGCAAAAACACCCTGAATAGACCTTTTTTTTATTAAACTGATATCAAGCTCTTCCATAATTTAAATTATTCCATAAATTAAAACTCTCTTTAATTGCCCGAACAATAACTCTAAGATTCCCTCCGCTTTGATCGCCATATTTTCTTGGAAAATGAGAAACTTCAACTTCCAAAATTTTCATCTTGCTCTTCTTTGCTTTTGCCAAAATTTCGGTTGTTATCATCGCTCCTTCTGACATAAAAGGCTCCATTCTCTGTAAGGCTCTTTTTTTAAATAATTTAAAACCGCAATCGATATCGCGAAAATAGAATCCAAAAAATACAGCATCCCAAATCTTTAGAAGATTCATTAAGAAATGTCTGAAGGGATTGTCTAAACGTTTTTTTCTAAAACCAATAACCATATCCGCATCATCTATTTTCTCAATAAATTTATTCACTTGCGAAAAATCAAATTGCCCATCACCGTCATTAAAAACAACCAAATCGTATTTTGCGTTTTCAAATCCTTCTTTAAGTGCGGCACCATATCCTCTGTTTGGCTTGTGTGAAATTACCCGAAGATGATTATTTTCCCTAGCTAGTTTTTGACAAATCTTAAGTGTTTTATCGGACGATCCGTCATCTATCATAATAATTTCCCATTTCAAAGCCACTTTTTCGGCTACAGGAATGGCATTCCTAACAACTTTTTCTATATTTTTTTCCTCATTCCAAAAGGGAAAAAAAATTGAAAGCTCGGGTACTCTTTTATTCACGAAACAGACCTCTTTCTTGCATAGATTATACCAATAATAATAACCGTAATACCAATCAGAGATAAAATATTACTAATTCTTTCTATTGGCGTTTCAATAAATTTAACAGTCAGATTATGTTCTCCTTTTGGAAATTCGATACGTAATCCTTGATTTGTTATTTGATAATTAAACACTTTTTCATCGATAAAAACATTCCATGCCGGAAAATATGCGATATTTAACAATACAGACGCATGATCCAAAGCATAGACTTTTGCCGTAAAACTTTGCGTTTTTGAAGACAAAACATTAATAATTATTGGTTTATCTTCGCTTGAAATTATTTTCGTAGAAATCTGTTCAAAAGATTTGGGCTTAAAAAAATCCTTTGGCATATATTCATCCGAAACTCTTGAAGTTACCCATTTTAATGCAATTTCATTTGTATAATCGCTGGCATTTTTGAGATTAAAATTTTGAGGCGAAAATAACTTAAGATTGAAAAAAATTAAAATAAAAATCAAAAAGAATGACACAAAAATTGCTAAGAAATTAAGTTTTTTTAAGTACCAGAAAATTGAGCCAGCCAGAAATGAAGAGAAAAATGATATCAACAATAAAAATCTCCAAGGGTATTGAAAAAACGCCATGAGAGGAATCGCGTGCCAAACCGGCTTTGATATTTCCAGTGTTAAAAAAATCAATAAGATTAAACCAATAACAGAAAGAAATATGGCCGCCGTCTCCTCACTTAAATGATATATATCATTTAAGTATTTCCTCTTGAATGTACTCCAAACGCTAAATATTAATAAAACCAAAACTATTAGTAAGTGTAATTTACCGATTTTAAAAGATAAGCCATCGATACAACCTTTTGCCGATCCCCCAAATCCCCACGGACTATCCCAAAGCTGCCCAACACAAATAAAATGATCACGAAAATCCGCTCCACCGCCAATTTGCGATAAAACATTGGTATATTTCATTTCCAAAAATACTGGAAGCCAATAAAATGCTGACAATAATAAACCGAAGAAAATAACACATAGCGGATAGTTGATAGCGGATAGTTCTTTCTTCCTACAAACAATAGAATAATAGAATAATAGAACAATTATAAGAAATGGTGTTACCATCATCGCCGTAAGATTGTGCGACGTGATAAGTCCGGCGTATCCAAAGGCACCAACTGCAATCCATTTGATATTTAATTTATTACGATTAGCTTCTTTAAAAACTTTATGTAGCCCCAAGAAGACTAATGGGATAAATGCATAGGCATAGTATTCCCCCACGTCTCCCCTAACATAAATATCAAGCGCATGATATGGCGCAAAAACATAGAATAAGCCAGCCGTAATACCGCCAATTTCTCCCCAAAATTCTTTTGCTAAAAGATACATGAAAACTCCGGAAAAAATAACTCCTAGCCCCATCATTATCTTTGTAGCAATAAGCGCATCAAAACCCAAGAGAGTAAACAATCCTCCAATGTAATAAGCAAATGGGGCGTAAAAATTAAAAATCGGATAGCCGTAACCATAACCAAGATCCGCCACCCATCTAACCGGAAACATTCCGTCTCCTAAGCTCTTGCCCATCTCATAAACCCTGGCAACCTGCGTATCATCATGTATTGGAAAAAGTCCTGAATGAAAAAGCGGCAAAATGGAAAGAATTGACAAAAGGAGAACGACAATCAACCCAAAATTTCTTCTCAATAAGTTCATGCTACCTATTATTATACTAAATGAAGCGGAATTATTCAGAACTTAGACTTATAAATTTTTGTGACCAAAAACAACGTGAGCAAAGATAAAATTGAAATTATGTCGGCAAATAGACGAAGAGGAGTTTCGGAGAAATTAAACTCAATCTTATGCTCCCCTTTTGGAATTGATAAATCCATTACGCCAAAATCATTGTTGTATTCAATCGCTGATTCTTTTCCGTTGATAAACGCTTTCCATCCCGGATAATAAATAGTGTTTATTCTAACCTTTGTGTTTTCTGTCGATTGAATATTGAACCCAACATTTTTTGAGTTATAAACAATATCATTGATATTTCCTTTTCCTTTAATTATTTCTACCTTCTGATCAAAATGTTTTGCAGGTTTACTCTTCACCCACTTTGGCATATATTCATCCTGCACAGTAGTTGTCGCCTCGTTTGTTGCATAAAATCCTTCCCCTTTATCAAAAACTTGCGAAGGCTTCAAAAATAAATAGGCTGAAAAAATCAATGAAACTAATAAAATTGAACAAACAATAATTTGCTTTTTACCTTTGAAGTGAAAAGCGACAAACCCTGCGATAAATGCCAGAGATACCGGAAGATAAGACAAGAATCTAAACGGAAATTGAACAAGAGAGGCAGGAATAAAATTCCACAGGATTAGACTCGCTTTTGTGCTTAAAACAATACTTAGCAAAGCTACAAAAGCCATCAAAAAAAACAATTTATTAATATTTTGCTTTATCCAATTCTTTTTCTGTAAAATATCAAATATAGATAACGAGGCAAAAATTAAAATGAAAATTGTCGAAACACCAATCAATTCAAACGGTGCAAAATAGTTTTTAAAATTTGATATTTGAATATTTGAAAATTGCGTATAAGAAAGTTCAAAAAATACAGGAATGATAAAAAATGAAGAAAGACCAAGACCAATAAGAATGGCAAATAGCGTATGGCGTATAGAAAATAGTTTACCTAAAAAACAATAAAGAAAAATTACTGGCACAAAAAGCAGAGCCAGCGTGTTATGAGAAAGAATTAGAAATGAAATTCCTATCGCTATCCAAAATAGGCTCTTTCGCTCTATCTGCCAAAGAATAAAAGGAATTATTGAAAACGCTAGAATTTCACCGATTGATCCCCTTTTATAAAGGTCGAAAAGATGATAAGGAGTATAAAGATAGAAAAGAGAACCGATAATAGCTGATATTCTATTAAATAATTTTGACAACCATAGATATGTAAAAATGGCAGAAGTGACCATTGATAAGCCTAAAATTATTTTTATTGAATTGACAAAACCAAAACCCAAAATTTTAGGAATTTCCGCCATATACATAAAACCCGGATATAAGAAATTTGCAACAGGATATCCATAGCCATAATTTAATCGTCCCAAAAACCTAACGGGGAATTGGCCATCGCGCAGCGCCTGATGAAAAGCGGAAAATCTTATAACCATCCACTCTCCATCGTCTGTCAAAAAAAATCCCTTTTGTAAAAGAAAAACTATCGCAGGAAGAGAAATTACAAAAACAAGAAATAAAATTAAAAGTGTTTTTTTATTCATAATTTTTTTGCCTCTTTATAAAGATTATAAAAGTTATAAAAAGAATAAAAATTATGCCGGATAAAACTAACCCTTTTTTAAACGAGTCTGATTCAAAATAAAAAGTTACTTTGTGTTCTCCTTTTGGAACAGCAACTGCTCTAAAAGTATAATCTGCTAAATAAACTTTGGTTGCATTTTCATCAACTTTTGCTTTCCATGATATGTAATAAGTATCGGAAAGAAAAAGCAAAGCGTTACTATTGGAGCTTGTTTGGACAACAACTTTGTTTGGCTCGTAAGAAATAATCGCAGCTTTTGAGAGCGAGTTATTATTAATTAATAAACGAGGGTCTTCATTCAGAATAATTTTCTTTGATTCATCAAAATCTTTGGAATAGAATTTCTTAAGGATTTCTTTTTTGTCCTGCACAACAATATAATTCGTTGTCAAAAAAACACGCGGAACTACTTTTAAATTTTCATAAATTTGCCAGGGGGCATTTTGCCAAATTAGTTTATATTTTGTTTGCGGAAAAGTTATGTTATCGGGTTGAAAATTATTTGATAATAGATTGCTTTTATTTAAAATATATTTCACTCCCAAAATATTTAAAACTTTCTGCCGAAAATTATTATCATTGAGGTCTGTCTGACTAAAACCCGATGCGATATTTGCATCGGGGCGAGGAAGAATAGAAGGTAGAGTTCCATCTTTGGACGAAGATAAAAATTCCGTATAGTTTTTAATATGAATCGGATCATTCCCCTCCGGTGAAAAGGTGTGATCATATGTTTGGAAATTACTGTCAACATAACCGCTGCCATAACCCCAGAAACGATAAAGTGAACCATTTTTCTTTAGATAATCTATGACCGGTGTACTTGGATAAACATAATCTTTTGGCGAAAAAGGCGTAATTTTTTGAAAGAAACGGAAAAGATCAAACAAAGTCAGTAAAAATATCAAAATAATTATTATTTTGATAAGATACGACTTCTTGAATATCTTCAAGTAGCTTACTGACAGAATTAAAAAACAAAGAAGAAAAATTGAAGGTAAAATAAGATTTCTTTTGGCAACTGCTAAATTTTGAGTCCAATTTTCTTGGGGAAAAATTTTTGGCATTAAGAATACAAAAACCCATGCGATAAAAATTAAGACTGAAATTAAAGTAAATGATAAACAAAGACCTTTTTTGTTATCTTTTTTTAGAAAAAAATTAAACCCGAAAGCAGAAAGAATACTCCCGGAAAAAACAAAAATGCTTAAAATTCTCGTTTGAACCATTGTAGAAATTATTGGAATTGGAAAAAGATAAACGATTCGGTTGAAAAATAAATCTGTTGCCAAAATAAAACTTAAAATAAGTAATGCTCCAAAAATGGCAATCTCTTTTCTTTTTTTAAAATTGAAAACCGCGCTTATTGCCAATATCAAAGGAATAAGGCCGAAATAGGACACCTTTTCTATATATGTTCCCAAAAACCAGTGATTTCTCGTTGCCGGATTACCAAAAAAATCAGGAGCAACTGTCGTAATAAAATACCAAAATGGATTTAAGATTTTGATAGTCTGTTCAAAGCTATAACTTCCTCTTGAAGAATTAGAAAACAATTCAAGAGTTGGTAAAATTTGAAACAATGCTAATCCCAATGGAAAAATTAAAACGCTTGTCAAAAACAAAATGGTTTTTTTGAAAGAAAATTTTCTTGCTAAAATATTTTTTAGAAGATAATAAAAAATAACTATTGCGATTGAATAAATATATCCTTGAATATAACCGGCAAGAAGAGCAAAAAATAAAACCATGACTAAAAAGAAAATATATTTATAATTGGTTTTTTTTATTAACTTTTCTGTAAAAAAGAGACCAAGAGGCAGCCAAAGAAATGTATGTCCAACGTTACCATATTCCATCCACACAACCATGTAGGAAGAAAAGGCAAAAACAATTCCTCCAAAAACACTCGCTAACTTTAAAAGGCTAAGTTCCCGAAGAAAAAGATAAGTAAAAATACCAGCCAAAACTGGGATAAGAAGAATAAAAATCGACCAGCCGTTTAAAAAATTGAATATTAAAAAAACCAAATTAAGAGGATAAAACGCACCGCTTTGAAAATTGGCCATTAAGGGGTTACCTGAAAAATTATACGGATTCCAAAAAGGAATTTGAAATTGCTTGAAACTTTCGATAACAAAATTTTTCCAAGGAAAAAGTTCCCGGATAACATCGGGTCCTTGGGCAAGATTTGGAACCGCCCCAGGACCATATTTACCATAAGATAATGAATCGTAAGGACCAAAATTACCAACTAAATTATCTCCCGGGAAAGGAATAAATCCCCCAAACAGAGGATAGAAAAAAAACAGAGAAACGATGATAAAAAATAAAAACGCCCAGAAAAATTCTTTTCTCATCTTGGCGTCACTTTATAAACACTAAAATAAATTCCTGGCTCTACTTTATTAATTTTAATTATCTCTTCAAGCGGCCAGATCGCTGGAGCAAGACCAGTCCCCATGCAAGAATAGCAGGGCTGGTAAAAAACAAGATACGTTGGCATCTTTTTACTTGCATCCAAATATTCCTTTGGAATATTATCGGGAATCGGCCAAAAACTTGTAATTTTTACATTTGTATTTTCATCAAGATAAATCTCAAGCGAATATGGCATTAAACCAAAAGTCCCTTGCGTTGCAATATAGATTGGGCCCTTTTTTGCCTCGTCTTTAAAGTAGGCTACCGCTTCTTTTACGCCGACACCGGAAGACCATCCGCTAAAATATTGCGTTCTATCTGCATTTGGAATCGGCGCTTTTGAAAAATCTGTTAGAATATAAAAACCAGAATAAAGAGAAAATACGCCAATTAACAAAATAAAAATAACAAAAATTAAACGATTCTTGATTAATTGGCTCACGTGATAAATTGAAAGAGCAACCAGAGGCAAAAGAGAAAGAACCATAAAAAAGATAAAGCGGGGATAAAGAGTTCTGCCAAAAAGCGCTAATGCAAAAAAGGGCGCCAAAAACCAAACCAACAATAATAATTTTTCTCTAAAATAAGAACGGTAAAAAAATAAAGAAATAATGATAAGAGCAAAAATAGGCCAAGTTAAATAAGTAATAAACCAATCCCAAAGACCAACTAAATTCCCCCACAAATAATTAAATGGGTGCGCTAACCAGTCTTTAAAAGGATAAACAAAAATTGCATTTTTTTCATCAATTATATGGAAGAACGGAGAAAGTCTTAGAACCGAATAATAAACATAAACAAAAATTACAACAATAATAGCCAAAACAATCCACTTGAGAAACTTACTAAGATTATCTTTCTTGGAGAAGTTAAATAGCAAGAGTGAAAAAGGAAGAAGATAAATTCCAAAAAATCCTGAAGTTTTTGTTAAAACCGCTCCTCCCAAAATCATTCCGAGAATAAGAGCTAAATCAAAACGAAGTTTTCTGATTAGTAAGATTTCAAAATATAAACCCCAAACGGCAAAAGTCCCAACAAGACTATCATAAAGCGCCATGCGATCATAGACCAAAGAAAAAGGAAGAATGACATAGAGAAAGGAAGAAATAATCCCAACCCATCTGTTTTTAAAAATTTCTCTGCCTAAAAAGAAAAGACCGATCATTGAGAAAAATCCGGCCATTACAGAGACCATTCTTCCCGCAATCAGCGGATCTTTTATAAAACGCATAAAAATCATCGAAAGCCAAATAAAAAACGGTTGTTTACCGTCGGTTAAAGAAATAAATCTCCAAGCGGCATCCTGCTTTGCAATTTGCGACCAGCGGAGATAAATTGCTTCATCTGTAAAAATTGGTAAAGAATCAAGCTTAAAAAGTCTAGAGGCGAAAAAAAGAAAGGAAGCTATAATAAAAAGAATTATTTCTATGCGATATTTTTTGAAAAAATTTAAATTCATTTTAATTTATTTTACTCTATTTGCGGCAAGAGAGTAAATAGAGGTAATAAAAAGAGAAACAATGATTGAACTCAATACTATCCAGAATAATATCGTGGGAACAGGAGGATTCCAATTGCCTGAATACAAAAAAGGTACGTACATTAAAAGAGAAAAGAAAGATATTATAATTGACGGAATCAAAATAAAATACTTTTTCGAAAGCAATGAGGCAAAAGGCAGTACATAAAGTAAATACCATGGCTGAAAATTTGTCCGTAGCGATGCAATAAAAACTGGAATAATCATTAGAACAATTAACAAGAATGACACTTGCCGCCAGCTAATTTCTTTTTTTATCTTTTTAGATAAAAATAATAGTATAAAAATAGGAACTAGGAAAATCGTAGCGAATTTAACTCCGATTGATAATCCGAGTACTAAAATTGAACGAAAATATTTCATGTTCATAATTAGATATAATGCCATTATTGACAAAAACATCATCGCAGTATCATTATGGCCAGATACTAGACTTTCAATTATAACCAGCGGATTAAGGGCAAAAAAGACTATACCGTGAAGCTCGTTTTCCGCAGATATTTTTTTTAAAATTTTCGAAATATAAAAAGCCGTTCCCAGAAATGAAGCAACTGAAAGGAATTTAAATAAAAAGAACGTAGGCAAAAAAAACTGAAGTCCTAAAAACGATAAAGGAGCAGTTAATCCTAACCAAACGGGCCCGTAGGGGTAGACTCTGTGCGTCCAATGCATAAAAGAAAGCATCGCATCTCCCTGATAATCAAGAGCTTTATGCAAATATGGATTTTGATGATAAAAAGTTACAATTTTTGCGTCAAAAATATAATTAAATAAATCATAGGAGAAAGCATTATAGGAAAAACCTAAGATAACACTTGTGATAATTATTACTGTCCAAATCTCTTTTTTGGCTATTTTTTTCTTGACAGAAAGCCATAAAAACAAAAGATAAAAAAGAAAAAGAAGGAAAACGATGGCAATATATAAAACTGCCGACAAAGGCCTATTGAAATAACCGATGCTTTGAAAAAATTTCTGCGCCACTTGCCAAGGAGACCAGCGTGTCAATGTTAAACCAAGATCAACCTGGGTAAAAGAATAAAAAAATAATCCAACAATAACTATTAAATAACCAATTAATAACAATTTTACCTTCACTTATAAATTCCTCTAATATCGTTTATCTTTATCCTGATTAAATCAACTAACCCCTCTATTGAATCTTTAATTGGATTTACCCTCCTTGTTTCCACATATAGCCAATTAACCGGAGCTTCTTTGATTTTATAACCTAGCTTTTCCGAAAGATATAAAAGCTCAATATCAAATCCTGCAGTTACAGCTGATCCTGATATCTTTCTAAATCCATTGTGCAAATTTTTGACTTTTGTAAATAATTGCTTTGCAACATCATTTTTAAACGCCTTAAAACCACACTGGGTATCTGAGATCTCATTCATTCCAATAAGAAGTTTCCTTAATATAATGGCCGCCCTTGAAATAATAAGACGTGTTAATGGTGAACCTTTACGCTTTGTATCTCTTGATCCAATTACCACATCAAAATTCCCATTTTTTTCATCGAAATATGGCAAAAGCTTTTCAACTTCTTCAATTGGAGTAGCCTGATCCATATCTGTAAAAAGAATATATTCCCCTTTCGAATCCAAAACCCCGGCTGTTACAGCTCCCGCTTTCCCAAGATGAGAATTTTTCATCATTCTAAACTTTGGATTTTCCCTGATAAATTGTTCTAAAAAATCAATACTCCCGTCTTTTGAACCATCATCAACTACAATAACTTCCCAAAGATAATTCTTTTTATTCAAAAAGTGCTCAACCTTATCCAAAACTCCTTTTTGAAGATTTGTCATTTCATCAAAGCAAGGAATAACAATAGAGAGATAAATTTTATTCACACAAAAATTATACTAGAAATATCAACAAGACACAATTAATCTCACTCTTGAAAATATTTAAGCATACAATCAATAAACTATTTTTTCAATAAGAGGTATCGGAAAAATTGTAGTACCGCCAGCGGGAGTCGAACCCGCGATCTTCACGTTGAGAACGTGACGTCCTAGGCCACTAGACGATGGCGGCGCATCTATATTTTACCTTAAATTCAAATCTGGAACAAGCAACTTCGCAATGCTATAATCAGTTTATGAAATTGGTCAGGCCATTGGTAAAATATAAAGAAAGTTATCTTGAAGCGCTTGAGGAAATAAAAGATGAAACTGGGGATACTGTACTTAGCAGACCAAAAGCAAATCAATCTTTCCAAGAATTTGTAAAAAACAAACGCGAAGAAGCAAAAGGACTAAACTTGCCGGAAAATTGGGTGCCTGCGACAGAATTATGGCTTACTGATTGCAAAGAATTTATCGGGCGTGTTTCTATCCGCCACTCACTAACCGAGCATTTATTTAAGATAGGCGGCCATATTGGTTATTATATTCGTCCTTCAAAAAGAAAAATGGGTTATGGAAAAAAGATATTGGAATTGGCATTGCTTGAAGCAAAAAAATTAGGCTTATCAAAAATTCTCGTTACTTGCGACGATAATAATCTTGCCTCTTGTAAAATTATTGAGTCAAACGGAGGGATTTTGGAAAATATTATTGACGCTGAAAAAGGCAAACCCCAAAAACGCCGTTACTGGATTACATTGTCCTAGCAACCTTTTAAAGGACAGTCCTTAAAACAACTTGAAACAAAACTCCCGCTGGCGGTAGTAGTTATCTAATTTTTTTAATTACTAGATAATAAACTAGGTATCCGCTAAGATAAGCTCCTAACATCGAAACTAGCGTTCCTAGGAAAACACCGATAGAAAGATATGTATATCTAACAAGTAGGCCATACATTATCGCTCCCACCGACCCCAACAATATACTCTTTACTACCCCAGAAGAAAACTCAGAGCCATGTGCACGATGAGTAATTAGAATTGTACTAACCGTGGCTGCAGGAAACATAGAAAAAATCCCACCCATGATTGGACCACCAATTTTTGCAACAAGAACTGCGAAAGCGATAATAAAACCACTAAGTATTCCCCTGGATAAAAGAAGATTAAAACTATATTTTATTTTTTTACCTTCTATAGATTTCGTTTTAAGTATATGCTCTACTAATAAATAAGATAAAAGCAATAAAATAACATAGATTAAAATAGAAACAATAAAATTATTGAGATGAATTAGCAAAAAGAGAAATGAAAAAATCATCCATAAAAAAACAGAAAACATTAAAGATAACGAAAAATTAATTCTTACAAAATAAATATAAGATGCCATAAACAACATATTTATTCCTCCAATCGCTGGAACAATAGTAGTGGCATTAACAGAAGTTTGGGGCGATTGTGTCCAGGCAATAAAAAGAAGACCGAATAATAATGTTGATGGCATCCCGTTTACTAAACCTCCAATTTTGGTCCCAAATTTATCGGCCAGGATTGTTGTAAACAATACCCATAATCCCCCTGAGACAAAAGAAATGAAAAGCTTTAACAAAAACAAATCCATTCTAAAATAGATAATATCACATTTATATTACCCAGAGAATGGTTTTAATCCGCTTTTGGGGGCTGGGAAAGTTCAGGGGCGTGGAGGACGAAAATTTGTCAAGACATAAAAAGGCTTATAAACCAAGCAATTTTTGCCCCAACGAAAAAAATGGTGTATAATTTAGATATAATCTTTTGTAACTTATGAAAAAAACTACAAGCATCAAAACAAACTTAGTTCCAAAAAGCAAAATTCCAATTGCGTATCTTTTAGATTACATCAAGGAAGGATATAGTATATCTGATTTCCTTGCATCTTATCCATGGCTAAAGAAAAAAGACATCGAAAAAGCGCTGGACGAAATTAAAACGCGAGAATTCACTGCTCGTTATGCCCTCTAAAAAATCCCGTATACAGCTCTACGCCGACGAATGTTTCCCTATTCCTACAGTTAGCTATTTAAAATTTCTCGGATTCTCAATAGTTCACGCTTATGATAAGAAGCTTGTTGGGAAATCAGACCAATTGCATCTGAAAAAAAGTAAAAAGATAAATAGGGTTCTTCTTACTTTGGACAGAGATTTTATTTATTACGAAAAAGTCAGTTTGACTAAACACCCAGGAGTTATAGTTATTTCTGTTGGATCGGCAACTCCCAACAACATAAACAAAGTGTGCAAAAAACTTCTTGGTATTATTAATGAAAATTTTGTAAAAAATTCTCTCGTAAGAGTTACTTCGAACAGATTAATAAAAATTAAAAAAGGAAAAATTGTTTACAAAAAATCATTTTAGGCAATAAACTAATTTAAAGGCTTAGTCCGCTTTTGGGGGTTGGGGGGCGTGGAGAATGGGACGGGCTGAAATTATTGGTTGAATGGAAACTTTTGGCAAAGGCTTGGAAAGGGCAACCTTTAAAACCTCATCCATATGCGAAACATAAACGAATCTTAAATCGCGTAAAACTTCTTTTGGCACATCTTCTAAATCTTTCTTGTTTTCCTTTGGCATTATAATTGTCTTGAGTTTCGCTCTATGGGCGGCAATTACTTTTTCTTTAATTCCGCCGATTTCCAAAACTCTTCCCCGAAGCGTAATTTCTCCGGTCATTCCAATAGTTCTTTTTGCCGGAATTTTTATCAGCGCAGATACGATAGCTGTTGTAATGGCAATTCCGGCCGACGGTCCGTCTTTTGGCACTGCGCCTTCGGGAACATGCACATGAACATCAAGTTTTTGATAAAACTTTTCCGAAAGTCCAAGCTCTCCTGCTCTTGCGCGAATATAAGACATGGCGGCCTGACATGATTCTTTCATTACATCGCCAAGCTGACCGGTTAACAAAAGACTCCCTTTTCCGGGCATTAGGGCAACTTCGATAAACAAAATATCTCCACCTGCTTCTGTCCAGGCAAGACCGGTGGACATACCAACTTCATCTTTCTTTTCAAGCATTGTCGAAGCGAATTTTTCCGGACCCAAAAACTTTGCCACATTTTTTGACGTAATCTCAATTTTTCCCTTTTTACCCTCTGCCACTCTTTTTGCAATTTTTCGCAAGATTGCCGCAATTTGACGTTCAAGACTTCGAACACCGGCTTCCCGCGTGTAATATTGAATTATATGTTTTAAACCACTATCTGTCATTATTGCTTCTTTTAAAGTTATACCATTGCTTTCCATTTGTTTTTTGAGTAAAAAGTCATGAGCGATATGAAACTTTTCATCTTGCGTGTATCCGGCAAAATGAATAACTTCTAAACGATCTCGAAGCGCCGGAGGAATAGTATCTAGAAGATTGGCAGTTGTTATAAACATCACATCGGATAAATCAAAAGGAACTTCTAAATAGTGATCGGAAAAACTATTATTTTGTTCAGGATCCAGCGCTTCTAAAAGTGCAGAAGAAGGATCTCCTCTAAAATCTGCTCCGACTTTGTCTATTTCATCAAGCATAAAAACAGGATTTCTTGTTTCCGCGTCTTTTATTCCCTGAATTATTCTTCCGGGCAATGCGCCGACATAAGTACGTCTATGGCCTCTGATTTCCGCCTCATCGCGAATTCCGCCAAGTGACAATCTGACAAATTCTCTGCCCAGGGCCCGTGCGATTGATTTACCTATTGAAGTCTTACCGACTCCCGGCGGTCCGACAAAACAAAGAATCGGCCCTTTAATTTTTCCGGCAAGTTTGTGAACCGCCAAATATTCAACAACTCTTTCTTTAACTTTTTTAAGTCCGAAATGATCCTCATCAAGAATTTTTTCGGCCTGTTTTATATCAATATTGTTTTTACTTTCCTTGCTCCATGGAAGCGAAACAAGCCAATCAAGATAATTTCTGATATATCCGCCTTCTGGATTAAACTGATTCATTTGTTCCAATTTCTTGAGTTCTTTTTTGGCTTTTTCTTCCACGTCTTCGGGCATTCCTACCTTTTTAATTTTATCCATCAATTCTTTTATTTCGCCTCCCTCTTCTCCTTCGCCCAATTCTTTTTCTATTGTTCTAAGCCTTTCCCTAAGCATTGCTTCTCTTGCGCCTTTTTCAAATCTTTCCTGAGTTTTGGAGGAAATTCGTCTTTCAATTTCCAAAACTTTTATTTCTTTGGCCAAAGATTCGGTGATTTTTTGTAGTCTTACCCTTACACTTGTTTCTTCCAAAAGTGCTTGGCGATCAGCCGGTTTTGAATCTAAAACTGACGCAATTAAATCAGCCAGCTCCGCAGGACTGTGCTCCGACATAATATTCATAAAAACCAAAAAGTCAGTCGTCTTACCAAGATTCATAGCGCGACGAAATTCATTGGTTAAATGGTTGCAAAGCGCTTTAACTTCTGGAACATCTTCGACAACATCGGAAACCTCAACAACTTTTGCCAAGAAAAACGAATCATGTTGCTCATAAGAAATAATTTTAACCCTGTTTAAGCCTTTCACTTGGGCATTAATTTCCCCGTCGGTTCTAATCATGCGTTCGATGCGGGATAAAGTTCCAACAGAATAAAGTTCAGAAGGTGTGGGATCGTTTAATTTTGGATTTTTTTGCAATACAAAACAAACTATTCTTTCGTGAGCAAACGATGATTCCAAAGCCGCTAAACTTTTTGGCCTGCCAAAAGTTAAAACTGAATCTGTATTGGGGAAAATGATACCATCTCTAATTGGAATTACAGGAACAAGCTTTTCCATATTATGTATTAGCACTCTAACATAACATCTGCTAATTGTCAAGACCTATATAATTTTTTGTAGGGTTGACAATAAAGATAAGAGGTCACTACAATTAGGGCATAATGATTTATTTAAGTCAAATTCTGAATAAAAATGTCTACTACCAAGGTATACCTTTTGGGAAACTTATGGATTTGGCGATTTCAGAAAATCGTCCTGTTCCGCCTGTTTCAAAGTTAATGATTCTACACAAAGGCAAAAAAATTACAGTAGCGCCAAGCTTTAGCATTGAAAATAATCACATAGTGCTAAAAACACAGAATATTCCTTTTTTGCCCTATGACGAAAATGACTTTTATCTTCATGAAGATCTTCTGGATAAACAAGTAATTGATATTGATGGCCGAAGAGTTGTTCGCGTCAATGACGTTTTATTCGAGAGCAACGGAGAGCTTAAAGTTGTTGGAATTGACATAGGATTTTCCGGCATTTTGAGACGCCTGGGAATTGGAAAATTATTCCACATAAAATCAAAAACATTGCCCTGGACACTTATTGAGGCTTTTGACTACCGAACCGGTTCCATCCGCATAAAATTAACGGAAGACCGCCTAAATGCTTTCCACCCAGCCGAACTGGCTGATATTTTGGAAGAAGTTGGCACAAAAGAACGCCTTGCCATTGTTGATGTTTTAGGAGTTGAAAAGGCTGCCGAGGCCATAGAAGAAACTGACACACAAACTCAATCTTCTATTATTAAAGACCTCAATCCGGCTCGGCTCGGCGAAATTGCCAACAAAATGCTTCTCTCTAAAATTGCCGATATATTTTACAAAATGCGTCCAACAAAGGTTGCCGAGCTTTTAAAGTCGCTAGGAACCGAGAAGGCAACCGGAATTGAAAGACTTACCGTCTTTCCGGAAAACACCGCTGGGGGTCTAATGGACCCCTTTTATTTTGCCCTAAATAGCGAAAAAACAGTTAAAGAAGCTCTGTTGTTAATCTTGGAACAGAAAAAAAGAGATGAAACAATTATAGTAACCAACGGAAACGAAAAGCTTTTGGGATTTATTTATTTAAAAGATTTTCTTGGCTGTGACCCCTTAGCGGTTTTAAAAGATATTATCTCCGAGAAAAAATTTGTAGCTTCAGACGCTACTTTTTCACAAATTTTAAAAATTTTTTCCCAATACAACCTCCATGTTTTACCGGTTGTTAATAAAGATAAGAAAGTCCTCGGAGTAATATCTATAGACACAATCCTTGCCAAAATCGAGGAACAAAAAGAAAAAAATGACATTCTTTAAAAGAAGATTTTATCGATTACTGCCTATTCTTGCTGTTATCGGACCAGGAATTATTGCTGGAACTGCCGACAATGATGCCGGAGGAATAACCACTTATTCTATTGCTGGGGCAAACTTTGGCTATTCCCTTTTATGGATCCTTCTTTTGACTACTTTTTCTTTGGCTATAACCCAAGAGATTGGAGCCAGAATGGGCATTGCCACTGGTAAAGGACTTGCTTCTTTAATAAGAGAAAAGTTTGGACTGCGTTGGACAACCTTAATAATGTCCTTTCTTGTTATTGCCAATCTTGGCGTAACTGCAGCCAATTTTGCCGGTGTGGCAGTGGCATTTGAGATATTTCATGTCCCTAGATTTTTCTCTGTTCCCATCGCCGCCTTTATCGTGTATCTGATGATTACTAAAGGTAGTTTTAAAACCTTGGAAAGAGCTTTTCTTATCCTCTCCTCTTTTTATCTTGTCTATGTCGCTTCCGCTATTCTTGCTCGCCCTGACTGGGGATTGGCAATCAAAAACCTCACAGTACCAGCAGTCCAATTTTCAAAAGGATATTTATTAACGGCAATTGCTGTTGTAGGAACAACCATCACCCCCTGGGGGCAATTTTTTATTCAGGATTATGTGGTCGATAAAAAACTATCCACCAAGGATCTCAAAATCGAAAGAGGGGATGTTTTTTTTGGTGCATTTTTAACCAACTTTATTTCATTTTTTATTATTGTTGCTTGTGCTGCAACCATTTTTGCTACAGGAAAATCAATTGTTGACGCCGGGGATGCGGCCATGGCTCTAAAACCTTTAGCAGGTGATATGACTTTTTTCCTTTTTGCTTTTGGAATCTTGAATGCTTCCCTTTTTGGAGCAAGTATTTTACCGGTTAGCACTGCTTATGTTATAACAGAGGCCTTCGGATTTGAATCAGGTCTTAATCTTAGTTTTAAAGAGGCTCCCCAATTTTACGGCATTTTTACTTTTTTTCTGGTTGTTGGAGCAATTATCGTTGCCCTACCAATTATTCCCCTTATTCACATTCTTTTTCTTGTCCAAGTACTAAACGCAATTTTACTTCTCCCAATTTTTGTCTTTGTTTATCTTTTATCTAACGATAGAAAAGTTCTCCATGGATATGTAAATGGAAAAATAGTAAATATAATTATTCTTTTTACCCTTTTCGCAATTACTCTTGCCTCAATCGCCTATCTTTTCTCGTTTATTCTAGGCAAGAACTAATTTTGACAAAAAGCCCATAAGCCTTCTTTGTTATCCCGAGCAAACTTTTCAGCCTTTTTAAAATCACTTGTCCAAAGTATACTGCTATGCAGCACGATACTTTTGGATAATTTTATAAACTTATTTGACTTTTGGAAAACAAACCCTATAATACGACTATGGCTGGAAGTAATCTAGAAGCTCTTAGACATACCGAGCAAGCAAAATCAAATAAAGAAAAGCGTTTAAAAGTCATTGCGCCAAAGCAACATTGGTTCAAAGTTATTCTGATACATGAGGAGGTAAAAGGAGTAGCGATGAGCGCAAAATTTAAAGAGCTACGTCATGGCGAAGTGGCTTCCTGTTATAATGAATGGCTTCAAAAACGCTTAGGCATTAAGCCTGAAGAAGGGAAATCTGATGAATTGGTGAATCTTGAAAGAAAGATTACCCGTTTAACAAGATGTAATCCCGAGGACATATTAAATACGGCAAAAGGATTATTATTAAAGCATCACGGATCTTTTATTCCTCGACCAGTTAGTCCCACCCATCTTAATGGAAAAAAATAAACTTAGCTCCGAAAGTACCTCATGTGTGTAAGCTTGAATACAACAGTAAATTGTGGTTGAGGGCGGGATTTGATGGCTTGATGGAGACGGTCTAAATTTAACACAGTTTTTCAAAGATTATTGCTGCGGGCACTGGACTCCATTAGAACCTGCTGTTCAAATATTTGAGTTAACTATTTTCTTTATGGATGGAAACCAGGAGGCAAATCTCTGTATCTCCAATCATCTATATCTTGAGCATTCCTATAAACATGTTTAGCAAAATCTTTTGCTCCCTCTATTGGACCGAAGTATGGTAATATCTTTTTTTGATTATAGTCATTGTGATCTATAGGTACTCCTGTTGGATCAACGATCAATCCGTTAGGCTGACCTATTATTTCTAGCTGCAACCAAAAGTGAGAATGGCTATATCTTTTTGGATTTACACTAGAAAAACCTAATTGAGGAGATTTTTCTAATACTGTTTTTGCAGGGTCTACCATAGAATTAATATTGCGACATGATCCTGGCTCCCAAAGTTTTCCCGTAAGTTTAAATAGCTGATTCAGAAATTCTAAAAAAGAAGAAGACATTTGCGAAGTTAGTCCATCAGTATTAACAAAGGAAACGAATTGTTCAAATTTTCTTTGCCCTCTCTGAGCGTCAAATAACCTTAATATGTCGCTGCCGATTGGAGCCTTAGAAGTGTCCATGTAACCTGGGTGGAAAACTTCTTGCATAGGAGAATTTTATCAGTTTTTTTGATGGCTGTCAACTATAGGATATTTTGCTGCCGGACTAGGATTCGAACCTAGATGAAAGGATTCAGAGTCCTCTATCCTACCATTAGATGATCCGGCAACGTCAAACGTCGCTTCGCTTACACTTCAATTCTATCAAATCGGGGCTCTGACTACAATTTTAAAAC
>JBDRBE010000003.1:0-86840 GCA_043823085.1 Candidatus Levyibacteriota bacterium | reverse complement strand
CAAAAAACACTATCTGGACATGGCAAGATTTTAGAATCGCATAATACAGCTTTAAAATCAATAGGAGAGACTTTAGGGTCGCATGGAAAAATTTTAGAATCGCATGGGAAAATGCTGAGGTCGCTTAAGAAAGATCAAGGCGTGATGCTGGAAATGCTAGATGGAGAGCAAGTGAAGCAAAAAAGAAGATTAACAAAAATAGAAACGCATCTCGGACTTACGTCCGCTTCTTAATAACTAGCTCTTTCTTTTTCGTATCTATTTTAGCTTCTAATCCCCTAACATCCCAATCCAAAATCTTAAGAATATTCCTGGGAATTATGACTCCATATGAATTTCCAATCCTAATTATTTTTCTATTCATATTTAATTGACATGCATTACGTTATAACAATGTTATAACGTAACAAGCAAAAGATGTCAAGATACTAAAGTTGATTGTTCTGAAAAAGTGAGAAGTTGAGTTTTGTTTTAAACTTGAATTTGAAGAAAGAAATCCCCTGGCAATGACCTATTGTCCCTTTGCATAACGCAAAAGTATCGTAAGCGCTGGCACGTTTCACTTCTCTGTTCGGAATGGGAAAAGGTGGTTCCATACCGCTCTAATTACCAGAGAATTACTTTCTTCAATCCTTCGACAAGCTCAGGATTGACCCTGAGTTTACCGAATGGGTCAAAAATCAATGTACAATTGACTCTCTGACCCGGGAGGAGAAAGTATCCCACTTCGCTCTTTCGAGCTTGGAGGGACACGGTAATTTTTAAATCTACTCTTTCAACCATTAGTACAGGTAAGCTTAAAGCTTTACAGCTCTTCCACTGCCTGCCTATCAACCAGGTAGTCTACCTGGGGTTTACGCCCCGCCCTAAGGCGGGACAGAGATCTAATCTTGGAGACGGCTTCCCACTTAGATGCTTTCAGCGGTTATCCGTTGGAAACATAGCTACCCAGCGCTGCTCTTGTAAGAACAACTGGCACACCAGGGGTTTCCTCATCCCAGTCCTCTCGTACTAGGGGCGAATCTCCTCAAATCTCAATCGGTCGTCCTGGATAGAGACCGAACTGTCTTACGACGTTCTGAACCCAGCTCGCGTACCACTTTAACGGGCGAACAGCCCGACCCTTGGGAGCTTCTCCACCCCCAGGATGTGATGAGCCGACATCGCTGTCGGGACTTTTGTTACCAAAAGCATTGACTATACCTTCATCCCGAATCTTGCAAAAGCAAGATAAGGGAGCTAGCCGTTTGATAGATTGTCAAAACAAGTCTATCTCGCCCTGAGCAATATTTCTATTGCGTAGGGCTCAGTCGATACAGTCGCCAAAGGCGACCTCGGTATTGTCCCTGACTATTAAAGTCAAAGGAGTCCACCGATTTGAGCTAGAAAATTTTATACCGAATACTATTTGAGCTAAATAGTAAAGTACCAGGCTTACAGATTACTCTGTAGGCGCCCCGATGTTTAATTACATTAAGGTGCCAAACCGCATCGTCGCTGTGGACGCTTGGATGCGATCAGCCTGTTATCCCCGGGGTAGCTTATATCCGTTAAGCTCCGTGCCTACCACTAGGCGACGGAGGATCACTAACACCGACTTTCGTCTCTGCTCGACTTGTAGGTCTCGCAGTCAAGCTGGCTTATGCGTTTGCGCTATCATCCTGATTTCCTTCCAGGATTAGCCAACCTTTGTACAACTCCGTTGCATTGTAGGAGTCAACCTCCCCAGTTAAACTGCCCGCCAAACAATGTCCCTCTGCCGGATTTTTATGCGGCAAAGAGGTAATGAGTGTCCATTTCAAAGAGAGGTATTTCATGGTCGCGCAAGCGCTCCCTCCTATTCTAAACAGTTAAAATAAACCCTCAAATGTCAAGCTACAGTAAAGCTCCCGGGGTCTTTTTGTCCAAGGACAACTAGGCCGCGTCTTCACAGCCAACTCAATTTCGCCGGGTAAATGATCAAGACAGTTATTCAGTCGTTCAGCCTTTCGTGCGGGTCGGAACTCGCCCGACAAGGAACTTCGCTACCATAGAACAGTTCACATTGTTATTCTGCATTACAGAACTCTGATTGGTTACAGAGTCTCATGGTCGCCCATGAGGTCGGACTATATCATGTCGCTTTAGGCGACTCTAGCGTATAGTCTCTGAGGATTGTCCTAACGGAAAAATATCTTCATATCCATATTTTCTTTTTCTTCCTTTTCCTTCATTTAATTTTTCTCTTAAAAGTAAGATTTTCTTTAATCCTTTAAAATTCCTGTGCTTGCCTTCTTCAACAAGTTTTGAAATCTTAAAAAAGATTTTAAAATTTTCTATTTTACTTTTAGATAGTAAAGGATAGTTTGTAAAATATGGAATAACTTTTGTTATTAAATCTTTTGAATTTGTCACATCCAGAAAGTGCAAACCATCTCTTCTTGTTTTAATAATTCCACATCCTAATTCTTTTTTTAAAATATAAAGAATTGAAGGATCTTTTTGCGAAACATTAAAACTTAAGACGACTTGCCAATTAACTTTATAGTCACTTTTTTTACGAAGTGACACGTTAAAACTCCCTTCTCCTTCAACAAATCCTGAAAGAAAATAACCTAAATTTTTCCGATCGAACTCTTTCCTGCTGATTGTCTGCCTTGGTCGTTTTTTCACTATATTATTATGCTAACATAGTAACGCCAGATACTTCAACCGTTTGTCGGTACAGATATTCCAGCATTTGGCTAGATTTTACAACTACAAATTTTCATAGTTACTGCTGCCGTTCACTGGAGCTTGGATCACAAGCTTTTCCGATTAAATCGGAGTCACCTACGATCTTTAACTTACCAGCACTGGGCAGGCGTCAGCCCCTATACTTTACCTTTCGGTTTTGCAGGGACCTGTGTTTTAGATAAACAGTCGCTAAATAAACTTTTGTTGCAACCCCGATTTAATCGGGGCAGGGCATCTCCCAAAGGTTACGCCCAGTTTTTTTGCCGAGTTCCTTGATCATTTGTCTCCCGATCACCTTAGTCTTCTCGACCAATCCACCTGTGTCGGTTATGCGGTACGGAACAAAAAAATACTCCTCACGAAAATTTTCTCGCAGACTGAAAGTCAAAATATTGCTCTCTGCATTGCAGAAAACTTTCATTTGCCACTCGGTTAAACGTTTAGACGGATTTTCCAACCTAAACTGCCTTATGGCTTAGACCCCGATAAATCGGGATATTTCTCTTCCACTCTAGTCAATCCTTGAGTGATACAGCTTTCGCTGTCATCCTTGCGGATGTAACGCATTTTTCTGTGTAGTCGAATTTCAACGACTTGTCCATTAGGCTACTCCCCTTTAACGAGGAATGCCCTTAGGGCCGACTAACCCTCCGCTGTCTTACATTGCGGAGGAAACCTTGGATATTCGGTGTGCCGACTTCTAATCGGCATTACGCTACTCATACCGGCATTCTCACTTTTGTACACTCCACCATACCTCACGATACGGCTTCACTGCATACAAAACGCTCCCCTACCTCCTGCAAAGCAGGATTCATCCTCCATAAACACATTTTCATCCATGGAGAAAAAATTCTGCTCTGCAGAACTCCATCTTCGGCAAAAAGCTTAATCCTCGTGACATTTTCGGCGCCAAATTCCATCCGCCAGTGAGCTGTTACGCTATCTTTGAAGGATGGCTGCTTCTAAGCCAACCTCCTGGGTGTCTATGGAACTTGACTTCCTTAAAAACTTAGCTTTTATTTAGAGGCCTTAGATGGGAGTCTGGGCTGTTTCCCTTTTGTCTCATCAGCTTAGCCCGACAAGACTGACTACCCGTCAATGTTTTCCAGCATTCTGAGTTTGATTGGTTGCGACAACTTGCGTCGCCGCGAACCATTCAGTGCTTTACCTCTGGAAAAGTTATACGAGCGCTATACCTAAATATATTTCGGGGAGAACCAGCTATCTCCGGGTTCGTTTGGCATATTGCCCCTAACCTCAGATCATCTCAACCCTTTGCTACGGATACGAGTTCGGGCCTCCTGCCGATTTTCATCGGCATTCACCCTGTCCAAGGCTAGCTCACCCGGTTTCGGGTCTAATGTCTCGCACAAAAATATCCCAATTAGGGATCGCTTTCACTATGCCTGCACAAGTTTAACTTGCTTAAGCAAAAAGCGCGAGACAATAACTCACCGGTTCATTCTTCAATAGGCACGATATCACTCGCGCGCAGCACGAGCTAGCTTATAGCTAATAGCGTATAGCGAATAGTTCTTTCGAACCATAAGCTATTTGCCATAGGCCATACGCCAGCTTGTGCTACGCACAAGCTTTATCTGCTTGTTAGCCGACAATTTCAGTTCTATTTCACTCCCCTCCCGGGGTTCTTTTCACCTTTCCCTCACGGTACTAGTTCACTATCGGTAGACTTTGGTATTTAGCCTTGGAGTGTGGTCACCCCAGATTCCCACTAGATAACGTATCTTGTGGTACTTAGGAACAAACTATCGGTGTCTTAAATTTTGTGTACAGGCCTTTCACCTTCTTTGGGGAACTATTCCGAGTTCTTCTACTATCAAAAACACATCAAATATCGTCTGCCCTGCAACCCCGCCCAGAGAACGGAAGACGGAAAACAGAAAACAGAACGCAGATGTCAGACGACGGAAAATTTCTGTCTTCTGTTTTATCTGGAATCTGTCATCTGTCTTCTGTCACTCTGTTCTCTGAACAGTTTAGGCTCCTCCCTTTTCGCTCGCCGCTACTTAGGGAATCTCTTACGATTTTTTTTCCTGGCGCTAATTAGATGTTTCAGTTCACGCCGTGCCCAGCCAAATACTATATATCCCATTGCTGAAACATTTTTATACTTGGCTACCCTGCGAAGCAGGGTGGGTTATCCCATTCGGAAACCGCCGGATCAAAGGTTTATGACACCTACCCGACGAGTATCGCCGTCATATACGTCCTTCTTCGGCCAAAGCCTCCTAGGCATCCATTATCGGCATTATGAGTAAATAAATTACTTAAAGACGCTTGCCCCGTCAAATCGCTCTTCGAGGCACGTTTGACGTGTCGAGAAGAAAGATTCTATGGGGCTTGTTTCTCTTCACTTTTCAAGGAGCCCGCCCAAATTTCTTTACAGAAAAGTTTCAATAAATTTAAAACTTCTGTTTTAATTCAGACGTACATTTTTAACACCCACCCAAATTTGTGGCGGGCGACGCAGACCCTTATAGAAACGCTCTTGCGAGGCAAGGATGTAAACCTTGCGAGCAAGTAAGTTTCTAGCGGGGTCAAAGATTCCGCCGCTAGGCGGAATCCCATCTAGTCTTAATTGACTAGTGTCTAGCGGTCTCGTCATTGAGACAGCGCTAGGCACTAATCAACGAAAATCCTGCTTGCCCTGAGCGATCCGCCAACTGGCGGAGAGTCGAATGGGTGGACCGGAAGAGATTCGAACTCTCGACCTTCGCGATGTCCCGAAATTGTCTGCAAGCCTTAGCGAGCAGTTACAAGTTCGTTGATCCCGTTATCTTTGCCCATAATTCATGTGGACTCGGGCGGACTCGAACCGCCTACCTCTTCATTGCAAATGAAGTGTTCTAGCCTGCTGAACTACGAGCCCGCAGACAATACGGGATCGCGTAAATCTAATTGCTCATTAAACAGTTCGCAAAGATTTACGGGACAAACGCATTATTATTACAATGTGCTACTTAATAGAATCCACTTTAATTGAAATTTTTACCGGTTAACGAAGAATCTAAATTCTTACGAAGACAACAAAAAACCCCCGAGGGTATTTTTTATTATTTGTTTTGTCGTTATCATTGAATATCGATTTTCGCTGACCATCGTCAATCTTATCACAGCTCCTTAAAGCTGTCAACTACTCTTTTTTGGCTTCCCAGAAGTCTTTTCCCAAAATATCCCAAGGCAATCTTTTTTCATCTGGATCTTTGATATCAAATTTTTGGCTCACAAAATAAAAGATATTTGCAGGATTATCTGTTACATTTGCGCATCCATGAGCTATACCTTTTGGTATAAATAACAATCTTGATTTTCCGCCAAGAACAACTTTCATTGAAACTTCTTTGGTTTTTGAGCCCTCGCGAACGTCAAAAAGCCCGACGAACAAATGTTCTTCCGGATATACATACCAAATTTCATCCTGCTTAAAATGAATATGCCAGGCTTTTATGGCATGCGGTAAAACTTTTGCGCGATTTACCTGCGCTACTTTAAATCCGGGAAATTCTTCACATTCGCCTCTCTCATTAAAATGAATCAGCTCGGAAAAATGGCCGTCTTCGCCGACAAATTTATTAATATCAAGAATTTTTACACCATCGATCTGGGGTTTTTTTGAATAATCCTGAACAGAAACTTTGTCGCGGAATTTTTCGTCAATGCCATCCAAAGAAATTGAAGTCATGTAGGTATTGTAATGGAACTAAAAAACCCTGTCAACCGCGTAACCATCTTTCTACATCTAATGCGGCCTGGCAGCCAAAACCTGCGGCGGTGATTGCCTGTTTATACCGCCGATCATAAACATCGCCGGCGACAAAAACGCCTTCGATATTTGTTTTTGTATTTTCATAAGCTTTGATATATCCATTTTTGTCTTTATTAATATTTTTAAAAACTGATGAATTGGGCATATGACCAATGGCAACAAAAACTCCGTCAATCGGCATTTTGGAAACTTTTCCTGTTTTAACATTTTCAATTTTTACGCCACTTACTCTTCCCTTCCCCAAAACTTCCACAATTTTTGAGTCAAAAAGAAATTTTATTTTTTTATTCTCTTTTACTTTTCCAATCATTATCTTGCTTGCACGGAACAAATTGCGCCTATGAACAATAGTGACCGAATTGGCAAAACCGCTTAAAACCAGCGCCTCTTCCATGGCACTATCGCCTCCTCCAACCACAATGACATTTTTGTTTTTAAAAAACGGCGCGTCGCAGGGAGCGCAGGTCGAAACACCGCGGCCGATTAATTCTTTTTCACCACGAACTCCCAGCCATTTTGTGTCGGCACCTGTTGCAATGATTATTGATTTACTCTGATAATCTTTCCCGCCGGCTGTGACTTTAAATAATCCGCCACTTTTGCCTTGCCCGCCGAAGCCCTGAGCGGAGTCGAAGGGGCGAAGGCGGGTAAAATCGGTTTCTATAATTTCCGCGCCAAAATGCTCGGCCTGTTTTCGCATCGCCGCCATTAAATCCTGACCATTAATTCCCTGCGGAAATCCCGGAAAATTTTCAACTAAAGCAGTTAACATTAACTGCCCGCCCCAACGGCTTCCGGCAATAATTAAAGTTTTAAGATTTGCCCGGGTGGTATAAATTGCAGCAGTGAGTCCCGCTGGACCGCTTCCAATAATTATGACATCATACATAATAAAAACAGCGTATAGCAAATGGCGTATAGCATATAGTTAAAACGGAAACTATACGCTATCCCCTATACCCTATACGCTAATTACTGAATCGATTTCCTTTTTAATATTTTCTTTTGCCAGAGCGCCGACCATGGTTTTAAAAGGACTTCCTTTTTTGAAGATAAGAAGAGTCGGAATACTCATCACCGCATATTTTGTCGCAGTATCGGAATTTTCGTCAACATTTAATTTTCCGATTTTAACTTTTCCCTCATATTCTTTTGCCAATTCTTCGATAATCGGACCGACAATCCGGCATGGCCCGCACCACGGCGCCCAAAAATCCACAAGAACCGGCATGTCAGATTTAATAACTTCTGATTCGAAATTTTGATCGGTAATAATTACTTCTGCCATATAACTTATTATAATATTTGATTAAACACCTAGCAAGGACTATTTGGAATTTTTGAAGTTGGACACTCTTGATATTCTTGATCTTGAATTTTTGAGGTCTTGACGTCAAGAATTCTAAACCTTACTCCAATTCCTCTCTTTTGGCTTGCAAAAATAAAAAATCATTATTTTATTGAAAAAGAGCTGATTGAGCATCTTGGTCCGCCATCTCTCTCCAAAAAATTAGGCGGAGCCTCGATAATATCAATTGACGGGTGAACGTATTTTTTAATTATTCGATTGATACTAGGCGATTGGTTTTCATTAGGAACTACAAGAACGGTTCCTCGTCTTAAATCGGCAATATTGCAAGCCCCAGAGTATACTTCCTCATCGAATATCGTATGCGTCTTAAATTCGGATGGGATCTGTGAAAAAAATACTTCGGGTACAATCGCGTGAGTTTTTCCATCTTTTCCTAAAAAAAGAGAGAGCAAAAAATCAAGATCCAACTTGTCTTTTTCCCCTCGAGAAATATCAAGAGGAATAAGCTCCCATCCTGCTTTCTCCATCATCTTAAAAACTTTTCTAACTTTATCTTCCTCCTCTCTTAATGAGGAATTACCTTTAAAAACTCTTCCTTTGTCATAAGTAAAAACTTTGTTTTGTTCCAGATAAACATAATCTCCTCCTCTTAAAATCCCGACATCAACAATATGTTCATTAACTCGACTTAAATCAATTCCTCTTTTTTCTAAATCTTTAAAAATACAATCTGTCGGTCTATACGGCCTTGATCTAAAAATCCAAGGGTAAACTTCCCTGATGTGATCTGTCGGCCAGAATCTTGAACTTGCGATACCTCCTAATCCCATATCTTCCGGTTCTATAACGGGCAAAAAATTTCTCGATCTTAATTTACTAGCTAATTCCTCAATCTCTTCTAGATTAATTCCTGCCGGGGGTCTTATAATAACAACATCCTTGTCCTCCGGAAGTTTTTCGGGCTCACGTTTAAAGCGAGTTCTTACGAAAATCTCCATTAGCCTCATCTACTCCAATTCCTCTCTTTTGGCTTGTAAAAACAAAAACCACTGTTCGAAAAAGCCGAAAAGTCCTTTAAAAGGCGTTTCGATAATAAAATCCAAAATAAAAATAAAAAGATTAATCTGCGAAATTCCCTCTGTTAAGTGTCTCCCGACTCGCACAAAAGGCATAAGCAGGAAATCAACAACCGGAGCCAGAATATTTTTCTTCTCCTCTATTGAATAAATATGGGCAGACTGATTGATTCGATAAGACAAAAAGGATACAATCGCCAAGAAAAAAACAAATATACCAAGACTAACAATATTAAAATGAAGTTTTCCTAAAAAGAAAATAATAATGCCAAAGGCCAAGAGAAAGGTTGCCAGCCATAAAAGAGTAAAGATTGAATTGAGAAGCGGTTTTATTTTGTCGGGATTTTTCTTAATTTGCAAAGGATTTTTAAATTTTGTGCTATCACTTGTTAAAAGTAATTTAATATAAGATAAAATTCGCTTTGAGTTGTTTTGACTTGGCCCTCTTATTAAAAAACCGACAGCTGCCATAAGAAACGGCGGTACTCCAATATTTAAAAGGGTTGAAGTCCATAAAATTCGTCCATAAAAAACGCTTTCATATGTTCCCTCAATGGCCAAAGCAAAAAAAGCCTTTGTTAAGAGAATAAAAATAACGCTTCGAAAAATTGCCCGGCGGACCTTGGAAGAAATTCCCTCATATCTACTTTCACAAATTTCAAAAACAATTTTATCAAAGTCCTTTTCGCTTTTGTAAAGCTCGCGGACATTTCCCTTTTCCAAGTTTAATAAGTCTTCTAAGATAAAAAAGACAGCTGTTTTGTCTTTAACAAAATTATAAATTCTGTCTTTTCGCGGATAATTCAATTGATAATTAATTTCCCTATACCCTTTTAAAAAATCCGAAGATGTCTCCTCAAGATTTTTTTCTGAAATTTCGCCGAAGTATTGATTAAATAAATGATAGTAAAGAAGCGCCAAATCGTCTTTGGCAAAACTTTTATGAATAGCGATAAAAACTTGAGCATCTCTTGTTTGTTCGCTGTCATCTATTATTGATATATTCTCGCGCATAATTCTAAAAATAAAATTGGTCATAACTTCTTTTTTATGAGGCTTTCCCAAGATGTGTTCAAGGTCTGAAGACATTAATTGATATATTAATTGATTTATCGTTTTTTCCGAAAAACTGGGGTGTTTTAAAAGAATATTTTGGTGAAGCTTTGAATATAGATCTATTTTTTTTCCTATTTTTTCGATAATTGATTCCGACAAACTTTCATCGGGAAAATATCTTGCCCAAACAAGTTCACGAACCAAGGGTTCTGCAATACTTTTTCCCGTTCCCCCAAAAAGAAAGCGTCTTTTAAGAATTCGCTCGATTGCCGCCCGAAGAATTACTTCCTCATCACGATAATCCATGGCGTTTCGCAGTTTTTCATATATTGATGCGACTTTGGAAACTATTGGATTAACGCTAATTTTCCGACCCGAGCTTGGGGTTTCATCTTTTTCAAACTCACGAATAAGAACATCGGCAAAGAGAGAAAAAGGTTTATCCATAATTTGTAGTATTATACACCAGAAAAGAAGCGATTGTTAGATTGTTCTATTGTTCGATTGCTAGCAATGAAACAATGTAGCAATTGAGCAATGGCGGCTATTTTGCTGTCCATCCCCCATCGACAACCAAGGTATGACCTGTAACAAAATCAGACTCGTTTGAGGCAAGATAAACTGCGGCAAAAGCAATGTCCTCGGGTGTTCCAACTCTGCCAACTGGCGTTTGATCCAAAAAACTTTTCTTTGCTTGCTCGTCTTGCAAAAAGGGTTTTGTCATGTCCGTATCAATAATTCCCGGCGCAATCGCATTGACATTAATATGCTTTAACGCGTAGTCCAGAGCCATTTCGCGGGTTAAATTAACAACCGCTCCTTTTGCCGCACAATAAAAAGCAGAACCTGCAAAACCAACCAGTCCTGCAATTGAAGCAATGTTTACAATTTTACCTCCTCCGCCATTTATCATTTGCGGAATTGCCGCTTTCGAGCAAAGCCAAACACCTTTAAGATCAATAGACATGGTGGTATTCCACTCCTCTTCTGTTGCAGAGAGAGCATCACGAGCAATATATACTCCGGCATTATTTACCAAAATATCCAAACGGCCAAATTGTTGGACTGTTTGACTTACTAAAGCGTTGACTTGCTCTGCGTTTGAAACATCACAAACAATTAAAACTGCTTCTCCCCCATTTTGTTTAATCAAATTAACCGTCTCTTCCAACGCCTCCGGTCTTCTTCCGCAAACCACAACTTTTGCTCCTTCTTTGGCAAAAAGTATGGCGATTCCCCGGCCAATACCGCTTCCCCCTCCTGTCACAATTGCAACTTTATTTTGTAATCTCATATGTTTATTAAATAGTATGAACAAAAAAAATAATTTGTGCAAGAGGAATTTTTTATTATTGACAATAACTTTTGGGTAAACTACAATTTATCTCCAATGCCAAGAAAAGCAAGGCCCAAATTCAAACTCAAATCCTATCTTTTTCTTATCCCACTTGTTATTTTATTTGGTGTCGGATTTTATCTTAAAACAAACATTGACCAAAAAAACAATTTTGAAACTTTCAAAAGCAAAACTATTCCTTCTGCGATTGAAAAAATAATCACTCCCGGCACAAAGTTTACTGTTGATAATCTTAAAGAATCAAGTGGTATCTATGAATTTGAACTTACCCTTGGCGAAGGCGCAAATGCCAAAAAATATATTTCTTATATTACCAAAGACGGAGCGCTTTTATTTAGCTCGGGGATAAAAGTGGCGGATTTGGGAAAAACGGCCGTACAAGGTGCTCAAGCTTCACAAGCAGCCCAAAAACCTGTTCCCAAAAATGACAAACCAGTTATTGAACTTTTTGTCATGAGTTACTGCCCTTATGGCACGCAAATGGAAAAAGGAATACTTCCTGTTTTGGATGCTCTTGGGCAAAAAATTAACTTTGCGCTTAAATTTGTCAGCTACGCCATGCATGGCGAAAAAGAAATTGACGAAAATCTCAAACAGTATTGTATAGAAAAAAATCAGCCAAGCGAACTGAACAATTATCTAAAATGCTTTCTCCAAAGCGGAAATACTAATGACTGCAATAGTAATCTTGATTTAACAACTATTAATAATTGTGTTGCCCAAACCGATTCGCAGTTTAAAATCAAAGAAAAATTTAATGACAAAAATTCCTGGAGCAATAGTCAATTTCCTCCTTTTGATGTAAATAAAAACGACAACACAAAATATGGAGTTCAAGGCTCCCCGACTCTAGTGATAAATGGAGTAACTTCAAATTCATCAAGAGACCCACAAGGTCTTTTAGAAGCTATTTGCTCTGCTTTTACAAATAGTCCAAGTGAATGCAATAATAAACTTCCAACAGACGAACCGGCGCCAGGTTTTGGCGATACTACGCAAGCCGCAAGTACTAATTCTGGCGTCGCCTCCTGTAATTAATCCGCAAGAACTCTTGTTAAAAACGTCACAAGAAGAATACCGGAGAGAAAAAAGCAGTATGAAAAGCCGCTTCTTTCTTATCCATTTTTTGATGAATTTCGGGCAAAAGATCAGTAGCTGCAAGATAAACAAAATTTCCGCTAGTTACTGCCAAAAGAAAAGGAATAATATTTTTAAATTGACTTCCAAGATAAAAAGCAAAAGCCGCAGTCAAAATATTAAACTCCAAAACTTTTTTTCTGCCAAAACCTTTGCGAATTAAAATACCAAAATCGCCCAATTCATGCGGAATCTCGTGAACAAAAACAGCTAGGCTCGTCACAAAACCAAGCGGAAAAGAAACTAAAAAAGCAGCTGCAATAGACATTCCGTCGATAAAATTATGCATGGCATCGCCAAAAAAAAGAAGCGGAGTCGGCAGTCTTAAACTTTCACCATGTTCTTCGTGATGATGAAGCGATAAAAACATTCTTTCGATTAGAAAGAATGCGGCAAAAGAAACCAGAAAAAAAGAGATTTTATGGATAAAGGTTTTATGAAGCAATAAAATTGCCACCAAAAGAAGAGAGATTATCGAGGCAAGGAATGTGAATAAAAGAATGTAATACAACATATAATTTCTAATTCTTAATTTCTAATCTCTAATCAATTTCCAATGATAAAATTAAAACATTTAGATTTAATAAGCAAAGCTTGAAAACAAAGTATTTCAAGCGAGCTTTCAAACTTTGTTTATTAAAAATTGAAAATTTAAAATTGAAAATTAAGGCTATTGTATCACATCACAATCTCAAAATCATTGAATTCGTCTGTTCCTTCCTCCCACTTGACTTCCATATTTTTCACTTCCGACATAAATGGACCTTTTCTGCAGAGGGAAATCATATCTTCTATCTTTTCTTTTGCCACTTGGTCTGAGCTTGCCAAAGACTCAAAGACTGCTTCAACTCCAGTCCCAGGCAAATTCCTAATCCAGCCGGTTAAACCAAGTTCAAGGGCGTTTTTCCTAACAAAATGGCGATATCCGACTCCCTGCACAAAACCAGAAATCAAAATCCTCGCTCTCTTCATATTTTAATATCCCGCAATGACTGATGAAAATTGGACAAGAATTATATTACGAAGTAATCTTCCCAAAAAGAGAAAAGTGAAAAATCTCCCCGGAGAAAAAGAAAAAATTCCGGCCAAAATTCCTATTGCGTCAAAAAGAGGATTTGGAATAAAAGCAAAAACAACAATAATAATAGCCCCGTATTTTTTAAATAAATCTTCCAAAGTAGGATATAAAAATTTATGTTTTTTAAGCTTGAAAACCTCTTTGCTTGAATGACCGAGCAAAAATCCCAGACCATCGCCAAAAGCCCCACCCAAAGCCGAAATTAAAGCAACTAAAATAGGCGGGTAAATCATTCCGCCTGCTACAACCGAAACAATTGCAGGAGCAGGAAGAAATATAGTTGCGCTCCCAAAAAAATTAATTAAAAAAATTCCTAAAAGTCCAAGAGTTCTAAAATGTGATAATTTATCTTGGAAAAAGAACGCCAAAGCAACTAAAACCAGTGATGCAACAAATATTAAAAGATATGTTTTTTTCATTTCTTTGCCTCTTTCTTAAGCTGAACCAGCTTCCACATAAGAGTTCTCGGCTAACGCCTGTGCTCCTCTTGTGTGTCAGCTTTCGCTCGCTTGCGAAGCTCGTTCAGCTTCCACATAAAAAGGGCAACTTTATTTCGTGCGTTACTGTCGGAAACATAAAAAAGTGCTTTTTCCAAAATTGAGCGGTGAACGGTTTTTGCAAGCTTTATATACAAGCTTCTGTGCTTATAATCCCCCAGTTCTTCGGCCAAATAAATACCAAAAGACTGGAATTCTCGCGAAATATACTTATCCTTAATCGGATCGAATTTTTTGAGGATCTGTCCAACTGAATTCATAATTAGAACTTTTTGATGTGAGATACCTCTGATATTCTTGAACTTGAATCTTTGACGTCTTGATATCTAGAATTCAAAATATCAAGATATCAAGAAATCAAATTCAAAGATATCTTACTTCTCACTTCAAGAATTCCGTTTACTTAGTGTTAAACCTATTCATTGCCGCTTCTAAACTGTCTTCAAGTCCTGTTTGAATCGCTTTTGAACCTTTTTTTATTAAATCCTTAACTTTTCCCCTCTCCTGTCCTTTGAATGTATTCAAAACATATTCATCGACATTTCTAATCTTTTGATCTTTGATATTTGATTTTTGATATTGTTCTCCTATCCCCATTCTAAAACGCCAAAACTTATCTGTTCCAAGATTGTCAATAATTGATTGAACTCCTTTGTGTCCGGCCGATGAGCCGCCAAATCTAATCTTTAATGAACCGAGCGGTAAATCAATATCATCATGAATAACCCAAACATCGGAAGTGAAAAGTGAGAAGTAAGAAGTGAGAAGTTTAATGGCAAGTCCGGAATTATTCATATAGGTTTTTGGTTTTGCCAAAACCACTTTTTCCAATTGACCAATTTTTGGCTGCCATTCAATAAGTGCTGTTTCACATTTGAATTTTGGTTCGTTCTTCCAAACTGTCATCTTCGCCGATTCAAAATCCTGCAAGAATTTTTCCAAAACCATAAAACCCAAATTATGGCGGGTTTTCTCATACTTCTCCCCCGGATTTCCAAGCCCTACTATTAATTTCATAATTTACTTTTCTTTCTTTTCTTGATTATTATTTTATATATTCCGTATTCCGAAATGACTTCCCTAAAGATAAGGATTTTAGCAATTCTGAAATCTTAGCTTAAGAATGTATTAACCTACTCTCAAAAGTATTGTAGCATAAAATTTTTTGGACGAGGACTATAAAAAAACAAAAATCAAAGGGGCTAAAAGGACAAAGAGTCAAAGGTTCAAGCTTTCTTCACTTCTTCAAAACGACCACCCATTTCCGGACCATACGCTTTCGAACCCAGGGGCCAATGGATAAGCAAGGACCCACTCTGATTAAAGCTAAAGTAAACAGCATCACTCCCATGACGGAAACCAAGCCGAGAATATGTCAATTGTTCATCCAGGTAGTGTCCAGTTAAATCCTTACTTGCTTGAGAAGCAAGAATATATACATTTAATCTTTGCATTGAATATCCTTTCTTTTTGGCATGTTCTTCAAGATCACTTTCGGTAGTATTAAGGTTTGGAGCATTAATAGCCGCTTCTACCTTAATCCATCCGTATTTTTTGCTTGCACCATGAGCAACGCCTTCTTGAAAAATCCAGCTATTCGTATCTGGATACATTTGTCCTAATTTTTTTAATCCTTCCTGTCCTGTAAGCTCTTGTGGAAGATAAACCATCATTGAAGGAACTTCTCTACCTTTATTGTCTACCATTGGTTTTCTTATCTCATCTTCTGTCCAATCGCATTTTGGCACAGAAATATTCAGTCCTATTCTTTTGCCATCTGCTTGCAATTTTGCTTGCCAAAAATTAGTAACCGCTTCTGGAGAAAAAAGATTTTCTTTAAGTTCTTGTGCCAATTTTTCTAGTCCCTCTACCATAGGCTTATTTTATGTCATAGTTATAATCGTCTTGTCAAGCGACAATTTCCAAATCCAATTCCAAGTCCACTTATTCATTTTTTCAAAATATTTCTAACTTCGTTGTCGCCAACCTGCGGAAAGTCAGAATAAAATTGGCCTACGGCGTAAAAATTTTCTTCGATAGATAAAGCAATCACTTGATCAAAATAGGTTTTAATCTCATCAAAAGTTTCTTCTGAAATTACCGGAACGGCCAAAATTATCTTTTTCGCTTTTTCTTTTTTAAGAAAAATGCTTGCGCATTTTACTGTTGCGCCGGTTGCCACTCCGTCATCAACTAAAATAATTGTTTTCCCTTTAACATCAATGGCATATTTTTCGCCTCTTAATCTTTCTTCAAGTTCCTTTCGTTCTTTTTCTTTTTGCGCTTTCAAACTTTTGATTTCTGATATGCTAACTCCCAAATGAGATATTAAATTTTCTTCCAAATAAACCATACTTTTGGGGCCCAAAGCGCCAATTGCCAATTCCGGATTGCTGGGCGCACCGATTTTTTTAACGGCAATTATATCAAGAATGAGTTTTAATCTTTGGGCAATAATTTTTGCAACTACTACTCCGCCCCTTGGAATCCCCAAAACTAAAACATCTTTTTTACCTTCAAAAGATTTTAATTTTTGAGCCAAAAGCCCCCCAACCTGTTCTCTATTCTTAAACATCATAAAATTTTTTATTGTGGCGCGGGGAGGATATCAAATTTTTTCTGTTCGCATCTTTGCGAGCGACGCTGCGTTGATGAGCAAATTAAGACCCATCGCGAGAGAAACTGCGGAACAAAAAAATTTGCATGTCCGACCTAAGCGCCAAAGAAACAATTTTTAAAATAATCCCAACTGCGCCTCTTCTTTCTCCCCATTTCTATTCTCTGCTGACTTTTTTTCTCCCCATATCTTTACCTTCCCATATTCTCCATCAAATCCGGGTTCAATCACAATATCACTCTTCCTGACTTTGGCAACTCCCTCGGCAATTTTTGGCCCTTGGGCTTTTTCCAAATCTTGAATTGGAGTTGTCAAAAGAATTTTTATTTCCGAACCGAATTCACCACACATTTGATCAAAAACGCTTTTTACTTTGACGCTAGACACGGTCGATGCTAAACTCTCGGCAATTATTTCATTTAAAGGCACCAATTTTACAAACGGCGGATGAATACCTCTGGAATCTTCAACCCAAGTAACTCCAAATTTATCTGTTGATTGTCGATAGTTGTTTATTGATTGTTGTTGAGCAAGTTGTTCAACACGGTGCATCACTCCCACTGTCAGGGGTTTTTTGCAAACCGGACAAATCTCTCCATTCTTATTTGTTTCCTCCGGACTCTGTACAACTTTACAATTTCTATGCCCCGTATAATGGTATTTCCCCTCCTCCGGATAGAACTCAATAGTATAACCAATCTTTAAATTACCTTCGGGATCTCTTTTTATAGCAGCTACTAAATCATCATATGTAATTTTGAATTTTGAACTGTCATTTTGATTTTTGAATTTTGAATTTTGAACTGTGAATATGGTCGCTTCCCTCCCCATCTTTGCCGGCGAATGGGAATCAGACGAGGAAACAATTGAACGGTTTTCCAATTCTTTTATCCGCCAGTTCATTTGGGGGTCGCTTGAAAGTCCTGTCTCAACGGCATAAATTTTATTTACATACTCACCAAAACATTCTTCTATAGAATCAAAGCCTGATTTTGAACCATACAAAGAAAACCACGGCGTCCAAACATGGCAAGGAATAAATAAGGCGTTTTTGTCAATTGATAAAACCATTTCCAAAAGATTTTTTGAAGAAATTCCAACAATCGGCCGTCCGTCGGAGGAAAGATTACACCCGCGTTTAACCAATTCCTGATTGATTTTTTCGCAAGTTTCAAAGCCCGGCGATAAAATTAAATTATGAACTCTCCGCACTTGCCCACCCTGCGAGTAAATGCTCGAAATTTCAGTGGAGAGAATAAAATGAGTTTTGTTTTGCTTGTCCTCCGAAGCTTTAGAGTAGGAGGAAGATTTGAGCTTGAAGAGTCCAATACTGGATTCTTCTAGGTTAGCTTTTATTTCCCTAAACCAAAGAGGATGTGTCCAGTCGGCAGTTGCCAAAATATCAATTCCTTTTTTAACTGCCCATTTTGCCATGATTGGCAAAACCATGTCCGGTGATACCGCGCGTGAGTATTTACTATGTACATGTAAATCTGCCACTAGTTGCATATGACTATTTTAGCACTATTAAAAAGCTGCCCCGTTAAAACCGCAGCATAAGCCGTATACGATATAGTATTGAAAAGGCGCATGCTAAGGTTATCTGGGGCGCGGGAATATTTAGAGTGAACGTGAAGATCTGCAACAAACTGCATAAACGTTATAATTTTTATATTATTTTTTCCCTTGTTGTTTGTACATCTGAATTAATTCTTTAACCGTCGTGGCGTCTTCTGCCCGCTTATCTTTTCCTCGAAATGAAACAAGACGGGGAAATCGAAGAGCGTAACCGGGTTCATCAGCGCTTTTCCCTGCGGTATGAACAGGACTACGAGTTATTTCATCTGCCAAAACTTCAATGACAATTTTTGGCGCTACCCAAACACTTGGTGTTATTAATGAATTTACTCTCGGCGGTTTATCTTGCACTTTGAATTTTGCACCTTGAATTTTTATTTCTTTCCATTCTTCATCTGTAAGTCCTGTTCCGATTTTGGAAACAGTTACAAACTCATCTTTTTTGTCGTCATAAATTCCAACAAGCAAAGCCCCTGCTCCAAAAGCGGTTCTTTTACCTTTTCCGCTGATGTAACCCAAAATCACACAATCAATTGTGTCGTTAAGTTCGCCGGAGGAATTTCTTTTGAGTTTTACCCAATTAAAATTTCTTGCCCCCGCCTCATATTTACTGTCCAATCTTTTAACAACCACTCCCTCCAGACCTTTGGAAATTGCGTCTTCCAAAAGTAAAGTTAAAGTTTTTGCATCGGAGACAGTTTGATTTTTGGTGACAATTAAAACCCCATTATCCCTGATAGTCTCTTTGAGAATTTTCAGTCGACTAGTCAACGGCTCGTCAATCAAGGACTTTCCATCCTTATAAAGGATGTCAAAAACAAAAGCTTTAAGAGGCAGTTTTTTTGCCATCTCCTCAATACCGTGTTTTCTTCTTCGTTTGGTTGTTTCCTGAAACGGCAAAAATTCTTCCGAAAGGGGATTGTAAGCCAGCGCCTCGCAATCCAAAATAACTGTTTGGGGTTTAACCTGTTCTTTCGCTCCTTTTATAAGTTCGGGAAACATATGAGTCATATTCTCAAGATTTCTTGAATACATCGAAACCTCGTTTTTATTTTTGTGAATTTGAACGCGAAAACCATCGTATTTATACTGTACGTCGACTGTTTTCATTTTCTCAATTACTTTTTCGGGACTTGGCAATCTTTCGGCAAGCTCGGCCCGAATTGGTTTTCCAACCGCAACTTTTAGTTTTTCAACGCTTGAAAGCCCGTCGCTCCAAAGAGTTTTGGCAATTAATCCAAGATCCGAAGTTCTGTTGTAAGCCCCTTCTAAAAGTTTTCTTTTGCTTTTATCGCCAAGCTTTGCTTTGGCAAGCGCGTCCAAAATCGTCGGGTCACCAATCCCAAGCCGCATATTTCCCAAAGGAATACGCGCTAAATGTTTAACCGAAACAGGATCAAGTTTTTTAAGAAGCTCTGATAAAAGAACAAGTCTCTTTTCTACCGTTCCCTCTCCCGAGGTCTTGGCAATTTGCGTCAAAACATCAAAAACTTGGGAAACAGATATTTTTGATTTTTGCACTGAGCTTGCCGAACGGGTGATTTTTGAACTTAAGATCGTAGCGACGCTCCCCATATCTCCTAATTTTTGATACGACTTTAAAACCTCTGCTTTCGATAATCCATACGCTCTTGCAATTGAATCGGCAACGGTTTTTTCGGCCATGCCAATTTCCGTCGCTTCAAAAAATGGAGCAACCCTTCCTTGAGTTAAATAAACAATTTCTTCAATTTCGTCTTTCTCTGATTCTTTAAAAAGCTCCGAGAGAATATCAATCAAAGCAAGTCGCGACGAAGTAGATTCTAATTTTTCAAAATATTTGGAGAGTACTGCAAAAAGCATATAATTATTATACTCTAAATTAGGCTCCCATAATGTATTTTGCGCCTTTGGTTACACCCTTCTTTTTGATAATTCCATTTTTCAGAAGTCCTTTTAATTCATTTAAAATCGTGTCCTCCGAAACCATGGGGAAAAGACTTTCAAAAGCTTGATTTTGTAAATATCCTGTTTCTTGAATGTATTCGATTATCTTGAGCTGACGATCTGTTAGCATCAAAGGCTGTCCGCCGAGTTTTTCTTTTAATTTTGCATCTATTGAAATTTTTTCCACTTTCTCTTTTATTTTCGAGAGTTCAATTGCAAGTCCTTGAGTAAAATACTCAAGCCAAAAAGTCAAATCGCCATTTTTTGAAACCGATTGCAGTGCCCGATAATAAATCTCTGCGTTAACATCAAAATATTCTTCTAATGAAAAGAATTTTCTAATATCATAACCTTCTAAAAATAAAATTAGAGTGGAAAGAGCTCGTGCAACCCGGCCGTTTCCGTCAATAAATGGATGAATTCTAACCAATTCGTAATGAACAATTCCGCTTTTCAAAATAGGATGTATCTCTTGACTTTGCAAGCTATTTATATACGCCAATAATTCATTAATTTGCCCGCTAATTTCATCTGCTTTTGGCGGAGTAAAAGAAATCTCGCCTGTTTGACTATTTTTGACAACCACCTGATTTTTTCGAAAAATTCCGCAATTTTCTTTTGGCAAAAGTTTCTCGACGGTTAATTTATGCAAATGATTTATTAAGTTCTCCCCTATTTTTGCTTTTAAATCCGGCGTAACTTTTCCGATATAATCAATAACCTTTCTATAATTAATTACTTCCTGAATATCGCGGTCTCGCGCCACAACATCAAGACCTGCCATAACTTTTTCGGCCTGAGATAAATTCAATTCATTTCCCTCAATATGAGTTCCGTAATGAACAGTTCGAACAATAGCTTCGTCCCGAAACTTCTTTTCATAATAAGGTAGAAGCGGGGCGTTGGCGATTACTTCTTTTGCAGCCTCAATAATACCGATGTTCTTGAGAATCTTGTTGGTAATTACGAACTTGGGTGTAAACATTTCTTGATTTATGAATTATGATTTACGATTTATGAATGTTCTTAAATCTTAAATCCTTAATCTTAAATCTTAAACTATTAACGCATTTTTCCCGAGAAAAGTCAATGTGGTATAATCTTTTTATGGCAGATAAGAAATTACATATTGAGGTGACACGGCAGATGTTAACCCTTGCAACTTCGGGTTTTGGATTAGTGGCTGCTTTGGCCTGGAACAATGTCATTCAAGCCTTTGTCAACGACTATATTAAGAAATGGATTCCGGGAAGCGGCCTCGTTTCCCTTCTCATTTATGCAATTTTAATAACCGCCCTTGCTGTTATTATTACCGTCCAGCTCTCCCAACTCCTCGAAAAACTAGAAAGCAAAAAAGAATAGCTTGACAAAAGCTTCTTTGGTGCTATAATCCAAACAAAATGCCTTCAAAAGCAGAAATAGTTGGAGCACTTATTGGTTCTGGGCTTGCGGTACTATCAATAATTGCTTTGGAAGAAGTTTCTAAAGGGAACACAATAACAACAAGTCCACAAGTTACCACCGAGGCGGAGAAGCTTAGCAGAATGAAGGACACAAAAGTACAGTCTCCCCATATTTCTCCAGATGGCCGATTAACGACAGCAAGATAAATTTTTGTTTCATGAAAATTAATCCGAATTTGTTAATTAGGTGAATAATTGACTTCTGCTTATTACGGTGATAAAATCATCGGCATGAGACCACAATTAGAAACATTACCTGGTATTGGAAAGACTGTTAAATCACTAAGAGAATGGTTAGATGGTCGAGCTGCTAGTAGAGAATATCACAAAGCGTTTGATGGGATTGGGGGCAAAACCGGTCAAGAAATTACCATGGATCAGTTACAGGCTTTTTTTATAGTTGCAAAAGCTTTTGAACATAGAGAGACTAAATTTCATCCTATACAAACTGATGCAGAACGTAGTCTTATAGGGTTGATAGAACAAGCTCAAAATTTAGAGACACCAAAGGGACGAAAGGCAGCAGTTGACTTTTTTCAAACTGTTAAAGCTGCAGCAGAAACAGATATGCCATGGCTTTTAAGAGACCAGTACTTCGACAGAAAAGCACATCCAGAGAGATATAGGGCTGTTATTATTTGTGAAAATGCCGTAAAGTTTCTAACATCTCCGAGTAAAAAATAACCTCAGCCCAAAAAAGACAAAAAACCCTGAATTGACAAGGTTTTTTTTGATGTTATAATATCCAAATGGAATTTAGAATTGGAAGAGAAGCAAGAAGAGCATTTACGGCAGTCGTTATCGCCGCTGTTTTAACAGGCTTAGCAACTGGAACTAGCGAACTTCCTCAACAAAACGCAACTAAAACTCCACCAAGGACTACGCCGGAAGCATCTATGCCCAATGATCTTCCAATTCTTAAACCTTGCTTTCCGACCCGCTTGGCACGAAAATGATGAATTATTCTTCCGATTTATAATTTGTTGACTTGTTGATTGGTTTATTTATTGATTAAATGATTCATTACTGCGGGAATTTCGTCTGCCAAATCTGAAGCGTTAAAATAAGGTCCAACCTTCTCATAAAGACTTTCTCCGGCTTTTTTGTTGATAAATGAACCAGCCGATGCCGCTAAAAACAAATCGTTTTTGCAAGAAAGCGCCGCAACTAAACCTGCTAGAACATCTCCTGTTCCCCCTTTGGTCATCCCTACATTTCCACCTGAAATTCGGACGCAACGAATTTCACCCTGAGCGGAGTCGAAGGGCGAACAAATAATATCTGTTGCGCCCTTTAAAAGAATCACACAGTTATATTTTCCGGCCATTTGCTGAACAATTTCTTCCGTAATTTTTGAGTTTTGAGTTGTGGTTTTGAGATTTGACTTTTGACTTTTGAGTTTAAAAAGAGTTTCAAACTCTCCTTTATGTGGAGTAACTATCACGTTTCCCTTTAATGGTAATAGCCATTCCGGCTCCATCTCGGTTAAAGAACCTGCATCAATCACCCATTTTTTATCGGGATACGAGCTTAATAATCTTTGCGTGAGTTCTCTTGTCGATTCTTCTCTCTCTTCTCTTCCCTCTTCCCTTGGCAATCCCGAGCCCAAAAGAACAACATCCGCCTCTTTAATATAATCGTCAATTTTATCTCTTGAAATTGCCATAAAATCATAAAGTTTGCTTTTTAATTCCTGCGTGAGTTGATTATTTTCCGCTGTTGATGAATAAAAAACCATGTCTACAATTCTTGAAGCAACTTTTAGCGCCCACAAAGACGCACCATGAAAAAGATGCGACCCGCCGATAATCATCAACTTCCCATTTTGCCCCTTATGAGAATTCTTTTGAGGTCGATAAAGTTTCTTTAACTGGCTTTGGTCAAACTTTTCCATTTAATCCTAATTCTATCACACTTACCCCTCTTAGAAACTTTTTATCAAAGAATTCTTTGTGTGTTGCGGTCATAATGGTTTGCTGTTTATCAACCATCTCTAAAACAAGCTGAATATGTTCGCTGTCAAGCTCGGAAAAAATATCATCCAAAAGAAGAATTGGCCTGTCCGCCGAAGCTTCAGTGAAGGTGGACCGCTGCCCTATTCTCTTTTCCAAATATTCAAGCTGTAAAAGTTTTAATTGTAAAATCGCTAATCTCTGCTGGCCTCTTGAACCAAAAAACTTAACATCGTGTGTCGTTTGCCTCTGGTTATTGAACATGTGAACCGAAAAATCATCTCTATGGGGACCAACCAAAGTTACACCTGCCCCAACTTCCGCATTTTTGTATTGCAAAAGCCGCTCGGGAGAAATAATACTTTTATCGTAAACCACTTGGAAATCAAAAATTTCTTTATCTGCATTATTTAAAAAAGTAATGAACTCCTCTCTTTTTGCAGTTACAATCTCGCCGTTTTTAATACAAAGATCATCCCAATATTCAAATTGCTTTTCTTTTCCCTGCCGGCCTGTTTCTCTTGCCAATTCCAAAAGCGCGTTTCGCTGGCGTAAAGCCTTGGTGTAAGCAATAATCGCAAACCGATAATCTCTGTCTTCCTGTTCTAAAACTTCGTCTAAAAAATTCCGCCGCAAAGAAGGCGAATCAATAATAATTTCTAAATCTTCCGGGTTAAAAAGAACCAAAGGCAGATTAGAGGCAAAATCCGCTTTTCTTTTACTGACTCCGTTGACTAAATATTTTTTAAGACCTTCGTTTGTTAAAACAATCTCAAGTTCTATATCGTCTATTTTTCCTTTCACCCTCGCCAAATCTTTATCAAAACTAATCATTTGATAATCTTTTTCCGAGCGAAAACTTTTTCCGGTTGATAGTAAATAAATCGCCTCAATTAAATTTGTTTTTCCAGAGGTATTAGGGCCAACGACTAGAGTTGTATCTTGACTAAAGTTAAAATCTGATTTTGAATAGTTTCTGAAGTTTTGAAGAAATAAATGCTTTAAATACATTGGAATTTTTGAAGTGAGATATCTTTGATGCTTTTGATCTTGATTCGTCAGCTAACGAATTGAAATCTCGAAACCTTGATATCTAGGAATCGAATCATCAAGACATCAAATTCAAGAAAATCCCACTTCCCACTTCAAAGATTCTCGCTACTCTATCACCGTTCCTACGAATTCTTGCCCATCCATGGCTTTTTTGGCATTTTCAAGATTTTTTCCATTAACATAAAAAACTTTTAAGCTAAGTTCGCTGGCCAGTTTCGCAGCGACCGGATCAAAAGGCGTATGTTCGCCCGGAGTCCAAACAGTACCAACCATTTCTTGATATACCTGCCAGGAAATTTTTTTATAAGGTTTTGCGCCGGAATCAACATTAGGATCTTTATCATAAACATAGTCGACATTGCTCATTTTAATAATTGTTTTGATATTATAGTCTTGAGCCAAAACAACAGCATCGTAATCTGTTGACCAGCCCGGTTTCCAGCCGGCAGCGATAACAATCGGCTTTGTGGGTTTTTGGATATATTCATAGTCATGGATGATAACAGGATGGGCTAAATCGCGAAATATGGTACGGAAAAGATGAGCATTTAGTCTTGTTGCATGAATTCCAAGCCAGTCCAAATCTTCTTTTGATAATTCTTGTCCTGTAACTTCGGCTCCTGCATCGCGGTAATGGCGGGACAACAATCCGCCCCCCACTAAAATAAAAAGTCGCCTACTTTTTTCGGCGACTACGTTTCGAACGAACGTATAAAAGGTCTTGATGTACGTGGTATCAAGACCACCATTTGGGACAATAAGCGATCCCCCAAGTTTAATAATTACTGTTTCCTTATTGTTACTTTCTTGCATAATCTTTCACCATGCTCAAGATTGCGCTTCAGCCTCCGAAGCATAAAAAAACTAGCATGTACTAGTTTTTAATATTAACACAAACGGTAAACGAAAATCAATGGCTGATATAGTTATTTCTGGCAATTGAGACAGAAATAGGTTCCGCGGCCGCCTAATTGGATTTTTTGAATAATACCTTTACACCTTTGGCACTTCTGCCCTTTTCTTGAATAAACTAAAAAATGATTTTGATAATTTCCGTCCTGTCCAAACGCATTCACAAAATTAACATCCGATGAGCCACCATATTTTAAACCTCTTTTCAAGGCTTCAACAATTGCACCATATAGTTTTTGAATTTCTTTATTTGATAAATTTTTTGCAGATCTTCTTGGATTAATTCCGGAAAGAAACAAAGCTTCGTTGGCATAGATATTGCCGATTCCGCCGATTTTTTTCTGGTCCATCAGTATTATTTTGATAGGAGAATTTGAAATTTGGATTATTTTTATGAATTTGGAAAAAGTTAAATCTTTTAAGGGTTCTGGTCCCATTTCTTTAAAAAACGGAAGGTCGTTAAGCTCGTCTTTTTTAATAACCCTTATCCAGCCGAATTTTCGAAGATCGTTATAGTAAAGAAAAGCGTCTTTATCTAATTTAAAAATGACGTGAGTGTATTTTGAGGGAAGGCTTCCGCCTGTCTTTACGGAAAAATGGATTGAACTTGTTTCTTTTCCGCTGTAAATAATCTGGCCGGTAAGTTTTAAATGAATAGCCAGTGCATAATCGTTATCAAGCTCGATAATTAACCCTTTCCCTATTCTTTTAACACCAATCACTTTTGCGCCGATAACATTTTTTCTGTTACCTTGAAAAATTTTAGGCACTTTTACCTCGACATCCAAAATCTTGTGTCCGACAAGATATTTCTGCAAGCCCAATCTGATAGTTTCGACTTCTGGCAATTCCGGCATAATTAAATTTTTGATTTAATAAATTCTACGATTTCTTTTTTAAATCTTTCTTTACTAAATTTTTTGGCCTGATTGCGGCAATTTTCACTTAAGTCCCCTAAACTGCTTAAGCGCCTTATTGCCTCCGCCAAAGACTCTATTGATAGTTTATCAAAAAATATTCCTGTTTTTCCATCAACAACCGATTCAACAACGCCTCCCGAACGGTAAGCAACAACCGGCGTACCAACACTCATTGCTTCAACCGGTGTGATACCAAAATCCTCATCTTCCGAGGCAAAAATGTAAGCCTTGGCATTTTTCATCAACTCCAACTTCTCCTGGTCGCTCACTTCTCCCAAAAATTCAACTTTTGACTTTTGAGTTATATTTTTGATTTTTGATTTTTGATTTTTTAATTGTTGATCGTATCCCGCGAATCCCTTCCCAAAAATTTTCAGAGGAAGGTTTAGTTCAGCGCAGGCTTGAACAATCAAATCAATGTGTTTTGGCCTTGCCAATCTTCCTCCGGCTAAAAAGTATTGGCGCGGGGAGGATATCAAATTTTTTCTGTTCGCATCTTGTCGAGCGCCAATGCGCTGATGAACACCTTGAGATTCTTCGTGAGACAACTGCGGAACAAAAAAATTTGTATGTCCGACCTCAGCGCCAACTACGGGGGGATAAATAACTGTCGAATCTCTTTTATAGAACTTTTTAATTCTTCCCGCCACGTTTTTTGAGTTGGCGATAAAATAATCAACGTTTTGCGCCGATTTAAAATCAATTTGCCGCAAAAATGCATTGGCAATTTCCCCCAAAACCCTAAAAATAATATTCTTTTTCCAATCCCTTGCCGTAGCAAATCCATAAAGATATCTTGGCGGCGTATGACAATAGCAAACATGAACTGGCGCATGGCGTATGGCGCATGGCGTATGGTCAGTTATTTTTGAGCTTTGAGTTGTGGTTTTGAGTTGTATCATGTTCGGTGTATATGCTCCGGTTGCAGAAACAATTACTACATCATAATCGCTGAAATCAAATGACCGAAAGATTAGCGGCGCGATAATTCGAAAAGGGCTTATTAATTTTGCTTTCAATGGTAAACTTTGAAGAATTGAAGTTTTAATTTTCCATCCGTTAAACCTTTCCCTGTGCGGTCCTAAAAATTCAGGCAGATAAACCGAAGTAAAAATGGGCGCCTCCGGCCAAATCTCATGCAACGCCTCAAGCACTCTTTCGGCGCCTCCATATTCTTTAATATAATCATGCACCAACGCAACTTTCATGCTTTATCAAAACTTGCACGTCTAATACGCATCGCTTGCAAAATCAACTTTCCAACACCTCGAAAGTTATTCCCCTCAAGCATATTATTACGCATCATTAATGTCCAGTATCTATCGCGATTCTGCATATTTTGATAATCAAAACCCAAATAAACAAAACCGCTGTCTTGCCAAACGTCTTTTACAGCAATTATTGGACTGCTTCTTCTGGCTTGCAAAAACCTTGAAATGTCATTATCAACTATCTTATTTATTTCATTGAACGGAAGAGTCCGAGCACGCATATCTTTAGGATCAAAAATGTAAGCTAAATTTTTATCTTCCGGAAAATCTGGTGCAAAATCAGTGAAAGACCGCGCAAGTCTTATGATTAATGTATCGTCATTAATTTTAGCGCTGATGGATGATTTTTCTCCGTTTTTAACAAGACAACCGTAATAAGCTCCATCTGAACCTATATCCCACACAGGAAAGTTTAAATCTGGAAGTTTATAGAGGCAAGAGTATCTTTCTGATGGGGTAACCGTAAGACACTCTGTTTTTGTTTTTGACGGACTAGCATCCGTGCCTTCTCTCACGGGCGGCGCACACCCCACTCCCAATGCGCCAACAATAGCACCAGCCAAAACCATATGCATAGCTTTTTCTCTTAAATTCATATCTTAAACGCCGCTTTCATAGACCTTATTATAGCTTTTCCCCTTGCTTTTTGCCAATTTTAGCAGTATTCTCTGTTTAGATATGAGGCTTGGAGAGAGGTTGAGACAAGTAGCAGATACTGTCAAAAATTTTGGCCTACCAGATGCAAGCATGGGGGCTTCATCGAACAGAAGTAAACCAACTGTTTCGAGACAACAACTTAACCTTTCTAGTCTTGACAAAGGTAATCCTCATTTGATTTCACATCAAGCCGCCGCTGAAAGATTTTTACGTCCGCCTACTAAAGTTTAAAATTTTTGAATTTTAAAATACTTAAATGATATATATCATTTAAGTGATACCTCGCTACTCATAATTCTATTTCTGTTAAAGAATGAAACACCTTATCCGCTCCTGCGTCGTTCATCTTTTCTCTTAGTTCTCTATCTTTATTAACCCCATAAACAGTCATCCCCGCTCTTTTCCCAGCTATCACTCCATTTGGCGAATCCTCCAAAACTAAACACTGGGAAGGTGAAACGTCCAGTTTTTGGGCGCAAAAAAAATAAATATGCGGGAAAGGCTTCCCCCTCGGAACATCCAGGCCGGAAATAATGATTTTAAAAAAGTCTCCTAGGAAAAATTTTTGCAAGATTTTTTTCGCCTTTTTCTTTTGATGCCCCGCCGTGGCTAAAGCCAAAGCTAGATTATTGGCAGACAATTCTCTAATTAAATTTTTGGCTCCAGGCATCAATTTTAAATTTTTCTCCAAAAATGAATAAAGCACCTTCCAGCGTTTTTGGGCAAAATCTTCCACGCTTTCTTTTAATTTATAGTGCTTAATATAAATTTCTGCGCATTCCCTCTGTCCTCTTCCTATCATCTGCTCTCGCAACTCACCATGATAATCTACACCAAGTTTTTTAAGAAGAATTCGAGTGGCGGTGGCCCATGCAGGCTCTGAGTCAATCAAAAGGCCATCCAAATCAAAAATAACTGCTCGCAGATCCTGAGTTTTATCGAAGGGCTTAATCATAAAAGTCCTAACTGACCATTGTCCTTATTTTGTGTTTCCTTAGGCTTCTGTTCTTCCTTAGCCACTGAATCACTAGAATTCTGTCCTAGTCTTTTTAACAAACTCTTAAACCCCAGCTCTTCAAAGGCCTTTTTTGTTTCTTCTAAGTCAACTTTTGAAACTAAACATTTTTCAATACTCAACGTTATCGGCGCGTCAGTGATAATGGTAGCTAATTTTTTGGCCATTCCTGCGGCTTCCGCTTCTTTGGCCAGCTTTTCCACCAGTTTTTTATTTTCTACTGAATCTAAATTTTGATATAAATTCTCAAGTGTTTCATATTTTAAAAGAAGTTCTGCCGCGGTTTTTGGTCCAACCCCCAAAACTCCCGGATAATTATCTGAAGGGTCTCCTATCAACGCCTTGTAATCAATAATTTGAGAAGGTTTAAGTCCGTATTTTTCCTCCACTTTTTCTTGGTCAAATAAAATCATTTTTGTAATGCCTGTAATTGGCGCAAGCACCAGAACATGAGAATTTACAAGTTGCAACATGTCTCTATCTCCTGAAACAATTATCGTTTGCAATTTTTGATTTTTGATTTTTGATTTTTGAATTCGATCGGCCAAAGTGCCGATCACATCGTCTGCCTCATATCCATCCACCTCAAAAATTGGAATTTTTATCCTTTCCAAAACTTTATGAAGAAGGACAATTTGAGGAACTAAATCGCTGTCCATTTTTGGCCGATGGGCCTGATAACCAACGTAAAGTTCTTGACGAAAAGTTGGTTTTGGCCTGTCAAAACAAATAGCTAAATATTCCGGCTTTACGTCTTCTAAAATTTTAAGAAGCATGGCAAAAAATCCGTAGACCGCATTTACCGTTTCTCCCTTTGCAGAAGTCAGCGGAGGCAATGCATGAAAAGCCCGATGAAGTATCGCATGGCCATCAATGAGAACAAAACGTTTCATGGAAGTATTATAACACTTCAAAATAAACAAATAACCCAATAAGCAAATAAACAAATCAATATTACAAATATCAAATTCCAAATTATTTGTATTTATTTGAGATTTATCTATTTGAAATTAATTGGTAGTATTTGAAATTGGTAGTATTGGGTTATTAAGCTTTTGCAGCAGCAAAAGCTTTTTTGGGGCCGATAATTCTTGAAAATTCTTCGGATTCAATAGTTTCTTTTTTCAAAAGTTCCTCTGCCAAAAGATCAAGTTTTTTGCGAAGCTTAACAAGAATGGTAGTTGCATTTTTATAGCAGCTGTCAGTAATTTTTTTAACGTGCTCATCAATTTTTGACGCCATGTCGGGAGAAACAGTGGTTTGTTCATAAAATGGCCTGCTCTCTCCGTCCAAATTTATTGGACCAAGATCGCTCATGCCAAATTCCGCTACCATTGTTCTTGCAACTTGGGTTGCCTTGGCAATATCATCGGAAGCGCCGGTTGTAACTTCCTTAAAAACTAAATCTTCTGCCGCTCTTCCTCCAAGCATCACTGCAATCTGCTCCAAAAGATGAGTTTTTGTTTCATGAACGCGTTCAATTGGCTCCATCATTGTATGCCCAAGCGATAGTCCGCGGCTGACTATCGAAATTCTGTGTACCGGATCCATGTGCGGCATAAACCAGGAAACAATGGCGTGACCTGCTTCATGATAGGCAGTCATTTTCTTATCCTCATCTGTTTGCAATCTTTTTTTCTCCGGCCCAAGTTTTACTTTTGTGGCCGCCTCTTCAAGATCGCTCATGTCGATTGCCTTTTTCGAAAGACGCGCCGCCAAAATTGCCGCTTCGTTAAGCATATTTTCCAAATCCGCACCGGAAAATCCAACTGTTCTTCTGGCAACTTTTTCCCAATTTACTTCTTTTTCAAAAGGCTTACCTTTGGCATGAATGGCAAGAATTGCTTTTCTGCCGACAACGTCAGGCATATCAAGAGCAACTCTTCTGTCAAATCTTCCAGGACGAACTAGCGCCGGATCCAAAACATCGGGCCTATTTGTGGCGGCAATTACAACCAGCTGCTCATTTGGAGTAAATCCGTCCATTTCGACCAATATCTGGTTTAAGGTTTGTTCTCTTTCATCATGTCCGCCCATAAATCCAATGCCCCTTTGTCTTCCAATAGCATCAACTTCATCAATAAAAATTATCGCCGGCTGGGATTTTTTAGCAGTAGTAAATAAATCTCTAACTCTCGAGGCTCCAACTCCAACCAACATTTCCATAAATTCGCTCCCTGCCATGGAAAAAAATGGCACATTAGCTTCGCCTGCGGTAGCGCGTGCCAAAAGTGTTTTTCCGGTTCCCGATGGTCCAATCATTAACACTCCTTTTGGCGTTCTGGCTCCCATTGCTTTATACTTTCCCGGATTTTTAAGAAAATCAACAATTTCTGTTAATTCCTGTTTTGCTTCGTCAACGCCGGCTACATCGGCAAAAGTAACTCTTGGTGTGTCTTTTGAAAAAAGCTTTGCCCTTGACTGGCCAAAAGAAAAAATGTTTTCCTGCGCGCCACGGGCCTGACGAAAAATAAAATAAAAGAAAGCGACCATTAAAACTATGGGCAAGATTGAAGAAAGAACATTTAACCAATTGTTCAGTCCGTTCTGATCGTTGACAGCTATTTGTGTTTCGTTCAAATCAATTCCGGCATCCTTAAAGATTTGGTAAACGTTTGAGCCGGTCTCCTTAAAACTTTGAACACTCCCCTTTTTGGTATCAACTATTAATTTATTATCCTCGATTGTAATTTTTGTAACCTGGCCGTTTTTTACATCGGTTATGACTTGCGAGAGAGGAACTGTTTTTTGCCCTTCGGCCGGTTGAAAAAGTCCAAGCAGTAAAAAGCCAAGAAAAAATGCCAAAAATCCATAAAGAATAATATTCTTCCAGGAGAAATTAAATCTTACCTTTACGATTTTTCTTTTATTATTTTTTTGGGGTCTAAATGCTCCCGCCATATTTTGTAGAATTATACCACAAAAACCTCTCCGATTGAAAACATTTTACTATTTTAATATAATTAACTCATGTTAAGAGGAGAACCGCACGAAAACTTGCATCTCACAAGACCCTTTTAAAAAATTTTGCAACAGGCATCAACATTTGCTAATGGAGGTTTCGTTGAACCTCTCCATATTCTTATGGCACTTGTAGAACAAGAAAATACTGGATTAAAAAAGGTTCTGGATGAATTTGATGGAATCAAAGAAATCAAAGAGGGTTGCGGTAAATTTCCTAGTGTATATCCCAAAAAAGATAACCATACTTTGTCATCAGCAAAACTTTCTCAAACGTCTTTAAACGTATGTACGGCTGCTTATGAATATGCCGATCTTTATCGATTAGATCTTCAAGACCCAAAAATTGTTCCCGTACCTCTGTTTTATGGCTTAATCCGTCCTCCATGTGATGAAATTTCAAAGGTTCTTGTAGAGAATAATATAAATCCTGACAAACTTGCTTTAAGTGTCCAAGTGGTAATTCAAGATTATATACAGACCCATTAAATCCCCATCTTCTCTCTCACTTCTCTCATTGTAACTTCTGCCAGTATCAATTTATATCTGTTCTAAATCGGACTTCAAAATATCCCTTAAATTTCTGGAAGTCGAGCCGTGCAAACTGAAAAATACTGTCTTCACCTAAAATACATGCCCAAATTAGCTTTGGGTTATTAATAACTATGAACCTACATTGAAAATGATAACCATAAACATTGACATCGACTGGTTGCGGCAAAATCCAAGATTCATAATTACCGCTGACAGAAATTCCTCCCGGTTTTGCTGGTCCTATTTTTTTCAGATTAAACCCCAGCGCTTCCGCAACCATAGGATGAAGAATAGATAAATTAGCTCCAGAATCAACAAGAGTAAGTAATGGCTGCGGTAATGAAATTTTTTGATTACTTAACTTTATATCTATAATCGGCCAGGGGACTTTTGGTAATAACGGAAGAGATTTATACCAAATTTTTATAGTTGTCTGGAAAAGATTTTTTTCATTAGCCGACATAACTTGAATAATCTTTTGCCGATTTCATAATATATCCTTTTGGATTACCCATTTTTTTTAGTTCAGCTAAAAGCTCATTGAGTGTTTTTCCATAAGCGATAATTTTTTTATAATCTGAAGATATAGAAACCCAACCAGTTTTTCCTTTGAGTATTTTTGCTAAATTAATAGTCTTCATGTCTATTGTATTTTAAGCTTAGTAAGATTTTTTGTCAACGTCGGCCGATTTTTTACAATCCCATCTTCTCTCTAACTTCTTTCATTGTCTCCTCTGCCATTTGGCGGCATTGATCTATTCCATCTTTGATAATTGAGTCGACTAACTCCGGATTTTCCACAAACTCTTTTCTTCTCTTTTGAATCGGCTCTAATTCTTTGAAAATCACTTGCGCCAATTCATTTTTCATCTCCGAATATCTGATTTTTTTGTTTTGATAATCCTGCACATATTTTGCGTATAAATCGCCTTTCTTAAACAATTTGAACAATTCTAACAATGTAACAATCCCTGTCCCACGAAAGCTGGGTAAAGTTGGATCACCACCAACCGTACCGCTATCAGTTGGAACACGGGCCAATCTCTTTTTAATAGTTTCCAAATCATCAGTTAAAAGAATGTAACTTCCCTCAACAGTTTTACTCATTTTCCCTTTTCCCAAAAGTGAAGGCACATTTCCTCCTTCTGTTTCATATCGCTGACACTCGGGAAATGTTCTGCTAAACATTGAGTTGAACTTCCGGGCAATTTCTCGGGTAACTTCTAAATGAGGTTCTTGATCAACGCCAACCGGTACTAGCTCGGCCTTATATAATAGTATGTCCGCCGCCTGTAAAACCGGATAATATAAAAGTCCCATATTTACATATTTTGGAAATTGGGCTTTTTTTTCTTTGTAAGTTGGCAAATCCTCAAGGCGGGAAACAGGATAAATGGTGGATAAAAGATAAGCCAATTCCAAGTGCTGAGGCACTTTTGACTGAATTTCCAAATGACATTTCTTTGGATCAAGACCTGCGGCGAGATAATCAAGCACAATCTCTCTTATTGAGCTCTGCAATGCAGAGGGATCATACGGCGTTGTAATCGTATGTAAATCAACCACAGAAAAAACGCAGTCATGGGTTTCTTGTAATACAAGCATCCCCTTAACCGCCCCCAAATAATTCCCCAAATGCAACCTCCCCGTTGCCCTAATCCCTGAAAAAACTCTATTTCTCATATCATTCCTTCCTTAAACAACTCATGGAAATAATCCGAGAAAACTTTTACTAAAGGTTTAAATTCGCTCTGAAAAAATATATCATCATTGCCAAAAAAAAGCTTTTTTCTATCAATAACTATCATTCTTTGATATTTAGAACTGTTAATAATATATTTAAAGATATAGTTTTTGCTAGAAATCTTAATCTTCTTTTTAATTTTATCATAATCTTCCCTATTACCAAAGCCAAGTCTTTTTAAAACAATTCCCCTTTCTACCTTTTTTCTTAAAAGACTAAAATAAGAAAAAGGCAAAGGAAATTTTAATTCTTCTTCTAGAAGCATTGTCGCTAATATTTCTTTTTTTACCTCTGTTAAACTCTCTTTAACTATTTGCAAAATGTCTTTTTTTGAAATTTGTTCAAACAGCATATTATCCTTGTCTTAAAAACATAAATCTAAATGTAGAATACAATGTCCCACCGTCAACATCTAATAAAACTGCCCTCTCTGGAGAAATAGGAATTGATCTGACGTTAACATTTTTTAAATTACCCTCCCTAATAATATTAGCAGCTAACTGCAAACTTTTTATATCATACCTGTATGCAGGAATCGGAGTTGGTAGTGCAGAATGGCAAAAATGCACAACATCTTCGTTTATTCCTAATTGTCGCAAAAAATAATCCACTGCCATAATTTGTGTATAAATTTTTTCTTTTTTATCATTTGGCGACTCTATCTCTTTTACTAAAGCACTTAAATTACCAATTTGTCTATCCGACATTTGTATATGTTGATAACCAGTTACTTCCCGCTCTGCCATCCTTAAAAATGGGTCAGGAACCATTATCAATTTTCTTTTTGTATCAGCGAGGTATGATTTTGTCAGTAAACCAAACTCCTCGGATAATGGATCTAGGTTAAAAATAAACATCAAACTATCTTCGTCTGCTTTTGCTACATCAAAAGCAGAAATTACTCTTGTATTATATCCTCGTTGTCTCAGTTCTTCTTTAATCTCGGCTAATTCTTTAATTTCTAAAACATCTTCTCTATTATTAATAACTTCCGATCTGGTAACCAAATATATAGGAATTTTTCCTTTTTTGTCTGCCACTCTTTGAATTGCTTGTTCAAATCCATCAAGAACCTTTTTTTTTATGGGATTCATAATTTTATGGACTTGTTCAAAAACATCACTCCCGTTAACGGGCAAGCTAGTCAAAAATAACCCAACATCGGGTAATTGCATTTCTGCTACTACAAAACTTCCGTCAGGAAATAAATGAACATCCGATTGAAAATAAAGAGGAACCGATAATTCATCCATTGGACGGAATGGCAAATGGTTTTTTTCTGCAAAAAATCTCTTTTTTGCCTCGGCGATTTCAATTAACTCCTCAATCGATTTCCTTACTTTATTCTCTATCCCAGCCATTGATTCACTTGCTAGCCTAATCGGCCTTTCTGCTTTCGCTGGATGAATAAACATAAGCCCATTTCTCCCTACGCTTGCCCTTCGATTAAAAATAATCCCTGATTTTTCACTTTCTATTTCCAATCTCTCAAAAGCTAATTTTGCTTCATTAACATCTCCGTGTCCAAAATGTTTCTTGACTTCTTCAAGCTCTGAAACCACCGCTTCTGGCAATCCTTTTTCTTGCAATTGATCTTGAAAATATGCTTCTGGAATAACATAGCCTTCTTCCACACCAACTTTAAACGGAAAATTCAAGGTAGTATCTGCAATTTCAAATGGCAAAAATTTACCCGCTCCTTGATCGGTTTTTAAAACCGGTCTATATAGAGCTGGAGACCTTCTAGTTTGCGCCTTAATTTCTCCTCGATCTAAAGGAAAAAATCTCTCTCTTATTTCTGAGGGAGGATTATCCCTTAATCCAGAAAAAGTTTTTGTAATCTCCGCCGCTGTATCTGATCCTTGACTGGATTGAAATATCTTTCCTTGCTCAAATACAAAATCCACAGGAACACCAGCCGATTTGACTCGACCTCCATCTCTCAATAAATGATATTTTTCTATTTCTATCATATTTTCACTTACTTTCTTCTATCATCTTCTCTCTAGAAATCTTTTTTGCTTTTATACAAACAATATCTTTATATGCTCTTTCTCCAACTAGAATTGGGTAAAAATCTTCTTGAGCAGTCATAAGGTCAGACAATTTGGGAAGTACTGTCCCTTTACTATCAGTTTTTGCGATTGTTTCCCCTGCGTGGACTAATTTAAAATTTTGGCAGTAAATTTGAACAGGAGCAGAAAAAGGTTTTGGAATTGAACCCGTTACTTGAAAATATTCATAAGCGTCATCTTGCTTGCCAATCTCTTCCGTGGTTAACCCTAGCCTGTTTAATACATTATTTATCAATAGAAGTCCTGAATCGTAAGCATATTGACTATTATGTAACCCTAATTCAATACCTATACCACATTTAACGAAATCAATCATTGCATAACTATTTTGCTTTGGAATGTAAAGAATTTTTTTAACCCCTGCCATCTCTGCAAGCTCTACTCTTCTTTTTTCTTTGTTTCCAACTATTGCAAAAGTTTGGGTAGGAGAACTAGACGTGTGGAGATCTATTGTAAAATCAGAATCTTCAACAATATCAAGAACGTCCGCTGCGATTCCTTTTTCACCAATACTGCCTTTATCGCCAGGAAAAGCTCTATTCATGTCACCATTAACAAATCTCACTCCTCGAAAAAGTGCAGGAGGATTTGCGACAATTAGCCGAACAGTTCCTCTTTCCGGCCTGATATTTTTCCTAACAATATCGAGGATAAACACGCCAGTCTCCTCATCTCCATGCATAGCAGCAGTAATAGCTAACACAGGAGATCCACTACCTATCTCTGCCAACATAATTGGGTTATCAATTCTAACTAAGCCGTCTAATGACATTAATCTTTCTAATCTTGTTACATTTTCTTTCATATTTCTCCCACAAAAAAACCTCCTTTATTGGAGGTTTGTTTCCAGATGGAAATTAAACTTTTTATTCCATGAGAATACAAGCCTCCAAAAGAGGCTTCTTCCATAAATGATTTTTGCTGTCATGCTGAATTTGTTTCAGCATCTCATTTTTCTTTTTAAACATTATAAAATCTTCCTTTCTGTAATTCTCTTACTCCTCTTGTTACAGTCGCAATCCCAACATGTAACTTACTGACAATCTCGTGCTGGGGAACTCCTTTTTTTAACATTTTTACAATCTCAAGCCTGTTAGGAATCTCCAATAGCTCTTTTGGAGTAAGAATTCCTAGTAAAAAGTCATGCATTTCTTTTTCCGTCCTGATTTCTAATATAGTTTTAATAAGCTCCTCAAGCTCCTTATTTACTTTCATCATGCTAGTATACTAGTAAAATAGTATTTTGTCAAGTAGTACTTTTATTTAATAATGCTCTGGCTAAAATTTCCAGCGAATCAAAAATTGGAATTTCAAAAGATTTTGGAAAAATCAAAGGCAGTTCGGTACAGCCCAAAATTAAACCTTCCGCGCCTCTTCGTTTTAGTGATTTTGCAATTTTCATTAATTCTTTTTTATCAGATCTCCTCTTTTCTCCGGCAATAACACGCCTGATAAACCACCTCCAATCTTCGCATTTGAGCTTTAGAGGGATTAATAATTGTGACATTTTCCTGCCTGATGGCGGACAGGTCTTTTTTAAAAGCCTTTTGAAACAAACCGGATTTTAAGGTTGTCGGCGAAACTAACAATCCCACTTTTTTTATTCCGGAAATTATAACTTCTCTGACTATTTCATCTATTATTGAAACAAATTCTATCTTTGAACTATTTTTCAAGTGATTGAGTCGAATATGCGCCGTGTTGCAAGCTATGGCAAAAACGCCAACTCCCATTTTTTCCATCTTTTTAATCCTCTCTTTTAACATTTTTACAGCTATTTGGCTGTTTTTCTTACTTGAAATGAAATCCGGGTGTGGAATTGAATCAAGAATTATTTCCGGAAATTCATCACAGTTTTTCGCCCCAAATTCTTTGGCGGACATTTCCACAAGAATATTGACCAAACAGGCTGAAGCCTGCGGTCCCATTCCGCCTAAAATCCCGATAATAGGTTTCTTATTTTTATTTTTCATATTTCTCTCCCTTATCCATATCCTCCTAAACTTTCTTTTCGCCTTAGTTTATTCAAACTGCGGCTCAAAGAGCGTTTTATGGAGGATTGTGCACTATCAATAAATGTCTTAATGTGCGCAAAAAAAACTCGCCGGTTGGCGAGTCGAACTATGACACTGCAAAACTCCCAACCGAGTTAGGATATTTCATAGCGCCAATAATTTAAAAGTAAATTGTCCATGTTAAATATAATTCTATCATAATAAAAACTAAAAAGCCAACTTGGATTAGCCCAGCCACTTTTTTTTTAATTTCTCAAATCTCCCCTCCAGAATTGACTCTCGGATTTGTTTAACAAGATCGACGATAAAATAAAGATTATGATAGGTTGCAAGGCGATAGCCGAGTAATTCTTGCGCGCGGAAAAGATGGTTAAGATAACCACGGGTGAAATTTTGGCAAGTATAGCATTTGCAATCTTTACTGATTGGGCCTTTGTCTCTGGCATAAATTGATTTATTAAGGTCAATCCGAAAATGATTTTTTATATTTCCCTCCGGCTTTGGCACAAAAACAATCCCGTAACGCCCGAATCTGGTTGGAATAACGCAATCAAATGTATCCATTCCTTTATCGACCGCGTCAAAAATATCATCAACTTCTCCAATTCCAAGCAAATGCCGAGGCTTATCTTCGGGTAAAAAAGGATAAACCCAATTTAAAACATCCCGCATTTCTTTTTTGCTCTCCCCAACAGCTACTCCGCCTATTGCAATACCATCAAAAGAAAGATTACTGATAAATTTTGCCGATTCCTCTCGTAGATCTTTGTAAATCCCACCATGAATAATGCCATAAAGGGCCTGCAAATTCACCTCGGAGGAGTCCATTCGGCCACCTCCGAGGTGGCGAGGCAACGACCTCGACTCCTCGGACGGTGGATTAAACGCTTTTAGGCATCGGACCGCCCACTCGTGTGTCCTTTCCATTGCCTTTTTTGTGTATTCGCAAGTTGAAGGATGCGGCGCGCATTCATCAAAAGCCAAAATAATATCCGCACCAAGTTTTTGTTGTATTTCAATTGACTTTTCCGGAGTAAAAATGTGTTTTGAACCATCCAAATGCGACCTAAACTCCACCCCATTGTCGGTAATTTTGACCAAGACAGGCGCTGAATCACGCTGAACTCCGCCAACTGGTGGACGCGGAACTGCGCCGAAATCATTTTCCGTGTTATTCTGCGTTCTGTTCAGCGTTTTTCCGCGATTTAACGAAAATACTTGAAACCCGCCACTGTCAGTAATTGTTGCCCCACTCCACCCCATAAATTTTCCCAATCCCCCAAGTTCTTGGATAACATCTTCCCCCGGCCGAAGATGCAAATGATAAGTATTGCCAAACAAAATTTCAACGCCAATATTTTTTAAATCCTCCGGCATCAGGGACTTTACCGTTGCTTGTGTACCTACTACCACAAAAGCCGGCGTATGAACAACACCATGGGAAGTGATAATTTCTCCAGCTCTCACCTTTGATTTAACCTCCGATTTAACTATTTTGAATTTAAAAATTTTATTCATTGAAAATTGATTGGAAATTTAAAATTGAAAATTGAAAATTATTTCTTGAGGTTCTCCACTTCTTCTCTAAACTGCCTTCCCCTGTCCTTGTAGTTCTTAAACATATCAAAACTGGCACATGCCGGCGACAGAAGAACAATATCCCCCACCTCCGCTATTTCTGAAGCTTTTTGAATAATTGAATGCATATTCTTTAATCCTTCAATATAGCGTATGGCGTATAGCGTATGGCGTATAGTTGACTTAATTCTTTTCCATTCAAGACCGATTCCAATAATCGCCTTGATATTTTTTGCATTACTAATAACTTTTCCTAACTCGCTAAAATCTGAATTTTTACTTGACCCGCCCAAAATTAAAATCTCCGGATTTTTAAAAGCCAGTATTGCGGCAATGGCAGTTTCGGGAGTGGTCGAAAACGAATCGTCGTAATATTTAACGCCGCCAACCTCTCCAACAAGCTCCAAACGATGCTCCAAGCCCTTAAAGGTTTTAAGGACTTTAATGATATTCTCTTTCGAGACATTACAAAGTGCAACCGCCATAACCGCCGCGCAAACATTTTCAAAATTATGCTCCCCGGGTAATAAAATTTCTTTAGTATCAATAATTTTTAATTCCTCATTTTTAATTTTTAATTTTATTTCCCCTTTTTTCACAAAACATCCTTCACCAACCTCCCCTTCCCGACTAATATAAAATACTTTTCCCTGAGTATGGATATCCGATTCGCGGCTTGCCGGATAATCAATATTTAAAATCGCAAAGTCAGAAGTCTTTTGAAATTTAACAATATTTCTTTTTGCGCTGACATATTCTTCAACATCTTTATGATAATCAAGATGTTCACTTAAAGTCATAAGAATTACGGCAATATGAGGGCTCTTTTTAAGGTCTTGGAGTTGGAAACTTGAGAGTTCCAAAACTACAATTGAGTGAGAATTTAATTTGTCCAAAAAATCCAATGGAGGCAGTCCTATATTACCACCCAAATACGCATTTCTGGTTTGTTTTTTAAACATTTCGTAAATTAACGACGCGGTCGTTCCTTTTCCTTTTGTTCCGGTAACGCCGATGATTTTGCAGGGACAAAGATCAAAAAAAAGTTTTATTTGAGAAGTGATAACCGTTCCTTTTTCTTTTGCTTTTTGAAGATTTGGAAGATCAACTTTAACACCCGGACTTCTAACAATGACATCGAAACAGTCAAGATTATCCAGATAATTTTTACCAAAAACAAACGGAGTGTCTAGGTTTAATTCGGTTTTTTCTTTTTTGTCCAGAATTGTAACTTCTGCTCGCTTTTCAATAAAAAACTTTGCGCTTGATAAACCCTCTATTCCAAGCCCGACAATGGCAATTTTTTTATTTTTGAATTGATTGTTCATCAATAAACCTTCTTAACTTTTCTTGCATTATACCCTATTAGGATTCACTTCTGTATTATTAAAAACTCGCCCAGCAAATTTGTTTGCGCTGAACGAGTATGGGTCAAAGTGTTGCGGGGCTAGGAGTTGCGCCTAGCCTGTGAGATTATGAGCCTCACGTGCACTGTACACTACCCCGCGCGTGCCCATATTATAACACACTTTATTGATTTCTTTAACGCCAGTTGATATACTTTTGCTTGACGCCAGGGTAGCTCAGTCGGTTAGAGCATGGGATTCATAAACCCAAGGTCGGGAGTTCGATCCTCCCCCCTGGTACACACCTTTTTATCATCAAAAATACTCTCTCCCCTATTTGTTGATTTTGGGAAAATTTGTTATATTTAAATTAACCTGCCCTTATTTACGCTTAGCCGAATACCCCGCCATTCAGGCGAGAATGAAGGCGTTAAAAGCGGAAACAAACATGACGGGGGAAGTTTATGCCTAAAAGCAAATATTATTTTCATTCAAAGCATAAATTACACCACAAACTTTTAATGGCAGTGGGAATTGGTATTTCTGTTGTTTCTTTCTGGAGAGGAACATGGGGTTTAATGGATTTATACTTATTTCCAAATAATCCAACCCTTTCTTTCTCCGCATCATTTGTAGTGGGTTTCATTATTCTCTACATAACCCACTACGCAATCAGGGAGCTGATGTAAAAAACAACTCCCACCACTTTTTCCAGTTTGGGCTTTGGGGTTGAGATTGACTGTCTGCGGACTCTGAAGCTTCAAGAAGTTTTTTATCCAAAATCACACCACTCTCCCCAACTTTTACCAAAAACAATTTATCTCTTGCCTCTTTTTCGACAAATTGCTCGCTTTGGGCAACTGACAATTGATCTTTTAATTCTTTATTTTCTTTTTTCTTACTTTCGAGGTCTTTTTGCGTATTAACCAAAAGTTCTTGCTTGGACCAAAGACCATATATCGAATGAGCTAAGTTATTAATAACTAAGATTGAAATAACGATTGCCGCAAAAAATAATGCTCTTTTCATAGTGTTTTATTTACATATTGACTTAAGCACAAATCGGTGATATTATAGGCCATATAAAACTATGAAAATGATTGCGCTCAAAGATGCCCACGAACAATTTAAGAATTTTTTAAAAGAAAAGAAACATTCAACCTCCACCATTGTAGCATATGGCAAGGACATTGATCAGTTGATTTCTTTTTTAAATGAAGCGTCAAAAGTTAATGTTCACGAAGTTACAAAGGAATATCTTGAGGCTTTTTTGGCAAAATTGTCAAAGCAAGGTTTCACGCCAAAAACTATTTCTCGAAAAATAAACTCGACCCGCACTTTTTATAGGTTTTTAAAGGTTAACGAGTATATTACCGATGACCCATCGCTTTTGATTAATCACCCAAGATATGAGCTTGCTCCGCCCAGAATCCTAACTCCAACCGAATACCGAGCTTTAAGAGACTCTACCAGAAACGATGCGAGAATGTTTGCCATTATCGAACTACTCCTTCAAACCGGAATTAGGATTGGAGAATTAGCCGCGCTTAGACTTTCCGATGTTGCAGGAGACAGCATCAAAATTTTGCCCTATGAAAAACACGAAGCACGCATTGTGCCTTTAAACAAACCAGCCAAAGAAGCTCTCAAAAAATATTTGGATGTTAGGCCAAAAGTTAAAGAAGAAAGAGTTTTTGTTACCAAAACCGGCAAGCCGTTTTTAATTCGAAATATTAGAACCGCGGTCGAAAGATATTTCAGATTGGCCGAGATAAAAGACGCCAAAGTCAATGATCTTCGCCACACCTTTGTTGCTCATCACTTAAAACACGGTGTATCCTTGGTTGTTTTATCAAAAGTTTTAGGACACAAAAGACTTTCAACTACCGAACGCTATCTCCAATTCGTCCAAAATAGAGCAAAGGAAAATACAAATTTATTAGAACTCTAATTATAAGATTATGGGAAACGGAGAAATTCCAAAAGCAACAACACCCGAACAAAAAGCCTTTGAAGTTCTCTCTGGATTTTTTCAACCCAAAGAAAATTTAGCCGGAACAAGACACATAGCCGAAGACTTAAGTACCTCCTTGACAGTATTAAAAGACGGCACATTAATTGGAGCTACAAAAAAGACTAATAAAATTAATATCGAAGTTTTTCATGTAAAAAAGCCAGGACTAAAGATAGAGTTTTGTTTAGGAAGTGAAGGATTAGAATCTCTACGTATCACTTCGACTGCTCTTAAAATCGGCGACTCTGTTATTAAACTTAAATGGAAACCCATAAAAATGCACATCGATGACATAAGTGATTTTGAAGAGAAAGCTAAATTTCGCCGAGAGGGAGTAACATTAGTCGACTGGTTAGTAAAAATGACAAATGAAGACGTGTACTCTTCTCCGCCAATATCCAAGATCCCAATTCCAATTGAATAAGTTTTATCTAGTAAACCACTCTTCCAAAACTTTTTTGGCGATTGGGGCGGCAACATTTGAACCCTCCCCTGATTCTTCTGATAAAACTGTCACGACAATCTGCGGATCATAAGCCGGGGCAAAAAGCGTTATCCAGGCGTGAGGCATAGTTTCTAATCCTCCATGTTGGGCTGTTCCTGTTTTACAGGCAATTGAAATTTGCCGATAATCTTTCATTTGTCCCGAAGTTGATGAAGTTGGCACTTCCAAAAAATTCTTCCCATCAATTCTTAATTCTTGATTCTTAATTCTAAATTCAAAGAGCGGCCATGCCACCCCACCCGGGCTGCAACTCTCCACCATCCCCTGCCGAATTAAGTCAACTGTTTTTTGACTCAAAAACTTTGAACTTTGAATTTTGAATTTTGTCTCGCTCCGCGAGAATTTTTGATTTTGAAGCAAATGTGGCTCGTAAAGCGAGCCCACGTTTGCGATCGCTTGGGTCCAAGTATTAACCTGCAAAGGCGTTGTCAACAAATATCCTTGTCCAATACCATAATGATAAGTGTCGCCCAAGTACCATGACTCGCCAATTGCTTTTTGTTTCCAGGAATCTGATGGCACAAGACCTTCTGCCTCGCCGCTTAAATCAATCCCCAAGGCTTGCCCAAGGCCAAAATTTTTTGCCATTTCCGATAATTTTTCAAGGCCAATTTTTTCGGCTAGCTTATAAAAGAAAATATCGTTTGACCGCCTTAAAGCCGAAACTACATTAAGAATTCCTTCTGTTTTTCCGTATTGCAGAAAATACCAGTTGCCAAAAGAAAAAGCTCCAACTTGCAAAACTCCTATGTCCTCAACCGTAAAATTCTCGTCAATAATTTTATCTTCTAGAGCCGCTGCCGCCGTAATTATTTTAAAAGTTGATCCGGGAGGGTAAACTCCGGAAATTGCCCTGTTTAAAAGAGGATTCTCTTGCCCAAGAAGAACGTCAGACAAATTCTGCTTTGCAGAATCTGAAGCAGAAGAATAATACTCGCCTTTGGTAAAAAGGTTTGGGTCAAAGCTCGGTTTTGAAATAAGAGCCAGGATTTCTCCTTTTGGCGTTGAAACAATTAATGCGCCTTTTTTAACATTTTCCATTGCTTTAAACCCTGCAATTTGCAGTTTGGCATCCAAAGTTAATTTAATGTCAAGACCTGGAATTGGATCCTCAACCCCCAAAGTCCTTATTGTTTTACCTAAAGCATCCACCTCAAACAATTGCTTCCCGTCTGTACCTTTAAGCAAACTTTCATATTGCTGTTCAATCCCGTCTTTTCCTATTAAATCTCCGCCGGCATAGTCTTTAAATTCTTCTTTTTTGAGTTCACCTTGGGAAATTTGGCCAAGATAGCCCAAAACATGAGAAAAAGCGTCTTTATAAGAATATTCCCGAAGAGAATCAACCTCTAGATCTTTTTTGCCTTCTGCAATTACTTGTATCGCCTGCTTTTGGGAGAGAAGAATAGTTTTTCCATTAATAATTTCGCGAAAACCGGGCACATTAAAAACCAAAGGCGTGTTGTTCCGGTCAAAAATAATGCCCCGCGGAGCGTGAATCGTAGTTGTCCTGATTCTGTTATTATCAGCCAGGTTTCGATAATAACTTCCCTGGAAAATTTGCAAAGCGGCAAGCCTGAAAATAAGAATGCCAAGCAAAATAATTAATAAAAGCGGCAGTAAAAAATCCCGCATTTGTGTCCTGTCGCCCTCGCCGCCGTAATGCCTTTTTGGCGAGGATTTTTCCAAACCAATAAAATCACCGAATGCGGGTCCCGTGGAAATCTTTTTCATGCTTCGTCTATCTTAGCGAAAGATTAAGGCCTTTGTAAAGTCAAGCTTGCCCTGAGGAGCGAAGCGACGAATGGGTGCGTCCGCTTGGATTCGAACCAAGGACATCTACTTTATAAGAGTAGCGCTCTACCACTGAGCTACGGACGCAAATATCTACGCTCAAATTATATCATAAGCTAAATTTGCTTACTATATTAGCAAATTTTCTGTAACTTAGGTTAAAAACCAATGTTTTTTCTAATGATTTGATAAACTTTGGTTAGGTTGTCAAGTTGGGGGTACTTATTCATATATGCCCAGCAAATCCTAATAGAGTTTCTCAACTGGAATTTACTTAAGGATTCCAACTCCAGATCAAATTCTCTCAATTTATTCTCGTGAAAAGCGGCCACAAACATCAATATTTGACAGACCAAAAACGGAGCATCTCGAACAAAATTAACTTCATCTACAGAATTACCAAGAACATCTGCTAACTTTAGGAGTTTTTGTTTATCCCAGCTTGAAACTTCCTCTAAACTTTGTCCTTCCACCACAAATACTTTGCTCAATGGCTGTCGCAACTCTCTCCGTTTTTCAAAAAAAGAAATATAAGAAAGCCAATCTTCTCTTCCTGCCGGTATTGCTACCGCTCCTTTCTTAGTAAGCAACTCTTCTAACTCTAGCCAGAGACGAACTCTCTTTTTTATTTCCTCTTTTGGCTTATGGCATTGTGCTAAAAATTTGTTCTCTTCCGCTTTAGTTCGATTTGGCTTGGGAAGAACCCCTTTTATCCTCGCTTTCTGCATCGCATTTCGAACTTCAGGTAAAGATAAAACTCTTCCAGTTTTTATTGCTATAGCTTCTACAATTTCTACAGGCGCCATTCCCATTTTTGCAAATGGTTCAACAAGCACACTCTGCCCTCCCTTTGCTCGACTGATTTCCTGTATCCATACCGATTTTGTCTTCTCTTCTTGAGGCTTAGGAAGGTAAGACTTAAAAATGTGGGCCCTTAAAGTTCGTACAACTGATGCGGATACACCTGTCTTTTCGACAATTACCCGAGTTGGTTCTCCTTTTTCTACGTATTCTAATATCGATGCTGTTTTCGTACCTGGTCTTGGTCTTCTCTCAATAGCTTCAACCATTGCAGATAGTATAATTAGTGGTTCGTCTATTTTCAACATATAAAAAACCTTACAATTCTCTTACCCTTTTTACATTTGTTTTTTATAACTAAATTTTAGGATATCAAAATCGAAGACCAGAATACATCGAGGCTTTTTGGAATGTGGTTAACTGGAAAGAAGTAGAAAAAAGATTTGATGCTGGACGTTAAAATTTGATGTTTGACGCTGGAAACTAGAAGCTAGAATTTGAAGTTAGAAGCTAGAAGATAGAATCTAACTTCCATTTTCAAACTTCAAGATCTATCATCAAACTTCTATCTTCTACCCTCAAGGTGTCAAAGTCTTGCTCGTTGAGCAATTTCCGCTTCAACTACACTAGCATCTTTACCAAACTTTAATCTTGAAAGCTCTCTGATTAACTCTGCCACTCTGGGATTGGCAATATCTTTTTCCTTTGCCATATCTTTAACCAAGTCCATAGAAAACGGCGGCACCGGCTCGCCGCTGACAATTGTTTTTGTATAAGTATTAAATCTTTCGATATTAATTAAATCCGCTTCGGTAAAAGTGGGCTGAAACTCATGTTGTAAATAATTTGCATCAGTCACGCCAACCCTAAAGGCAACTAAACTTCCGACATTGCCAAAAATGGCGTTTTTAACCTCCTCTTCCATTTGTCCGATAAACTGATTGGCAACAATTAGATTGAGTTTATATTTTCTCGCTTCCGATAATATTTGGGCAAAATCTGGTGTTGCAAAATTCTGGAATTCGTCAACGTACAGGAAAAAGTCGCGTCTTTGCTCTTTTGGCATGTCTTGACGGGACATGGCAGAAATTAATATTTTAGGCACTAAAACCAATCCTAAAAAGTTTGAATTTTCCTCGCCGATTTTACCTTTAGAAAGATTAACCAAAAGAATTTTCCCCTCATCCATAATTTTTCTAAAATTAAAAGAGCTTTGTGATTGGCCGATAATATTTCGAATCATTTTATTGGTAACAAAGCGGCCAAACTTGGAAACAATATAGTCCAAAACCTCGGACTTATGAAAATCCGATGTTTGAGCAATCTGGTCGGTCCAGTAACGCCGAACAATCGGGTCTTGCACTTTTGGCAAAAGTTCCTGAACAAAAGCAGAATCAGTCAAAACTCTAACCACTTCGACAAAAGTATTCCCCGGCTCACACATTACCGTTAACATGGCATTTCGTATCGAATGCTCAAATCTCGGACCGATAATTCCGGTTTGATGCGGATCAAAAAGTTTATACATCAGTCCGATAATTGATGAAACAACATAATGCTTTTGTTCTTCGGTTTGAGCATCAAGCATGTTTATTCCCATTGGTCTTTGCTGATCAGAAGGATCAAAAAGAATAACATCTTCAGAGCGCTGGGGTGGAATAAGAGGCAGAATATCTTCGATCAAATCTCCATGGGGATCTATTACTGCCAACCCCTGTCCGGCTTTAATATCCTGCATTATCATTTCTTTTAAGAATTCTGTTTTCCCCGTACCAGTTTTTCCAATAATATACATATGGCGGCGTCTGTCATCCAAGCTCATATAAATGGGCTTACTCATTCCACGATATGTGCTTTTACCAAGATAAAGACCACTTTCTGGAATTTGAGCAGGCGCCGGCGCGCGTTTGGCTGTCACCCAAAAAATATGAGGAGTTGTAATACTTTTATTTGGAAAATGAAAAATTGTTGCCAGCTCATCGCTGGATAAAACATTTGTTTGACCACGAACGGGCATATAACGGTAAATAAAATCATTCATAAATAATCCTTTGAAAAAATGACGATTTTTGGTAAAAGAATTCATACCGCTAAATTGAGTAAATGCGCCGGAAATATTTCCTAAATGTGCCTGGGCTGATTCCATTGTGCTTGAGGAAACAACAATTCTTGCAACCATATCAAAACCGGGTTTTGAAATTTTATTTTCAATTGCCTCAAGTTCTTTTTGGTCGGCCGAGTATTTGGCGGTTTCCGGATTGGCCTCATTCTTTTTGGTTTTAGATAAATATGACTTTCCCGATTTTTTCCAAGAAGAGTCAGACGGACTTACCAAGATCTGAATTGCCGCTCCCTCCCCTTCTGACATTTTGGCCAAAACTGAAGTAATGGAAGATAACGGATCAACCGGAAGATCCTTATAGGCTTTAATCGGCAAATAACTGGAGGATTTAAGTCTTAAAGAAGCAAAGGCCACTTTGCCTTTTTCTGAAAAAATATTATATTCTCCTCCCATCACATATTTTTTTTGAGAAACTTCTTTCTCGGCGACTTGGGTAATCTCTGCATCCGAATAAGCCCCGTTAATTTGCTTTTCAACCATATCCCGAAGTTTATTGGGAACATAAACATAAAATCTAATATCCCCTGCCATTCCCACTATTTCAAATGAAAGATGAGGCTGTGGTTTTAAAAAAGAAAGCCTGCCCCCTTTTCTAATTGAAGAGAGGCTGGAAAATAATTGTTCGGCCGCATCAATTTTAATTTCGTTATCCCGCGGCAGAGCTACTTGCAAAAGAACCGAATCTAAAGATTCTTTTTCGCGATTGCGATATTTGTACCATAAGAATAAAATTCTGCTAAAAAAATAAAGTCCGACAACCAAAATTATCGCGCCAATAAAACCAATGGCAAGCGAAATAAGAAATGAAACCATTTCTTCAAAAGAAAAAGTTTGAAGATTCATTTTAGTTTGTCCCTTTTAAACGTTTAAATATTTTTTTAATTAAAACTGCCAGCCAATGCGGCGAGTCTGTATTTTTTGTTGATTTTATCTGTGAATCCGCCTCTTTTTCGGTCATTGGTAATTGAATTGTTCCCGAGGGTTTTGTTTGAACGGGCGTTGACTCTTTGGCATGCTCTATGCCGACTTGTTTATGCTCTTCTGTAATTCTTGGTAGCTCCGAAACTTTTTCGACACCTGCTTCTTCTACTTCTGGCTGAATCTCCGGCTCTGCTTGGGACGGCTTTACCCATTCCTCCTGAATTTCTGATGCTATTGGCTGATTTAAAACCGGCTCCACAATTTCTTTTTGAGGAACACTAACAGGAGAAACAGGCTCTGTAACGGTTGAAGGATTTGATACTAAACTTTGGTTCGCCGTCTGATTTACTAATCCACCCTGTTGATTTGAGTTTTGAGTTTTGAGTTTTGAGTTTTGCGAATCGTCCATATATAAATATAATAGCACTAAAAAATAAAACTGTCATTATATCGAGATTACAAAATTCTTTTAGTTCAAGGAGAAGGAATATTTTGCGGCGCTTTTAGCTCTTAATGCTTTGTCACATGGCTGGCAGATCTTACAAGGACCAACGGCAACATTCTTTGCTCCACATTTTACACAATCATCAATTTTATCAAACTTATATTCTTCATCCGTTGTAGAATTTTTAATTCTGAATGCTGTAGAAAAAATATTTTCAATTAATAAATCTATTTCATTCTCAAAAAGATTTTTGGTGGTTTTTGTTCCTCCCGAACAACCTTTTAATTCAAATTCTCCCTTTTTATTAGCATAACTTTCATACAAAACATACATTTGCCCTCCAATTGCTCGTCTAGCTTCTTCATAACCTAACCATTTATCCATAGAGAGCTGAATATCAAGTTCCCTAGCTATTCTTTCAACATCTCTTTCTTGTTCTATTTTTGTATCTATCATTGAATCCGGTAAGTTTTCAACTTCTACATCTTTATAAAATGCCGACTGCTTGCTTTTTGCCAAAATATTTTTTAATCTAACCAGGGCGAAAGCTATCATTTCATCGGAAGAATATGTCGAAGAAAAAAAAGGGACTACGACCGGATTAAAGAGAAATTCCAGAGAATCCTCTCCCTTAATGCTAGTCTTTCCATTCGAAACTTGATTAATCCAACTGGCTAGTACCCTTTCATCAATATCAGACTTTAGGGCATAGGCTTGGGTTTTTCTGTCTTCAGCTGTCCCAATATAAATTTGATGATAACCATAATTAATTTTTTTATAAATTCCCTTATTGCCAGCGCTTCCTTTTGGACTAATCCATAAGAATAATCTTTTCCCGCTAAATCGGCCTAATTCTTCTTGCAATTTTCTAAAACCATTTAACGGCGCACCATCTCTTTCAATCGAGTCTATTTGAGACTCCATTAAAAATTGTTCATGAGGGATATCCGAAGAGAATAATTTCGTTTTTCCTCCAACAGAATGCAGAAAACATGGATAATAAGACACGACACTATCTTTAAGGGTTTCTGACTCGTAAGTCCTGATTTGACGAGCGGTAGTTTTAATGATTTCTTTTCTTAAAAAAGGAAATTTTGTCAAGGCCCTTGACACATTAACTGCTTCTTGCGGTAAATCAAAACCAACATTTTTGGCTGTTATTCTATCAAAAAACACTTCTTTTCCCATAAAAAAACTCCTCGTTTCCGAGGAGAAATATTGCTTCTACTCGGAAGACTTATCTATCCCGTTTGGCGGGATAATGGGGATCTGGCTTTAACAGTTGCGGCACAGCATCGGAATCACACCGATTTCACCCAATTTTTACTTTCAATAAAATTTTTTTAACCTTACCCGCCTTAAAGCGCTCCGTGAGCCGTATTCGAATAGAATTGAAAAGGCGAACGGTAAGCTTAGGAAGGCCAAATTATTTCTTTTTTATTTTCTTTAAAATTTATATATCTTGCCATTGTAAATAATAAATCCGAAAGACGATTTAAATACATAATGATACTTTTATCGACAATTTCTTTTTTAGAAAGTCCAACCGTTCTTCTTTCCGCTCTTCGGCAAACCGCTCTTGCCAAATGCAAAAAAGAACCGCTTTCTCCCCCGCCGGGAAGAATAAAACTCTTTAATACGGGCAACTCTTTCGATAACTCGCCTATCATCTTTTCCAAGCGTCTAGCGTCTAGCACGTAGCGTTTAGTTAAAAAACCTGACAATGATGACCCAATTCCAAAAAGATCTTTTTGAATATTTATTAGTTCATTTTTGAACTTTAAGTTTTGGTTTTGAGATTTGCGCTTTGAGATTTGCGCTATCACAATTCCAATCACCGAATTCAGTTCATCAATTTCTCCAATAACTTCAATTCTTAAATCATCTTTTGGCACTCTCTTTCCGCCCAAAAGCGAAGTTTTTCCTTTATCCCCGGTCTTTGTATAAATTTTCACCTTGTGGTGAACTTGTCGAACCATAAAAAAAATCCCTCTTGTTCCCAAGAAGGATATAATAACTCCTGCTCGGGAACCCCCACGGGGGTTATTTTGCGTGGTTTTCTGGCTATACAGTAGCGGCACTGCCACCGATTTCTTGCCTTGCTGAAGCTTTCAGCAAAAGCAGGTCACGGTGATTACCCACGCAAACATTTTAACTGAATTAATTTTTAATTACAACTACAACTATACGCTATACGCTATACGCTATACGCTATACGCTATACGCTATACGCTAGTTTTAGCATTCTGAATACCCACAACTATAACATTTTCTACAGCCTTCTTCATAAGCTAAACTTCCGCTTCCGCATTCCGGACAAATATCAAAAAGATTTGTGGCGCTTGGATCTTTGGCATAGGTTTTTTCCGACGCTTCAATTTCTAAAGAGGGTAAACCGCTTGCTTGTCCGCCCAAAGTTAACTGCTGCATTAAAACCAAATCAGCCTTGTCTGAAACCAGACTTTCTTCATCTTGCGCATGGCCGTTACCCGATTGCCCTTCACCGTTTGATGCTGGTCTTTTATCTTCAACACTACCATTAACAGCAAAACTAAAATGTTTTGATAAAATTTTGGCTATGGCATCTGGTAAAGACCTGACTTTTTCTTTGCCAAACCCAACGCTTCTTGCTCCGCCGATTCCGGCCAGCTGTGAGACAACTTGTCTAATGCGTTCTCGCGGTAGCAGCGAATCATTTAAACGAAGATTCAGAGAGATCATTCGTCCCAGCGCATCTGCCATTGCCGCAACATCAGAACCGGATTTTCCAATAGTTATAAATACTTCGAATGGATCTCCGTCTTGATTATGGTTAATTGTGATATAGGTTTTTCCAACCGGCGTTTCAGTCATGTAAGTAACTCCCTCCAACTGCATCGGTCTTGGTGCAACCGGTTTTTGTACTTTTGGCATTTCTTTTTTGACAACCTCTTCCTTTTTTTCTTCGACTCGCGTTAAAACTCCCTCTCTTGAACCCTCTCTCATGTAAGTAATTCCTTTACAGCCAAGCTTGTAGGCAAGTTCATAAAGTCTTTTTACATCATCAACCGTATGGGCTTTTGGCGCATTAACGGTTTTTGAAATTGATGCATCAACAAAACTTTGAATTAATGACTGAACTTTAACGTGATCTTCCGGAGTTAAATCATTGGCCGAAACAAAATAATCGGGTTTTTTCTCGTTGGGGTGGGCTTTTTTCCATTCTTCATATAGAGGATGACATATCGTATGCTCGCCAAGCCTATCTTTTCTAATAAATTCAAATTCGTAAATGGGTTCAATTCCCGAAGAAACACCGGAAAGAAGACTGGTTGAGCCAGTCGGCGCTTCCTGTAAAAGCAAAGAGTTTCGAATACCGTATTTTTTAATTTTGTCTCTTATTTCTTTTGGAAGTTTTTTAATAAAATATCCTTTGAGGTATTTTTGGGCGTTGAATTTTGGAAAAGCTCCTTTTTCGCGTGAGATTTCAACCGAAGCCTCATAAGCGGCATCTCTTATTGTTCTAAATATTTTTTCTATTGTCTTTAGCGATTTATCAGATCCATAACGAAGATGCATTTTAATAAGCGCATCCCCAAGACCCATTGTCCCAAGTCCAATTCTTCGCTCGCCGTTTAATTGTCGTTCGCGAATTTCTGGGAAAGCGTAATTATCGATATTAATAATATCATCCTGCAGTCTCACCCCGATTTTAGCGTGTTCGCAAAGACTTTTGTAATCCATTTCTCCTGCCTTATCAACACTGTCGCCTTTGACAAATGCCGAAAGATTCAAAGAGGAAAGATTGCAAACTCCCCAGGAAGGCAAACCTTCTTCGCCGCAAGGGTTTGTACAGTTAACAGTATTCCAATACCAATTGTTATACCATTTGTTGTAGCGTTCCATAAAAACAATGCCCGGCTCTGCTGATTGCCAGGCCGCTTCGCAAATTAAATTCCAGAGGTATCTTGCTTTAATAGTTTTATAAACTTTGACTTTCTTCTTATGGGCTTTCCAATTATTTAATACTCCGTCCCATTTTTCATCGTAATCTTTATCTCCTAAATCCGGAAAAACCAAATCCCAGTCAGCGTCTTTTTTAACCGCCTCCATAAATTTATCGGAAATACAAACTGATAAATTTGCGCCGCTTATTCTTTTTAAATCACGTTTGACCGTAATAAATTCTTCAATATCCGGATGCCAATCCCAAAGCATCAGCATTAATGCCCCGCGTCTTGAACCGCCTTGCTGAATAATATCGTGGGTTGCAAGAGAATAAAGTTCTGCCCAATTGCAGGGACCTGAAGAAAATCCGTTGACTTTTTTAACCCTTGCGCCTTTTGGACGAAGCGAAGAAAGATTAATACCGGCTCCCCCGCCCCGGGCCATAATTTCTATCATTGATTTTAAATTATCTATTATCCCGTCGCGTGAGTCTTTTGGAGAAGGGAGAACAAAACAGTTATAAAAAGTTACAGCAAAACCGGTTCCCGCCCCTGCCAAAATTCTTCCGCCCGGAACAAATTTAAAATCTTCCATCGCATCATAAAATTTTTTCTCCCATTTTTTCTGATTCTTTTTATTTTCTGCAATAGATACTCCCTTGGCAACTCTCCTCCACATTCGGTCCGGAGTTTGTTCCAAAGCATTACCTTTTTTATCTTTTAGTGAGTATCTGTCTAAAAATACTTTTTGCCTAATTCCGTCTAATTTCATAATTATTTATTTAACCATATGCTATTTAATGAGTTTTTTTACTTCTTCCTCAAAATCTTCAACGTCAACAAATCTTTTGAAAACACTTGAAAATCTAATATACGCTACTTTGTCAATTTTTTTAAGTCTATTTGCAATCATTAATCCGATTTTTTTACTTTCTATCTCAACCGAATCTCCGCTTCGCAATTCTCTTTCTACTTCTGTAACAATTTTTTCTATATTCTCAAGCGAGACTTTTGTTTTTTCGCTTGCCTTTAAAATTCCGTTTTTTAATTTATCTCGGCTGAATTGCTCCCTTTTTCCGTCTTTTTTTATAACTATTAAATTAATATTTTCTACTCTTTCGTAAGTCGTAAATCTTTTTTCGCATTTTAGACAAGCTCTTCTTCTTCGAATTGTTTCCAAGTCTTCGCTATCTCTTGTTTCAACTACTTCTGTTTCTTTGCTTCCGCAATATGGACACTTCATACCTTAATACTACAAATACTACAAATTTCAAATAAGCAAATAAAATTTTCGTGCCGACCTAAGCAAATTTCTATGTCCTACACTATATCTAGTGCCAGGAAAAGCATAAAACGCTAGATCTATTGTGTCAACTACTAATATCTATATCAAAAAGAGTCAGCTCAATTTTTAGCCTCGATTTTTAACTGTTTCTGACAAAGGCAAAATAAAAGAGTAAAAAATTTATATTCTAGGAAAAGAGGGCTCAAAAGTCTTAATTAAGATGAACAAAAAAAATTATCACAAAATGTTATTCAAACTGTTAATTTGGTACTATTCCATCAACCTCTTTTTCGAATTCATCTACTCTTTTTTCTAAATTAAGCAGGGTCGCCCTTTTTTCTGGCGTAACCTGTTTTTCCAAACTTACCAAAACTTCCTTGTGTTTTCGGGAAGCTATTGAAAGCTTTGTTAAGATTTTTGTCGTGTCCGAACCCTGTTTTTTTGCTTCTTTGATTTTTACAATCGCTTCTTGAAAATAATTTTCTCCTTTGGAAATTGTCGAATAAGCCAAATCTTCTTTTGTTTTATTTTTCTTGATAAGCTCAACACCTGATATTAACCGTTTATCTGCCATCAGTAAATTGAATTCCGCTTTCTTTAGAGGGTCTGAAACAAGAAAACCAATTATTCTATCCCTGATTGTTTTAAAAATATAAAGAGGACTGTCTGGTAAAAGCCCCGGGTATGGGAGCTGATAATCAACTGATGCTTGAGGAACAACCGTGACCTCCTCCATCTTCGTTTGTGCAAACGAATGTTGAAAGGAAAAAAGAAAAACAAAAAATGTAAAGAAAAAAATAAATTTTTTCATATCTTGGCAACAACATTCAACCAATCACTTTTTGATGGTTTGAAAGGATATTTAAAGATTGGTTGATAGAGTGAACTTCCGTAAAAACTGAATTTAGTAAAGCCCAACTTGCGTAATTTGTTTACAAGTTTTTGTTTTTTTATAGGAACAACAGGAGTCGATCTAACACCTCTAAATACCCACTTATCATGCGACAAACTAAAAACCGCCCTACTGATAAATATGTTCTTCTTTTGTCCTTTTGTATAAAACGATAAGAGAGCATATTTTGATCCAGCACCATATGATTGCTCAGTTATGTTAAAATCTCTAAAACCATTTTGGACCTTGAATATTTTCTCAAGATTCAAAACTTGAAAAACAAGTATTGGATTTTCTTTATTAAGAACGCACACTACATCTTCTAGTATCCGTTTATCAGAAGCTATAACAGAGGACAAAGCATTTCCCATAAAAATAGCGGCATCCAAATTAAAGGTTAACTCTTCTAATTCCTTTTTGTAAGATCCTCCCAGAAACCTTATTTTATTCCTATAGAGTAAGGGGAGTCCTTTTTGTTTATTTCGAGCAAGTCTCTGCATTATATTGCTTGTCTCAATGCCAACGACACCAAATCCCTTTTTAGCCAAGGCAATACTATGCTCCCCAGTGCTTGATGACACATCCAACACGTTTCTTACTTTTTCTTTTTGGAATAATTTTGCAAGAGCCGGTATTTCACTATCTAATCTTTTCCCCCAATTATAGAGCTCATCATAATACTCGCCCAACCAATTGTAGAAATCTGTATCTTCCTCATCGAGAGGAACTTTTCCTCCAACAATTGATTTAAATATATCTCCTTGTGCAATTATTCCAATCAAAATTCCTTTTTTATCAATTACTGGAAGTCTTCCGACCTTTTCTGTGAACATTAAAGATTGCGCACGCAAAAGAGGCATATCTGCAGATATTGTAGTTGGATTTTTAGTCATTATTTTTTCGGCGGGCAGTTCTAAAATTTCATTAACTTTATTTTCCATGCCCTCGAAGTCCGAAGCATGAATAGTATCCTCTATATATTCTGTCATTGTGGGATAAAATTTGGAGAGAATATCACGCTCCGTAATCAGACCAACAACCTTTTTGCCTTTACAAACAGGAACCCCATTAACTCCCCTACCAAAAATAAGACGCGCAACATCGCCTACTTTCGCATCAACAGATATATAATCAACATATTTTGACATTGCATCGGCAACTTTCATATCAAACCCCTCACTTTCACACCATTACTTTACCACCAACGCATATAAATTTCAATAACCTTGTTTTTTCAATTCGCGGGGCAAATTCTGAAGTTAATAACTTTAAGTCTTTGATGCTTATTTTTTATTTTTAAAATTAAAAATCATTTTATTATAACTTTTAGTTTCTTTTAAAAGAATTTTTTTATACTTAACCAGTTCGTTTTTCATTGCCCAATTTTGCAAATTTGCAGTTCCGCCGACATGCTTACTCATTTTAAGAACTTCATATGGATCAAAAGAAGGAAGATTATCGATGATATCTTCTGTCTTCTTATAAGCTTCACGAAACGATACGCCATCCTTGACTAGCTGATAGGCAGCATGGGTTGCATATAATTCCGGCGTCATGGATTTTACCAAAATATCTTTCCTGGGTTTAATATTTTTTACAAGTATTTTTGAAATATTAAGAACATTTTTTGTTAAATTTATACTTTCTATAAATGGTCTTTTTATATCCTGGAAATCTCTGTTATAACCCGAGGGTAAATTTACAACTGTATTAAAAATCTGAACAAGATAGCCTTCTACAATATTTACTTTTGAACGCAATAATTCAGCGACATCGACGTTTCTTTTTTGAGGCATAATACTGCTTCCTGTAAAAAGACTCTCGTCAACTTCAAAGAAATCAAGTTCAGATGTTGTAAAAAATAAAATATCAGATGCAAGCTTAGAAATGTCAAATACTACTTGCAATAGTGCAAATACCACAATTGACTCAATTTTTCCCCGACTATTCTGGCAATATAGAGAATTAGTTTGAACTTTCTCAAACCCCAAAAAATCCGCTACGAGTTGGCGATTAAGATTTAATGATACTCCATAGCCGGCTCCTGATCCAAGAGGAGATTGATTGTTAAGATCAAATGCCGTTTGCAGTAGTTTTACATCATCTGTCAATGACTCTGCAAAAGATCCAAACCACATTCCAACAGATGAAGGCATAGCTTTTTGCATATGTGTGTAACCCGGCATTGGAATGTCAGAATACTTTTCTGAAAGCCCAATTAATACAGATATTAAATCTAAAAGATTCTTCCATATTTTTAGAAGTTCTGATTTTGTATAAATTCTAGTATCTAATAAGATTTGATCGTTTCGTGAACGACCAGCGTGGATTTTTTTTCCAGCCTCACCTATGGTTTGAGTTAAGAAATTTTCAATTTTTGTATGGATATCTTCTTCACCAAATTCTAAGTTAAATTTTCCCTCCTTATTTAATTCAAGAATCTTAAGAAGCCCCTTGTGAATATCTGCCAATTCAGTTTTTGTAAGTAAGCCAATTGTGGAAAGCATAAATACATGAGCAAAAGAACCATAGATATCCGCTTCAACCATGTATTTGTCTAAAACTAAATCATCTCTTGTTTCAAATTCTTCTACAATTTTATTAAGTTTTTGACTAGTTTTGTTCCACAACTTATCCATAAGATCTCCCTATTTTTATAGCTAAATTGACCCACTATATTAATCTAATATTGATTATAGTAGTATATTATACTCACTTTGAGAAAAAAAATAAAGAAGAAATTTATTTTTTGTTTTTTTTGTAATTGGAGCCAATTGGAGTTAAATCGATTTGTTTTGCAGCATTAAGAGCTTTTGCTGTAACACCAAGTACACGAAGGAATCCCTCGGAGTCAGCATGATTAAAAGACCCGACTTTTTCCATGGAACCTGTGGTTTCCGAATAAAGAGAATTCTTCGCCTGTTCGATTTTTTGATAAAAGACATTTCCTCTATAAAGGGAAGCATATACATTACCGCTTACAAAAGAAGCAAGATGCTTTATAGCGGACATTGCCGCATTTGAGGCCGGATCATAAAAGTAACCTTGATAAACTTGTTCTGCAATGAATTCCGAAAGAAATTGAAATAGTCTTCGGGAGCGGCGTTCTAAGATAAGTTGAAGGAGAAATTCGTAGCATTTTCCTAAGAGTTCTATGCCTGGCATTTCGTATACTCCCCTTGACTTTATACCAACAAATCTGTTTTCCACGACATGAATTCCTATACCAACTCCATTTCTTCCGCCAATTTTATTTGCCAAAAGGAATGCTTCAAGCAAGGTTGTCTTTTTACCATTTATCCGCACTGGAAACCCTTGTTGGAAAGTTATGTAAAATTGCTCTTCTTTATCGGGAGCGTCTTTCGGCAAAGTCCCCATCTCCGGCTTGACAAAATCTGCTGGAGTAGCAAGCGACTCCAGTTTTCCTGCTTCATGGGTTAAGCCAAGCATATTCGCATCTGTACTGTATGGTTTATCCATTGTTGCTTTGATAGGAATCTTTCTCTTTTTGCAAAAATCGATCATCTCTTTTCTACCGCCAAAAGCTTTAAGAAAAGCGTCATCTCTCCATGGAGCATAAACAGTAATATCTGGTTCTAGCATATTCGTAACGAGCTGAAATCTGACTTGGTCATTCCCTCTTCCCGTTGCACCATGAGTAAAAATATTTATTTTTCTTTTTTTCATCTCGCGAAGTATCAATTCCGTGGTTATATGACGAGCAAGAGCTGTTGTATTCCAATAACCACCCTCATATTTTGCTTGCGCCTGGATTGCCAAAACACCTATTTTTGCCAAATCGTTTTTTCCGTCTACAACTACGACCTCTTTAGCACCCGCAATTAATAATCTTTTTTTTATCTCGTTGAAGTTTTGCTCATCCGGCTGCGCGAGGTCAACTACAAAACATATAACTTTTACACCATTATCTGTTAGCCATCGGGTTAGCGTAGAAGAGTCTAATCCTCCTGAAACAGCGGCGCCAACTGTTTTTCCTTTTAAGTCTTTTACTGTTATCATAACTGCCACCTTTTACATCTATAAAAGCGCCTTAATTTTACCACTAAAAAAATAAAAAGCAAGAAACAAAAATTATGCGGATTTATATCCAATCCCTTTTAGTGCAATTTCCAGAGTTTCTTCAGGAGAATGATTGAAAGTATTAACTACTAAATCGTAATATTTTTTATCCCAGTAAACCCAGCTATGATCGTCTTTGGCATACATTCTTCGCCACTTTTCAAGATCATTTTTTTCTCTTTCAAGTATTTCTTTTTTCGCTTCTTCTACCGTTACCCCTTCCCTATTCACTAACCTGTCCACCCTAACATCTGTTTGATCCCCTTCGTTTTTGTCATCACAGACAGCAAGAATTTTAAAAACACCTGTAATTCCTTGAGCATTAAAAGCCGCTAATTTGGTTTCCAAAACAATTTGTTTTTCTTCTTTCAATGTTTTTATTAACTGTTCGTCAAATATTTTGTCTTCAGTATCCGGCCGCAGGTGTGTATCTTTTGGAGAAAGCTCCATTTTCTTCCTTACTTCCTCCCAAAAAACATCTCCTCCTTCAACATGCTTCCATTTTAAAGTTTGAGCCAGATGCTTTGCCAGCGTTGTAGCGCCGGAAGCAATTCTCCCGGAAATCGTAATAATTCTGATATCGGGCAGTCCTTTGGGATTTTCCATATTCTAGATTTTGATAATTGGGATTTGTTTAGGATTTAGAGATTAGGAATTAGAAATTTTATTTCCTATCATTATTGCTTCTTCCACCAGCCTGTTTGAATACCCCCATTCATTGTCATACCAGGCAATAACTTTGGCTAAATTCCCGCCGACTACTTGGGTTAGCGAAAGATCGACAATTGAAGAGTGAGGATTACCGATAATATCACTTGAAACAATCGGATCTTGAGTTACTTCTAGGATTCCTTTGTAATTTGGATCCTCCGCTGCCTTTTTAAAAACTTCATTGATTTCTTCTTTTGAAGTTTGCCTTTTTAGAAGAAATGTGAAATCAGAGAGAGAACCGACAGCAACCGGAACTCTAATTGCAAGACCGCTGAATTTTCCTTCCAATTCTGGAATGGTTTTTGCAGCCGCATTTGTCGCACCCGTTGTTGTAGGAATAATATTTTCTGCGGCAGCGCGGCCTCTTCTATAATCTTTATGCCCCCCATCCTGCAAGCGCTGATTCGATGTATATCCGTGAATCGTAGTCATCATGGCTTTTTCAATGCCAAAATTCTCAAGTATAATTTTGGCAACCGGTGCAATGCAATTGGTAGTACAAGAGGTATTGCTGACTAAACTTTCGCCTTTATAATCTTTGGCATTAACCGAAATAATATAAGTTGAAACTTGATCTTTAGCTGGCGCTGAAAGAACAACTGCTTTTGCTCCGGCGCTTATGTGCGCTTTTAATTTTTCTTCTGTCCGAAAAGCACCGGTCGATTCAACAACAACATCAACATTTAAATCCTTCCATGGCAAAAGACTTGGGTCTTTTTGCGAAAAAAGTGGAATTTGCTTTCCATCAATAATAAAATCTCCAATCGCATCTTTGATATTTGATCTTTGGTTTTTGATATCGTGAGACAGCGGACCATAGACTGTATCGTATTTAAGAAGATACATCCAACCATTTATGTCTGTTGACGATCCGGCGTTGATAGCAACAACTTCTATTTCACTTGCGTGTTTCTCCAAAATCACCCGGTGCGCAACTCTCCCAATCCTTCCATAACCATTTATCGCAACTCTTAACATATTTAGAGTATATACTCTCTAAAAAAATCCTTCAAGAGGCCAATGCTTCCAAACCCGGTAATTTTTCGCCGCTTAAAAAGGAGAGCATTGCTCCCCCGCCGGTTGAAACAAAGTCAAATTTATCAAAAATCCCAAGCCGTTTTAAAAATTCAGTAGTATCTCCTCCGCCAACTACACTATATGCCCCGCTTTTAACAATCGCCTCTGCGATCCTCTTCGTCCCCATTTCCGTATCATCTCCGATCAATTTGCCATTTGCCATTTATGATTCCCATGGGTCCGTTCCAAACTACTGTTTTTGCTTTTTCAATTACCTCTAAAAATTTTTCTAAATCTCCAGTTGTAATATCGCTACCATCTTTATTTAATTGGGCAACCACAAGATTTGCGCATTTGTGAGTTTCCCTCTGACAGATAGTCCCAAGCGATGCTTTTTCCTGGGCGATTTTTCCGCCAACCAAAATATAATCAGCCAAATTATACATCTTTAAAACCAAAGGAAGTTTTGTTTCAATTTTTTTCCCGCCGATAATTGCAACCAAAGGCCGTTTTGGATCTTTTAAAACCGAACCTAAAACCTCAACCTCTTTTTGCAAATGCAGTCCGGCAAAATGAGGGAGATTATGAGTAATTCCTGTCATTGAAGCATGATCTCTATGGCACATGGCAAAAGCGTCGTTGACGTAAATATCAGCCAGAGATGCAAGTTTTTTAACAAATTCTTGCCCTGAGCTTGTCGAAGGGTTCTCCTCCCCCTCATAAAACCTCAAATTCTCCAAAAGAAAAAGGTTATCATTTATCTTCCACCTATCAAAGTCATTAATTTTTAATTTTTTATATGTATTTTTGATATTTGCCCTGAGCTTGCCGAACGGGTGATATTTGATATTTTCATGCAACCAAACTGCTACTGGCTGTAAACTATGGCTTTCGTCTCTTCCCTTTGGTCTATCCAAATGCCCACCGATTATCACTTTTGCACCATGCTCCAATAGATATTGCACCGTTGGAAAACCGGCTTGCAATCTCGTATCATCCTCTATGGTTGTTTGTTGTCTATTGATGGCCTGCCCGCCAGTGCCAGGCTTTGGCAGGCGGGTTGATGGTTGCGCAAGCGGAACATCTAAATCAGCTCGCAAAAAAACAGTTTTACCCTTTACATCAATATTTCTTATATCCGGCAACTCATACATATTGTAAAATCTAAATTTTCAATTTTAAATTTTCAATGAATTTTTAAAATTTAAATTTTTAAACATTTCTATTTGATTTAAAATTTCAAATTTCAAATTAAAAATTACTTCTAGTTCGTAAACTCCTGTGTAAACATTTCCCCATAAATCCCTCCGTCAATTACTCCAATCCCAATTCTATCAAAATTTGGTGAAAGAATATTTTCCCGATGTCCCTGACTTTGCATTAATCCCTGCATACCAAGATCAACATTTGGTGCAAGCGCCAAATTTTCTCCGGCATAATTATAAAATACATTATCTTTTGCCAAACGGTCAAAAGGCGAAAACCCTTCGGGCGTAAAATGGGAAAAATACCCTCTTTGGAGCATATCCTGACTATGGTTTCTTGCAACTTGTCTTAAGCTCTCATCCAAAGCCAAAGGACCAAGACCCTTGGAAACCCTTTCTCTATTGACCAGAATTAGCATTTTGTTTTCCGCCTCCTCGTCAACTTTGAAACTTACTACTTTAAAATTTAGATTAATAAATTCATCGCTCTTTGGTTCAACAGTTAAAAAATTAATGGTTTCGCTAACTGCCCCTCCAAAAACATCATTTATTTTCTTATCAAATCCTGATGTTTCTAAAACCAGTTTTGAGCCAATTCTGGAAGTTGAAATTAAATTTTTCAAAAAGGGAGAGAGCGGAAGCGAAACAATAATTGCCAGAATGAAAGAAACCAAAACAAGAGCTGACAAAAGACCCGGCAAAATCCCAAGGCAATTGCCGATTTTTCTTTCCTTAAAAAAAATAAAAATTGACGAATTTTTAAATAAAAAATTTATTCTTCTAAAAAGAATCGAAAGAATTATTTCGGCAAGCATCGCCGTTACAAAAAATCCAATTGCACTGCCAAAACCCTGCGTCATTGAAAATTTATCAACCAAAATACTACCAAAAAACGCGTAGAATTTAAGCCCGAGGGCAAAAGAAAAAACAAAACTTAAAAAATCAAAAAAAGAAGAAACAAAGCCTAAAGAATATCCTTCAAAAATGTAAATAATTAAAACTATTATAATTATCAAATCGAGAATATTAAAATTTAAGATTTGGAATTGCGTTGAAAAAAGAGTTAGAATATCGGATAAAATAGTCATAGACTATAATTATTATTATACAAGAATCCGGTAAACTTGTCAGTTCAAAACCCTTTTGATATGATAGTTGAATGAAAAAACCTCAAAAACTTAAAACAATTATTTTTAAACAGTGGAAAATTATTTTGGTCGCTACAATTATTTTTATTTCTCTTTATTTTTTTGTCCTAAAAGATGTACCGTCCGCAACCAAATTAAGCAGTCTTTCTTCATCTCAATCTTCGCAAATTTTGGATAGAAACGACAAACTTTTATATTCTATTTACACCGATAAAAATCAAACTTTTATTCCTCTTTCGCAAATTCCAAAACAGGTTCAACAGGCCACCATTGCTATCGAAGACAGAAATTTTTATACCCATGGTCCAATAGATATCCGGGGAATAGCAAGGGCTTTTTTTTCAACTGTTTTTAAAAAACAGCTTCAGGGTGGCTCAACCATTACTCAACAGCTGGTTAAAAACAGCCTTTTGACCCCCGAAAGAACACTGCCAAGAAAAATTAAAGAAATTTTTCTTTCTTTTATCACCGAGCTTATCTATCCCAAAGATAAAATTTTAGAAATGTATTTAAACCAAATTCCCTACGGCGGGACTGTTTGGGGCGTTGAGACGGCCTCACGCACCTATTTTGGCAAATCTGCCAAAGATTTAACATTAGCCGAAAGCGCGCTTTTGGCAGGACTCCCGGAGTCCCCAACTACCTACTCTCCTTTTGGCTCTCATCCCGAACTGGCAAAAACTAGAGAACAAGAAGTTTTAAAACAAATGCAGGAACAGGGTTTTATTAGTAAAAAACAGCTGGATGAGGCCTTAAAAGAACCGCTTCGTTTCCAAAAAGTGGCAGATAATATAAAAGCTCCTCATTTTGTTTTATACGTCAAAGATTTATTAATTAAAAAATACGGCGCGCAAATTTTTGAAAAAGGCGGACTTGTAGTTAAAACAACTCTTGACCAATCAATACAGGATTTTGCCCAAAACGCTATAGCCAGCGAAGTTGCAAAACTTAATAGTTCTCATGTCACAAACGGCGCATCTTTAATTACTAATCCTGCAACCGGAGAAATATTGGCAATGATTGGAAGTAAAGATTATTTTGACAGCGAAATTGACGGAAATGTTAATGTTACCCTTGCCCTTCGCCAGCCAGGCTCATCAATAAAACCAATTAATTATGCCGTCGGACTAATTCATGGATTTACTGCCGCCACACTTTTTGTTGACCAACTTTCATGCTTTCCAAATCCAGGACATGAACAATATTGTCCTGTTAATTATGATGGAAAATGGCATGGCGCTGTATTAATGAGAGAAGCGCTTGGTAATTCCATAAATATTCCGGCCGTTAAAATGTTAAAACTAAACGGAGTTGAAACCATGACTGCAACAACAAGCGCCATGGGAATAACAACTTTAAATGAACCCGAAAAGTATGGCCTTTCGCTAACTTTAGGCGGCGGTGAAGTCAGTATGTATGACATGGCAACGGCCTTCGGAGTTTTTGCCAATCAGGGATATAGAGTTGATCTTCATCCAATTCTTAAAGTTACAGATTCTAAAGGAAAGGTTTTAGAAGAATATATCCCATTGCAAAGTCCGATTTTTGGAAGGAAAGTTTTACCAAGCGGGGTAACTTTCATTATTTCAAACATCTTAATGGATAATAATGCCAGAGCCATGGCATTTGGCACAAATTCCGAGCTTAAAATTTCCGACAAAGCAGTTCCTGTAAAAACCGGAACAACCAATGATTTTCGGGATAATTGGACCATTGGCTATACTCCCGAGCACCTTGTAGTAGTTTGGGTTGGGAATAATGATAACAGCCCGATGGGAGGTGTAGTTTCGGGAGTTACAGGTGCCGCTCCAATTTGGCATGAAATTATGGCAGAACTTTTAAAAGACCATATACCGCAGCAGCCGCCAAAACCGGATAGTGTTATTGGAAAAATTGTTTGCGCTACCTCCGGTCTTCTTCCTCCACCCGAAGGTACACCTGATCGTTGTCCAACTCGTTTTGAATATTTTATAAGAGGAACTGAACCCAATAAAGTTGCTCCCGGACGGCAAAAAGTTTGGATTGATAAAGGGACAAATGATTTGGCAAAAACGGGACAAACCGATAATGTTGAATTAAGAGACGAAATAATTGTTACCGACCCAACCGGCGACAGATATTGCCTAACCTGCCCGCACCCTGAACTTTCTCCATCCCCAAATCCGTAATTCTAGCTTCGCAAGGCGTCGCCTTGCGAAGCTACTTTTCTATTCTCACTATTTTCCCTTTTATCGCATCAACCTCAACTATATCCCCGTCTTTAAAGAGTTTTACTGCGTTTTTGCAACCGACAATACAGGGAATACCAAATTCTCTGGAAACAATTGCCGCGTGCGACGTTATTCCGCCTTCATCCGTAACAATGGCCGCTGCTTTTCGCATTGCCGATACAAAATCAGGATGAGTTGTCACTGCCACAAACACATTACCAACTTTTACTTTTGCTAAATCTTTTATTCCGTGAATAATAGCAACCCTGCCTTTTGCTTTCCCTTGGCTTGCAACCCGTCCGGAAATCTCAACGACTTTTTGCTCTTGGCTAAACAATTTAAACAACTTTAGTACTTCAACAATTTCATTTCCTTGCACACAAACAAGTTTTTTCTTTTTATCAAGATATACGATAAAACCTTTTCTTCTTTGAGAAATAACTTTAGTGTCGACTGATTTTTTATTGCAAAGAAAATCAATAATTTCCTGTTCTTGAAGATATGAAGTGTCAAAAGAAGAGATTTTCATTCTCCTTGCCAATTCCTCAAATAAATTCCGGGAATAAAAAACGCTTTCACGTCTAAAATCATCCCTAGCATCCTTAATATACACAAAGCGTTTTGCCATAAAAAGATATTCCAAATCTTTTCCATTGAACTTTAATTCCTTTATTATGTTTTCAAACGGAATTGTTTTTTTAGTAGAAGCCGAAACAAAGGGTTCAATATGTTTTTTAAACTCTTCTTTTGTCCATGGTTTGTTATGAATATCCAAACATGATAACCACTTAAAGCGCTTATACAAATTGTCAAACTGCTTTGCAGTTAGTTTTCCATGATTTTTTTGCACTTCGTACTGCAACTCCAATACCGCAGCTCTTTTATGAGGACTAAATAATGAATTATAGATCTCTTGTTTTTTGCTTTCTTTTTTGTATTTTTGAATATACTCATCTAAAATCTTTGTCGCCCTGTCTGCCACATAATTGTTGAGTATAAATGCGCTCCAGGCAAAAGTAGAGTATCGGTAGCGTTTTTGCTGATGATCTAAAAAAACAGCCAAAAGTTTTTTATCTGAAAATTGTTTTAAGTCAAGAAGTGAAATTTTCTTAGCTGTTTTTAAATAATTATTTCCATCTAGTAAAAATTGCTTCTCGTACTGCTCTAAATTTTTTACATGCGCCGTATATTTGCTATTTAATCCCTCAACCAGTTCTACCCAAGATTTGGCATCAATATAAAAAACGGTATTATTGCCAGAACCCGGAATTACAACTTGCGTGACTGATGTTTTTGGAAAATGATAGCCAGCATATGCAAAAAGAGAAACCGCGACCTCTGAATACTGCACTCCATATTCTCTTTCATAAATTTTCTCCCAAGAAATATTTGGAAGATTTTTCTCAAAAATAGGTTTGGGGATATTATTCATCGAAATACTTCAGTTGCTTTTAAACCGAATTCTTTTCGGACTTTTTTAATTCTTTTTATGTATTCTTTAAGAACATGCGGCGCTTTATGGATTTTATAGAACCCCTCGGAATTTTTATAAAGACTGCATTCAAAGGCGTCTAAATCTTTTATAAATTCTACGTATGGTTTATCTGTATATACTTCTTTTTCGCTGTGATGGCAAACTGCTTGGGTTATTATTTTTGTCTCAATTTCTGTAAATCCGCCGACTTCCTGTAAGATTTTTTCAGAGATTTCCGCTCCAAGCTTACCATGGTCTTTATATGTGCCGCTTATAATTGTTGAGATATCATGAATTATAGAAATAACACTGGCAATATCCACATTTAGTCCCCTTTTTTGTGCTAATACTCTTCCAATTGCCATACAGCCGGAAGAATGCATTAATTCAAAAACTTTTGACTCTTCCCGTTCTTCATTAGGAATTTTAGAATCGAGAATAAGTTCAATTACCCTCTTTTCAACCTTTTCGAAGCGGTTTAACTCATTTCCTTTATAATGATGAAAATCTTTCAAATTTTTCTTCATATCAATTCTCAAAGAATACTCCAAAAAATAAAGAAGGTCAAGAACCGTCCATTCTAATTTCCCCCTTTCCAACCCGCACCACCTATAGTATAATCATACAGCTCAAAACAGCTTATGGAATCAGTTTCTTTTATAAAAATGCTTGTAAAAGCGATTTATTTTGTTGCCTTTATTCTTATTCAGATTGGCAATGCCACAATTTTTATCTTTGGCATAATCCCAAAATTTATTTTAAGAATATTAAAAGTCTTGTTTTGGCCAAATATAAAACTTGAAAAAAAGAAAAAAGCAATTGAGAGAAGAGCAAAATCGAAAGTTATTTTTGACCATTCACTTAAAAAAAGAGTTAGATTGAGATTTTTTATTGAAGGCGCTGTTTTTTCTCTTGTTTTTATTTTTATTCCTCTTCTTATTCTTATTTCTCTCCAGAGCCTGCCAAGACCTGAAAATTTGGATTTGCGTTTTATTCCAAAAACAACCAAGATTTATGACCGAAATAGTACACTCCTCTATCAAATTTACGCAAATGAGAACAGAACCATTGTGCCACTGTCGGAAATTCCCAAAGATTTACAAAATGCTACCATTGCTATTGAAGACAAAGATTTTTATAAACACCCCGGTTTTGATATCACAGCCATTGTCCGCTCATTTATTGAAAATCTTTCCGGAAAAGGGCTTCAGGGCGGTTCAACAATCACCCAACAGCTGATTAAATCCGCACTTCTCACTCCTGAAGCCAGTATCAGCCGAAAAATCAAAGAAGTTATCCTTGCTTTTTGGGCAGAGCGCATTTATAACAAAAGCCAAATTTTGGAAATGTATTTTAATCAAATTCCCTACGGCGGGACTGCCTGGGGAGTTGAGGCGGCCTCAGAGATTTATTTTGGCAAAAAAGTCCATGAGCTAGATTTGGCCCAAAGCGCTTTTTTGGCCGGAATTCCGAAAGCCCCCACACTTTTTTCTCCTTTTGGAGAAGACAACAGTCTATGGAAAAAAAGGCAAAAGGATGTTCTAGATAGAATGGTCGTTCTAGGTTACATTACCAAAGATGAAGCGAATAAAGCAGAGGCAGAAGAGCTTGAATTTCAATCCCAGGAAATTCCAATCCTTGCTCCGCATTTTGTAATGTATCTTAAAAATCTTTTAATTGAAAAGTATGGCCTTCCTTTGGTTGAAAAAGGAGGACTAACGGTCGTAACCAGTCTTGATTTAAAAATTCAAGAAAAAGCCCAAACAATTGTCAGAAATGAAGTTGCAAAAAACGCTTATTTAAACCTCACAAATGGCGCAGTTTTAGTTACTACTCCTCGAAACGGAGATATTTTGGCCATGGTTGGAAGCCAAGATTATTCAAATCCAAATGGCGGAAATGTTAATGTCACAACTTCTCTTCGCCAGCCCGGCTCGTCTATAAAAGCTGTTACTTATGCCGCAGCTTTTGCAAAAGGTTTTACTGCAGCAACAATTCTTGATGATTCACAAGTCACCTTCACCATGGCAGGTTCTTCTGCCTACTCTCCGGTTAATTATGATGGAAAATTTCACGGCAAAGTCCCTCTTCGAATTGCTTTTGCCAATTCGTTTAATGTACCTGCTGTTAAAACGCTTAATCAAATCGGCGTCAAAACAATGCTTGATCTTGGGAAAAAAATGGGCATTGATAGCTGGAGCAATGAAAGTCAGTATGGCCTTTCTCTGACGCTTGGCGGAGGAGACGTAACTATGGTCGAGATGGCTACGGTTTATGGAGTTTTAGCTAATCTTGGCATAAGAGTTAACCTAAATCCAATTATTAAAGTTATTGACTATCAAGGAAATATTTTAGAAGAAAAACGCGTGACAGAAAAAAAAGTTATCGACGACGGAATTGCTTTTATAATCTCTGATATTTTAGCGGATAATCAGGCCCGCGCTTGGGAATTTGGCGCAAATTCGCCCTTAAACATTGCCGGCCAGAAGGTATCTGTTAAAACCGGAACTTCCGATAATAAAAGAGACAACTGGACAATTGGCTATACTTCAGAATATCTTACGGCAGTTTGGGTTGGGAATAACGATAATTCGCCGATGAGTCAAGATTTGGCCTCGGGAATTACAGGCGCGGCGCCGATTTGGAATCAAATTATGACCGGGCTTTTAACAAATTCTTCTGGCCTTCGATTTAAGATGCCTGTTAATGTTGTTCAAAAAGATTGTCTGGGAAGAAAAGAATATTTTATTAAAGGAACAGAAAATTCTGTCAGCTGCAATCCCCTGCCAACCTGGACCCCAACACCAAACCCGTAAAGAATACTACAAATACTATAAATAAATCAATAAGTAAATTTGTATTATTGGCGCGGGGAGGATATCAAATTTTTTCTGTTCGCATCTTTGCGAGCGACGCTGCGTTGATGAGCAAATTAAGACCCATCGCGAGAGAAACTGCGGAACAAAAAAATTTGCATGTCCGACCTAAGCGCCTTATATTTGCTTATTCACTAATTCGTTCAATATTTTAAACTGTATGTAGGGATCGCCTTTATAAATAAAGCTTGTTGCTGAAAATTTATTTGCTCCGGCATCACGGGCCAAAAGAATTGTTTGATCGTTTATTCCTCCGTCAACTTCAATCGGGATTAAAGCTGATTTTTCCCTTATTAATTTAATTTTTTCCAAAGTCTTTTGATCAAAAGACTGACCGGAAAAACCGGCTTTAATAGTCATAATCAGAAGATAATCAAGATCATCTAAGGGAACTTTTATCGCATCAATTGACGTGTCCCCATCAAAAGCCAAGGCGACCTCTCCCAAAAGCTGACCTTGTGCAACAAACTCTACCTGGTCGGACATTTTTTCAACATGTCCGATAAAACGCTTAAAACCTGCATCGGCAAACGGTTTGAGATAATTAAGAGGCTCTTCAACCATTAAATGAACTTCCAAAAAAAGACTGTCTGAATATTTTTTGAATGGTGTTGGATCTAAAAAAGTAGTGTTTGGCGCAAATTTCCCATCCAAAATATCAATGTGAACGGTTTTTGCAAAAGGTTTAACTAATTCAAGCTTTTTTTCAATTTCCGCCCAATCTTTTTCCAGAATTCCGGGAATAATTTCGTACATAATTTAGAATTTTTGAAGTGGGATTTCTTTGATATTTTTGATCTTGAATATTTGAAATCTTGACATCTAGAATTCGAGAAATCAAAAAATCAAATTCAAGAAAATCCCACGTCTCACTTCAAGATATCAGTTTCTAGTTTCTTAATCTTATCAATCCTTCTCTTGTGTCTTTCTTCGTTGGTAAAGGGAGCTTGGAGCCAAAGTTTTATTGCTTTTAGGGCATCAACTTCGGATATTATTTTTGCGCCTATTGATAAAATATTCGCGTCATTATGTTCTCTTGTCAACCTAATCATTTCAAAAGGATCATTGCTTACTCTTCCGCTGACATCAACGTTATGTGCTGGAATAACCGGCGTATAAAAAACTGCAGCTCTGACGTTTTTAAATTTATTAGCCACCATTGCTTCTCCCTGCCCACTGCTTCCAAAAATTATGGCCTTTGAATTCTCCGGATCTTTTGAAACCGCCTCTACGGCTTTACTGATAAAATCCGGATAATCGTCATTCTTGTCAAATTGATAAGCACCACAATCCTCTACTTCATATCCTTCTTTTTGAAGAAATAATTTGATCTTTTCCTTTAAATCAAACCCGGCATGATCAGTAGCTAAATAAACCTTCATAAATTTTAAATTTGAAATTTTAAATTTAAAATCAAATCTAAATGTTTAAAAATTCATTGAAAATTTAAAATTGAAAATTATTTGAATATAATCTCTTTTAACTTTCTTGTAATTTCCAACGGTTCTTTGTTTTGCCAGATGTTTCGGCCAACGGCCATGCCGATAGCACCCGCTTGAATTGCAATTCTTGCCATTTCCAAAAATTGGCTCTCGTCTTCTTTTGCTCCTCCCGAAACAACAATTTTGGTTTTTCCCGCCGCCTCAACTGCTCTTTTCAATGCTTCCGAAGTTCCCGGATATTTTATTTTTATAATATCTGCCCCAAGCTCCAAACCCAAACGTGCGGCATAAGCTGTTAATTCTTTTTCATCTTTGCCTACTATTGATTTTCCCCTTAGATACATCCAGCCGACAACCGGAATATTTTTGTTGTGGGCATCTCTTACAACTTGCGAAAACTCCGTTGTCATTTTACTTTCAAATTTGCTTCCGACATAAATTGTATAGCCAACAGCAGCTGCTCCAAGAGATAACGCCTCATCAACCGTACATAAAAGCGGCGAATAAGGATCAACTCCCTCAATGAGATTTGTCTTGCCGTTAAGTTTTACAATTAAAGGAATTTTTGGAGGATATTTTTCAGCAACTCCTTTTTGGAAAATAATGGCGTTAAATCCGCCTTTTTGGCCAATTTCTAAAATATAATTTGGGTCAATATTTTCGTCATCAAAATCGCTTGGCCCGTGTTCCATTCCCTGATCATAAGCCAAAAACAATGCCCTGTCATTTGTCGTAATCTTACTTAAATCAACCATTGTTATAAAATTTTAAATTTGAAATTTTAAATTTAAAATCAAATCTAAATGTTTAAAAATTTAAATTTTAAAAATTCATTGAAAATTGAAAATTATTTTTTTATTATTTCTTCTTTCCTCAAAAGTCCATTTTGCGCGCCCATTTTTCCAACAACTGCCGCCGCATTTATGCTTGCCCACCGCATTGCTTCATTAATATCTTTTTTAAGCATGAACGCCGCCAAAAAACCGCTGGCATAAGCATCCCCCGCACCGGTTTTTCCAACAATTTCGCATTCAACAGCATCCATTTTATAATCTTTATTATTCTTATCAATTGCGTATGAACCATTACGCCCGTCTGTAATTATCACAATCTTTGGCCCAAGCGCTTTGAGTTTTACAAGCAGAATTTTAACATCATCATCTTGAGAGATCAAAACCTCCTGCGCTTCTTCTTTGTTAACAAACAAAATTTCGGTTTGCGAAAGGACCGAAAGAAGAGTTTCCCGTCCTTCTTTAATTTGAAATTGCCCGGGATTAAAAGCAAGCGATCTTTTATTATCGGTAAAAGCTAAAACTCTTTTATAGACGTTCTCCCATTCTTGTCCCAAACCGCTTAAGTAAACAAAATTTGCATTAATATTTTCAAAACGAAAATCGTGCATTCCTTTTGTTTGCTTTGTTAAGATAGTTCTTTCGTTTACAAATTGCAGAATCACGCTAAAAGAAGTATTTTTATCAACCGCCATTAAATGACTCGTATCAACATTCTCCTTTTTAAGGACATTGATAATTTTTTGGGCAAGCTCATCTTTTCCGATTTCCGAAACTATAATTGTCTTAAATCCCAAACGCGACAAGCCAATCGAAACATTGCATGCACCTCCTCCTGGACTTAAAAAAAAATCTTGAGCAATAATTTTTTCACCCGCCCGAATTGCTAATTCATTCTTTTCTTTATCAAACCGACAAAAAGGATTACTTTCGGAAATACTTAAAAAAGCATCTATAACCGAATTACCAACGCAGAGAATATCAAAAGAAGAATCCTTCATTAATTTTAATAATATATAAAAGTGGGTTAAAAAGCAAAATTATTTTCCAATTATAACCAGCGCATCGGCAGATGACGAGGCAGAAAGCTCTGCAGAAGAAGAAGTTACCGAATAATCTATCGAAAGATCTTTTTTAAGAAGCGATAAATATTCGCTTACGCTTTCTTTTACCTGAATTGTCGTTCCTTCATAGTCAAAATTATCGGCATTGCCAATTGAAATAACGTGATATCCCAATATTTTAAGGACATCCGAAGCTTTACTGGCGACTAATTTTTCGCCGCTTCCGTTTTGAATTTCAACTGTTAAATCGCTCCTATCAAGACCTGTTGCTTTATCTAAAGGATCAAGGGTTGGTTTGGGACTGGGAGTTAAGGATTCCGGCGTTGGTGATTCCAAAGGCACAGGCGTATCTGTTGGAAACTGATATTCTGTTGGTGTTGGTGTAGTTTCGATTTCTTGAGCCTGATTACTTTGTGATCCCAAAAAATTTTTTACCCCAAAACCCGCTCCTACCAAAATAATTAAAAACAAAAGCAAAAATAAAAATCTTTTGGGTGATTTTTTAGACTTCTTAATTTCTTGAGGAGCTGTAAAATTTGTTTCTTCCATTTGGGCAGAGTATAGCACAATTTATTAATTTTGCAAGCTCTGCTATAATAGTAATACTTCCATGAAGCATTTTTTCTCCATTTTTTTTATATTGGCCATTTTTATAAGCGGCATTTTCTTATTTGTTCCAAAATCTTCTTCCGATGAGCTCGATGATTTGACCAAGCAAATCAATGATTTAACCACCGCTCTAAATATGTCTATTAACGCAACGAAGCCTTTAGAATCTGAGCTAAAAAGTATGCAGGCCCAAATTGAAGATATTAAAAAAAGAGTTTTTGCAATCGAGGCTGATGTTAACGAGAAGAAAAGGATTATTGATCAGGGGTATGAGGACCTTGCCAAACAACAATTGATCTTAGATAAAACTATTCGCAGTTTCTACATTAAAAGTTATTATAATTCCCCTCTTTTAATATTTTTATCCGCCCAATCTGCTTCCCAAATCACCCAGCAACTGGCCTATCAAAAAGCCGCTACAGACCAAGATAAGTTAATTATTACTAATATTGTCATTTCTATTTCGGATTTGGAGGAAAAGAAAAAAGTTCTTGAAGAAGAACAAACAAGATTAACAAGCCTAAAAGCAAACCTTGACGAACAATCCGCAAAATTAGACAAAATCGTTCAAGGAGCAAAAGCTTATCAAAGTTCCCTTTCTTCAAAAATTGCCCAGCTTTCGGCCAAACAGCAAGATTTATTGGCCCAAAAATTGGGCAGTTTAAATTTACCAAAATCTGCTTATGCTATGAAAGGCGGATGCACTGATGACAGAAATATTGACCCGGGTTTTAGTCCACGTTTTGCAATGTTTACTTATGGAGTTCCAAACAGAATCGGCTTAAACCAGTTTGGCGCCAAAGGAAGAGCTGAAGCAGGACAAAGTGCAGAGCAGATTTTAAAAGCATATTATAATGCCGATTACATAACAGGATACAATACAAGTATTAACATTCATGTTGCTGGAACCAATGAGTATGGCCAAAGTTTTGACGATAACTGGTCTATAGAAGAATATTTAAAACATCTTTACGAAGTGCCGGCTGATTGGCCGCAAGAATCCCTAAAAGCGCAGGCAATTGCCGCAAGATCATATGCCCTTGCCTACACTAATAATGGTTCTGGATCTATATGTCCTAGTCAACAATGCCAAGTTGTAAAAAGGGAAGAAAATAGCGATTCTTGGAAAAATGCAGTTAAAACAACCGAAGGAATTGTTATGACAAACGGCGGGCAACCTATAAAAGCATGGTTTTCCTCAACGCATGGCGGATATACTTTTACTTCCGGCGATATTGGCTGGAGCGATACTGCCTGGACCAAAAGAGCTGTTGACGCCCCATCATCAATCGGCAGTTTTTCTGATTTGCAAAATAATGCTTATGATAAAAATTCGCCTATTTTTTATTGCGACTGGGGATCGCGTGCACAATACAACAAAACTGCATGGTTAAAACCGGATGAATTGGCTGATATTGTAAACGTGTTAATGTTGGCAAAAGCTGATTCCGGAACCCAAAAACATCTTTCCCAAGTTGATAAACCAAATCCTGATGGAGTTGATACCTGGGAATCAGACAAAGTTAAACAAGAATTAAATTCTCGAGGAATAACGCCTTATAATAATATTTCTGATGGTAACGTTGATTGGGACAAAAACACAGGTCGCACTACAACAATTAGTTTTAACGGAGACGCGGGAACAAAAAGTTTTGACGGTGGAGAATTTAAAAATTACTTTAATTTAAGAGCACCGTCAAATATCAACATTGTCGGACCGTTGTATAATGTGGAAAAACGATAATTTAAAATTTGAAATTTAAAATTTAAAATGAAACCTAAATGTTTTAATTTTAAAAATTTTGTCATTGAAAATTCACTGAAAATTAAAAATTTAAAATTGAAAATTAAAAATTATTAGCGACTGAAAGGAGCAAGTTTTGCCTGATATTTTTATTCCAAACGAAAGAGAAAAACCAAAAGTTGAACATAAAATTCCGACTGGTCTTCCAAGACGTGTTCATCATTTGGCATCGTTTTGCCAAAGACCAACAGGAATTAGTTTTCAAAACCAACACGAAGAAGAAGAAATACTTCTATTTTTAAGAAGACACTTTATTACCAATATTCCTTGGATTTTTCTGACATTAATTTTTGTTCTTCTTCCATTTGTTTTCTTTTTTGCTAACTCCTCTTTTTCACTTATTGGATTTGATAATATACCAAAAGTTTTTATAACAATTTCTGTTGTTTTTTATTATCTTATTGTTTTAAATTATATACTTCTTAATTTTATGTCTTGGTTTTATAACGTAACTATTGTCACAAGCGAAAGAATTGTTGACATAGATTTTTCCGATCTTGTTTATCATGATATGGCGGCAACAAAATTAAGCCTGATTGAAGAATTGCGTTATACTCAAGTAGGATTTATAGAAACTTTTTTTAATTATGGCAATCTTTTTGTCCAAACAGCAGGTGAAAATCCAAATATTGAAACCTTATCTTTCCCAAAACCAAATAAAGCAACGCAAATTATCCAAGAACTTATAGGAAGGGAGGAAAAATGATGTTTGATCAATTATTTCAAACATTTTCCATTTTTAAAATTATATTTTTAATAATATTTTTTTTGTATTTTTGTTTTTCCTTTGTTGTTTTAAGTCAAGTAAGAACTATGAACAAAGTTCTCACCGAAATCCATTCATCAACTGCGCTTAGAATAATTGCTTTTTTAAATTTATTTTTAGCTATTTCGCTTTTTATAATTGGGATTGTTATACTATAGTCAATGGACACAGAAGAAGTTAGTCTTGCCAAAATTGTTGCCAATCCAACGAAAAACTCCTGGTCGCAGGTTTATAACGCAGGCAATCTTTTTGCTGTCCTTTCCCTTTCCTGTAATTTAACCGAAGTCGAAGAAAACGACACTCTAAATATTGCCGGCAAGGAAATTTTTGACTGCCTCGAAAAAGAATATTACACACTGGAAGATAAAAATCTAAATTCAATAAAAGAAGCTGTGAGTTTGGCAGCCCAAAAAATCCCGGAGCAATTTTTGGCAAGTTTTGTTGTCGCAGCAATTATAAAATCGGAGAAAACTCTTCTTTATGCATTTTCTCTTGGGGGCGCAAAGGCAATTATTAAACGTGAAGATAATCTTGGTCAAATTTTAAACTCAACAAACGAATCAAAAGATATTGTATCTTGTTCGGGATTTTTGGAAAATAACGATCTTGTTATTTTTGAGACTAAACAGTTTGCCAATATTGTTTCCCGGCATGATTTATTAAAAAGTCTTGACCACTTTTCACCTTCCGAAATTGCCGAAAGCCTATCCCCAAAAATTCATGAAAAAGAAGAAGGCGGGGCCGCGGCCATCATTATTTCCTGCCTGGAAAAAGAAGAAGAACAAGAAGATTTTATTTTAGAAAAAAACGGGGAAGAAGAAAAGGAACTTAATGAACAAGAAGAACCATCTGTTGAGAATGCATCGCTTCTTGCAAAACCTTCGATTTCTTTTTTAAGCAATAAGTTTGATTTATTAAAGTCAAAGCTTCCTTTCAGAAGTAGTAATTTTTCTCATCAGAAAAAAGTTTTTTTAACCGTCGTTTTAATTCTTCTTTTAATTTTAATTATAAGTGTCTTTTTTGCCTTTAAGAAAAAACAGGATGAAAAAACCCAAGCGCTTTTCCAAGGAATTTTTGCCGAAGCGCAAAAAAATTATGACGAAGGACAAAGTCTTCTTTCCCTTAATAAAAATTTGGCGCGTGATGATTTGCAAAAAGCGCAAAAAATTTTAATTGATGCCAAACCCAAATTTTCCGCAAATTCCAAAGAAGAAAAAGATATTTCAGGACTGTTAACGAGGGTAAATGAAGCGCTTTCTTTGGCTTCGCAAGAATTTAGTGTTGAAGCAAAAGCAATTGATGAAAAACAAAGCCTACTTCTTTCCTTTGAAAAGTCAAACGCATCAATTACTTGTTTAACCCAAGACGCTAAAAATATTTATTTCGTTGATGACAAAGGAGTAAACCAAGTTGCCAAAGGTGGAAAAGACTCAAAAGTGATTATTAAAAATAACAATTCCTGGCAGACACCGGGAGAATTAGGCGTTTATCTTGGCAATATTTATCTCTTGGATAAAAAAGCCAATCAAATCTTAAAATTTGTTGCTAATAACTTTTCTAAAAGTAATTATCTGGCAAGTTCTGAATCGGTTGATTTTAACAGTGCCTCATCTCTTACCATTGACGGTTCAATTTATGTTTTGCTAAGCGATGGAACAATTAGGAAATTTACCAAAGGAAAATCAGACAGTTTTACAATTAAAAGTTTGGATAAACCACTCTTAAAACCTTCAAGAATTTTTACAAGTAGCGATGCTAATAATATTTATATCTTGGACAACGGAAATTCAAGAATTGTGGTTTTGGATAAAAACGGCAATTATTTATCGCAATATCAATCCAAAATTGTTGCCGACGCCAAAGATTTTGAAGTCCTGGAATCATCCAAGAAAATCTTCCTCCTTTCCCAAAACAAAATCTACCAAATTGAGTTAAAATAAAGAAATGAAAATAACAAATCGTCGGGCGTTTTTTGACTATAGAATAGAAGAAAAATTTGAGGCCGGAATTAATTTATATGGTGCCGAGGTCAAGGCAATCCGGCTTGGTCATGCCGATTTAACCGGCAGTTTTGTCAAAATTATGGGAAGCGAGGCTTATCTTGTTAACGCCAAAGTTTTTCCCTATGAATACGCAAGACCGGACAACTATGACGAAAAACGCACAAGAAAATTGCTTTTGCATAAAAGCGAAATAATTGCGCTAAAGTCAAAAATTGATGGCCAAAATTTATCCCTTGTCCCCCTTTCGATGTATACCAAACGAGGTTTTATTAAATTAGAATTGGGGATCGGCAAAGGGAAAAAGCAATTCGAAAAAAAAGAAGCGATTAAAAGAAAAGATATTGAACGCGAAATCGAACAAGAACTGGCAGAGAAATAAAATTATTTATGGTGAATAGAAAAATTACTAATACATCCTGCGTAATCGCTATAAGTCACGAGAGTAAAGGGTTTTTCAGGATGATCGTAAAATTCTCCTGATCGAATTCTAAATTCCTCAATCTGTTTTATTGCTTCTGGCCCAAAAAATCCTAATCTCCTAGCTATGTCTAAAATAAGATTGTGTCTTGCAGAGACTTCATCTAATTGTGCACCTTCAGAAACATCATTTCTAACTGTATCTGGCAAAGGCCTGCGATAACGTTCTACTAAACCATCTGGTAAGTGAACGCCCCCTAAGTCAAAACGCATGGCAGTTTTCTTAGCCTTTCCGCTTTCCATGTCAATTGATCCAGCACCACCAAAACCAAGAGAGGCAAATTCACGTACCTTATCCCCAAATCTATACTTCTGGCAATGCATTCCTTTATAAAAATCAGAGTCAATACCCACACCGTTCTCTTTCATGATTGCATCAACAGCATCTATCACATTTTGTGCCATTGCTTTATTCTCTTCCTTTTGTTGTTCCGAAAGAAAAATATCTTCTTTAACTACAGGAGTATCGCCGCCTTTTTGTCTTAAATCTTCTTTTGAGCCTGCCATAGTTAAGGATGTTAACACGGAATAACACATTTGTCAAGCTATAGGACAAAAAATAAAAAACTAAATTTTTATCTACTGGCTAGTTGACTTATGGGAAAAAATAGTGTAGAATACCTTTTATTGGGGATGCATTGCATCGACAAGAAAGCACTTTTAAAAACTGCAAGCCGACTTTGATTTTAAGTCGTAAAACAAAATCAAAAAATAAATGCTAACGATTCATCGCTTAGCGGTCGAACCTTTGCATACGCTCCGGCGTATCTAAACTAAGACCTGTCCATAATGTCTTTTTCCAACGAGATAATATGGGCATAAATAAAGTTGGGAAGAGGTAAGGAAAGCGGTTTTGTCCTTATTCTGTCTTTATTAAACCTTAACTTTATTCGATCCTGTCGATTGAGTAGAATAAAGTAAAAAATTCAATCGAATAAGCTTGTAGAAGTTTTTAAAATAGATTCTTGGACGGGAAATCACACTTCCCCATCTCCACACAAAAACCGTCCTTTTTGGGCGGTTTTTATTGGATTAATCCTTAGCCAGAGTCAGGCCGAAGACCTTTTTTGCGCCTGCTTTTTTGAGCACTTTTGCCGCTTCGGCCAAAGTTGAACCAGTAGTTAAAACATCATCAACAAGAAAGACTTGCTTATTGCTAATTGCTGATAGCTTATGGTTAACGATTCTAAATGCGCCGGAGATGTTTTCTCTTCTCTCTTTTTCTTTCAATCCTACTTGTGAACGCGTATTTTTTGTTCTTTCCAGTAAATTTTGGGTGTTGAAATTAAACCTTTGAGCTAACTCGCTTGCGAGTATCTCCGCTTGGTTATATCCCCTGCTTTTAAGTTTTGACGCATGGAGCGGGATTGGAACTAAAATAAACTCATCTGATTCCTCTAAAATTTTATTGAACGCTTCTTTTTGAATTAAGCCTTCATAAAAAAGGTCAGTTAAAACTTTTTTTAAGTCTGAAAGATATGGTTTATATTTAAAACTGTAAATTAGTTTTTTTGCAATTCCTTTATAGCAAATGCTTGAAAATGCGCCATCAATAACATATCGGCCGCGGCAGTAAGGATGGGTTAGGCCGTTAATTGACGGACGATTACAGGCAAGGCAAATTTCGCCAACATCAAATGAGAGATACGTAAAACAGTCAGGGCAAATATACGCTCCGATTTTCCGGCAATTTACGCAGTATTTAGGAAAAATAAAATCCAAGAAGCCCACAAGCCTAGTGTAGCAAAAATGCGGAGAGGGCGAGATTCGAACTCGCGAAGAACTTGCGTCCTTAAAGGTTTTCAAGACCTTCCTGATCAACCGCTCCAGCACCTCTCCAATAAATTAAATTAATCTTCTTTTCGCCAAGGCTTCGGCGGGTGAAAGCGGAGAGGGTGGGATTCGAACCCACGCGAGCTTTTAAAGGCTCAGAAGGTTAGCAACCTTCCGCAATGGACCAAACTATGCGACCTCTCCCTAAAGCTAATTATAGCAGAAAGCGTGCTATAATAAAGACCAAATGAAAACATTGATATTCGACAACATCTTACAAACCATTGGTAATACTCCTCTTGTTAGGATAAATAGATTAAATCCAAATAAAAATGTTACTATTTACGCCAAAATCGAAGGAACTAATCCTACCGGCAGTGTAAAAGACAGAATCGCCTTAAAAATGATTGAGCAGGCAGAAAAAGAAGGTTCATTGGTAAAAGGAAAAACAATCATTGAACCGACCTCTGGAAATACGGGCATTGGACTGGCAATGATTGGGGTAGTAAAAGGGTACGATGTTGAGATTGTTATGAGCAAAGCAGTATCTATTGAAAGAGTAAAAATGATTAAGGCTTTTGGCGCAAAGGTTACATTAACAGACGCAAAACTTGGAACTGACGGCGCAATAACTAAGGCAAGAGAGCTTGTTAGGGCAAACGCTGAAAAGTATTTTATGCCGGATCAGTTTTCAAACGAATATAATAAAATTGCGCATTATAAAACAACAGGTGAAGAAATTTGGAAAGAAACAAACGGTAAAATTGATTATTTTGTTTCTGCAATAGGAACTTCTGGAACAATTATGGGGGTGGGGAAAGCTTTAAGAGAACACAATCCTAAAATAAAAATTGTTTGCGCTCATCCGGTAAAAGGCCATTACATACAAGGATTAAAAAATATGGAAGAAGCAATCGTGCCGTCAATTTATGACCCTTCGGAGATTGATGAGACAATCATGGTTAAAACAGAAACTGCGTTTGAAATGACAAGGCAGATTGTTAAAAAAGAAGGAATTTTTGTCGGGATGAGCAGTGGAGCGGCTATGTATGCCGCAAGAGAGGTAGCCAAAAAAATTAAATCGGGAGTAATCGTAGTCATTTTCCCAGACAGAGGGGAAAAATATTTAACCATTAATTTATTTAATGAAAAATAATTATAAATTTTCAGGTAAAGTCATCCAGGGAAAAAAACGGGGGAAAAGATTGGGTTTTCCAACTGCAAATATTGCAATTGACGAAAAAATCCCTGAAGGTGTTTATCTTTCAATTGCAACAATTGAAGAAAAAGAATATCAATCACTAACTTTTGTCGGACGGGCAGAAACATTTGACGAAAATTTTTATCATGCAGAAACTTATATTTTATCCTGGCCGGCTGATAAATCGCTTTATGGACAAGAAATTAAAGTCGGCCTGATTAAAAAAATAAGAGAGAACAAAAAATTTGCAAGCGAACAAAAACTTGCTGAACAAATGCAAAAAGACAAAAAAGAGGCCCAAGAATTTTTCTTGACTAATAAAGTTTAATCCGCTACAGTTAGAATATGCCCGATCAAAATTTTCTACCGAAAGATTTACCCCAGGAGATTCCCGCTCAAACCGGAAATGCCGCTTTGCACGAATTAAAAACTCTTCTTTCCTGGTCTGCTCCGGGAAGGCCTTTTCGAAAACGGGGCAAAGAATATTATTTAAGCGCGCTTTTAATTATGGTTTTAATTGAAATTATTCTTTTTCTTTTTTCCCAATATGCCTTAATGCTCGTTGTTATGTCATTGGTTTTTGTCGCTTTTGCCCTTGCAGCTGTTCCTCCGCATGATTCTCATTACAAAATAACCAGCGAGGGCATTAGAATTGAAGACCATTTTTTTCTCTGGCAAGAGCTTTATGATTTTTATTTTAAAAGAAGAGATAGTGTTGATATTATTCATATCCGAACACAGGCAATGATTCCCGGAGAACTTGTTATTACTCTTGGTGATTTAGACAGAGAGCATGTTAAATCAATTCTTTTACCATATCTTCCCTACCGCGAAGTGGTCAGACCGACTTTTATGGAAAAATCAGGCGACTGGCTCTCGCGCAATTTCCCTCTGGAAAGAGCAAAAACTTCAGAAAATAAATAATTTGGTTGCTTCAAAAGCCCCGATGAGATAAAATACTGGTATAGTTTTGGGTTTCTTGAAATGGGAGGTGGGATTTTCTTGAACTTGATTTCTTGATATCTAGATATCAAGACGTCAAAGATTCAAGGTCAAAGATATCAAGAATATCTCATTTCAAAGATTCTAATAAATTGTGCCCGTAGTTCAATGGATAGAACACAACGTTGCGGACGTTGCGGTTGGAGGTTCGATTCCTCTCGGGCACGCCAAGTCAAACTTGGCTGTCGCGTTTGACGCGACGCACAAGGAGGGTTGGCAGAGCGGACAATCGCACGAGTTTCGAAAACTCGAGGGAGCAATCCCTGCACAGGTTCGAATCCTGTACCCTCCGCTATTGCCTCGCCGAAGTTTTAACGAAGGCGGGCCTGTCCTCGTAGTCTAACGGATAAAACGGGGGCTTCCGGAGCCTCAGTTGCGGGTTCGATTCCCGCCGAGGACGCCAAGTCAAACTTGGCTGTCGCGTTTGACGCGACGCATAAATTTATGAAATTTGAATTTTCAGCAGGAGGAATAGTATATAAAAATCAAAGGTCAAAAATCAAAAATCAAAAAGATAAAATATTAATCTTGGTAGCCCAACATTCCCAGCATCACGGCTGGGTATTCCCTAAGGGTTTAGTCGGTGATCAAATCAGAGGCGAAAAAAAGGAAGATACGGCGGTCAGAGAAGTTGAGGAAGAGACCGGAATCAAAGCCAAAATAATCAAGGCTTTTATACCGGTTATTTATTGGTATGTTTTTAAGGGTGAAAAAATTAGAAAAACAGTTTATTATTTTTTAATGGAATATATTTCCGGTGATATTAAAAAACATGATTTTGAAATGGAAAATGTTGAATGGCTAAATATCAATAAAGTTGAAAAACGTTTAACTTATAAATCAGATAAACAAGTCTGGCAAGAAGCCAAAAAATTAATTTTAAATTTTAAATTTCGTTTGGAGGGGTCGCATACCTGCCCGCCTATGGCGGGGTGGTCTTCCGCCAGATGCGGATAAAAGTGCTTAATAATTTGGAGGGGTGTCTGAGTGGTTTAAGGAGCACGATTGGAAATCGTGTGTAAAGGAAACTTTACCGGGAGTTCGAATCTCCCCCCCTCCGCCAAAAAATGAAATCGGGTTCGGATGCAAAAATATGGTCGGCACGAAGTGCCGTCTGTTCTGAATTCCCCCCAAAAAGTCCTGAATCTGAAAGGGTTCGCCACGCAGAGCGTGGCTCAAAAAGTACGGTTCGATCTTTAATTAAAAAGTTCGAACCGACTTTTTTAAACAAATGAAGATTTTCTTCATTTGTTTTCTCGTTAGCCAATTCCACCATATGAATATTGGCTTTTAGAAAATTTTCGGTAAGTTCGAACCGATTATTGGATTTTTTCTCAAAAGCCGATAATTTCTCTTTTAAAAGTTGTTTTTGATTCACTAACTTATTTTTAGAATCACGATATTCTTCCAAAGACAAAACATTTTCTAAATATAAGTTCATCAACTTTTCAACTTTTGAATCCAAAAGAGAAATTTCATTTTTTGTTTTTTGAGAAAAAATCTCACTCGATTGATTTTCTGATTGTCGGTCTTTTTCGTTTTCGACAATCATCCAATTTGCCCAATCGAGTGGCAAAGAAACTTTTTTGATTTCTTCCGTAATTTGAGAAGTGATGATTTCTTCACGAACATATTTTTGCAAACAAGGATTTTTCCGTTTGGTACATCGTAAATAGTTATGACCTTTTTGTGTTTCGGTAGTTATAAAACATCCACATTCTCCACATCGGAAAAATCCTCTATACAAAAATGGTTTCAGTCCTTTGCTATGAGGTTTAGATTTTCGCATCATCACTTCTTGAACGGAATCAAAAAGTTTCTTTGTGATAATCGGTTTGTGCTTTCCTTCGTAGATTTCACCACCATATCTCATTAAGCCAGTGAATATTGGATTTCTTAAAATCTGTTGATAATTGGAAACGGAAAGCACCTTTCCATTCTTTCTACTCAATCCAAGAGCGTTAAACTTATCGTGAAGTTGTCGCAAAGTGAAATTTCCAGTTGCATAGGCCTCAAATGTTTTCTTGATTAACGGAGCAATATTTTCATCAGGTACAATTCCCGCACCTTTTACATTTACATAGCCCAGAGGCGACATTTGAGGCCATATACCGTCTTTCACTTTGTTTCTGTGTCCACGCTTGATATTTTCCGATAAGTTATCAACATAGTATTTGGATTGAGAGAAAGCAATGGAAAGCATGAACTTACCTTGTGGCGTTGTATCACACCAGAAAGTTGGAAATTTCAGCTCGGCAATTTTCCCCGTATCGAGCAAATATATTATCTTTCCACCATCAACACTATTTCTCGCTAATCTGTCGGGATGCCACGCCAAAATTCCCGAAGCTTCATTTGCTTCGATACGGAGAAGCATTTCATTAAATACTGGCCGACCCGGAGCTTTAGCAGTTTGTTTTTCCACGAAAATATCTACCACCTCAATTTGTTCTTTAACCGCTAACTCTTTGAGTTCGGCCAGTTGATCGGAAATGCTTCTAACTTGCCGATCTTCTGTATCGGTAGACTTTCTGGTGTAGATGAAAAATTTTCTAGTTTGATTATTCATATTGTTGCATTGGCTAACGAGGAGCCACGCTCTGCGTGGCGAACCCTTTCAGATTCAGGACTTTTTGGGGGGAATTCAGAACAGACGGCACTTCGTGCCGACCATATTTTTGCATCCGAACCCGATTTCATTTTTTGGCGGTATGTTCTGGACAAAGTTCGAATGTATTTTGAGCAAAACCCTAATGATGAATGAATCGTTCCGCCACTGCCTCGCAAAGCCTCGGCAACCCCGAAAGAAAAAACACTCCTTGCTTTCTTGATTTGGCGGGGGTGAAA
>JBDRBE010000002.1:0-86127 GCA_043823085.1 Candidatus Levyibacteriota bacterium | reverse complement strand
GAATGGTTCGAGACCGTGACGGGGAGCCAAATAGGACTATAACCCTAAACGGGCCTAGACCGTGACGGGGAGCCAAATGTTCTTAATCTAACCAGCTTGGTTTCCCAAAGGTTTGTTTTGATTAAAAGGTAAAGTCCCCTCTTTGGAAATATAAGCGTCAAAGCCCCCTTTAATCAGTAAGTCATGTTGTTGACCTACACAAATGGCATCATATGCTCCGCAGACAATAATTGGTCTATCGCTAGGGACTCCGGAAGCCCTTTCAAAAGGACCTGCTGATACATGATCAAAGTTTTCCTCAATAAATCTTATCTGCTCTAACAATTTTTTACGAGTTTGTTCGTCTATTTCAGGATCAGCTTCAATTGCGTTTTTGTGTACAACTACATAGAAGGGTGATTTGTCTTTAACTTTTCCATCTTCATCAAGAAATTCTTGATAAGAACGAATAATTGGTTTCTTAATCCTTTTTTCCAACCTCGTTCTCCTTTTTTGTTCTGCGTCCGCCTCATTAAAAAGTCTATCTATGTCGACATCTTCATTCATGTTTTGATTATATCAAACTTGAGTTTCGAGAATTTTAGTCAGATTCTTGATTTGTTTCAGTCTTTCTCTTGCTTACGAGTGAGATGATTACCAAACTTTATTAAATCCTCCAACTGGAGTACCATATAAATATGAGTTTGTTTAGCAAACATCAATTTCTCCATTGGGCACCGAGAATTTTAAGTTTTTTATACGTTTTATTTTTATCCTTGTTTGCTTTGGACGTATTCAGTGAATACAGCGGATGGGCAGTTGTTCTTCCTTTATTTATCCACCTGATCCCCTCGTTTATTTTACTAATAGTTGTTGCTATCTCTTGGAGATATGAAATAGTAGGTGCAGTTATTTTCTTTGGATTTGCCTTGTTTTACATCTATGCAGTCGGTTTTGATCGTCCTTGGAGTTGGTATGCGGGGATATCCGGTCCCGCTGGCATTGTTGGAATTCTTTTCTTTTTGAGTTGGATTGGCAAGAAGAAAAAATTATGATTAAAAAATTAATTAGCAAAAAAATTATTCTTTTTTCCGCTGCCTCAATTTTTATCTTGGCCTTGATATTTGTTATTTATACTTTTTCTATAATTTACCATGGAGTAAAAACTGCCTGTTTGATGGCTCAGAATGAATATCAGGAAGACTGTGTTGATTCTTTAATTAAATATGTTCAATCAGATGAACATAGTTTTAAAGAAAGAAATACAGCTATCTGGGCACTGGGACAGCTGGCAGATAAAAGAGCTCTTCCTCTCCTGCAAAGTTTATATACCGGCGAGGACTCAGTAAAAGAACCGCTTAATAAAGCTATCAGCCAGTACGAACTTAAAAAAGCCATTACCTGGTGCGAGAAGGGAAATGTGACCAGTTGGATGTATAGAAATAGGGACACTTGGCCCATGCAAAACTAGGATTACGGAGCCAAATTGAATGAAACTTCGAACCTTGCCGATACTACGGCACTTTTTTAAGTTCGAATAAACTTCAAACTGCCCCCAGTAATTGTCTTATTAAGACTTTCTACTTTAAATGTGCTAAGATTTAGTTAATGGAAGGTAATATTCCACAAGTTACTACCACTAAAGAAGTACAACCTGAAGCTAAAGGCATTTCTCAGGCTCCGCAGCAACCCCCTGTTGTTCCTCAAGCACCTCTTGAATCAATTCCACCCCCAAAACCTAAAAAGGGTCTGAAAACAAAAAAAATTGTTCTGTTTCTTATACTCGTACTTGTTCTGGCAGTAATCGCTTATGGTGTTTTTCTCTCCATATCGTACTTCAATTGCGGCAAGATTATTCCTAAAGCATGTGAAACAAATGTTAAATGCAACTTTTCTCTATCTGGATTTTATTTTACAAGTGATACAAAAGATAACTGTTGTGGCAATAGTTTATGTGAAGAAGGTTATGAAACAAATTCAGACTGTCCAAGAGACTGCCCTAGCTGTGATGATAATAGTAGGCTTACTGTAGACAGTTTTAATTACATAACGCAGAAATGTGAGAATATTGTTACCCACTATTTTATTGAGGATTTTGAAGAAGGTGAAACCAGTATAGACAAAAAAGTAAATTGGAAAATTATAGATGACCAAGGGGATAAGGTTCTTGATTGTCCAGGAAAAGAAATCAATGGAGTGGAAAATGATTGGGCAAACTTTGGGAGGGGAGATTGGGCTAATTATGAATCCGAACTGAGCTTTAAGCTGGTAGAAAATTATGAAGGTTTTGGATTTCACTTTTTTGCAAAAGAGAAACAGGGTTATATAGTGGACATTCGAGAAGGAATAATCTCTTTAAAGAAAGAAAGCCAGCAAGGTAGAGAAGGAGTTTCTTCAAAGCCTTTTGATTTTAAGTTAGATGAATGGTATGGGTTAAAAACAGAAAAAACAGGAAATAACATCAAAATTTATATTGATGATGCTGTAGTTCTGGAATACACAGATAATCAATCTCTTGATACGGGTCAATTACGCATAGAAACATTTGGAGATGGACATGTCAGACTTGATGACATTTCAATAAAAAAATGAAAACAAAAATTCTAATTATTTTAATAGTTTTAATTAGTTTAGGCGCAGGAGGATTTTTTGTTTACAAAAATATGACTGGTCTTAAAGTTGAAGAAGGAATAGTTCCAGCACCAGCAACCCAAGTACGGGTTTACAAAGGTACTTGGACACCCGCTCTATTATCCAAAAATTCTACAAAGCTGGCTTCTGATATGCGGAAGTTGAAGGCTCTTGGAATGAATACGGTTTTCTTTCAGGGTGCCCCTCCTCAGCCCGAGCACTGCCTTGAAGGAGTTCCTCCCGATTCCAAATTGGTTAAAATAATGAAAGAAATTATTCCGGTTGAAAAAGAGCTTATGATTTCCAATATTCAAATTGCCCACAAAAACGGCTTAAAAGTTGCCTTGACCATGTCAAAGTGCATGCCTGCATCAAAGAAGATAGCCTTGGAGGCTTGGAACGCCAGGGTTATTGAACTTGCTAAATTAGCTGAAGAACATGAAGTTGAACTCTTCGCTCCGATGAATGAGCCGGAAGTGCTGTTTGGCCCATCTGCATCTGCAACTTGGGGGCAGGAGATCCTTCCTAAAATTAGAGAAGTTTATCACGGTAAGGTCATCTGGAAAGGGGATGCTGTCGGTGGTATACAGCCCGCTCCCGGGCAACCCGGTCCGAACTTCTCGGGATACGATTATGTTGGTTTTACCATCGGTGTGGGTTCTGGCAGGACACTAGAAACGCTCCCTCAACGTGTTGACTATGCGCTGGATACAATTCTCGGTTATGCAGAAAGGGACAATTGCGAAGGAGTTATGATTAGCGAATTTTTTGGTCAGTTGCCGTCTACATGGAAAGAGCGGGAGTGGAATGAAGAAAAAGAGGCACGGGCCAATGAAATAATCCTTGAAGAAGGAAGTAAGCGTGACAAGGTTGTTGGATTTTTTGCTTTAGACTTTCTTGATTTAAGTTTTTTTGGAAAAGATATACCAGGATTGCCTGGCCCTGAAGAATCCGCAAAAACACAAGAAGTGATTAAAAGATGGTTCACAGAAATCTTGTAGGGGAAAAATGAAGACTAAAATTCTAGTTGTTTTAATAATTTTAATTGTTTTAGGCGTAGGGGGATTTTTTGTTTACAAAAATATGACTGGTCTTAAAGTTGAAGAAGGAATAGTTCCGGCACCAGCCACCCAGGTGCGGGTCTACAAAGGCATTTGGACACCGGTTTCATTAAGCAATAATCCAAGAAAACTAAATGCTGACATGAAGAAGCTGAAAGACATGGGGATGAATACTATTTTCTTGCCAGCCGCTCCTCCTCAGGTCGAGCGCTGTCTTGAAGGACAAGACCCAAATTCTGAATTAGTTAAAAAATTAAAAAAGATTCTTCCAATTCATAGAGAGATTATGATTGCTAATATCCAAGCTGCTCACAGAAATGGCTTAAGAGTTGGATTAGCCATGACTAAATGCTACCCCGCAGCAAATGATATAACTTTAGAGCAGTGGGACTCCCAAGTCATTGAAAACGCCAAATTAGCCGAAAAGTATCACGTTGAATTATTTGCTCCCATGAATGAGCCGGAAGCGCTGTTCGGCCCATCTGCATCTGCAGATTGGGGGCAGGAAATCCTTCCTAAAATAAAAGAAGTTTATCACGGTATAGTTATTTGGAAGGGAGCATCTATCGGCGATATGCAGCTCGATTCTGTGGATTTCTCAGGATATGATTATCTTGGATTTAGCGTCGGTATCGGTTCTGTTGTAAAAACGCTGGAAGAGTTCCCTCAAAATGTTGACTATGCGCTGGATACATTTCTTGGTCTTGCAGAAAGAGATGGTTGCAAAGGAGTTATGATTACTGAATTTTATGGCAGATTGCCGTATATATGGGAGGAGAGAGCATGGAATGAAGAAAAAGAAGCAAGGGTTAATGAAATAATCCTTGAAAAAGGAAAGAATAAAGTTGATGGATTCTTTGCGTTGGATTTCCTTGGATTAAGTATTTTTGGAGAAGATATACCAAGAATGCCTGACCCCAAAAAGTCCTCAAAAACACAGGAAGTGATTAAAAGATGGTTCACAGAAATCTTGTAGGGTGATGTGTTAGGATTTAATTAATGCAAAGTGATGCGCCGCAAGCTCCTGTTACCATTCCTCAAACTCCGCAGCAATCTCTTACTGATCCTCAAGTTCCTCCCGAATCAACTTCTCCCACAAGTCCTAAAAAGTGGCTAAAAACTAAAAATCTAATATTCACTTTTTCCTGAAAGTTTTGAAAGTACGATTAAAGAATTTTATCAAGAGTTTTAGATAGACAGTAAGTGCCTTTATTATTCTAGAAATACAAGTTCTAATAATCTCAGGACTGGGGAGCATCTGTTTTTAGCTTTTCTGAAGAAAGTCGATAAATTGTTGGTGGTATTCATCAGCTGAAATGCCAAAGACTTGTAGAAAAGCTGTCTCAAATGATGTTCTCTGCCCGACAGCTTGGACAAGTTGATTGATTCTGTTTTCTCCATAAGTATCAGCCAAAAACTTGGTCATGAGAAACGTTTGCCCATAAATGAGTCTGGGATTTGGCTTAATAAAGGTGAACTTAAGCCAGGTAAACATACCAGATATTCCTCTCCATGTTGTGATATCACGTCGATAAAGTCCACTTAGTAAATCTTCTTTAAGCTCTGGAAGCGTTTTATAGTAATTCATATCGCCAATATAAGAGGCAATGCCTTCGTCAAACCAGCGGGGAAACGAGAAAACACTGCTGCCAAGAGGCGAGAGTTTTGATAAATTTTTATGAGACATTTCATGGGCAATAATATTCCAGGATGCTTTAGATTCACGAATAACAATTCCCCAGATAAGCCCGCCGCCGTTTCCTTGGGGATAGACACCAAAACGAAGCATGTCTAGATCTGAGGTGGCAATCAAAATTTTGGTGTGAGTAGAGGCCTGGTAGAATGCGTCGTTTTTTTCAGTTGCTTGTTTGGCCATAGTGAAAATTTCCTCGGCACGGGTAGTATGGGAGGAAGGATAGTAAAGGGTGATACTATCGTCAGAAAGAGTAGAATATCCCAGTTTAATGGGCGATATCATAAAAAATGGGCCAAAAAGGAAAAAGATGAGAGTGATAATTCCTGCAACGGAAAATGTTTTTACAAGATATTTTCTTTTGTTGCTGGCCTTGCGATAACCTCGGGAAATATCAAAGATTACCCAAAGAGTTATTAAACCAAAAAAGATATACATCTTATTTTATTATAGAGTTGGAAAGAATATCAGTCAATTTCTTACTGAATATTTTAATATTTCTATTTCCTCGCCGGTTTCCGGATCAATAGTTTCTTCATCTCCAACCATAAGTAAATTATAACACAACATTTTCCGTATCGATTCAGAACATGTCAATCAGTGGGAGCATCTGTTTTTAGCCTCAGAGAATACCCCTAACCATATTAACCCCGAGTAGGATTAGAACCTCTGATACAATTAAGTTTATGAAAATATATATTGTTGGTGCAACAGAAGAATTTAATAACCGAATACAGAATGCTTTGGAAGATAGTGGGCAAAAAGACGTTACCGTAATTGTTGCTTCTAGAATTACAGCGAAAGAGTTAGTCAAAAAAGCAGGAGATTGTGAGATTCTAGTTGCCAGTCCATCAGGTTTTGAAACCGTTTCAAAAGATCATATAACTAATCTTCCAAATCTTAAATTTATTACAATAACAAGTGTTGGGGTAGATTGGCTGGATGTTAATGCAGTAAAAGAATTAGGAATTGTTGTAAGTAACGAGAAAGGAGTTAACGCAGAAGCGGTTGCTGAACACTGTTTTGGATTAGTATTAGATCTTGCAAAACGAATTACCGAAGCAGACCGTGATATTCGCGAAAAAGGTGAATACAGGTCTTCTCCGTATCAAGGAATGGAACTATTCGGTAAAACACTTGGGATTATTGGAGTTGGTAATATTGGGAAAAGAGTAGCGAGGATAGCAAGAGGCTTTTCGATGAAAATGCAAGGGTTGAATAAGAGCGGAAAACCAGTTAAAGGAATTGACATTGTGGACTTGGAGACATTACTTAAAACAAGCGATATTGTAGTAGTAACAATTCCTTTAACAAAAGATACGGAAAACTTATTAACGGAAAAAGAATTCGATGTTATAAAACCTGGAGCATTTGTTGTCTCTATTTCTCGAGAAGCAATCATTAATAAGAATGCTGTTCTTAACGCACTAAATACAGGGAAAATTAGCGGTTACGGATTTGATGCGGAAATTAATACTCCAATTGAAAGAGATGACCCTTATTTAAAACATAATAGAATTGTAATTACTCCTCATTCAGCTTCTATGACAAGAGAAGCTGATAAAGGATACATAGATATGACTGTTGAAAATGTGACGGCATTTTTGAATAAAAATCCCATCAGAGTAGTCTCATAAATTAAGATCATAAGTTCTAACATCCTCCACTCCGCGGAATCACGAATTAACCATATATGACTCAATAGTTTATGTTATAATTCTGATATATGAAAAAGTTGAAATTCTCACAGTCTGCATATACAAAGAAAAATCCACAAAAAGCAACCATAATCAAAAAGGCTATTAGGCGTGGGCTTAAAGAATATGAAGAAACCTTCAGAAGACTCGCTTCCGCCTAGGGAAACTGTTTGGCTCACCATTGATGATTTCGAGTTTATTTGTTTTGATTTCACTCGTGAATATTTAACATTCGACGAACCAATTCCAGACTATTCTACTAGAGAAAATGCTCTTTTAGAATCAGCTCTTGGGTCTCCAAGGCAAAGTTTTGACAGTAGACTCCTCTATTCTACTTTAGTAAAACAAGCATCAATTTTATTCTACTCCCTAATCAAAAACCACCCTTTTAAAAATGGGAATAAGCGTATAGCAGTTATGTCTTTACTTGTATTTCTGTCGTTAAATAACAGATGGTTATCTATAGAACCTTATGATTTATATAAATTTGCTCAGGAAGTTGCAAAAACTGAATCCAAAGAAAAAGATAAGATATTAAAAACAATAGAAGAAACTATTGAGAAAACTCTTATACCATTTCCCGGGCGAAAATAGTGTATAATGTCTTTATGGCGAAAAGACCTACAGGAGTTGGGAAAAAGAAAAGATCCCATTCATACAAGACCAAAAAAAGGCTTGAGATAAAGCGTCAAATGCTTGCCCTTAGAGCCAGCAAAAAACGCCGCAAATAAAAATAACTCCTCATTGACAAAATAAGACAAAAAGATTATAAACTATCAGCCATTTTGGTTTAAATTTTGTTTATGACTATGGGAAAAGAAGGTCTTTTTACTTTAGAGCAAATTAAAGAAATGTATCCTCCGCAAGAAGAGATATTCCATCTTAAAAGTTATCATGGATTGACATGCAAAAAAGACATTTCGGCAAGGGTGTTAAGATTGAATAATAAAGGTAATGATAAGGGGATCATTGTCCATGTGGTTCCGGGAAGTGCAAAAATTATTGAAGGGTTACCACCAAAAGAAGGCTGAACAGAATGGATTGTAAGAGTATCCAAAAGGATTTGCAAAAACTGCAAGATCCAAAAAAAGCAAAATTGCTTTCCGGGTTTTTTAAAACAGGAAAAGGAGAGTATGGAGAAGGTGATGTATTTTTGGGAATCCCCGTTCCTCTTCAGAGAAAAGTTGTTAAAAAATATATTGAGCTAAGTCTTACTGAATTGCAAAAACTTTTGGATAGCAAAATTCATGAACACCGCTTAACCGCGCTTTTGATATTAGTTGATAAATATAAAAAGGCAGAACAGGCCGAAAAAGAAAAAATTTTTAATTTTTATTTAAAAAATGCCAAAAATATAAATAATTGGGACTTGGTTGATTTAACCGCCCCAAACATTGTCGGAGACTATCTTTTATCTAAAGGTTGTCATCCTGAACGAAGCGAAGGATCTCTTTATAAACTGGCAAAATCAAAAAATCTTTGGGAAAAAAGAATTTCCATTTTGGCAACTTTTGCTTTTATTAAAAATAATCAATTTAAAGATACATTAAAAATCGCCGAAATTTTACTAAACGACACTCACGATTTAATACATAAAGCAGTTGGCTGGATGCTAAGAGAACTTGGAAAAAGGAATCAAAAAGTTGAAGAGAAATTTTTAAGAAAAAATTATAAAAAAATGCCAAGAACCATGTTAAGATATTCAATTGAAAAATTCAGCGCGGAGAAAAAGAAATTCTTTGTCCTATAGCATTGACTTCGTCCTTGTTTTCTGCTAATATTTGCTTCTATGTCCGAACGTTTCTTGAGATCAGCCGAAGGCTTTTTATCCCAGAGAGCAAATGTAATAAAGATAGTAAGTGAATTGAGAAGTAATCCAGAATTTTTCAATACTTTACAGACAGAGTTTGATGGGATTGTTAACTCTTTCAATGATCCCCTCACTTGGACAGGTGAGAATCCCATCTATCCAAGAAACCTTACCCCCAATGCTTTAAAACTAAGAGAATTATTAAATGGACAAAAATTGCCTGCATTGGAACAATTAGAGACCGACCAATCTGGAGAAACAAAAATTGCTTGCAGAGATACTTTTAGAAAAATCAACATCTACATGAAAAATGGCGAAGAAGATCGAGAAGGGATGCAATGGCATTTTCACAGAAGTTTTTCTGATTCTAAAAATTTAGCAACTGAAGGTCTTTTTGAAATCTATGGAGAATTTATTTCTCATGCTTTTCCAGAATTAAAAAGAGAGGCGCATGCGGTTGTAACAGCACTCGAAGAGATGTTAGCAATTTTTCATAAAGATACTGGCCTTTTTCAAAGAGTAAAAAAATATTACACAGAAAAGGAAGGATTTTCTCCTACATTAATTGCCATGATTAATGAATAATAAACTATGTCTTTTCATTAACCTCTTTTTCCCCTGCCTTTAGTTCTCTTACCTGTTCTTTGTCTTTTCTCAAAAGTAAGGCTTGGAACTCACCAACATGTGTTTTTTCTTCTTTGGCAATATCCAAAAGTATTGTTTTTAAATCCTCGCTTTGAGTAATTGCCGCCATTTGTTCATAGAGATTAACAGCGTCTAATTCTGCAATCATTCCTATCCTAAGTATTTCATTATCAACGTCTTCTTTTTTTACAGTTTTTAAGTCAGATGGAATTATCGATAGCATTTTTATCACCCCCTTCTTGCCCGCCATAGATTGCTCTTTGAGCCGCAGTTCGAGTGAACTAAGGCGAAAAGTAAAATCAGGCGGGTTACCCTAAATAATCCTTAAGTTTATTGCCACGTGACGGATGGCGAAGTTTACGCAAAGCTTTTGCTTCTATTTGACGGATTCTTTCTCTGGTTACTGCAAACATTTTTCCAACTTCTTCCAAAGTTTTTGATTTTCCATCTTTTAAACCAAATCTTTCTTCTAAAACTCTTCGCTCCCTATCTGATAAAGTTGATAAAACCTGCTCTACCTGTTCTTTTAAAAGTTCGCGCGAAGCAGTGTCAAAAAGTGTTGGAGCTGAAGTATCGTGAATAAAATCACCAAGCCTTGAGTCTTCCTCGTCGCCAACCGGTGATTCAAGACTTGCCGGCTCCTGGGAAATTTTTATAATTTCTAAAGCCTTCTCCTGATCAATTCCTAAAACTTTTGCCACTTCTTCCGGTGTTGGCTCACGTCCTAATTCCTGCATTAATTTTCTTGAAGTCCGCAAAAACCTGTTGATATTTTCTACCATATGCACCGGAATTCTAATGGTTCTTGCCTGATCGGCAATGGCCCGTGTTATTGATTGCCTAATCCACCAAGTCGCATAGGTTGAAAATTTATAGCCCCTGCGCCAATCATATTTTTCAACCGCCCTTATTAATCCCTGATTTCCTTCCTGAATTAAATCCAAAAGCGCAAGACCTCGCCCGACATATTTTTTTGCAATAGAAACAACCAGTCTTAAATTAGAAGTAGTTAATTTCTTTTTTGATTCCTTATCACCTTTTTCAATTCTTTTGGCCAAATATATTTCCTGCTCAAAAGTTAAAAGAGGAATTCGTCCGATTTCTTTTAAATACATTCTTACCGGATCAGAAACTGTCCCTTCGGTCAAAACCGTTAAGGCCTCCAGCTCTTTTTCTAAACTTTCTATTGATTTTTCTTCTGCTTCGTCCTTGGCAACAGTCTCAAAAACATCAATATTTAAATGAAGAAATTTATCGTAAAGCTCATCCAATTTTTTAAGATGTTCTTCCGGTTTTGGGAAAATAGCTAAAATTTCATCTTGGGTAATATATCCGCGTTTTTTTGCAGAGGCAACGATATCACTAATTAAATCCGGAGTCTTATGCTTCATAGTTTTGCCTAAGTCTAATTTTACCACAAAAGTTGTATCTAATCGAGGCTTTTTTGAGATTCTTCTAGAAATCTTACCAAACGGGAATGTTCTTTTTTAAGTTTTTCAATTTTTTCTTCATCTTCTTTTTCTAATTCCTGCTCTCTCAATTTATTGCTTATCGCATTTATTTTTTCTTTTAAATATAACACTCTTAATTCTTCTGCTTTTCTCTGTGCTTCCTCCAAATATTGAGTTTTGCTCTCAAATTTTGGCAAAGGGAATAAAAATGAAGTATTATAAACGCTTTGTAATTCACTTGGTAAACTTGTAAAGAATTTCTTTTCATCAAATTCTTTTCCAGCTGACAATTTTTTAAAATCAAAAACTAAGTCTAAAATTTTTTGACAGGCTGATTGTTTTTCCAAAAAATCCGAAATTAAATCTTGGGTTTTTTCAATTATTGAATTTTTTTCCTGAGATTGGAAAATAAGAGCAAGCAAATATTCTTCCAAAACTTCAATTCTTGTTCTTTTATCTTTTATTGCAAAAGATTGTGAATTATCTTTTTCTTTTTTCTTAATCCGCTCTTCTTGTTTAAGAATACTTTCAAAAGTTGTATCTAATTCTTCTGCCAGTTTTTTTAAATAGTGCTCTTTAACAATTTCGTTTTCAATTTCGGAAATATAAGGGAATACTTCATCGCCGATTTTTTTCTTACCAAAGGCGGTTTTTTTATCAAAATCAGAAACTGCTTTTTGTAAAAGAAAATCATAAACGCCCAGATCGTTTTTAATGGCTTTTTGAAAACTTGCCGAATTTTTTTTAATTAGTTCGTCAGGATCTTTACCGTTTGGAAGAATAATGACAGTTGCTGTTAATCCTTTTTTCTCCAAAAAAGGAAGGCTTCTTTTTATTGCTTCCTGTCCGGCACTATCCATATCAAAACAAAGACTGACTTTTTGGCAAAAGCGTGATAAAAGACCTGCCTGATTTTCGGTTAATGCCGTTCCCTTAACCGCCACCACATTTTTTATGCCACAAGAAAAAGAAGAGACAACATCAAACTCTCCTTCAACCACAATAGCTCTATTTTCTTTTTTAATTTCTTCTTTAGCATTATTTAAATTGTAAAAACTTTCACCTTTGTGATAAACAAGTGTCTCCCTGGTATTTACATACTTCGAAATCTGTAAAGAATCGTTCATTGTCCTTCCGGAAAATCCGATAATATTTCCCCTGTGATCAATAATCGGAAAGATAATTCTATTATTAAAAAAGTCAACAATTTCTTTTCCTCTTTGCGATGAAAGACCGGCGTCAATCAAGTCTTCTTTTTGGTATTTTTTCTTATGTATCAAATAGTTTGAAAGGGCATTGTTAATTCTTGGAGCAAAACCCAACATAAAAGTTTTTAAAAGACCTTTGCTGATTTGTCTTTGAGAAAGATAATCTAGGGCATTTTTACCGACATTATGTTTTGTTAAAAGATAATGGTAAAACTCGCTTGCCAAATTATTTAATTTATAAATTTTTTCTTTTTTGGAAGAAACACCGGCCTGCCAAGAACTTTCGGCAAGTGCAACACCTGCTTTTTTTGCTAAAATCCGAAGGCTCTCGGGAAACTCCAAATTCTCATATTCCATTAAAAACGTAAAGCAGTCCCCGCCTTTTTGACATCCAAAACAATGCCAAATTTGCCGCTCCGGCGATACAACAAAAGAGGGTGTTTTTTCACTATGAAAAGGGCAGTTGGTTTTAAAATTTCTACCAGCCCGTGCAAGAGGAAGATATTCCGAAATTAAAGAAACGATGTCTATTTTTTCTCGAACCTGTGAAACCTGATCCATAACGGGTCAATTGTAGCACTTAACCCTTGTTTTTAAAACCGTTGAAGAATAAAATACAACTTGCATGAAAAGATTAAAATATAAAGCCCTTATTTTTGATGTTGACGGAACCCTTATTGTTAATAAAAAAGACGGTTTTCCAAGCATTAAAACAACTATTGCTCTTAAAAAAGCCGGAAAAATTCTTCATACCGGCATTGCCAGTTCACGCCCTTACTTTTTACTTTCTCATATTTTTGATCACCTACGGCTTTCGGGACCTTCCATAATAAACGGCGGCACTCAAATTATCGATCTTGACACGGGAAAAATTTTATGGGAAAAGCTTATTGAAAAAAATGATTTTATGGAAATCTGTCAAATTTTCAAAAAAGAAAAAATTCCATTTTTTGTTCATGACGGGAGAACTGATGTTTACAAAAAACAGGAGAGTATCCAAACTATTTACAACGTAGTTTCTTTAGAATTGAGTCCTTTTCAAATGAATTCGTTACTAAAAAAACTCAATCATCTTCCAAATATTTCCGCTCAAAGAACGCCTGACTGGAAAAAAGGAAGAGAAGGACTTTTAATATCTCACGCGGTTGCAACAAAACAGTATGCAATTTTAAAAGTTGCTGAATTATTAAAAATCCAAACCCATGAGATTATCGGTGTTGGCGACGGCTATAATGATTTTCCTCTTCTTATGGCCTGCGGTCTAAGAGTTGCCATGGGAAATGCTGTTTCCGATTTAAAAGAAATTGCCGACTATATTGCGCCATCGGTTGAAGAAGACGGCCTAGCCGATGTAATCAATAAATTTATTCTGTAATTGAAAATATGAAATGCACAATTGTATTTTATTAAAAAGTACCCTATAATAGGTCAATGGTTAAGTTCGATTTTGATACTTACCTTTCCCCATTCACATGGCGGTATGGTTCTACAAAAATGCGCCAAATCTTTTCAGAAGTACATAAAAGAAAACTTTGGAGAAAAATCTGGGTAGAACTAGCAAGAGTACAGCATGAAAAAGGGCTTGTCAGCAAAAAAGAATTGGACGATTTAATAAGACATCGGGAAGATATTGATATCGAAAAGGCGCATAAAATAGAAAAAGAAATATATCATGACCTAATGTCGGAGATAAAAGTGTATTCCTCGCAATGCAAAATAGGAGGCGGAAAAATACATCTTGGCGCAACATCAACAGACATTATTGATAATGCAGATATTATTCAAATAAAAGAAGCGTTAATAATAATAAAAACCGGATTGACCGAACTTTTAGATAATTTCGCCAAACAGATAGAAAAGCATCAAAATACTGTTTGCATGGGCTATACTCACTTACAGCCAGCCGAACCAACAACACTAGCATATCGATTTGCATTTTATGCACAAGACTTGCTTTGGGATTTGCAATTTATTGAAAAGATAGAATCTTTTCTTAAGGGCAAAGGGATAAAAGGGGCGGTCGGTACCTCTGCAAGCTATCAAAAATTATTAAACGATATAAATCTATCCGCTTTTAAATTAGAAGAAGACTTAATGAAGCGTTTAAATCTTGAGTCAATTGAAGTTTCGGGCCAAACATATCCAAGAAAAATAGATTTTTTTATTGTTGTTGCCTTATCTAATATTGCCGCTTCTCTTCATAAGTTTAACTTTGACTTAAGAATTATGCAATCGCCTAACTTTGGTGAATGGTCAGAACCAAGAGCTTCAAAAAGAGTCGGTTCATCAGCTATGCCTTTTAAAAGAAATCCGGATAAGGCAGAAAAAGTTTGTTCATTATGCCGGCATGTCGCATCTTTGTTGAGTTCTGCGTGGAGCAATCCTGCATTAAGCCTTTTGGAAAGAACTCTTGATGACTCCGCCAACAGACGGTTTTTCCTTCCCGAGAGTTTTTTGGCAATTAACGAATGCTTAGGAACAACCAACCAGTTTATTAAAGATCTCGTTATTTTTGAAGATGCGATTGAAACAAATTTAAAAAAATATGGAGTTTTCTCTTGTACGGAAAGCTTGTTGATGGAGTTGGTTAAAAAAGGGGCAAATAGACAAGACGTGCATGAAGTAATTAGAGAAAATTCAATGTCTGCTTGGGAAGAAGTATTAAAAGGCAATAAAAATAATCTTGTTGACCTCTTGTCAAATGATAAAAGGGTGTTAAAATATATTCAAAAAGAAAGCGTTAAGGATTTTTTTAATCCAAAAGATCACATCGGAATTGCAAAGGAAAGAGTAAAAAGGTTTTTAATAAAACTTAAAAAAAGATGAAAAAAACGCTCGTGGCAATTATTCTTGGCTCGGATTCTGATCTTCCTGTTATGTCCAATGCCGCAAAAGTTTTAGAAGAGTTTAAAGTTGATTATTCTATGACAATTTCCTCTGCACATAGATCTCCGGCACGTACCGAAAGTTATGTTAAAGATTGTTTAAAAAACGGAGTAAAAACAATTATTGCATCAGCAGGCCTTGCTGCTCATTTGGCTGGAGTTTGCGCTTCGCATTTTCCGCTACCGGTTATTGGCGTTCCAATAAAAAACGGTGCTTTAAATGGTGTTGATGCTCTTTATTCAACTGTTCAAATGCCTCCAGGCGTTCCAGTTGCCACAGTTGGAATTGATAATGCAAAAAATGCCGGACTTTTGGCTGTTCAGATTTTGGCAACATCCGACAAAAATTTAGAAAAAAAACTTTTAGAATATAAAAAAATACTTGCAAAACAAGTGGAAGAAAAAGCAAAAAACTTGGGGAAATGATAAGTAAAATTGAAATTATCAAAAATATTTCGCATACCCTTTCCACAATAAATTTACCAAAGAAATTTGGGAAAAAACATAGCGGTAAAGTCAGAGACTCCTATATTCTAAAAAATAAAAGAATTATTATCACCACTGACCGCCAATCAGCTTTTGATAGAGTACTTGGCCTTATTCCATTTAAAGGACAAGTTTTAACCAAACTTTCCGAATTTTGGTTTAACAAAACAAAAGACATTATCCAAAATCATTTTATTTTGTCCCCTGACCCAAATGTCATGGTAGTTAAAAACTGCAAGCTAATACCAATTGAGATGGTTGTTCGTGGTTTTATTAGCGGCGTTACTTCTACCTCTATTTGGAGTGCTTATGAAAAAGGGGAACGGACAATTTATGGCATTAAATTTCCTGAGAGGTTGAAAAAAAATCAAAAACTTAAAAAACCAGTTGTTACACCAACAACAAAAGCCGAGACTGGACATGACCAGCGCTTAACTGAAGAAGAAATTCTTCAGAGAAGAATTGTTCCGGAAAAGATTTGGCGGCAAATGAAAAAAGCCGCGCTTTTACTTTTTGAGAGAGGGACAAAAATTTGCAGTAAAGGCGGAATAATTTTGGTTGATACAAAATATGAGTTTGGTCTTGATGAAAATGGACAATTAATATTAATTGATGAAGTTCATACTCCTGATTCTTCCCGCTTTTGGATTAAAAAAACATATAAAAAGAGATTCTCCGAAGGCGTTGAGCCGGAAAATTTCGATAAAGAATTTATGAGAATTTGGTTTAAAGAAAAAGGTTATTCGGGCGATGGGAAACCGCCAAAAATGCCGGATGATTTTGTTGTTAAAATTTCGCAAAGGTATCAGGCAATTTATGAAAAAATAACCGGCAAAAAATTTAGAGTCGACACGTCAACATCTATACTGCAGAGAATAAAAAATAACTTAAATTCTATATGGACAAATTAAAAGATAAGTGCGCGGTTTTTGGAATTTATGACCCGCTCATTAACAGTCTTGATGTAGCACGCATTAGTTATTACGCGCTTTACGGACTTCAGCATCGCGGACAGGAAAGTTCAGGAATTGCAGTCAGCAACGGCAAAAGATTTAAAATCAGACGCGGCATGGGTCTTGTCCGAGATGTTTTTAAAAACGATAAAGATATTACTGGACTTGGGAATGGTATTTTGGCAGTCGGACACAACCGCTATTCAACATCCGGCTCCTCCCTTATTTGCAACGCCCAACCTTTCCTCTTAAAAAAAGAGGGCCGGCAAATTTTAATTGCTCATAACGGAAACATTGTAAATACAAAAGAGCTAAAAGCAAAAGTTAAAAAAATTAAACTTAATTCAACATCCGATACAGAAGTAATTGGGGCACTCCTTTTAGAAAGCAGAGAAGAATATTGGGAGAAACGTTTTGATGAAGTATTGCCGCAGGTGCGCGGCGCATATAGTTTAGTCATTGCCACAAGAGATTTACTTTTTGGCATCCGCGATCCTTACGGAGTGAGGCCTTTGGTTCTTGGTAAATTAAATGGCGGATGGGTTCTTTCTTCTGAAGACTGTATTTTTTCTGGGATTGGAGCCGAATTTATCAGAGAGATTGATCCGGGCGAAGCGGTAATAATTGATAAAAATGGTCCTAAAAGTTTTTATCGTCAAAAGGTTAAGGATAGAGCTTTTTGTATTTTTGAATATGTTTATTTTGCCAGACCGGACTCAAATTTTAATAATCAACCGGTTGTAAAAGTTAGAAAAAGATGCGGTGAAATTTTAGCAAAGGAAGCGCCAGTTAAAGCAGATATCGTTATGCCCATACCAGATTCCGGAACAACTGCGGCCATTGCTTTTGCCGAAAAATCAAAAATTCCATTTAATGAAGGTGTTATTAAAAACCGATATCTTGGCCGAACATTTATTCAACCTGACCAGCGCTTAAGAGAACTCGGCATAAAAATTAAATTTGGGCCTTTGAGAGAGAATTTAAAAGGGAAAAAAGTTGTCGTTATCGACGACTCAATTGTCCGAGGAACAACCATGCGGGGATTTATTACGCTTCTAAAAAATAACGGTGCAAAAGAAGTTCATCTTCGCGTCGCTTGCCCGCCAATAACCAGTCCTTGTTTTTATGGTATTGATACACCGACAAAAAAAGAGTTGATTGCGGGCCGCATGCAAATGAAACAAAAAAAACAAATTGTTGACGTTAAAAAAATAAAAGACTTTTTAGGAGTGGACTCCCTTTCCTATCTTTCGATACCTGGTCTTTTGGAAGCGGCCGGAATAACTTTAGCAAAAACAAAAAATTTTGATATTCATCAAACACCTTATTGTATCGCCTGTTTAACCGGAAGATATAAAATTCCTGTCGAAGAGAATTTTTCCAAATGTTAGAAATCTGTCCCCTGCCCATTTTAAAAACATGATATGAATATTTTAGTAATTGGATCAAACGGTCGCGAACATGCGCTAGCGTCTTCCTACGCAAAAAGTAAAAAGGCTAGAAAAGTAATAATGGTCCCAGGTAATGGTCTAACAGATTTTGAAAATAACCTGCCTGCCGGCAAGGCAGGAAAAATCAAAAATTATCCGGATGTAGGAATGATGGACTTTGATAAAATTGTTGCTGTCTGCAAAAAAGAAAAAATTGATTTAGTTGATGTTGCACAAGACGATGTAATTGCAGCAGGTTATGTCGATAAATTAGAAAAGTTAGGAATAACAGCATTTGGGCCAACACAAAAAGCTTCGCAGCTTGAATGGGACAAGAACTGGTCTAGAAATTTTATGGTAAAATACAAACTTCCTATACCCCAATTCGAGTCATTCACAGATCAAAAAAAAGCGATTGGATATGTTAATAAACTTCCCGATCAGCTTTTCTTCATAAAAGCATCAGGCCTTGCACTTGGCAAAGGAGTTATTCGCGCAGAAAATAAACAAGAAGCAAAACAAGCAATTTTTGCAATGAATAAATTTGGCAAATCCGGAAAAACATTTCTTATCGAAGAAGGATTAATAGGCGAGGAATTCACTCTTTTTGTAATTTGCGATGGAGAAAATTACATTATCACGAAATCATCGCAAGACCACAAAACCATCTATAACGGCGACCAAGGACCAAACACTGGAGGTATTGGATGTGTTTGCCCAACAAACGCCATTACACAAAAACTTCTTAGAGAAATCGAGACAAAAATTATCAAACCGACAATTAACGGCATGAAAAAAGAAGGAAGAACTTATAAAGGAATTCTGTATGTTGGAGGAATTTTAACAAATCCGCCGACTGGCGGAGGCGTAAAAATTATCGAGTTTAATTCTCGCTGGGGAGATCCGGAAGCAGAGGTTATTTTACCCGGCATAAAAACTGATTATCTAAAGATTGTTGAGGCCACAATAATGAAACAATTAAACAATTTAACAATAAAAACCGATAATAAAGTACGATTGAGTGTGGCTGGATGTTCTCGCGGATACCCAGGCGATTATTCCGCTGTTAAAGGTAAGGAAATTTTTGGACTAAATGATGTGATGAAACTCCCAAAAGTTAAGGTTTTTGGAGCCGGAATTAAAAGAAAAGGAAAAAGATTTTTTGCAAATGGCGGAAGAATTTTTCATTTAGTAGCTGAGGGTAAAGATATTATCGAGGCAAGAAAAAAAGCTTACGCGGCCATATCCATGATTCATATCGAAGGAGATAATCTCCATTATAGAACAGATATTGGATGGCGCGAAGTAGAACGAAGCAGCCGCGTTTGACGCGGAGAGATCTATGATTCAAATAATTAGGGTTCGTACAAAAGGATTTGACCTTCAAGGTCAAGGAATACTTCATGACATAAAACATTTGTTAAACAATGTGTCTGTTAATAACGTTAAAACTACTAAGGTTTATCTATTGGAAGGCATAACTAAAAGTCAGGCAAAAATTCTGGCCGAAAAACTTTTATGTGAATCTATTAATCAAATCTATTCTATCAATAAACCTCTGTTGGATGACAACGCCTCTTTTTTAGAAATTGCTTATAAGCCCGGGGTTATGAATCCAGAATCAGCCTCAATTATAAAAGCCGCGTCTGATATTGGAATAAAAGTTAAGGCTTGCGATTCAAGCAAGGAATACGCTTTTTTTGGGAAATTAAAAGAAAACGAAAGAGAAGAAATTGTAAAAAAATTAAATTTACTTAATCCAATCGTTGAACAAATCTTAAAAAAATCACCGACCACTCTTTTAATTACCGGACAAAAAGGCAAATCACAAATTATTGATATTAAAAATATGAACGATGAAAAACTTTTAAGTTTATCCAAAGATAAATTATTTTTAAATTTAGAAGAGATGAAATTAATCCAAAATTATTTTAAAAAAATAAAAAGAAATCCAACTGACTTAGAACTTGAAACAATTGCCCAAACATGGAGTGAACATTGCGCCCATAAAACTTTTAAAGCAAAATTAATTGTTGACGAAAAACAAAAAAACCCGCTAATCTCAAGAATTAAAAAAGAGGCGCTCAAGCATAAAAAAAATATTGTTTCGGCATTTATTGATAATTCAGGAGTTATGGATTTTTATGACGATTTTGGAATTTGCGGCAAAGTGGAAACCCACAACGCCCCATCTGCCATTGAACCATATGGTGGAGCCATGACAGGCTCTGGCGGCGTTTTTCGCGATATTTTAGGCACAGGCCTTGGCGCAAAAACAATTGCTTCAACCGATATTTTTTGTTTTGCAAAACCCGATATGAATCTCTCAATGCTTCCCAAAGGCTGTCTTTCTCCATTATATCTTTTAAAAAATGTTGTCCGAGGCGTTAAAGATTATGGAAACAGAATGGGTATCCCAACCAATAACGGTTCTGTTCATTTCCACAATGATTTCAGAGCAAAACCTACAATTATTGTCGGGGCCTACGGGATAATTCCAAAAAATAAAGCCCAAAAAGGACAGGCAAAAACAGGCGATTTAGTAATTGCCGTCGGAGGAAAAACAGGGCGTGACGGAATTCATGGGGCAACGTTTTCATCGGGAGAAATGACCGAGAGAACCATTAATGTAAATTCTTCCGCTGTCCAAATTGGAAATGCAATTGAAGAAAAAAGAATGTTTGATGCAATTATTGAGGCTAGAGATAAAAATTTAATTCGTGTAATGCAAGATTGCGGCGCAGGAGGATTTTCTTCGGCAATCGGTGAGATGGCAGAGTTAACCGGAGTTGAAGTTTTTCTTGAGAAAGCACCATTGAAATACCAAGGGCTTGATCCCTGGGAAATTTGGGTTTCAGAATCCCAAGAAAGAATGACTTTGGCAATCGATAAAAAAAATCTTAAAAAAATTATGGCAATATTTAAAAAATATAATGTGAAAGCCTCGGTTTTAGGAAAATTTACAAAAAATAAAAAACTTAAAATTTACTATTTTGGAAAAATTGTTTGCGATTTGGAAATGAAATTTCTTCATCATGGTCTTCCGCAAAGAACAATGAAAGCCAAAAAGCAAAATCGCCTCCGAGGAGCCTATTCAGTCACCTCGGAGGAGTCCTTTGGCCACCTCCGAGGTGGACCAAAAAACCAGAAAGAATGGACTAATGTTTTGGGCAAAATTCTTTCAAGCGGAAATATCGCTTCCAAAGAACCGATTTTACGATTATATGATCACTCTGTTATGGGAACAAATTCTCTCCAGCCATTTTCCGGTGTCTTTAAAGACGGACCAAACGACGCAGTTGTGCTTCGACCGTTATTAAACAAAAAATATGGAATGGTTATTTCACACGGCTTAAATCCTGTTTTAAATAATATTGACTCTTATTGGGGCAGTATTTGGGCAGCAACAGAAGCCATTTCAAACTATACTGCTTGTGGCGGAGATTATAAAAATGCATCACTGATTAATAATTATATTTGGCCTTTTCCCAACGAAGAATCTCTTTGGTTCTTGGATAAATCGGTTGATGCAGTTTGCGACTTTATGAAAGCACTAAAAATTCCAGTGGTTTCTGGTAAAGATAGTTTATCTTCGACCTACCGGGGAAAGGATGGAAAAGTTATCAAAATTCCGCCTGTTCTTTGTATTTCTGTTTTTGGAAAAATACCGGATGTTGCAAAAACAGTAACATCTGATTTTAAAAAAGAAAATTCTGTTTTGTGTCTTGTTGGAAAAATGGATTTTGAAGGAATGGGCGGCTCCGTGTATTTTGATGTAATGAAACAATTCAGTAACACAACAATTCCCTACGTAAACCTTAAACAACTCCCAAAAACACTTGATGCAATTTATAACGGGATCAAAAAAGGAGAAATTCTCTCCTGTCATGACGTAAGCGAAGGAGGGTTATTAACGACCATTTTTGAAATGTGTGTTGGAGGAAATCTTGGCACTATTATTAATCTTCCTAAAAAAGAAGGGGCTGATAATTTTTTATTTAATGAAACAGCCGGGTGTTTTGTTGTTGAAGTAGAGAATGAAACCATTGCCAAAAAATTATTTAAAAATATTCCATTTGTTGCACTTGGAAAAACGCAAAAGAAAAATGAAATCGAAGTTAAAAATCTTTTTAAAGTTGGTATTGATAATCTAAAAAAATCCTGGCAAAAACCGATAAAGGAGATATTTGGATGAATATAAAGCCAAAAGTACTAGTTTTAAAAACTGACGGGACAAATTGCGATGAGGAAACTTTCTTTGCTTTTCAAATGGCTGGAGGAAATCCAAAAATCGTTCATGTCAACGAACTTCGAACCAAAAAAGAAAGTCTTAAAAATTACCAAATCCTAGCTCTTCCCGGCGGATTTTCTTACGGTGATGACATAGTTTCCGGAAAAATTCTGGCAGTTGAATTAACTTCATTTTTTTCGCAAGAACTTAAAAAATTTATTCAGAGAAAAGAAACTCTAATGATTGGCATTTGTAACGGCTTCCAGGTTTTAGTTAGAACCGGACTTTTGCCCTTTGAAGAAATTGGAAAAATGTCAGCAACTCTTACCAACAATGACTGCGGACATTTTGTCTGCCGATGGGTTGATTTAAAAATTGAAGAAAAATCTAAATGTGTTTTCCTTAACAATGAAGCAATGAAGCAATTTAACAATATCGTTTCTTATCAGGTTGCTCACGGAGAGGGTAAATTTTTTGCAAACAATGTAACAATCAAAACAATTGAGCAATCAAATCTTGTTACTCTTAGATATGTTGACGCTAATGGAAAACCAACTCAAAATTATCCACAAAACCCCAACGGATCTATTAATGCCATTGCCGGAATTTGCGACAAAAGCGGAAGAATTTTGGGACTAATGCCCCATCCGGAAAGATTTATTTTCAAAGAACAACATCCAAATTGGAGAAGAATAAATCCGCCGACTGGCGGACCACAAGGCTTTCCAATTTTTGAAAATATGATAAAATTTGTCAAAGAAACATAAATATGAAAAAACAAACAATCACTTATTCGCAAGTCGGAGATAATTATGACACCAAAGACCCAGTCAAAAAATTGGCGCAAATTGCTGCAAAAAAAACCGCCATAAATCTTAAAAAAAACGGGTTTGAAGAAATTTCCGATACCCGCGGAGAATCTGCTTTTGTTTGGTCGCAGGGAAATGTTTTAATGGCCTCTGTTGTTGAAGGATTGGGAACAAAAAATTTAATTGCCGATCAGATGAGAATGATTACTAATAAATCCTACTATGATATTATCGGACATGACACAGTTGCCACAGTTATAAACGACCTTATTACTGTTGGCGCAAAACCTTTAGTAATTCATGCTTATTGGGCAATTGAAGACAATGCTTGGCTCCAAGACAAAGAAAGGATGAGCGACTTAATTAATGGTTGGAAAAACGCATGCGATTTATCTGGTGCAACCTGGGGCGGCGGAGAAACAGCAACGATGAAACAAATCATAATTTCAAATGTTTGCGAACTCGCAGGCAGTGCTGTTGGAATTATTTCTGCAAAGCAGAATCTTATTCTAGATAAAAAGTTAAAATCCGGAGACCGCATTCTGCTTTTAAGAAGTAACGGCGTAAACGCAAACGGCATTTCTCTAACACGGGCAATAGCTAATAAATTACCAAAAGGATATGCCTCAAATTTGCCAAGCGGAAAAATGTATGGGGATGGGCTTTTAACAAAATCAAATATTTATGCAAAATTAATTCAAGATTTATTAAAAACAAAAATTGACATTCATTATATTTCAAATATAACTGGTCATGGCCTAAGAAAAATAATGCGGGCAAGACAGAATTATACCTATGTGATAGAAAAGATATTTGATCCGCAAGAAATATTTCTCTTTATCCAAAAACATGCTAATTTAGATGATTATGAGATGTACCAAACTTACAATATGGGAATGGATTATGCCATCTTTCTTCCTCAAAAAGATATTGAAAAAACACAAAAAATTATTAAAAAAAATGGTTTTCAAAGTATTGACGCGGGATTTATAGAAAAAGGGGGAAGACAAGTTATCATCAAGCCTAAAAATCTAGTCTATAAAGGTGAGACTTTAAATTTACGTTAATTTAAGCTCCTTTATATCTTTTAACCACCTCAACCCAAAATCGGAAACGCTTTTTGAAGCAATTTTATTAGCAAGAATTAAAGATTCTTTTAGAGATTTATTATTTAATAGGCCGTACAGAAAACCCGCTGCAAAAGAATCTCCGGCGCCTGTTGGATCAACAACTTTTTTAATTTTTATTCCTTTCTCAAAAATCTGTTCTTTTTTAGTCGTTGCCATTGCGCCATTTTTACCCATTGTGCAAACAATAATTTTTATCCCGTAATTTAATAAATATTTACTACCTTCTTCAACATTTTTCTTTGTAAGCCTTTTTGTTTCTTGTTCGTTTAAAAAAAGTACGTAAGTTTTTTTAAATAATGGCAAAAGTGTTTTTAAACCAAAATTAATATATCGGATTCCGGGAGAAAAACTTATTAAAGGCCTTTTAATTTTATTAAATATCCCTTCTATGTTTTTTAAGATTTCTTTTGAATCTGATAAAAAAGGACCAACATGAATAAACCTTGCAGTGTTTAAAAAATTTAAATCGATTTTTTTAAAAAAATCATTATCGTTAGGATTTACTTCCGAAAGAAAAGTCCTGCGTTTTCTGTTGTGACTAAGAAAACAAAAACATCTGGACATTTTTCCGATTTTTATCAAATGAGATTTATCTACTTTTTTGAGATTGTTTAAAAAATATCTAGCGTTTTTATCTTTTCCAATTAAACCACAGAATGAAACTTTTCTATTAAGTGCACCCAAAACTGCGATTGTATTAAGAGATATTCCGCCCGGACTCTTATCTAAAATTAGAGGTTTTTCAAAAATATCTTTTAAGTCGATATTCTTCTCTTTAAACAAAAAGTCATCCTCAGGTTTTAGATTATTTTTTTTTAAAATAATTTCGTCTACATTAAAAAAATAATCAACAAAAACCGAACCAATACCAATCACATCAAACATATCACAGTCAAAGTATTCTACTACCACGTATTTTTCTTCTCATTTGTCTGTGGAGTCCTGCTAATTGAGGAGAAACACCTGCACCTCCTTCATGTACAATGGCTCTGCCTCCTAAAACTTGTTGCGCTCTCATGACTACGTCTTTAACATTTTCTGACGTTGGTTCTGGAAATTTCTGAATTGTTTCTGTTACCTCTTTTAAGACACTTACGTTAGAAGTAATTACTCCAATTTTTGCTGCTTGGGCCGCTTCTGCACCATTAAGACCAATTGACCAAGGTGATTGTTGGAGCATTAAACGATCATTGAAACCGTCTCCTATTGCAAGGTTAATTGTCCTGTTGTTCCCATGATGGGCGAATAATTTGCGTGCTTCTTCTGCTTTTCTCATATCTCCAACCACATCACATCCTGCCATTATTGCCGAAAGTTCTGTAGTACCGCATGTCTTGCCTATTGTCTGTTTACCTGTATTATCCCATGCTATACCCATTATATTTGTATAAAACTGCCCAATTATCGAATGTAAATTTTGCCTAAACCATTCTTTTTGATCATCATTCGTATGCTCCATTTGATTAATAACACTAAAGCTATCATAAAGAAATCTCCCTGTCAGATACATTTCTTCGCTCCATCTTCCAGAATCTTCTAGCCTTTTTCTGGCCTCATCAATTGGAAAACAAGTACCAATTATACCGTCAAATCCTAGATCTCCAAGAGCAATATCTCTGTGGGCATCTTCCCAAGCCGTAGTAATACCTATAACTATTCCTCCTTGTTCTTTTAAGAACTCTACATATTCTTCTGACCCGGGTATTCTTTGGGATTTTTTTGCTTCGCTTCTAATATCTTCTGCCGTAACGCCAAAATGCAAAAGTACAGGCATTGCTAATATAATATCTGACCCTTCCTGTCCTAATCCTTTTTTGAAATAATTTTTATCATACCAATGGAACGTTTCGCGATAAAGAGTCTCTCCATGGTTCATGCCATTATGATTGCCTTTTGGACAAACAGAAGAGGACATTACGCTTAAAGCAGTATCTCCTAATAAATGGGGTCCCTCCAAGTCTGTTACTACTACCAATGAAGATCGTTCCCTTTCGGGATTTGGAAATTGCTCAGTTTGCAAGACTCCAGATCCAACACCCGTTTCTTGATATAGAGCCATAATTCTTCCTTATGGACAGTTTAGCTTTTGTAGTTTATATGCCGCTATTAACATAATCAATGCTTATTTTTCTTTTCATCTAGATTAATCATTATTTCTCTTACAGTTTCGTCTGTTTCTTTAAGGTTACTGTCTTTATTCAAAAATAATCCGATTTCTCGTTTAAAAATAAATGGAAATTTTTGGATAAAAAGTTTTTTTTGTTTTAATTCCAAATCAACAAAATTTTTTGGTAAAAGTACGATGCCACAACCGCCAATTGCCAATTCTTTCATAAAAGCAGGACTCGTGGACTCGACAATAATATTTGGTTTAATTCTACGGTTTAAAAAAATACTATCTATATACGCTCTTGTTTCCGAATCTTGGTTATACAAAATAAAAGGACTTTCAGAAATTTTTTCTTTCCAAATTTTGGAAGAAACCGGATATAGTTTTTCGGAAAACTTTTTTACTAAAATATAATTTGAATCCGCATTTTGATTTGGGTCCAAAACGCAAATGCAAATATCATAAAGGCCATTTTTCATGCCGTTAGCTAAAACTTTTGACCTATCGATAACTATTTCAAATAAGAAACGATTTTTTGTTAATTTTTTTTGAAAATATTTAGAAAGTCTTAATGCGGCGTTATCAAAAATTCCAATTGATAGAAAAGGGAAAGATTGAGATGTATTTTTATTTTTTGCTTTTCTCCAAAATTTAAGAATTTGAAGACCAAGATGGTAAATAGACTCGCCCTCGGAAGTTAAAACAATTCTTTTTCCAAGTCTTTTAAAAAGCTTCTTTGAAAACACATGTTCAAGTCTTTTTATTGATAAAGAAAGGGCCGGCTGAGTAATAAACAGTTTTTTTGCGGCCTTGGTAAACGACCCTTCTTGAACAACCATGATAAATCTTTCCAATTCGTCTAGCATAAATATTTTTTATAATAAATAAAATCTATAAATTTTACTTTACTTAAAACTTTTGCTATTTTAACATTTATATGGGCAAAATAAAAATAGCAATTGTCGGCGTTGGTAATTGTGCTTCTTCTCTTGTCCAAGGCCTCACTTATTACAAAAATGCCAATAAAAACCAAAAGATTGTCGGGCTGATGCATACCGTTTTGGGCGGATACAAGATTTCCGATATTGAAGTGGTTGCCGCCTTTGATGTAAATAAAACCAAAGTTAGCAAGGACTTATCCCAGGCAATTTACGCCCATCCAAACAACACTGCTGTTTTTGCCAAAGTTCCAAAGACAGGCGTCATTGTTAAAAATGCAAAAGCTAACGATGGAATCGGCCTATACTTGCAGAATGTTGTTCTAATAAGTAAAGCGCCTATTGAAGACCCCATAAAAATTTTAAAAAATTCGGGTGCCGAGGTTTTAATTAGTTATCTTCCGGTTGGCAGTCAAAAAGCAACCGAGTATTGGGCAAATATTTGTCTAAAAGCAAAGGTAGCAATGATTAATTGCATCCCCGTTTTTATTGCTTCCAATCCTGACTGGGCGGAAAAATTTAAAAAAGCCAGTGTCCCGATTATCGGCGATGATATTAAATCTCAAGTTGGCGCAACAATTCTTCATCGAACTTTAGTTAATCTTTTTATGGATAGGGGCATGCCAATAGATAGAACTTACCAGCTAAATGTCGGAGGAAATACTGACTTCCAAAACATGCTGGAGCGATCGCGCTTAAAATCTAAGAAAATCTCTAAAACCCGTTCTGTTACCTCGCAGTTTAAACTTCGAGAACTCGATATTGAAACAGAAGATATTCATATCGGGCCAAGCGATCACGTTCCATGGCTTAAAGATAATAAAGTGGCTTTTATTCGTGTAGAAAGCAGGCATTTTGGCGATGTACCGACACATGTCGAAGTAAGATTATCTGTTGAAGATTCGCCCAATTCGGCAGGCGTTGTAATTGACGCTATTCGCTGCGCAAAAATTGCTCTTGACCGCGGAATTTCCGGACCCTTAATTGAACCATCTGCTTATTTTATGAAATCCCCGCCCAAACAATTCACCGATACTGACGCCAAAAAAAACCTAGAGGAATTTATTCACGAACCTTCCTTCTAACCGATTCCACAATGCTCGTCAAAAATAATCCTTTTATATCTACTTTATTAATTGGAGCCTCATCTTTAACCATCCATCTAATACTGACTGTTTCGCCGAACTGATTAATTAATTTTTCTCGAACGAAAACAAGACCTTTAATTTTCTGGCTTGGGTAAATTAAAACCTCTTTTTTATTTCCAAAAGCACAATTTATTATTCCATTATTCCATTTCTTTCTATCTGTATCTAATTCTTTTGGTTGATAAGATCTCGATTGTTCTTGATCAAGACCATAACTTTCCATAACATTAATTATTAATTCATGCAATTTATCAGTGTTATAGGCGGCAATGTCTCCTATTCGTGTCCTATTGACAGAATCATAAACAATACCATATTTGTCCCCGGTTAAAAATGCTAGCAAGCACGACTCTCTTGGTTCACCAAACCGCACCGGCTTTTCAACTCTGTCACGGATAAAATTGATTTGTTCGCATAGTATTGCTCGCGCTTTATCATTTGTGATTATTGAATTTAAGAGAGGTCTCTGTTTTTCTGATGGATTACTCCCGTCAATAAATTTTTCTCGTTCAATCATAGGTTAAAATTATAGGCTAAATGCCTTTTCGAAGTCAACTACTCCCATTCCATGGTTGCCGGTGGCTTAGTGGTAATGTCATAGACCACACGCGAGATGTCCGGAACTTCGTTGATAATTCTTGATGAGATTTTTTGTAAAACTTCGTAGGGGAGTCTTGACCAATGTGACGTCATGACATCTTTTGACTCGATAACGCGGATTGCCACTACTTCGCCAAAAAATCTGCTGTCTCCCTTAACTGCTGTTGAAAAACTATTGGTCATAACCGGAAAAGAAAGAAAAACATTAGGTAAAATTTTTGCTTTTTCTAATTCTTCCAAAACAATTTTGTCTGTCTTTTTTTCTTTTTCAAGACGTTCCTTAGTTACTTCTCCTCGAATACGAACAGCGTATCCTGGACCAGGAAAAGGCTGTTTAAAAATCACATCGTCTGAAAGACCCAACGTTTTTCCTAATGACCGAACCTGATCTTTATACAAGTGGCGAACCGGTTCCAAAAGTTTTAATTTCATATTTTTGGGGAGCCCGCCGACATTATGATGACTTTTAATTTTTGAAGCGTGTTTTGTCCCTTGGCTTTCTATCACATCCGAATAAATTGTGCCCTGCAAAAGAAATTTGACGTCTTTGCCAAGCTTTATTAATTTTTTCATTTCGCGTTCGAAAATTTCGATATAAAATTTGCCAATAATTTTTCTTTTTTCCTCCGGATCAATAATTCCTTTTAAACGCGCAAGCATCTCCCCCACCGTATTTATTACTATAGGCTTTACGCCTGTATTTTGGAAGATTTTTTTGATGCTTTCATATGTTCCTTCTCTCATTAAGCCGTTATCCACAAAAATGGGGATAAACCTCTTCCCTACTGCCTTGGCTGTAATAATTCCTGCCACAGTTGAATCAACTCCTCCTGAAACCGCACCAATTACATATGAATTTCCAACGGTTTTTTTAATTTTTTCTTCAATTTCTTTTGCATCAAGACTTTTTTTTGTAATTTTTAAGCCGCAGATTTTAAGAAAATTTTCAAAAATTTTAGCACCATATTCTGTGTGCTCAACTTCGGGATGAAACTGCAAACCGTAATTTTTCTTTTCTTCATTTCCCGCAAAAGCAAAAGGAACATGTTCGGTTGAACCAATAATTTCAAAACCTTTTGGCAGTTTAATAATCTCATCTCCATGCGACATCCAAACAGTGAATTTTGAAGGCAAGCCATTCGCTATGCGCCATACGCCATTTGCTAATTCTAATTTCGCCGGGCCATATTCCTTCTTCCCCGGAATCACCTTTCCTCCGCATAAATGAGCTGTCAACTGAAATCCATAGCAAATACTAAGAATTGGAATTCCTAAGTCGAAAATTTTAGGGTTAATAGTCGGAACATTTTTTTCATAAACACCTGAAGGACCGCCGGAGAGAATAATTCCTTGAACTTTTTCTTTGTTAATCTCTCTGAGGGCATCTTCGGGGTAAACTATTTTAACATTAGCGCCAAGCTCTTGAATTCTTCGCGAAATTAGATGTGCAGTCTGACTTCCAAAATCTACAAGTAAAATCATACTATATTATATCTAATTTCGGCCAAAAAGTATATTGACGGCGCATTTTATTTAGTTTATACTCACATTTGCGTTTAAAAATGCTTTCCAAAATTCAAGACGACTTATTTAAAAGACCTCATAATGGAATCCAGAAGGATATTGATTTAATCTACAAAAAAAACAAAATTTTACTTGGCTGGCCAAAAGGAATCGATAAAATCTTTTGCCATTTATCCAGAAAAAATTCTGTGGCAATTGTCGGAGTAGCCCTTGGCGACGAAGGAAAAGGCAGATTTGTTGACAATGAAATCAAAATTATGCTTGAAAAACGCGGGGTTAAAAAGATTGCCGTTATTCGTTTTCAAGGAGGAAATAACGCCGGCCATACTATCGAAAAGAAAGGCCTGCGACTTGCTTTGCATTTAGTGCCAAGCGGTGTTTTGCACCCGCAAGCCATAGGAATTATGGATCAGGGAATGGTTATCCACCCGCAGGATCTTCGAACCGAAATTGAATATATCGAAAAAAGCATCCGCAGTTTAAAAGGCAGGCTGTTTTTATCGGAAAATGCCATTCTCTGCACAGATTTGGAAAGAGCCGAAGAAATTTTAAACAGTTTAAAACGGGATGAAGTAAAAGGCGGAACAGGGCGGGGCATATCCCCTTCTTACGCACATCACTACGATCGACTGGGATTAAAAATTTACGATTTATTAGATAATAATTGGAAAAATACCCTTAAAGACTACTATAACCGCTACAAAAAGGAATTTTCGGTTTTTGGAATTAACCTTGCTACGGTCCAAACCCCTGATTATAAACCATCGAGAAACGGAAAAATGCAAAAACGCAAAGTTGGAAGCGAAAAAGAATTCTTGAAAAACCTTAAAGAAATCAGGGATTGGCTTATTAAAAGAAATTTTGTAATTAACACTTTTTTAATGCATCAAAAAATTTATAACAACAACACAATCGGCATTATTTTTGAAGGCTCGCAAGCCCAAGGACTGGATGCCTGGCTTGGCACAAGACCCGACGTTACTTCATCTAACACTTCCATGTACGGACTGCGAGAAGGTACTGCTTTGTGGTCACCAAAACTTATCGAAGACAGAATTGGCGTTTTCAAAATTCCTTACACTTCAAGTGTTGGCGCAAGAAAAATGCCAACCCATGTTGATTTACCAAAAGACTTAAAAGATTTACCAAAAAACGCATCCCAAGAACAAAAATGGGCGGCCTATGTTAGAGAAACTGCCAACGAATACGGCGCAACAACCGGAAGACCGCGCGATATTAATCATTTAGATTTGGCTTTTCTTTCATATAACGCCAGAATGTCAGGAATTGAAATACTGGTTGGAACACATCTAGATATTGCAAAAGAAAATCAAACCATTATGGTTTGCACACATTATAAAAATCAAAAGGGAGATTATGTTCCGTATCAACCAGGTCTTCGCTATCAAAAAAATGTTATCCCAAGTTATATTAAACTTCCCGGCTGGGACGGAGAAAAATGCAGAAAAGCAAAAAAAATGGAAGATTTGCCAATTAATGCTTTAAAATTTCTTTCCTTTGTTCAAAAAAGAACCGGCTTTCCAATTACAATTGTCACAACCGGACCTTTACGAGAAAATATTATCACTCTTTCTTAATAATTTTTGCCGGGGTTTGTAATTAAAATATCATGAGGGTGACTTTCCAAAAGTGACGCTTGAGTTATTTGAATAAACTTTGCTTTTTGCCAAAGCTCGTTAACATTTTTTGCTCCGATATAATACATTCCCGATTTAATACCTCCGATAAATTGTAAAATCACATCATTTATAGTTCCTTTAATTGGAACAAATCCCTCCACTCCTTCTGCCACTAAAATTCTTTCTTTATAATAATCTTTTCCATGAAATTCATCTTCGGATTTTATCTTTGCCCCCTCCTGCATGGCGGCAATTGAACCCATCCCCCGGTATTCTTTAAACTGATAGGTTTTAATATTTTCTTTGAATATGCTTTTAAAACGATGTGGGACCTGATCTCTTGTTAATTTTAAAATTTTGCCCGGAGCTTCTTTGCATGAAGCAAAAAGACCTCCGATCATAACAGTTGACGCGCCTGCGCTTAAAGCTTTTACAATATCGCCGGAGTATTTTATTCCTCCGTCGGCAATTATTGGCACATTACTTTTTTGGGCGGCCTTTGCTGATTCCATAATTGCTGTCATTTGAGGCACTCCCATTCCCGAAATTATTCTTGTAGTGCAAATCGCTCCTGGCCCCATGCCAACTCGCAAACCATCTGCGCCAGCCGTTATTAAAGCTTGTGCTCCATCTTTTGTTGCTACATTTCCGGCAATAATTTGCATTTTTGGATATTTTGCTTTGATATATTTAACGGCTGATAAAACTTGTCTGGAAAATCCATGGGCTGAATCAACTACGATTACGTCAACTCCTGCCTTTATTAAGGCTTTCGCTCTTTCTTCAAATCCATTGCTTGCTCCAACTGCTGCGCCAACGAGTAGTTTTAATTTTTTGACAGTTGCAACTTCATTTGCCTGATCTTGGATAGTCAAATTACGGTGAATAATGCCAATTCCTCCCATTTTTGCCAAAGCAATTGCCAATTTACTTTCGGTAACAGTGTCCATTGGCGAAGAAACAAAAGGAAGAGCCAAAGTGATTTTTTTGGTTAATTTGGTAGAAAGGCTAATATCCGAACGGTTAAAATCGGCAAATCCGGGCATTAGGAGAACATCATCAAAGGTAAGACCTTGAGGAATACTGTTACAGCAGGCTGTGGTTTTATCCGTATCCATAGCCTACTATACAATTTTTAGGCTATTTTGTCAATGAAACCGTTTTAAGATCTTTACAACTCCTGTATTTGCGTCGACTTCGACCAAATCGCCGTCTTTTAAGACTTGAGTCGCAATTCCTGTCCCGACAATACATGGCTTATTTAATTCTCTTGCAACAATCGCGGCATGACAAAGCATGCCGCCTTCGTCCGTCACAAATGCCACTGCCTTTTTCATAGCAGGCAAAAAGTCTGGAATTGTCATTGGAGAAACCAGTATTTCTCCTTCTTGAAGTAGATGAATTTGATCATGCCCCATAAGTCTTCTTACATATCCCTTAATAAATCCCTGACAGGCAACATTGCCTTTTAATTGCTTTACTTTTTTGACTCTTTCTTCTGTAAAATGTATGCCTAACTTTTGCGCGACTTGTGGTTTAGTGGTACCTACAAATAATTGATTGTTCGTGAAAAAATATCCCTCATATCTTTTTTCCAGTTCTTGTTTACCAGGGAAATCATCCGACTGTATCTCTTTAGTAGTTAAAACCGAGGATAAATTACCAAGTTGGGGATAAATTTTAGCCAATGATTTTCTAATAACAGTGTCAGAACTATTACACAGCTTATCTGTAAGCGTTCTTACTTTGGCTAAGTTTTCTAAATCAAATTCCGCTATCTTAGATTCATCATCCATTTGGAAAAACCACCACATCGCTTCAAACCAAGAATATCCATCTTCAAGTTCTTTTATAAATCGTTTTAAAGATGAAAGATCAATTGCTTTTTCTTTTTCATAAATTGGTCTTATAAAAGTAAGTTTTTCTAATACAGTTTTTTCAATTGTAGTTATAAAAGCACTATGTTCATGCGCAAGTTTGACCAAAAGGTCTTGCACCCATTCAACTCCCTGTAAATTATAATAAAAATGGACAGTGTCGTCTGAGCGTTCTGTAACTATATAAGGCAAGAATGGTTGTTTTTCTTTAGTCCATCCCTTAGATCTTGTACTTTCTCCCCTAACCCACACCTCGACAGAAGGAAGTGAAAAATCCCTGGAAAATAATTTTTCAAAATTCTGTTTATTAGACATAAATATTATTAAAAGTTTAGCATTCCCTCATAAACTTCGATTTCGGAGAAGTTTTTGAAAGGGATAACATTTGTCTTGACTTGCTTTAATTTGTGCTTGATGGATTCATGTTGATTTTTGGAAACTATGCGCGGAACAAATTTATTGCCCCTATCCTCCAGAATTCCCCGCCCAATCCAAAAATCAACACTGGAAGAATAAGTCGAACCCAAAGTCAGACAATTATCAACATTCATTTCTGTTGTTCCCCAGGAGAGAACAAGCGAGATGTGATTATCACCTGCAAAATAATCTTTTCGAAATTCATAGTCTGCTTCCAAGTAGGTTTCATTAAGGATTCTTGATTCTTAAATTTTTTTTCTTTTCTCTTTTTCATTAAGACCTGTTAAATCTTCTTTGCCTTTCCACATAATAGAATTTGCTGCTTTGTGGAGACGCTTTTCTCTTTCTTCTTTTGATAATTTTTTCCATTCCTTTCGCTTTTTGGGCATTAACTCCGTAATTCTCTTAAATACTTTTGAGGTATCGTATTGCTCTTGCGAACGCACATAATTAATTTTAAAATTTTTAGGAATATTTTGAGTGTATAATTTGATTAACTCTCTAAAACTCTGGGCGTACTCATCCAGTGCGCTTTCCGGATAATTATTCATCATTGGCAAAATAACATCTTCGGATTCATAATCAAGAATCACTCCTGGTGGATGAACTACCAAAATAGGAGCAAAATATTCGCTCATAAAACGCAGGTTAAAAAATTCTGCAAAATCAATTTGCGGATGCGATGGATTCCAAAAATGCTTGTATCCCCCAAAACAAATAATTAAATAAAGTGGTTTATTTTCTTTTAGACTTAATGAAACTTTATCAAAAATATCCTGTCTTGAATTTTGGCTAATTTTGGCTTTTCGAAATTTCCCAAGAATTAGTTTCTGCGTTATCCATTCCGCTTTGCCCAAATGTTCAATTACCTTTTTATCCTCTGCTGATAATACATAACGAGGAAAATTTACATAAAGCTCTTGGAGATAATCACAAACCTTATCCATCAGCCCAATTATACAACTTTTGTCTTGTGATATAATCCAAATCGAGTATGAAAGAATGCCTAACACCATCGCAGAGAATGACCGCGGCATGGGAGGAGATGATAAAGGATAATTTTAATTTAGTACATGTATATTTTGCAATGAGCCCTCAAGAGGTTAGTGAAATGATAAAAACTGGAAATATTAACTTACCAGAGGGACAAAAACCTATTGCTGATTACTTAAAGGCTGTCGGAGAATACGCCCCTCTTCCTCAAAAGAGATAATCAAAATTTTTCCCTTTCAATGAACAATGTTAAAGTCTATTCTGCTGAAAATCCGAGCTCCATTAATACTTGAATTGTTTTTTCTTCATGTTCTTCTCTGACTAAAAAATAGTCTTTTGAGTAAGTTGAAACTATAAGAACATTCATTCTTTTACTCGCAATCGCTGAACTAACAGCAGCTAAAAACCCCACAGGATAGAAAGGCACAGAGACTCTCAATTCAATTAATGAATAAATGTCTTTATTTTTCTCAATTAAATCAAGTTCCAAAAGATTTTCTTCTTTTGTTATAACTGTAATTTCATCACTATCTTTGCTTACTAAAAAATGATTGTTTACTTCTGGCGCTGTCTTTACTTTTGTATAGATAAATCTTCCCTCATGAACAACAAACGAAGAACTCTCAATAATCTTTTTTAAATCATCATCCATGATGTAATTATATCAGAAGCTCTCTTTAAATATTTTCAAATCTTCCATCAGCGTAAGGAGGGAAGCAAATTTCATATATGGTAAGATCTGAATTTTCAGCCGCATGCCATTGCATTAAATCACCAATCTCTACAGATATTGAAAATTTTTCTTCAGGTTTTTCACCAACTTGATATGTCTCCTTTTCTCCATTGGCTCTTTTTATATCGAGATTTCCTTTTCCTGAAAAATACCCCTCGATGGTTGTATCTCCTCCCAGAACTTTTTGCAAAGGCGTTTTGCAACCACACTGAACTCTTATTATTCCCAAATCTTTAGTTGAATCATTTTCAAAACCATACACATCGCACTCGACTCCCTTTGTTACTTGCGAAGTTTCTACAAACTTAACCGGCTGAGGCTTGCCTTCCCATGCAAAATTATTTAATTTAGGAGCTGGTGGCATTAATTCAGAACTTGGTAGCATAAGCAAATTATATCATTAACCCTTATGTTATTATAATAGTATGCTTTCCAGAGTTAATTCGGCGGCCATTGTAGGTTTGGATGCGGTTCCGGTTGAAGTTGAAGTTGATATTGCCTCGCAAGGCCTGCCCTCTTTTACCATTGTCGGTCTTCCCGATAAAGCTGTTGAAGAAGCCAAAGAAAGAGTCAGGAGTGCGATTAAAAATTCCGGCGCTGATTTTCCGGCCAAAAGAATTACGGTTAATTTAGCTCCGGCTGATTTGCCAAAAGAAGGACCGTCTTATGATTTACCAATTGCCCTTGGAATTTTACTTGCATCGCAGCAGTTGAATGCAAAAATCAATGACTCACTTTTTACCGGAGAATTATCGCTTGACGGGAGACTAAGACACACCAATGGAATTTTACCCCAAGCGCTTTTGGCAACTGCAAAAAAAATTAAAAATCTATATCTTCCAAAAATTAATGCGTATGAGGCGGCAATTGTGAGCGGAATTAATATTTATCCCCTGGAAAACCTTCTTTCTCTTTTTAATCATTTAAGTCAAACAACTTTAATTAAACCTTTTAGACATAAAAGCTTGAACGAATATTTAACTAATGAAAATTTTGATTTTGATATGTCAGATATTAAAGGTCAGGAAAAAGCAAAACGTGCCATGGAAATTGCCGCCGCCGGCTCGCATAATATTCTACTCAAAGGCCCGCCGGGGGCGGGAAAAACTTTAATCGCCAGAACTCTTCCTTCAATTCTTCCGAATTTAACGCTTGATGAAGCACTTGAAGTGACAAAAATTTACAGTATTTCCGGACTTTTGGATAAACTTGGCATTGTTACCAAAAGGCCTTTTCGAAATCCGCATCACACAACCTCTGGCATTGGTTTAATTGGCGGAGGCGCTGTTCCAAAACCTGGCGAGATTTCACTTGCTCACCGCGGAGTTTTGTTTTTGGATGAATTTCCCGAATTTCCAAGACATGTTTTGGAGGCTTTGCGCCAACCAATGGAAGACGGAGTTGTCACAATTTCCCGTGCTCATGGAAGAATTGCCTTTCCTGCCAAATTTATGATGGTGGCCGCCCAAAATCCCTGTCCCTGCGGATTTTTAGGAGACACGCACCATGAATGCAGATGTATGCCAGGAGCTGTTATCCGCTACCAAAAAAAAGTTTCGGGGCCAATGCTTGACAGAATTGATATTCATTTGGATGTTCCGGCAGTTAAAATAGAAAAGTTAACAAGCACTGATAATTTAAAAATAGAAAATTCCAAAACTATTCGAAAAAGAGTTCAAAAAGCAAAAGATTTACAGGTTAAAAGATTTAAAACCGGTAAAGGCAAAACAAAAATTTCCTCCAATGCCGAAATGGCAAATAAAGATATCAAAGAATTTTGTAAACTATCAAATGATTGTATTTCGCTTTTACGTCAGGCAGTTTCTAAAATGAATTTGTCTGCCCGTTCATATCACCGAACTATTAAATTGGCAAGAACTATTGCGGATTTGGAAAGTACAAAAGAAATCCAACCTAATCATATTGCCGAAGCGCTGCAATATCGACCAAGAATTGATATTATTTAATTTGATGAGAAATTTTTTGACGATTATTTTATTTATCTTTGCCATTCTAATAATAGGCAGGAATTTAACTTTTTTGCCAAAGTTTAATCTTTTCACCGGACCCCCCAACGAAAAAGATGAGTTAAAAATCAAAATTGGCGATTTTATTAAAAAACAAAAAGGCTCCTACGGTATTTATTATTTTGATTTAAATTCCGGCAGTTCTTTTGGCATTAATGAAAAAGAAATTTATACTGCAGCATCCATTAATAAACTGCCGACTATTACTGCTTTATATTATCTTGCCAATATAAATAAGGCTAATTTAGACGAACAAATTACTCTGCAAAAAGAAGACATTCAGGATTATGGAACCGGCAGATTAAGATACGAAGAACCCGGCAGTGTTTATTCGTTAAAAACCCTCGCCCGTCTTGCACTCCAGGAGTCGGATAATACAGCCAATTATTTAATTGCCTCAAAAATCGGCATTGATAATATTCAAAAAATTATAAATGATTGGGGTCTCTCTCAAACCGATATAAACGAAAATAAAACTTCAAACTATGACATATTTTTACTTTTTAAAAAAATCTATAAAAATGAAATTACGACTCCTGCTTTGACAAAGGAACTTTTGGGTTTTCTAAAAGACACTGATATCGAAGACAGGCTCCCCCTGCTTTTGCCAAAAAATACAATTATTTATCACAAAACCGGAGATGCAATTGGGAACATTCATGATATAGGAGTTATTGAATTAAACGGCAATAAATTCTTTTTGGGAGTTATGACAGCTGATATCGGCGGCAAAGAAAACGAAACCAAAAAAGCTATTTCACAAATTGCTAAAATAATAATAGATTATAAGCAAAATCAAAAATAATGGAAAAACAGCAAGGATTAACATCAACCGAGGTACAAAAAAAACTTTTAGAATTTGGTAAAAACGAGATTGTAGTAAAAAAATCGTTTTCGGCAATTACTTTATTTTTATCTCAATTCCCTACTTTTATTAATCTCATTTTATTTTTGGCGGCAATTTTCTCTCTTTTAACTCAAAACCTTATTGATGGAACTCTGATATTGGTTATTCTTTTAATAAACTCTTTTTTTGGATTCATTCAGGAATATCGGGCAGAAAAATCTCTTGAAAAACTTAAAAGTTTTATTACCCCCATGTCGCGGGTTATTAGAAACGGAAAAGAGATGCAAATTTCAACCTTTGAACTTGTTCCGGGCGATCTTGTCGTTTTATCCGAGGGAGACAGAATTCCGGCAGATGGAAAAATATTGGTTACCCACACTGTAGAAATTGACGAGTCAATTCTAACCGGTGAATCACTTCCTGTAATTAAAAAACACAATGATGAAATTTTTTCGGGCACTTTGATTATTAAAGGACGAGGACGTTTAATTATCGAAAAAACAGGTAAAAATTCCCGCTTTGGCCAAATTGCTGAGTCTCTCTCTCAAATTGAAGCAGAAAAAACTCCTCTTACTTTAAAACTAAGTGGTCTTGGAAAAATTCTTTCTATTACTGTTATTGTTATATCTCTTTCATTAATTCCCATTGGTCTAATTCAAGGAAAAACTTTTTTCCCACTTATACTTTTAGCAATAAGTATTGGTGTTGCCGCCATTCCTGAAAGCCTTCCTGCTGTTATCACTATCGCTTTGGGCATAGGTACAAACCGTATGGCAAAAAAGAATGCTATTGTTCGAAAAATGCAGGCTGTGGAAACTTTGGGTGCCGTCCAAATACTTTTGGTTGATAAAACCGGAACGTTAACGCAAAACAAAATGAAAGTCAAAAAGGTTTGGACAAAAGACAAGGACCTTCTCCCTCATCTTATTAATGCTTGTATTTTAGGAAATACGGCTTCTTTAATTAAAAAAGAAGGCAATGCATCCAGTACTGATTTTGATATTGTCGGGGATAAAACAGATGGCGCACTTCTTCTTTTTGCAAAAGAAAATGATAAGGATCTTGATGGTTTAAAAAATGAAGGAGAAGTAATTGATGAATTTGTTTTTGATCCGGTCACAAAAACTATTACCACTGTTTGGCAAGCAGGCGGGAAAAAACATGCCTATGTTAGGGGTTCTCTCGAAATTATTCTTGAAAAAAGCACATTAACTGCAAAAGAGAAAGAAAACATTATCAAATTGTTTTCTCTCGAGGCAAAAGAGGGTTTAAGAATTATCGGTTTTGGTAAAAAATTCCTAGACCATGGTCATAAATATACCAGCCGGGAGAATCTCGAAAAAGATCTTGAATTTTTAGGGTTTGTGGGAATTTATGATCCTCCTAGACTTGAAGTTAAAAATGCCATTGCTGATGCCAAAAAAGCCGGGATTAAAACAATTATGGTTACCGGAGATAACGAACTTACAGCCTACGCCATTGCCAAAGAGGTTGGCTTAATCGAAAAAGAAGAAGATATTGTTCTAGGCTCTGATTTGGATAAAATTTCTGATGAAAACTTGGAAAAAATCATTACTGATACAACCATTTTTGCCAGAACCAAACCAGAAGATAAATTAAGACTTGTTAATATTTTAAAAAAACAGGGTTTTGTTGTTGGCGTAACAGGAGACGGGGTTAATGACGCCCTTGCCCTAAAAAGGGCTGATGTGGGACTTGCTATGGGTGAATCAGGCACAGACGTTGCCAAAGAAGCCTCTGATATTATTTTAACTGATGATAATTATTCAACGCTCGTAAAAGCAATTGATGAAGGCAGAACCATTTACAATAATATTTTAAAATCAATTACTTATCTTTTGTCCGGGAACCTTTCGGAAATTTCGCTTGTATTTTTTTCACTTGTTTTGGGACTGCCCCTTCCCCTCTTGCCAACTCAAATTTTGTGGATTAATTTGGTAACCGATGGCATCCCCGCTTTGGCCCTGGCAAGCGATAACAGAGATCCCCAGCTTATCAAAGATAAACCAAGAAATCCCAAAAGCCCGCTTTTGGAAAAAGGCAATGTAATGTTTATTACAATTGTGGGTTTTGGATTATCCTTTTTTCTTCTTTTAGTGTTTAAAATTTTACTCAATTCACAAACAGAGCTTTTTTCCCGAACTATTATTTTTAATCTTTTAATCTTTATTCATCTTGGAATGGCCTTTTTAGTCCGAGGGAAAATGATATTCAAAATGAACCGCTTGTTGGTTTTAGGTGTTTTAGGAACAATAACTCTGCAAATAATTATCACCACCATCCCCTTCTTCCAACAAATCTTCCACCTGGGGTTTTAATGCATGTTACACCCCCGAGGTGTAACAATATTCCCCCGTTGCATTTTAAAAAACCGCTGACTACACTAGTTCTAATGCCCAATTTTCAGAAACTTATCAGCATTTTCCTCTTCTTCCTTCTGTTTTTTGCATTTGATGTAAAAAAAGCAAACGCAGAGGAGACAGGATTTCGTTTCCCAACTACTTGCGCTACCAATGGAAGTTCCTGCGAAAACATGAGGGATCAGGGCATCAACTATAACTCTTGGATTAATGCAACCTATGAATATGTCGATACGACGTTTACAGATTTTAATGTTCCGGAAAATGGAACCATTGATGATATTCAAATTAAAATGAGAATTAGAACAAACACGTCTGGCTGGCAATGGAATATGTATTTTACAGACAATAATGGGGTTAAATTTTATGCTGCTTCTGACTGGTGCAGGGTATCTCCATTCTCATGCAAGTATAATACCGACATATATTTTAATTCTATTAATTCTGTTACCTTTACATTTCTAAACACAAATTCTAATAAAGAAGTAACAGGCGCAATGCTAAATAGCCCTGGGTTTTTCATAAGACTCTGGCAAAGTGCAGGAATAAAAAACACCGATATTGATACCTTGCTTTTTAATGTCCGTTATCATATTGCCGAACCAACTCCAACTCCCACACCAATACCGGGAGTAACCAGCTACCTTATTACAAAAGGATTTATGGTTGCAGATGGCGAAGAGATTTGGGGAAGAGCTGTGTTTTACAGAAATATTCCTGTTCCTTTTCGGGCAGGAGGACGAGCTATTATCAGCCGAAACCCTGATGGAACAGGACTGGCCGATATCGGCGATTCTATCTTTATATCAATCATGGGGCCATATGATAAATACTTTACTTTTGATGCTTATGGCTCTTGGCAATGTTCAACCCCGCTCATCCAAATGCCTCCGCAAGACATCACTGATATTCTTGTACCATATATAGAAGTTAATATTGTCTCTATCAGATTTAGCAACTATTGTGGCAGAGGAAAAACAATTGGTCCGTTATATTTGATTTATTACGCCCCAACACCAACCCCGACCCCCAGCCCCAGCCCAAGTCCAACCCCAACTCCTACTCCGTCCAAAACACCATTGATATTTATTCCGGGCATTGGAGGATCGGAGCTTAAGACAACTGAGGCGGTGAATTGGTCAAAACCAGATGGTCATGGAGGAACGTTTACTCATAATTATTCTTCTGGAGAAAACGTTTGGGTAAATAATATAGAAGCCATTAAGCCTGGAAACGATGATTATTTTGATGTTTTAAGGATGCAACCTGACGGGCAAACTTCGGAAGCTAATTTAGTGCTAACTGGGAATGTTTATGATGGTGCTTATGGATCGGCTATTAATTTTTTTACTTCCAATGGTTACACATTGAATCAAGATTTATTTGTTTTTCCATATGATTGGAGAAAGGATGTCTCGGAAACTGCTCCGCTTTTAGACCAAAAAATTGAGCAAATTAAACAACAAACAGGAAGCGCAAAAGTTGATATTGTCGCGCACAGCTTGGGAGGGCTGGTAGCCAGAAATTATATTACTGATTCAGCAAGGGCTCAAAAGGTTAGAAAATTAATTACATTAGGAACACCAAATTTAGGATCGCCTAGATTTTTAAAAGCATTACGCTCTGGTGATTGTCTTTTTTTGGAAGTTGGCCCATTCTGTCTCTCTATTGCAGAATCGGAGATACAAGATGTCGTTCAAAATTCAATCAGCGGCTATGAACTAGCACCCTCTCAAAAATATTATGAATTCTATAACGGTTCTGATAATAACCATCCTCTGCCTTTTATCGATAACCGAGATATTGATAATAATGGAGTTGTCGGATTTTTAAATTATCAGCAAATAAAAACCATGCTTGCTAATTTAAATTACAATACTGCTCTATTCAATCCTGCAGAAGCATTTCATCAATTAGATGATAATCTTGGCAATACAAATGGTGTTGACGTTACCAATGTTGCCGGGTCAGGTAACTCAACATTAGGACAAATTATTGAGGACTATGCTGTAAATTTTGCCGGTATTAAAATCCCTAAAACTGACATGAGAAATATTAATGGCGATGACACCGTACCGCTTTACAGCGCTTCATTGGTTGACGGCGCAAAATCATTAGCCGGCTCATCCAAAATCTATTACACCAATCAAAATCATTCAAATTTGGTTTTTAACGGCCCAGCTTTAAATTTAGCAAAAAATATCTTGAATAATGATGATAATATTCCTGCCGGAATTTCTAATGGTCCTTTTTCTTTTTCGGGCAATACTTTATCCGTCCATTCTCCAATTTTAATCAATGCTTATGATGCAAGCGGTAATCATACGGGACCTTTACCAAATGGAGATTTTGAAGCTAATATTCCCGGATCATCTTACGAAACTTTAGGAGATGCTAAATTTATCTGGTTGCCGGATGACGGGCAATATACTATTAAATTTGAAGCGACTGGCCAGGGAAGTTTTGATTTTAAAATCAGAAATTATAACAATGATGTTAATGACAAAACAATATTATATAAAAATGTGCTATTAATGCAAAACACTAAAGCCGAAACAACTTTTGATACCACTTCTAGTGAACCTCCTATTTTAGCAGTTGATAGTGACGGCAATGGCACTATTGATAGAGAAGTAAATTCCACTACTGTCTTGGAAGGAAACGCAAATTATGATCAAATTCCACCTAAAACTACAGTTAATTTAACCGGCACAAAAGGACAAAATGATTGGTTTAGTAGTAATGTTAAAGTAGAACTTATAGCTACAGACGAAGCTAACGGATCCGGAGTACAAAAAACCGAATACAGTTTGGATAACGGCCAAACAATTCAAACTTATACCACTTCATTTACAATCTCTACCGAAGGGGTAAATAAATTAAAATTTAAATCCACCGACAATGCCGGCAATGAAGAAATACCGCAAGAATTGGAAATTAAAATTGATAAAACCGCACCCGTAATAACTCTGTCTGCTAATCCCAATCAGCTTTGGCCGGTAAATAAAAAAATGGTCGATGTAACTATTAACGGAAGTATTAAAGATAGTTTATCCGGCATTGCATCAAAAACTTTTACTGTTACCGATGAGTATCAAACACCAATGCCATTAATTTCTGATTTTGGCCAGACGATTAAATTGGAGGCACGGAGAGATGGAGATGATAAAGATGGCAGAATTTATGAAATCAGAGCAACCAGTACGGACTTCGCAGGGAATCAGGCTTTAGCAACGACACAAGTTATTGTTCCCCATGATCAAGGTAAAAAATAGCCTATTTTTTTAGTATTAACTGAAATACCTTCCAGATTACAAATAAAACAACAAACCAAAAAATTACGTTAAGCAAAAGCATGGTGTAATTTGTGGTACTCCCTAAAAAAGAAAAATTGGTGAAAGCAAAAGGCCATCCAGACATAATTTGATAAAACTGTGATAAAAATCCTACTAAAGGAATCGCTATTGTCATTCCCACACTCATCCCCAAAATTATTACAAAACTTTTTTTACTCACACATTTACCATATCACAAAATTTCTGCGGGGGCAACTTGGTTTTTGGCTGTTACAGGTTGTTACACCCCCGAGGTGTAACAAGAAATGATTAAACAATTAACGGTAGGGGGAATTTTTTCTTTCTGTATTTTAAATAAAGACCAATGGTTTCCCCGTGGTCAAAGGCAAAATTTTCCAGCGGAATTAATTTATCAATTGGCACCCATTCAACTTTTGATGATTCCTTATCTGGTTTGCCACTTTTCCGGATAGGTCTGACTAAAAATTCTATTGCGATATTTTGTCTGTCTTCGTGCGGTCGGTTTGGATTAGTATTTATGCGAAACAATGTTATTACCTCGCTATCCCATCCTGTTTCCTCTTTTACTTCCCGAACAATACATTCTGCCGCAGTTTCATCGCGATTCATAAAGCCCGATGGCATGCTCCATTTCCTCCCTTCCAAAAGACCAGGAGCTCTTTTTGTAAGCAATAATTTTCCGTTTTTTTCAACAATCGCATGTACAACAACATGCCTTAGACTCCCCTTCCCCCCATTTTCAAAAATGCAGGTAATCATATCTCTTCTTGTCTGAGTGAATTAATTAGAATGGTCATTATTTTTATTCAATCTTGCATGGCAAAGGGCAACTGCAATTGCATCTGCTACGTCATCAAAATGCGTTTTCTTTTTGTTTGGAGAACGGACTTTAAAAATTTCCCGGATGGTTTTTTTCATTACCTCTTTATCTGCCCTCCCATTACCTCCAACAACAAGTTTAATCTGCCCCGGAACATACTCAAAAATAGGGATTTTCGCCCGTGACACAGCCAAAAATATCACGCCACAGGCCTGACCAACTGCCATAGCGGTTTTTACATTAGAGCAAAAAAAGAGCCGCTCTATCGCTACAACATCGGGCGTATGTTTTTTTAGAAGCGCTGATATATTTTTATAAATAACATTCAGTCGTTTGCCTGGCTCACCGTTTTTTTCGGTCTTTATCCAGCCAAAATCCAAAAGAACAGGCTGTCCTTTTTTTAAAACTTTAAGCACCCCGTATCCTGTTGTGGCAGTTCCGGGATCAATCCCCAAAACTATCATAAATATTATAAACATTATACATCTTGTTATAGAAAGAAAAATAGGCTATAATTTATTTTTATTATCCTGAGCTTGTCCAAGGATAACACGAAAATATTCAAAGTATGAAACGGCAAAAATTAGTTGTTGAAAAGCGAAAGATTACAGGCAAACAGTTAAAAAAACTTCGCAGAGAAGGAATTTTACCGGCCAACATTTACGGCAAAGCTGTTAAATCTTTGTCTGTTCAGGTGGCTGTAAAAGATTTCGAAAAAGCTTTTAAAGAAGTCGGGCAAACCGGACTTTTGGATTTGGAAGTCGGAACAGAAACCAGACCCGTTCTTATTCACAATGTCCAAGTTGATTCCCTTTCCCGCCTCCCCATTCACGCGGATTTTTATCAGGTTAATTTAAAAGAAAAAGTTAAAACAATGGTTTCAATTGTTGTTGTCGGAGAGCCTAAGGCAGTTTCCGAAAAAGTCGGGCTTTTACTCCAGCCGCTTTCTGAAATCGAAGTCGAGGCCCTACCTGAAGATCTTCCTGAAAATATAGAAGTTAATGTTGAGAGTCTGGCCGCTGTTGACCAGCAATTAACCGTTGCAGACTTGAAGCTTCCCAAAGACATTGAGGTTTTAACCGATCCCGCACAAGTTGTTGTAAAAATTGCCGAACTTGTTACCAAAGAAGCTGCAGAGGAGGCTGCGAAAGCAGAAGCCGAAGCCGAAGCGGCAAAGGCCGAGGCGGCAGCCGAGGCTCCACCAGTTGAAGGAGCACAAGCTGAAGAAGGCGCACCAAAAGAAGAAGCTGAAACAGCAGAAACCAAACCTGAAGCGCAAAAGCCAGCTGAAAAACCACAAGAAACACCCACCAAATAAATCTAAATTTGAAATTTAAAATTTTAAATGAAATCAAAATGTTTTAAATTTTAAAACTTATGTCATTGGAAATTCATTGAAAATTGAAAAGTTAAAATTGAAAATTCTGAAAAATTATTTTATTAATTTTTCCAGCCTTCTTCCCTCTTCAAAATTAGGATCCAGTTCTAAGGTTTTCTCCAAGTATTGCTTTGAGGCTTTAATATCTCCCAGTTTATATTCCAAAACCGCCAATTGAAAGTAGCCATCGCGATAATCACTGTATTTGTCAGTTATGTTTTTCCAATAGATTATCTCTTTGGCTATTTTTTGCCGCTCCAAGGCTATTTTTTCTTTTTTCTGAAAGTTTTGATAAATATTTAATCCAACAAAACCAATACATATAAGGAAAGCTATATTTAAAGTAATAACTAGAATAATTAACCAAAGCCAAATAGCCCTTTTTAAAGAGGTTTCGGTAATAACTCGGGAAATACTCGGGAATATTTTATTATTCCCGAACAATTCCCGACCTTTCCCCGAGTTATTTTCTGGTTTCATAAATTTTAACAAACAACTGGTTAAATTTATAATAGCTGATTATTTCTTTTGAAGCAAAGAGGATTATTTCGCCTGCGCCCGATAAACATCAACCATAGTATCCGCTCGACCTTTTACTCCCTTACTATTTAATTCCATCGTATGTCTAAGCGCCATAAATGTTCCATCGATATATGATTGTCTGCCATTCAAATTATGCATAAGCGCAAGCAATTTACCCTGAACATAATAAAGCGAAAAACACGCGCTTGCGTCAGGCGATATGCGATGAAATTCTTTTAAGCCTTCTGCTTCCAATATTAATCCCGGCTTCCCTATCTCCTTCTCTATAATATCCAGCCTTGCTGCAACTCCTGTCTGTCGAGCAGGTATTACTCCCAACGATCTATATCCGTCAAACGCGCGATTAGTCTGCAAAAATTTGTCTAATTCTCGATAAAGAGTATCTATCCCTGAATTGCCTTTGTCGCTAGACACTATATAACTATGCCAACCATGTCCTCCAAGATTTGACTCATCTACTCCCAGCTTTAATTGTTTTTCCGGTTTCCTGATTTTTTTAATTTCACTTACTAAAAAAGGAATTCCTAATTTATTAAAGTCGCCTACTATATCCATAGCTGTTCCGCTTGTATTTTTTCCCTTTGACTCCTGATGGCTTTCTACAATATCTAGACGTGCTCCTCCCAAAATCCCTTCATTTACTTCTGAAAATTTCCCAAGCTCCGCTTGTAAGCCCACTACCTGCACAGCCATATTAGGTCCAATAACAGCACTAACCTTGCTGCCTTCGACCATTTTCACCAGTTCTTCGTTATCCGGACCTGTTGCCCCCATGACAAAAGAAATGCCTGCCTCAATATAATTCTCTACCCGCTTTCTTCTATCAGTTGATGGCCCAAAATCAACCGCAATCCCACCAGATTTTACTGCAGCTCTTAATTCTTGCAAATGATGTGAAGGAGGAATAAAAACTAATCGGGTCTCCACGCCGCCCAACTTGACTGGATCCATTAACCCATGATTTTCTGAAGAAAGCGCAGAAGGGAATAAAACATAATCATTTGGACGACTTCTTATCGCTTCAGCCAAAGCCCCTCCCATTTTGCCCAAACCGACTATGATAACTGGTGTCTTTGGTTCCGGTTCAACTTCAACTGTTCTGGCTAAATTAGCATCGCCTATTTCAAGTCTTGTTTCAGCACGATATCCTTCTACCATATATTTTTAGGGGCAGATTGTTGATTTTTGGTTTATATCACGCTTTTGGCCAACTGTCAAGCATTATGGATTTTTTGCGGTCTGGCATCTTTTGATAGAGTTCTTCTGTTAAAAACGGCATAAAGGGATGAAGGAGTCTTAAGCAGGACATTAAAACATATTCCAAAGTAGCTTGCGCTTCTTTTCTTCTCTTTTTTGACTTCTCAATATAATCATCGGCGAAATCATGCCAGATAAAATCATATAAATCTTGGGTTGCCAAATGCAGGTTAAAACTCTCCAGATTTTTGGTGACCGATTTTATGGTTTTGTTTAACTTTTCGATAATCTCCTTGTCCTCCACATTGTCATGCTGAACTTGTTTCAGTATCTCGCGAGATCCCGAAATAAATTCGGGATGACTAGAAGAAAGCTCCATCACAAACCGATAAATATTTCTCATCTTTGTCCCAAAGTTTCTAAAATTCTTACAGCGCTCGTCCATTAACTGCCTTGAAGTTTTTCCGTCTCTTCCCGGCGCAGAATAACTGTAAAGGGCCATACGAACGCTGTCTGTCCCCCACTGTTGCCTTAATTGATTAGGATCAATTCCATTTCCAAGCGATTTGGAAAATTTTCTCCCCTCTAAATCGCGCAGCATTCCATGAAAAAACATATTTTTAAAAGGAATTTCATTTTTAAAATGAAGGCCAAGCATTATCATTCTGGCAATCCAGAGGAATTTAATTTCCGGCGCTGACAATTCAAAAGCCCAAGGATAATATCTTTTCAATTCTTCTGAATTAGAAGGTTTATCCTGAGCGAAGTCGAAGGGCCATCCCAGTGTTATTAATGGCCACATGCCGGATGAAAACCAAGTATCCAAGATCTTTTCTTCCTGCACCCAACCCTCGCCCGGTGAATCAATTGAAACTTTTACCTCATTACCCTTGTACCAAATAGGAATCCTGTGTCCCCACCAGAGATTTCTTGAAATACACCAGTCATGAATCTCTTCCAGCCAATTCGAAATAATTTTTTGATAGCTCTTAGGTATAAAATCAATTTTATTGATATTGTCGAGCGCCTTTTGGGCCAAAGATTTTGTTTTTAAAAACCACTCTTCAGAAATTGTCGGCTCAACAACATTGTGACAGCGTTCGCAAACCGGAACCGAATGAATGTAATCTTCCTCTTTAATTAAAATTCCCTTTTCTTTTAACTCTGGCAACATCACCTTCCTTGCCTCTAAAATCTTCATGCCGGCGTATTTTCCAGCGGCTTTGGTTAACCTACCTTTTTTATCAATAACGTTGATAATGGGCAAATTATGGCGCTTGCCGATTTCATAATCCAAAATGTCATGACCCGGAGTTACTTTTTCAGCCCCTGTACCAAATTTTGGATCAATTGCATCGTCTGCAATAACTTTCATTTTTCTTTTGCCGGCTAAAGTATCAATTTCAAACTCCTTACCAATGTGTTTTTGATATCTTTTGTCATTTGGATTGACTGCCATGGCTGTATCGCCAAATTTTGTTTCCGGACGGGTGGTCGCCAAAACAAGCGGACCATATTTAAGATAGTAAAGTTTTTCTTTTCTTTCCTGATATTCCATTTCCACGTCTTCTATGGCTGTTCCGCATTTTGGACACCATTGAACAATATACACACTTTTATAAAGAGTTCCCTCCTCCCAAAATCTTTTAAATTCCTCAAAAACCGCCTTTTGAATATTTTGGTCTAAAGTAAAAACCTCGCGTGACCAGTCGGCAGAAAGACCAAAAACGCTCCAGGTTTTATGAAATGATTTATAAATTTTATCTTTAAATTGCCAAGCCCGCTCTAACCACTTTTCCCTGCCTAATTTTTGTTTTGAAAGACCTTCTTTTTCCAAAATTTTATTTAGCGTTCCTTCAAAAAGAATACCGGCGTGGTCAACTCCGGGGAGTAACAGAACATCAAACCCCTGCATTCGCTTGAATCGGGCAATGGCGTCAAGAATTGAGTGCTGCATGGCATGGCCCAAATGCAATTCGCCGGTTAAATTTGGCGGCGGCATTAAAATAGAATAAGGTTTTTTGGAAGATTTTGGATCCGCTTTAAAAAATCCGTTCTTTTGCCAAAAATCATACATCTGTTCTTCGGTCATGTTCTGATTCTAACACAAGCTCACCAACTTGGGCAATAAACGAGGTTTTATTTTTGCGAGAAGGTGATTTCGAAATCCAGATCACTTGAAAGATCGGTTGAGCAACTGATTTTGTCTTCGCTTCCTTTTACATCTTTTGAAAGATTAAAAACTTTTAATAAATCTTTGGGGTACGAAAGCGAAAAAGAATATTGGTCATTTTCTGTCCCCGGCTGTTTAAAAACGCGGTTTGAATATGAGAACGAGGGAAGGTCTAATAAATTATTATTGGGTAAAAGATAAGAGACGCTCACTTTTTTAAGAACGTTTGAAGGAATGATTATAAGAAAACCAAAAATAGTTTTTCCATTATCTTTGCTTTCTTCAATTTCAAGCCCAGTGGGCGGTTTAAAGTTCTTATCCTCGTAAATATTAAAATCTGTGACTGCGGAAACTAATTCCTGCTCTTTATCATCAATCCAAACAGATTGAATTCTTGTTCCAAGAGGTAAAACAAAACGCAGATAATTTTTGTAATCCCCGCCCGGCCAGCCGGTACTATTATTTTTATAAAGAACTGTGACATTCTCCGAAATGCTTCCATCACTATCTATTAAAACATCCTGAGTTATTTTTCTTTTGACAAAATAATTTGCTTTATTAACTCCTAAATTTGCCTCGCTTATTCCCAAGAAATCATTGACTGTGTCATTTGCGCTTTGCCGCCCATCCCAAAGCGAAGAAGAAAATCCATTGACAGTAAAGAGAGGCTGAATTGCCGGATCGCCAAAAGCCATTAAAAGATGTTTTTCCTGAATTGCTTCTCCGATTATTTTTAATAACGAAAGATAAGACAGGTCATTTTTTGTTAAAATGTTCTGCCTTGCAGAATTAAAAAGCGATCGTAAAAAATCTTTTTTTTGAGTAGACCCCGGGAAAAAATTCTTCTCCGCGTGTTTTTGAGTTAAAAGATATAAATTATCAGAGGTAACTGTTTCATTATAGTCGGGAACCTCCAACGGACCTAAAACTTTAAGCAGATTTTTGACAAAAGAGAGGTCAACGGCAATTACACCATTGACCTGTTCGCTTGTTTCAAGATCTAAAAAGAATGCCGCGTTTGAAGCGTTTTTAGAAAAATCAACATCAAAATTACTGTCGCGAAGATACCAGTGAACTTGAGGTAAATATCGCCTAACGGCAAAAGGCGGTTCAACATGGCCTTTAAGCTGACCGTCAGCATCATAAACATCAAAAAGTGAGAAATCTTTAATAGCAGCATTCTTCAAGCTTAAAAGGCCGTAGGAGCCGATAAATCCTCCGCCGGGCCGTAACTCCATATTATTTTGAAAAAGAACCAAATATTTTCTCTCGTTATTAAATCCAAAAACCTCCGGAAAAGCGTCAATTACACCGGAGACAAGGTTAATTAAACTCTCCCCGTCTTTGCCTAAGAAATCCTTTGGCAAAAAAGTATTTTTTTCTGTTTTTAAAGTCTGGAAAGATATTATTGATTTTTTAAGAAGATTTGATGCCAAAATGAAATCCTCTCTTGGAGTTTTTGTTTTCGTGCTTGTCGACTTAACAAAATTATCAAAAGAAGAAAATAAATTAACCAAAGATTGCGAAACTTCTTTTCCAACACTAATATCATTAACAACTCCCAAGGCATTGTTTTCCTGTCCGATAAGTGAACTTTCAAACACAAATACTTTGCCCAAATCTTTTGAAAAACCAAAAGCTATATTTGATATATTTGCAATGTTTTTTGCCGAAGTAAAATTTCCCCTAACTATTTCTTCTTTGGTGATTTTTAAACCCAAAACCCCAAACAAGGAAAAAGTAAATGTTGCAATTATCGGCAGAAACAAAACTAAAAGCAAAAGACAAAAAAACAGAAAAGAACTTTTTTTTGAGCTATTTGACTCTTTTTTAAAATCGATTTTCTTTTTTTCCATTGACTGTCTTTTATCTTTATCCATAGGTATTGCATTGAAAACTTGTTTTATTTTTTGCTCTAAGGGATAGCTTTCTTCAAAAGCGTATTCCCCTTTTAGAAACAGTCTGTCTTGTTTTATTTTGCTTTCCTTTATTTTAGAAAAAGTAATATTTATCGAAGGCTCTATTTTTTTTAAAATTCTGGCAAAAGAAAGCTCAGTTAGAGCGTGTCGTGGAAAAAGATAAAAATTTCTTGGAATAAGCCTTTTTTTAGTGACAGTTTCTGCGATTTTAGAAACAGCATCTGTTAATAAAACCGGGTATAATTTTTGCATTCCCATATTGGAAACGTCAATTTTCCCCTCCAGTTTTGCTGTATTTAGTAAATTATCAATTCTTGTCTGGTTAAAATCCTTCTCCTCCGCGCCAAACAATTCACCCAAAAAAATAATGCAGGGGTCACCAAGTCTTTCAAATTTTTCAATCAAAGAGTTATTAAAAAAATTAATCGACAAAACAATAATTAATTTGGCATTAATTTTTTTTGCTTCTTTAATAAAATCCGGAATAACTTGCAGAACTTCTTTTTCTCCATTGTAAATAATAATAATTTTTGAATAAGATGAATTAGGAATTTTAGGCAGTTTTTTAAAAAATGAAATTAAAGTAACTTTTTCTGCTTCTTCCAGCAGTTTCTCCGAAACCTTACCGCCTATTGCCCCACTTTTATCGATGATTAAAATGTCCTCTTTTTTGGAATTGGAATTGTCCATTAGAATTATTTTAGCACGTTGCAATGTTGGTTTTTGTAGATTTAAATTTTATTGTCCAGGGCTAAATTAACTAACTTATCCGCGTCGACATTTTTTTCGCGCGGAATATAAAAATATTTTATTTTTGAGTTAATACCTGCTTCTTTTTCTCTGACCTCAAAAAGCAAATTTCTAAGATTTGCATCTTTGACTTTAAAGATGCCTGTAATTTGCGAGCAAATTAATTTTGAATCTAGAAAAAAGTTAATCTCCGCCTCCCCTATTAATTTTTTATTTTCCAAAATCCACGCCAATGCTTTTATGACTGCTTTGTATTCTGCAACGTTATTAGTTGCCATGCCAATTTTTTCGCCGTGAGAAAATATTTTCTTCCCTGCAGAATCAATGATATAAATACCAATGCCAGATGGGCCGGGGTTACCTCTTGAGCCGCCGTCAGTATATACTTTAAACAAATTCATATTTCCTTTTGCGTATTTTTCAGTAATGCTATAAGCCTTTCGGGCTTGCAACCGTTTCATGTCCTTGTAATTTTGGTAAAACGGTTATAAGCCGAATCGCCAGCGCAAGCAAAACGAAGAATTCCGACACTCCTGTTATTATAGCCGATGCGATATAAGAACCGATAGGGATAAAAATAATATTTAAAATAATATTTAGTGAGGCGCAAACAGAATAAATTAGCATCAAAAATTTTTGCTGTTTTTGAGAAATTAATATCCACTGCAGAATGCTCGTAAGGAAAAACAGGGGGAGTGATAAAAGCAAAATCCTAAAAGGCAAGACAGAAAGAAAAAATTCTTTTTTTACCAAAACTATAAAAGGCGCTAAAAACCAAAAAACAATTAACGTAATTATTGAGACAAAAAGAAAAACAGCTACATAGATCTTTGAAAACCTTATGAGTTTTCGATAATTTTTCTGCCAAACTATAAGGCTTGGGTAGATAGAATTAGACAAAAATAGGGGCAGCGTAATTAGAAAATCAAAGAACTTATAAGCTAAACCATAAACGCCGACATCTGTTGTTGATTTTAAAAATGAAAGAAGAAAAATATCAATTCTAAAATAAACTAAATTAAAAATTAACATTAAACCAATGGGAGAGCTTTCAATAAAAAATCTTTTAATTGCAGCAAAATTTGTACTGCGGAGCAGGATCTCGCTTCGCGAAAAAAAATTAATATCTTCTCTTGTTAGAATTAAAGAAATGATTGCGCTAATAAAACCTCCTATTACAAAAGCCCATAAAAAATAGCTAAGCGGCAGTGAATAGAAAACAAAAACCGCAATCAACAAAAGCGTGATAAGTGAACCAACTGCCGTTGATTTAGCCAAATTTTGGTAAGAAAGTTTTTTTTGAAAAATTGCGCTTGAAGAAAACAATATGGCCTGACTAATTATTGAAAGAGAGAAAATCATAATTCCAAGACGAACGCTTTGGGAGAATCCAAGGTTTAAAACTTTATTAAAAGGCAAAAGAAAAGCAATTCCGTTGACCAAAAAAACAAGCACTAATGCAATTGCCAAACGGAGGAAAAAAAGGTTTTTAAAAGGAAAAGTTTTTGTGTCTTTTTGCAAAAAAACTGCATTAAAACCAAAATCAGCGATTAGATAAAACAAGCCGACGAATGCTGTAACCTTGGTAAAATCACCATAACCTAAAACACCAAGATAACGGGCAAGAATAATCGTTGTAATAAAACCAACTCCAGATGTTATAACGCGGGTAAAAATTTGATAACCGGTATTTTTAAAAATCTTTAAATGCTCCATGTTTTATAATTTTACAATATTTCTGTTTTTTAATTTTGACCAAGCAAGCCCCAGAACAAAAGAAAATAAAAGCTGTCCTTGTTGCAAGGTTAAAAAATAGTGATCGAAAAAACCAAGGAGAAGAATGCTAACTAGAATTAGGAATTTGGGATTTTTACCCTGAGCGAAGTCGAAGGGATGGATTATGAATTCTCTCTTCTTGATTCTTGATTCTTGATTCTAGTGAAGGTTTTACCAATAAACCATACAAACAAACCAAGGCCGATAATTCCTATCTCTGCCATTGCCAAAAGGTAAATGTTGTGTACTGGTTGGAGAAAAAAAACTGTGGTTCTACCAGTATAAAATTGCGGGAGATTGACTAAAAAATTATTTAATCCGACTCCAAAGAGGGGACTCGCTTGAATCATTCTAAGTGAAGCTGAAATCAAATCTATTCTTTGAACAATTGATAGTTCTATAAAATTGCTACCAATAAACCGCTGCCAAACCGTCGGGAAAACAAAAACGCTGCCGATGATCAAAGCAGAAATAGCGTATGGCAAATAGCGGATGGTGTACAGTTGTTTATTTAACCATTTTTTGAAATTGATTATCACCAACCAAACTAAAATTAATAACCAAAGCAATGTGGCAATTCTGCTCAACGTTAAAAAAAGCGCGATTGTTCCAGCAATTAACGAACAGGTATAAAAACCCCGTTTTAGATTGAAAATTGAAAACCTGTCTGCCGACAGGCAAGATTGAAAATTGAAAATTACCATCGTCATGGCGATTATTAGGTATCCTGCCAAAACATTGGGGTGTGAAAATGTTCCGTAAGGTCTTAAAATCAATTGTCCATTAATGGAGGCATTGGCAATATTTGGAGTTTGCGAATTAAATGCTCTTTCGCCAAAATAATAAAATAATCCATTCAAAGAATGTCCTAAAATATATTGGGTGATACTAATAAGTGATTCAAAAAAAATACCTATTGAAAATATAGTTGTAATGATTATCCATTGCCTGACAGTATTTATGTTCTTTGCCGTGTAAAAACCAAAAAACAAAAACTCTAAAAACTTCAATAATCCATACCAGCCTGCCAATGGACTTTTGGAGAACAAAATGCCCAAAGCCAAAATGCATATAGCGCATAGCATATAGCGTATGGCGTATGGCGTATTAAAAATTGAAAATTTATGACGTTTTCGAGAAAAGAATAGTTTAATTAGGCAACTAATCGCTAAAAGAATGATAAATGCGTCGGTTAGGTAGAGGGTGGGAGAAAGATAATCAACCCTTATTCCAAAAACTTGTGAAAAATCCGGCCAAAAATGCTTGCCAAGTTGAGTTGGTAAAAAAAGAAGCGTAAGATAAAAAAGAATTTTTTGTGCGTTTAAAAGCAACTTAATTTTCAAATTAAATTTACTCTTGTGGTTTAATTACTAATGCCCGGTCTTTGCCTTCTCCAACAGACTCTGTCATTACTTCTTTGAAATCTTGAAGAATTAAGTGGACAATCCGTCTTTCCCAAGATTTTAAGTTGGACAAAGAAAATTCCTTATTTTCACTAATAACTCTTTCTTTTGCTTCCAAAGCAAGATTTTTTAAGAATTCCATTCTATTTTTTTTGTAATCTCCGACTTCTACCGAAACCCTAACAAAATGACCAAGCTTTTTTGAGACACACAATGAGAGTATCAACTGTAATGCCTCTAATGTTTCCCCATGATAGCCAATAATAATCCCGCTTTCTTTTGTGTCCAATATAACTTCAACCTGCTCTTGATCATTGGATTCTTTACTTGAAAGGGTTTCGAATGTTCCTTCAATTTCTAGAAGTTTAAGAATTTCCGATGTAACTTCTTTAACAATTATTTCTTTTTCTCCGCCAGTTGGCTGATTGGTTTTTGCCATATTTTATCTTTCCATTCTGCAAGTCCGCCCAGACCCGAAACTTTATATTGCTGTAGTATACCAAAAATCGTGAACGTATTCCAGTATAAAGAAAGTCCTATTGGAAAATTAAAGGAAAAAAATCCAATCATTGCCGGAAAAATAAAAAGAGACTGTTTTTGAAAAGCCGAAGCAAAGTCTTCTTTTTTTGGTTTATCTTGTTCTTGGTCTTTATTTTTTACGATCATCATTTTTGATTGAATAAATTGGAAAACTCCGGTTAAAATTGGCACAAGAAGTATTAATGGCCCAAGAGTCGACATTAGTTGCGATGGATGCTGTCCAAGCGGTAAACCAAAAAATGTCGGATCCCAAGCCTGAGAAAGTTTAAAAGCGTCTGGTAAAAAGCCAATTTTATTTATTTCTGAAACAACCACATGAGGAGAATTAAAGTTAAGAATTTTATTTAGGGCTTGATAAAGAATTAAAATAATTGGCATTTGAATAATTAACGGGATACATCCTGCCGCCGGATTAATTCCGTGTTCTTTATAAAGATTCATTGTTTCCGCCTGCAATCTTTTTCCATCATTCTTATGCTTCTCTTTTAATCTGTTTAAATGGGGTGTTAAACCCTGCATTTTTTTGGCGGATTTTAGCTGGGCAGCAGTTAAAGGGTAAAGTAAAAATCGAGTCAAGATTGTAAAAATAATGATAGAAAACCCTAATGCATAGGGAATGTGCAACAAAGAAAGCCCCTGATAAATTCCAACTATAATAACGATAAAAAGATTTATGACTGGCGTAAAATCTGGCATATTATATTTCCTCTCCTATCTTATACCATGGCTGACATTTTAGGAGGCGCAGAATTGAAAGGGAAAATCCTTTTATGATTCCATTTTTTTTAATTGAACGCTTAGCATACTCTGAACAGCTTGGAGAAAAACGGCAAATACTATTGACTCCTAAAATTTGTTTTAGCAGGGGAGAGATAATTTTCTGATATAGCATAATTACAAAGAAAAAAATATATTTCATTTTAAATATCCTGTTTTTTTAAAAAATTCTTTTATGTTCAAGCAAATTTCGTTTTGGGAAAGACTTAACACTTCTTTTTTTGGATAAAAAAGCATATCATAACCTTCTTTAATTTCACCTAAATTGTCCTTGAGACATTTTTGGAACATTCTTCTTATCCTATTTCTAACAACCGCTCTTTTATCTATTCTTTTTGAAATAACAAAACCATACCTATTGAATAAAAGATTATTCTTGTTTATTTTTAGAGTAAAAAAAATTGAGTTAAGAGAATTGGTAAATTTTAATTTTTTCCCTAAGTTTAATCTGCATTCTTTTTTTAGCATTGACCTAAATTAAAGAGTAATTCTCCTCCTTTTTGCCTTTCTCCTTCTGGCAATTATTTTTTTACCTCCATGAGTTTTCATACGCACTAAAAACCCATGTTTTCTTTTGCCTTTTAATTTTTTGAGCTTAACACCTTTTGCCATAATACTATTCAGCGAAACTTTCGCTGTAAAAAGAGTATACCAAAAACCGTTATCCTTGTAAACGATATGTTTTTATCCACTTCTTCCTATTGACAAAAAGTTATCCACATTATTAAATTGTCCTACGTTTTATGGAGAAACTTGATTTAGACAATCTTTGGCAGGTCATACTTGGAGAAATTGAGACTGAAGTCTCACAGGCTAATTATTTTACTCTTTTCAAAAACACAGCCCTTTTGTCACTTGAAGAGAATACAGCCAGTATTGCAACCCCCTCCAATATGATTATTGATCTTTTGCAAAAAAGGTTTTTAACTATTATTAAAAAGGCTCTTGATAAACATACAAAAAGTGATATAAAAATTGTTTTTGTTCCAAAAACTGTTATTAATGGCAAAAAGAGAATTGAAGACAGCGGCCCGTTGTTTTTTCAAAATCAATCTGCGCAAATCATCAATGAAGAAAAGCAAAAAGTTACGCGCCAGCTTTCTCGGGTCCGCCCAGATTTTATTTTTCAAAATTTAGCTGTTTCTTCAAGTAATCAATTGGCTTATGTTTCTTCCCAAACTGTAGCAAAAAATCTTGGCCACTCATACAACCCTTTGTTTATCTATGGTCCTGTAGGTGTTGGAAAAACTCATTTAATGCAAGCGATTGCAAATGATGTTTTCCAAAAAGACGCTTCAAAAAAAATTATTTATATTACAAGTGAGGAATTTACAAATGAAGTTGTTGAAGCAATTAGAAGCAATGATACTGCCAGAATGAAAAGAAGATTTAGAACAGTTGACCTTTTAATTATTGACGACGTACAGTTTATCGCCGGAAAAGATAGAGTTCAGGAAGAACTTTTCCACACTTTTAATATTTTAATTGATAACGGCTCGCAAATCGCGCTTTCATCAGACAGACCGCCTGATGAAATTAAAAAACTTGAAAAACGTTTATCTTCAAGATTTTCAGCAGGACTTACAGTAGATATTGAAATGCCGGATTTTGAATTAAGAACCGCGATTCTTTTAATAAAAGCTAAAAAGCTAGGAGTTAACCTTCCAATTGAATTAGCAAAAATGCTGGCGGAAAAAATAGAAGATGTCAGAAGCCTTGAAGGAACTCTTTTAAGAATTATGACAGAAGCCCAAGTAATAAATAATGAAATTACCAATGATATTGTGGTAAAAGTTTTAAACGGTAAGAAATTTTTAGAAAATAATATTATTCACCCGGATGATATTATTAAAACTGTCTGTTCTTATTATGATTTAAAGTCTACTCTGGTTAAAGGTCCTAAAAGAGATGCTTCTTTAGTTCGCGCAAGACAAATTGCGATGTATCTTCTTAAAAAAGAAACTAGAATGACATATGTTGAAATAGGTAATTTTTTAGGAGGAAGAGACCATACTACAGTTATGCATGGTGTAGAAAAAATTGAAAGGTTATACCCATTAGAGCAGAGCATTTCTATGGAAATCATGGGGATAAAGAAGTTTTTATCCCAAGGGAGAGATAATTAATTTTATTATAAACATTTTATACCCAAAGGTATCAACAGCTTTTCCACATTTATATGTTTATGTTTGCGTTGCTATTTATTCATATCTTGATTTTTTCCACTTTTCCTATTAAACTACTATAACAACAAAAAGATATAACTAAATTATGAAACTTTCAATTTTGGCAGAAAACCTTCAAAAAAAATCTCCATTTATAGCCCGTGCTGTTTCAATAAGAACCCAACTGCCAATTCTTTCTAATATTTTACTTTTAACAAAAAAAGGGAAACTTCAGATATCAAGCACAGATTTAGAAATTGGAATACAAGTAGAAATTCCAGCCAACATTGAAGAAGAAGGGGGGATAACTGTTCCAGCAAAATCATTTTTAGATCTCATAAATTCATTACCTTTGGGAAAATTAATTTTAGAAAGCGATGGAGAAGCTCTTAAAGTTTTAACAACGAAAACAAAAAGCACATTTCAAACAATTTCAAAGGATGAGTTCCCAAAACTATATGAAGAAAAGGGAGAAAAAATATTTGATATTCAAAAAAAATCTCTGCAAAAAGATTTTTCTATGATAATTTTTTCCGCTGCCCAAGATAGTTCAAGGCCAGCGCTATCCGGAGTTTTGTTAAAAAAAGATAATAAAACACTAACCCTAGTAGCAACAGATGGTTTTAGGCTTTCTTATAAAAAAGTTAATTTTATTCAAGTAAAAAAAAGGGAAGATTTAGAATTAGAAAAACCCATTTTAGTTCCAGCTCGTGTTTTTCGGGAAATTATTTCCTTAAAAGACGAAGAAGGAGAAGTAGAAATTTATATTTCTAAAAAAAACAACCAAATTCTTTTTGAGCAAGAAGGAATAATTTTAGTTGGTAGGTTAATTGAGGCAGATTATCCAAACTATGAAAAAATAATTCCGGCTAATTTTACCACAAGTGTTATCTTTGATAAAGAAGAACTACAAAAAGCTGTTAAAATCTGCTCTATTTTTGCCAGAGAAACAGCCAACATTATTAAAATTTCTCTTAAAAAAGACTTAATGATAGTTTGCGCCAACACTCAATCGATAGGGGATAATAAAGTTGAGGTAGAAGCAAAATTAAACGGTGAAGAAAATGAAATTGCTTTTAACGCCCGTTATCTTCTAGATCTTTTGGGAAATATTGAAGAGGAGGAAATGGTTTTTGAAATGACCGGCCCGCTAAACCCGGGAGTATTTAAAATTAAAGAAGACCCCACTTTTCTTCATTTAATAATGCCGATTAGAGTGCAGGAGTAAGATTGTTATTTGTCATACCGAACTTGTTTCGGCATCTCGAACAATGTGAGATCCTGAAATAAATTCAGGATGATAACCATGAAACTTAATAATATGTAATATCTAATCCTTGTATCTGCAAATCTGTTAAACCAAGAGATTTTAACCAAATTATAAAGTTATTTTTAGCAGCAACTTTATTTTCGTCATTTAAGGTGACTACAAAATAAAAATGGCCTGTTGGGATCTGTTTAAAATCAGAGGAAATAGAAAAGTCATTAGTAGAGTGGGGCGAATGATTTGCCAAAAAAGTGTCGGGATGTGTTTCTCTTTGCACTTCGTCTTGTTTTTCAAAAAACTCTTTTGATGCGGTATTTGGTTGATAGGTTTGGGTTGGGCCAGAGGTTGTAAAAGATCGTGTTCTTGGCAACTGTTTAAGATATTGATAATCTATAATGTATGTATAAACAACTCCGGGAGAAAACGGTTGGCTATGTTTGATAACTAATTTATTTCCATCAATAGCGGTTGAATAAGAAATAGCAGGAGAGATGACAAAAATAACTTCATCCAAAGAAAAAATTCGATTAAAAGAAATAATAACATCGCTTGATAGGGATACATTATTTTCTTTATTATCTGGCTGCGATGAAATAACACTTAATGGTTTTTCTGCACCAACAGGAATGTTTTCAGGAGTGACAGTGGAGATTGGAGATATGTTTGGAGTTGACGATGGTTGTCCAGGTTTATTTATTTGAATAAAAACAGTAATTGCAAAAAGCGCAAATATAAAAATTCCAAAAAGAATAAAAGAAATTTTTTTCATAATTTTCTTAACCAGCCAGTTAGTCCATAATCATTCATATTTTTGTCTTTTAAACGTACTCCGCCACCATAGATTTGTCTTTGTTCGGAATCAAAGGTGGCATTCCAGTTTCCTTCTGCAACTTCAAAAGCGTCATTATTATACACCTTGGTTACATAGGCGATATGGCCATAAGAATTATAAGGAGTGGTTTTCCAAATTGGAATATCCCCTGAGGCTATAAACCCATTTGCCTTGTCAATATATTGATAACCAGTCGGAACATTCCATGCATAATCAACAGCATTAATATTTTTATTTAATGGTTGTCCGGTAAGACCAGCAATAACTGCTTGTACAAATCCAACACATTGTAAGTATGTATTATTAAAAACAGAGGCTGATAATTGGTCTTTGACATTTTGAAGTAGGGGAGGTGTGATGAAGTCTAAACATCCATAGTTTGAAATTTTTAAAGTGCCGCCGCAGGAATTTGTGATGCTGTTGATTAACCCGTAAACAAAATCAGTTGCGGGTTGTAGAATGTTACCAGCTCCAGGATTTACAGCAACAAGCGATTTGCAATTTTGGTAATCGTCCCAAACTTCATTGCAATAACGGTAGCCATCATAAGTACAACTATTATGGTATTTAAAAATAGCGGTAGAGACATCTGCCATGGTCGGATTTGAAGAAATTCCATCCGCCCTTAATTTATTAGCTGCCAGAGCCAGGCTTTGGTTTATGTCGCAAAGATCAACTCCCTGATTAAAAATATCGATAAATTGCATTAATCCAACTGCTTGGGCATTCACTCCGCCATTGGCTTTATCCTCGTCTGTGCAAGGATCCCTTCCGCAGTAACCGTCTTTATTAATTTTTAAACACTCGTCGTGTTTTACGCGTTCGCCTCCAATAACACAAAAGACCATACCTTTAACGCAATAATAATTATTTTTAATCGCGTCGTTATTGTCGGTAGTATCCTTAGCAAAATTTGGGTTTTCATGCATGGCGACACTGGCTAAAATTGAGGCGGGAATACCGGCTTTGTTGGCAGCATCATTAATCCAGCCAATGAGTATAGAGCTTTTAATTGAATTTACAGCGCCGGCTCTTGTGAAAGTACAACTGGAAGCAACACTTCCGCCACCCGGCGCTTGCGGGGTGGTGCTTGGGCCGCCCGGCACTCCGCCGGGGATGCCGCCCCCTCCGCCAAGAGCAAAAATAATAATAAAAGTAAAAATAATAATAAGAACTATTGCAAGAATAACCGGATTAAACAGTGCGGTTCCGGCGGCCTTTGCCCCTTGAATTAATATCTGCCGTTTTACTGGAGCAGGAAGTCTGTTTTGTCCTTTGTTCTCTTGTTGTCTTTCATCCATAATTTAGTTTATGGTTTGCTTACAATCGGAGCAGGAGTGTCGGGTTTAATAATCGGCGGTTGAGGAGGTGTTTGTTGCTGAGTTTGCTCTTCTTCTTTTTTCAAAAGCTCTCCGGGATTTGATGTTATAACTTCATGCTCAAAAGGAGCGGCAACAACTGTTATTGCTACATGATTTTGCCCTGCAAAAAATAGTCCTTCTCCAATTGTGTCGGACAAAAGCGATTGCCGCTCGCCGCCCGAGAGATTAAATATTTTGGCAATTAAATCAATTTCATTTGCTCCCTGTTTAAACAGGATTTGAATAGAGGAGTTAGAAATGACTGCCTTACCATAATCGGTTGAAAGGAAGTCTTCAACGTCCTGGGTTGCTGTGGTGAGTCCAAGGTAATACTTTCTGGCACGTTTGGCAACGCCGTAAACAAAAGCGGCGCTGTCTTCATGCTTCATCATATACCATGCTTCATCCAAAACAAGTAATCTTTTTTTAAGATTTTTTCTGACCCTTGTCCAGACAAAATCCAAAACAACATGCATAGCAATTGGCCGCAATTCTTCTTCCATAGCTTTAATGGAAAAAATTGTTAAAGGATTTTTTAAATCCAAATTTGACTGTTGGTTAAAAATGCCGGTTAAACTTCCTTTGACAAACTTTTCCACACTTAACGCAAGTTCCTTGGCAACAGGGTCTTCCATGCCCAAAAGAGTTTTATAAAAATCTTCCATTAAGGGCGGTTCTTTGATTTGGGTCGCCGGGTCGGCGGTAATTCCTTTTTGCCGATAGGTTTCAACAAGCGCGCGGTCAAGTATTGCTTCGTGCGTTGCGTCAAGTTTCCCCATAAAAATTTTTAAAAGACCATGAAGCGAAAGAATTTTTATTCCCAGTTCATTTTCTCCTTCTTCATAAAGTCCGGAAAGATCAAAAGGATTAATTTTAATAGGAGAGGAGGGGGAAAAAGAAAGATACTCCCCTCCCAGCGTTTTAGCAAGATTTTCATATTCGCCCTCGGGATCAATGACAATTATTTCTATTCCAAACATAAATTGCCGCAAAATCTCAAGTTTTAAAAGATAGGATTTGCCCGACCCTGATTTTCCCAAAACTATTTCATTGGCATTTTCAAGCGAGAACCGGTCAAAAACAACCAGTGAGCCATTTTGTTTATTTGTGCCATATAAAATTCCTTTATCTTGTGTTAAAGAGCTTGAAGTAAAAGGAAATGTTGAGGCAAGACTTGTTGTGTCCATGTTGCGAGTGATAAAAAGCCGGTCCTGGGACATTGGCAGAGAACTTTTAAATCCTTCTTCCATTTGCAAAGTGGCGGTTTTGGCAAAAAGAAGAATAGAAGAAAGAGTCGTTGTTAATTTTTTTGAAGCTTCTTCTAAATCAGGAACATTATCCGATGAAAGTGTGGCATAAAGGCTAAAGAGAAAAAACCGCTCCATGCTTTTTGCCAAGTCTTCCTGAAGAGAAAGAGCATCCTCCAAAGCGGCGCTGACTTTAGGATCAACGTCTTGCCCCTGATCCATCTGTGAAGAAATTGTTGCTTCCATCTCGGCAATTTTTCTCCTTAAATCAGACATGGTATCGGCCAAGGAAGTGGGGTAAATAAACATGGAAATAGTTAACTCATGATCAAAGTCAATTAAAGGCAGAAGCCAATTTGGCGAGACAAAACGAGGGTAATCAACCACGAAAAAAGTTCGATAAAATTTTTCTCCAATTCTTATAAAACGAAAATCCACTTCGACCGAAGAAGGTGAAATAAGATCAACCAAAGAAACCATTCCTTTCTCAAGCGCTAATAAATTTCTACTTTTGTCTTCCTTTTTTTCTTCTTTATTTTTCATTTTGCTTTGACAATCGGTGTTTTTAAACTTTGTTCAATTTGGCTCTCCAAGGCTTCATTGTGATTGTAAATATCATAAAAAAGTTTAATTAATTCTTCTTTCTCTAAAATTTTTGCATTTAAGGTAAGCCTTTTAAGTTCTGTTAAAAGCGATTCGGCCTTGGTATGTAAGGCTGTTTTTGCGGAAAGGGCAAAATCATCTTTTTTTAATACTCCCTTAACTCCTTTTTCAAAATATGAATAAGGAATAGCAAGATAGAATTTTTTGTCTAAAATCGTTTGGACTTTGACCATGCTTAAAATAAAGTCCCGGTAATGTTTAATATAGGTGTTTAATTTTAGGCTATCATGTGATTTTGCAAGTTCAAGGTCAAGCGTTTTTACGTAAGCGGAAACATCAATTTTTTTATTGCGAATAATAAGTTGAATTGGAAAAGAAAGAGAGTTTAGAAGAGAAGCATAAGCGTAAATTTTTGAATTTTGCTCTTCTTGGGAAAGAAGGGAAAAGTTAGTGGCTTGGATTTCGATTACCAAAGTTGCGTAACTGTTTTGAAAAATAACTACGTTTTCGGAAATATCCAAAATTTCGGTAAATTTTTGGGTTGATGAATGAATTTTTTGAGCAGCTTTTGCCATAATCAATTAAATAACGCTTTTCGTAAATCCTCTCTTTCGTCTCTGGAAATAATTTCTAAAACCGGGAGAACTTCGCCATTTGCGCTAATTTCTATCGCGTCAAATTTATTTTTTCCTTGCGGGTCTTCAAACAGAATTGTGTAATTGCCATTTTGCAAAGGCGTTGCCGAAGCAAATTGCCCAAGCGTGTTGGTTTTAAAAGCTCTGACCGGATTTTCCTCTTTGTCTTTAACTTCCACCAAAATATTTGGCAAAATATTTCCCCTTGGGTCTTTAATAATTCCCATAATGACATTTGCAGTGTCGGGCGCTTGAGGTAATCCAATGCTTTTGCCCATTTGCTTTGAAATTTTTCGGACATTTTGCGTTTCTTCTTTTGGCACTGCGGTAGAAGGAATAAAAACGTCTTGTTTTTGAACGCTTAATTTTTTTTGCAAGCTTAAAAGCTCTTCTTCCAGTCGTTGTTTTTGCAAGAGAATATTGTTCAATTGATCTTGTAGGTCAGCGGCTTTTTGGTTGGAAGGTTGGGTTTTTGCTATTTCGAGCTCTTTTTCTAAAGTTTGGGCTTCTTCTTCCAATTTTTTTTCTTTTACCATATCCTCTTTAGCTTTTTGTTCTGGGAGTAGGCCCTGCCTGCTGGCAGGCAGGTCTTTTTTTTCTTCTTCCATGGAAATAAATTTTGGACCGCTAGGAGCAGAAGCAGGAATGGTAGGCGGAGGAGAGTCTGCGGCTTGCAAGGTTGATAATTTTTCTAAAAATGTTGCTTCTTTTTTATCGAGTTCATTTTTTGGCGGTGTTTTTGGCAGAGTTTTTAATATTTTTTGTAATCTATCATCGCCGATTGCGGCAGGCGGCGTTTTTGATATGGCTTGTCTTATCGGCAAATCAAATCGAAGTATTTGTCCGCCTATTTTTTGATAAATATATTGATTTGGCGCAAAAAGGGATTTAATAAATAAAAGAATCATAGTATCAAATGGCCTTCCCTCAACGGGAATAAAAGCAAAAATTATGCCCGACAAAGCAGACAAAAATGCCAGGGGATATTTAATTAAGGAAAATAAAGGCAGAGAATAAAAAATCCAGCCCAAAATTACTCCGGATGCCAAATAGGCAAATTGCCTAACAGTCATATTTCCAATTAGTTTAAATTGGAAACTTGAAATATCTTGTGGAATAGGATGATTATCCATAACACTTAATTGTTCAATTGCTGCATTGTTTCATTGCTAATCTTTTAATTTAATATTTGTGAACCTTATCAACTGATGAATCTCTCTTGGAAGTTCTTGCAACTCTTTCAGAATATGTTTGTATTCTTCATCAGTTAGTAATTTTCTGATTCTTGCCTTTTCATTCCAGTCGAAACTTTCCTTAACTGACCCAAAACTGAAATAATAGAATCTTGTTTTGTCTTTCTTCCCGTATCTCCCAAAACCTTCTGCGATGTTGGCCGAAATCGAATCAATCGCAGTTGCAAACTGCATGCCAACAGTATTTTTAGTAAAATAATCCCATTTTATTACTATCTCCCAAACATAGTTTGAGAGAGCTAATGCTCTTTTGTAGCAATCAATGTCATTTAACTTTAGATATTTCTCAGCCATTCTTTTAACAAAAAAACAATTTAACAATGTAACAATATGGCTATGCTTTAGCATAGCCCGTGAAAATTTATGATGCAAGATTATCAAAACATATCAAAAACCGCGTTTGACGCGGTCAAAATAGGTCAAATAAAACGGCTATTGAAGCTATGCGTGAAAATTAATTATTTTTTTATGCTGCCTGAAGATCTCTGTCTAATTTTTCTGAACCAAGTGCAACATAAGGACCGTGAATCGGGTCGGCATTGGTCATAGGTTGTCTTTTGTCCGGATCTTCCTTCGCCCCTCTGTCTTGCGCCTGGTAGCCTGTTCTATTAATCTCATCAATGGTTGCTTGTTGAATTTTTTGAGCGAGTCCTTTACTTGAATCTCGGTGCTCCTGGCTGTAAACAGCAGTTTCATTTGGCCAATATGTCTCAATGCCTTTTAAACTAGGGTCAGGACTGCCATTAAAATGGATTGAAAGATAAACAATATTTTTTCCGCGATCTTTAAAATCTGGTTTTAGTTTTTCCTCCATTTGTAAAAGCAGGGCTTTGCGTTTTTGAATTCTTTCAATTGGGGAAATAATCCCGTCGCCATCTAAGTCAGTGTCGTTTGGGTTTTCGGGCCGGAGAACAACAACAGTATATTTCCCATTGGTTTGTCCGTAGATTTCTTGGGCAATCATTTGCGAAAGCTGCCATGTTAAATCTTTTTCAGCCAATATTTTTCCTTCAGCCGTTTTTCCCGAAGAACCAGTATCGGTTCCTCCGTGTCCGGGATCAAGCCCAATAATTGTTTCTGTATCTCCATAATGTTTAATAAGCGCTTTAGCATTGGCGCGGGCAATGGCATGTAGAATTTCTTCACGTTTTTCAGTTGATAAATTCGCAAGTTCTTGAATAAAAAGCGATTCGGCTAAAACAGAATCGTGGGAATCTCGGAGCATGCCAATCCAGCGCTTAACCTCGCCGTATGAAAGTTCTTGCGGGTATAAAATCCGTTCTTCTTTGGCGTGAACGGATATTTTTATTTCTTCATCAACTGGTGCTTCTCCGACATTCTGCGTTAATAATTGCTCGGTATATTGCCGCGTTTGTGAATAATAATCTTTTCTGGGATTTGCAGAGTTGGGGTTTCCTCCTCTTAGTTTGGTGATTGATAATCCTGGGACATCTCCGCCAACAACAAAATTTTTATTGGAAATTCCGCCGGAGAAAAAGTTTGGTTCGTTGGTAATTCTCCAGCCGGTGCCAAAAAATTTATTCACCAAAAAATCGGGAAGTGCTTTAAGATATTCTCCGATTTTATCAAAAGCTAACAAATCGAGGTCAAAATCCGGTTTTAGCGTTCCTTCTGCAACCTTTTGGTGTAAAATATCTTTTATGGTTGAAAGAGTTTGGAGCGCTTTTGTTTCTCCTTCTCCCTGGTCAACAATACCTTTAAATAAGGCCTTAATTATTTTTTGCTGACGCTCGGAGCGAGCATAGTCACTAGAGCTATGGCGCGATCTTGCAACTTTTAAAGCGGTTGGTCCGTCTAATTGATGAACTCCGGCAGAAATATAAAACGGGTCAAAGCCTGAACCAACTAAGGCGGGGTAGGCTGGGTCGTTAATTGGTTTGTCAATTTCGACTTCAACTTTTCCAACAGTTTTGTCAATTAGATCAACTAAAACACTAAAATCAGCTATAGCTGCCATATCCATTGAAAGTCCGCTAAGATTTTCCATAGCGATTTTAGCAAGTTCTGTTCCTCCATATGCCACAGCTTGATTAATTCTGGAATTTTGGGGACTGCCGCTTTTTTTTAGGACTTCTGGTGATTGAAGGTCTCGAGGAATAGAGAGTGTGTATACAGAGTGTGAAGGAATATGATATGAAAGAATTTGAATAGAGTCGGATAATTTATTACCTTCGCGTCCTCCTAAAAGTAAGAAGTTGATTCTGTTTTGATTTAATTCCGGATTAATCCTTTGCAAATATTCCGGGTTGTTTTTAGCCCTTTCGGCACGGATTTTTAAAACCTCATGGTAAATAATAGGAACGACTTTTTCCCGGAGAAGATCTTTTTTGATAATTTTTGTTTCCGGAGTTGAGGTGGGCTTAGGTGTTTCGGTAGAAGTGGGGGATGGTCTAGGTGTGTTGGTAGGTTTTGGCGTATTTGTAGTAGTTGGTAAAGGTGCTTTGGTCTCAGTTGGCTTAGGTGTTTGGGTAGCAGTTGCTAAAGGTTTGGGAGTTTCAGTTGCTGCAATAGTTGGTGAAGTTGTGGCAGTAACATCCGGCCAAGTCTTTTCTTTAACCTGATATCCTTTTTGAAGATTGGATAAAGATTTCGCGGCGCCGGCCCGAACTATTGCCGGGCGCGGAGGAGGTTCTAGGTTGGAATGGAAAGCAACTGCACCGCTCAAGCCGGAAAGAGCAGCCGTTGCAGCCAAGCCAGCTTTGACTTTGGTGTCTAATCCTTTTTTGCCTGGTTTTACTTGGGGTTGCGGTTCTGGAGCCGGCTCTTGATATTTTTTTTCAAGATGCGAGAAAAAAGCAGAAACGGCTGGAAATTTATTCATTCGCAGAAGTTCTTTGGCAAGAGCAATATCCTCGAGAACTGCCCCCTTCTTACCGGATTTGTTATTTTCGGTGACAGATTCAACCAACGCTTCACGAAGACTACAATCTTCACCATTAAAGAGTTTTTCTAAATATCTTTTGGTAGCAGGGTCTTTTGAGAATTTCTTTTCAACAAGGCTTTTGACGTCTTTAATAATTTGAGGAATTTTAGTTGGGTCTTTTAATTTTCTGTTCCCAATGATTCGTTCTAAAAGTGCTTCATGCTCTTCAGCTGGCGGTTTTTTTGCTTCAACAGGCGCTTTTTGTACTTCTATATCTTCTCCCATACACCTTGTATTATTGATGATTATTGTTTGTTTGACAAGAAAGACGTTGTGTGTGCTATTATTTAAGGAGAAAGGAATAAAATGCCAGAAGTTCAATTTCCGCTAGATGATGGTGGAGAAAAAGCTCCAGATAAAAAACCCGATATGCCAAAATCTCCTGTTTGGGCAAGATTTAGAAACCCGTTTTCCAGAGGACAAAAACCTCCTGAAGTACCAGATTTGAGCGAAGAGGAATTGGCAGAGAGAGCGTTCGCAGAAGCAAGAGGCACTGGTCAGCCTGCTGCTGTCAAACCAACAGAAGAAGGCGTATCACCAACAGTTGAAACGGGAACAGTTGTACCAACTCCTAAACTGGAAGAGCCCGTAAGTTCTACAGGAACAGAAAAACCCGAGGAAGCTCTGGAAAGACCTATGCCTGAATGGCTAAAATTTGCAAGAGAAGGCGCGGAAAAAGCTTTTGCTCCAGAAAATGCACCCCCGACCTTAGAAGAATTTAGAAGTAGGGCTCAAGCTGGAGTGGGGCCGGTTGCGCAAGAACCGCAAGTTCAGGCAACAGAAGAAGTAAGACCGTCAGAAAGCGCACCTATTGGCACAGAACAAGTTGTTCAACCAGCGGCAGAAGTTAAGACTGTAGACGAGGAGGTCTTGAAGGTAGGAAGCACTCCAGCAATTGAAGATAAATCTGTCTTTACAAGGACAGAGCCCGAGAAAGTAGGACCCGATATTCTTTCTGTGGCGGAAAAAGTTGCAAGGGAAGGCGCAAAGATTGGCGATATTGCGATATTAAGGCAGAATTGGCTTGCTTTGGGACACACCGAAGAGGAAGAAAAAACCCTTTTTGCAAAGATGAACGCCGATAAATTTTATCGCAGATTAGCGCAGGATATATTGGATGCCAACAAAAGAAAAGAATCCGGTATTCCCACGGGAGCTGTACCGCAAACACCCCAGATAACTTGGACAGCCGCTGAAGATGTAAGGGTTGAGCCGGGGGCGGATTTAACCGGTCAAGGAGAAACAAAACCGGTAGTTAGTGAGGTATCTGATTTTGATAAATGGGTGGAAGAGCGGCGACTAGGGTTAGAAAAAGGCGAAACGCCGGTGCCTCCGCCAATCCTGAAGGGCTCAATATTTCATGAAGCAGAAAAACCTCCTAAAACTAAATCTGCGCCGTTTAAAAAAGAAAAACAGCCCTATGTACCAAAGTCCCCAAGGATAGAGCTAAACTTTTCTCCAGAGGCACAAGCAAGTTTAGGTAGAGTTTTATGAGTTGAGACAAGAAGTAATTATTGAAATATGACAGAAGATGTAAAAACCCCACGAGAGCCAATAATAAAAATCGACCTTGGGCCCGAAGATCAAACAGCACGAAATAAAATAACTGCCGAAATGAATCAGGGAAGCGCCCTTGCTTTTGTTAATAGTTTAAGAGAAAAACCTCTCCCCGCTGGTCCTCTTCCTTCTGGCATAGTTTATAGTAAAGAACAAGAATTCGCCGATTCGAGCATAATAGGTCTAGCTAATCGCTGGAATATACCGATAATGTTGGTCCAAGATAGAAATCACTTTCTTTTAGGCCTGAAAGAACCTGAATTACACAGTGGTAAATGGCAGGTTCTTGTTTATGACCCTATGAGAGGTTGTGAGCAATGGCATCAGTTAGACTACTGGAGTAATGATTATTCCAGTATATGGAATATTAATAATCCCAGCGTCAGCAGTGTCACAGTTAGTCAAGATTGTTTTAACCAACTCCAAAATGGAACTTATAATCTAAGCCTTGCGGGAGACGAGGAAATTGCAAATCATCCAGAGCTGTACGATGCCAAACAAGCACGTATACAAGGAGTAACAACGCCCGATTCCTGGAATTGTGGGCCGTTAGCGCTTTTTGCCGCAGCTTTAAGAACCGGAGTCAAAGAAGGTCCAAATGAATTTAAATCTAAAGGCCGTGATCTCCTTCTGCAAGATACAGGAATTAAAGTTCTAACTCGTGAAGAAATATTCTCAGAAACTGTAGAAGGACAAATATTAAAAGTATCCCCATTCGAAGTTTCAACTCCACCTAAAATTCCAACAGTTCACAATGCGGTTATTTCGATTTCAGGCATCGAACAAAGATCTTCGGAGCCCCCGGGAGAACCTAACACAGTTGATAATTTTCCTCCGCAGGCAAAAACAAGTTTAGACAGGGTTTTGTGATGGTTGATTTTGTGAGTGGGTTGCAAGTTTTTCCTTAATTTCGGCGATTTTTTCTTCACTATTGGAAGCTTCTAATTTTTGAACAAGCTGGGAAAACATATCGTCTTCCATTTTTTTAAAGTCTTCTTTGGTGTAAGTTTTCCCGCCATTTTCATTTTGTGCTCCAAAGACTGCATCTTGTATTTTTGCGCGGAGGTCATTTTGAAATTGTTGAGAAATTAAAGCCCAACATGCTTCCTCAACTTCAAAAATTTTTTCCGGAGAAAATGAATCTGCTTTTTGGAGCAATTGATTTTTAATATCCTGCGGGAATGGTGCTGTTTGAATTAATTGTTTTACATAAGCCATAAATGTCACCTCCTCTGTAAACTACGCATAATCTCCCGTCCTAATTGTTCTTGAAATATTATTAATGAGTCTCTAACTTGAGTCCTTTGAGCTGCATCAAGGTTTTGGACATTAAAAACATTTTCCTTTTGGTCTTTGAGAAACGCTTCATAGAACGCTCCAAGCTCCATGGATTTACCGGTTGTTTGATTGGTGATGGTTAGATTGCCGTCTTTGTATTGAATTGCTCGATCTACAGTGCCATCATTTATTGTTATTGGTTGTAAGCCAGTTACTGTTCGTTGCCTTTCTGCCGGGCTTTGCTGCATAAATGTGTCGGCAACTGATACAGGCATTGCAACCGAGGCTTCTTGAGAAACAGAGAACATCAAGAAATTCAACATAGTATCAGCATCATTAGTAGTAGAATCAGAAAGTGTAACCCATTGTGGGAGTCCGCGAAGCCTTCTTTCCTTGATATATCTAATAAAATTCTCTCCTTGCAAATCTGTTCTAAGATGGCCACCTGGATCATAAAAGTCTTTAAGGGAATTGCTAGATAATGGGATAGCTGCTTGGAGTTGGGTGAAAGTTTCGGGAAGCATGCTTTTTAACGTGTCATTTACTTCAAGTTGTAATGAGGTTTTTATTCCAGCTCTATTTGGACTTTCGTTAACAACACGGTAATGGAGAGGTTGTTCGCCCGGCATACCTGCGATTGTGGGTTGAAGGATGCGGGCGAGTTCGGAATTTATAATTTCTCCATCCCATGTTACTCTTCGATTATGACCGTCTATTTCCGCATTTCCAGCTCCTTCGCGGGAAATAGCCGCGGCACTTTGCCTTTCAAACTGTGGTTGCATTTCGTTTTCAGAGAATGTTTTTTCATCGCTAAGTTCAAGGAAGGCATCGCCATTAATTGCAGATATTAAACCTTGATGGAGAATAAATCGCTGTAAATCTCCCATTTTTTGTCTTGATTCATTGACTTGAGGTAAAACTGTTTTCATTAAAGTTCTTCTTTGGGCACGTAGTCCTTCTTTAAGCATCACTTTGTCAGGATCACTATCTGGAGTTCTATCAATTATCTTTTTTAACTCTTGTATATTTTTTAATTTTTCATTAAGAGAGACTCCAATTTCATCAACCGATTCTGGGTCTATTTTATATATTCGTATAATTGCCCTGGCAATTGTTTCATCAGAGAGTATTTTTCTGTAAAGCTCCGGATCCTTGTTGCCAAAAAGCAATAATCTCATTCTTTCTGTTCCTACAATCTCTCCATTTGGTAATTCTTCTGCGCTGGTAAGGTTTTCTATACTGAACATGTCTTCAGGTTTTTGCACTTTGAAATTTTCTCCGATAATGGTGTCGTAGCTGTTAGTTCCGGTATCTTTCCATGCATTAAGCCCTTTGACTTGCTCCGAACCATCTATCCAATCTTTATTTTCTTTGACAAGAGCTTCGTCGGCAGCTTTTTTGGCAACTTTTTTTGTTTCTAGTTCGTCATCAGCAGTTTTAATTGTTCCTGTCCCAGGCATTGCGCCGTCAAGTTTTGCAATGACACCTTTTAGGTGTTTAACTTTTAATTTAGCTTTAAGAAGTTCTTCATCTATATTTTCTATTTTTGCTTCTAAGGCAGAGATTTCTTTTACAAAACTTTGAATCTCTTCTGATCTTGATGTTTCCATTCCAGCTATCATTGCTTCATTGTCTTTATTTTTTGATAATTTAGGGGTACGGCGCCCTTGACTTGCTTTTAATTCTTGTTTCCATTCGTCTAAACGTTTTGCTAATTCTGGTTGAAAATCAGTTTTTCTGGCTTCGGCCAGTTCTAAATCTTCTTCTGCTTTTGGAAGGTCTTTTTCTGCTGTTTGAAGATCTTGTTTTAAAGTATCAAATGTTGTTTTTGCTGTACCAAATTCGGAATCTGCTTTTGTTTGATCTTCCGTTAATTTTGTAACTCTTTCATTATGCGCTTTTTCATCCTTTAGCTCGGTGATTTTGTTATCGATTAAAGAAGGATTTAAATCCCTTGTCGGTTTATCGCTCTCGAGAAGTTTTTTGCCCAAATCTTGGGAAAAAGTCATAGTGCCTTCATTTATAGCTTCATTTATTGCTCTGCAAGCCTCCAGCGGATTTTCAGCAAGCAATGTAGTAATGTCTTTTCCGCCGTAGCGGCGTTCTAAAATTCCTCCTTTTCCGTTTTCGCCAAGCAAAGATTTAAGAACTTCGTTGTGGTATATATTGTGGCCGCCTTTTGTTAGGTCAAAGGGATAAAGAGATGTAGAAACGCGGTCAAGAAATGGGTCATCAAAAGTTTGGCCAAAAAGACGTTGTTCAAGGCCATGTGTTAATTTATGGAGTTCTCTAAGATTATTTTCCGCGTCTTGCGGATCGTAGTTTTTTGCAATAATCTCCTGCATGTATGGCGTATTTAATTTTATACCTGCTTCTTCAAGATGCGTCTGCAATTGCGGATCTTGAGCTAGTCGGTTAAGAAAAGGGAAATTTTTTAATCTTTGAAGCCGGCCAGCAGTTGTAGTTTCCCTTAAAAATTTGCCGTAAGCAATTGATCGTTGGAATTTTTCAATGAACATAGCGGAGTAGGCAAGCTTTAATGTGTTATTGTCAAATTCTCCGTTTTTGATTTGTTCTCCTTGGCTTTCGGAAAGACTAAGAAGAGCCCCATCGATTTTTTCGAGAGTTCCATGTGTTTCTCTTCGTCTTAGTGCAGAATCCCTTCGGTTTAACATTCTGTCTGCCACTCCTTTTATCAAATCTTCATCTAATTCTTCGATTGTTTCTCGACGGGCATCTGCTCGGAATTTACTTGTTTCGATTTCGTTAGCGGGTTCTTCGGGTTCTTGGTTTGGTTTTTCTTCAACCTCTGGCTCTTCGTGTTTTGCCAGTTGATCAAGTTGCTCCTTGGCTAAAATTGCGTCGGCCTCTTTTAATATGTCCGGTTGTGCTGCAGGTGATGCAGCTTCTGTTGGTGGCATAAGTAAACAGTAACACACTTGTTTTTTGTTTGCAAGATATGCTAAATTGAAAGGATATGGGAGGTGAAGGAGCATCAATAGGCGTACATCCAGAAGGTCCAAAAGCGCCGGAACCTAAGCCCACGCCGATCCCAGAAGCAGGGACGAAACCCTTAGAGACTAAACAGGAAAAATCAGCCTTAGAAAGAGCAACCAAAGAAGAACGAGTAGCCGGCATTTTTAAAGCAGGAAGAAACTTAATTGCCAAAAATAGAGAAGGCGGAAGATTTGATTCTGATGAGTCTTTAAAACAAAAAGCAGAAAAGGCAGCTTCTTACGATGGCTCACAAGGGGTAACTAAAAATTCAAGCGATAGTCTAAAGGCGGCGATTGATGTTTTATCTGGGATTAAAGATAGCGATGGAAATCTTGATGCAGTTTCAAAGATAGCGCTTGATGAAATTACGCCCTTTATAAAAGTAAGGGTGGTAGATGAAACCGGTGATAAGCTTTACAGTCTTTCTGAATGGGAGGAAAAACTTTCTTCTGTTAGCTCCGATGAGCGAACACAGCTAGAGGCAAAAGGATTATATGGTTTTAAATTTCCAAAAGAAAAACAGCCAGAAGAACCAAAAGCAGAAGAAGCGGATCTAAGATTAGTAGCGGCGGATGGAAAAATTAGCGAATACAGGCAAGGGTTAGTTAAAGAAATTCTTGAGTTAAAAAGTCGGGGACAAAATACTGCCGGCAAGGAACAGCTTTTGAAAGATTTGCGTTTGGCTGATGAGGCGAATGGGGAAGCTGGAGCATTGTTAAAATTAAAAGCATTAAGAGATTTAGAGAAGTCGGGCGTTATAGGATTAAAAGAGTCAATAGAAGCTTTCGAAGAAAGGCAAGAAGAAGCGAAGAAGAAAGTGGTAGAAGCTTTTGAAAAAGCGGGGATGTCGGATGTTTATATCTCTCAGGTTAAGGAAGCAATTGGCTTAGGGAATATAGAGAGTATTTTCGTTGGAGAAAATCGGCCCGAAATAGAAGGTTTGGATATACTTATTTTTGGCAGGGAAATGAGTGAAGATGAACTTGCCAAATTACTCGATGTGAATTTAGATCCGAATAAAAAAGGAAATAAATGGGCGCTTCTTATGATTCTTGCGGCCGCGGTTTATGGGGTTTTCAAAGAGACACCAAGTCCAATGGATACTCATTGACCTAAACAATTGCCAAAACCAAAAATTTTAATGCATTCTGCTCCGGTAATTCCTGCGATAAGATTGATGATAAAAAAGGAGAGGAAAATAATTATTAATCCTACAATTGCATAAGTCATAGTGTGGCGCGCGCCCTCAACCTGTTTTGGATCCCCGCCGGAAGTTATAAATTTAATGCCCGAATATATAATTAAAAAAACCGCGACAATAGTTGAGAAAAACAAAAGAGCGTAGATTAAATTTTGAAAAAGAGCGGGAAGACATGCGAGTGTCGCGATATTTTTTGCTTCTCCTTCAGTTACAACACAACTATCTACAATTTTATTCCAGTCCATGACTCAAGACTAGCAAAGATATAATAAAAAGACAAGGAGTTTATGGCAGTTTGGGGAGAGTTAGACTGCCTAAATTTAATCCAAAGAATGAGCCAACAAAATTAATAATGAAGAAGGCCAGCAGTGAAATTATTAGTCCCACAATTGCCGCAACAATATGATTTCTGGCCCCTTCAACCGCAGTCTTATCTCCGCCGGAAGTTGTCCATTTAATACCGCCGTAGATTAAAAAGAAAACAGAAACAATAACGGCGATAATTAAAAGGAGAATGATGATTCTTCCAACAATAGTGCCGAAATTTTCAAAACTAAGAGCGCATAATGGACCAAATGGTGAGCCCGTTGGGCAGATTTGGATTGGCGATTGAGCAAAAGATGGTAAGGCACTAAAACTATAAATAAAAATAGAGATAAAAAAAGCGATTATTTTTTTCACAATTTTTAGACTACGGCAGGGTCGGGATGTTGAGATTTGAAAGATCGACTCCAAAGAATCTACCGACAAAATTTAAAACAAAGAAAGATAACAGTGCAATCATCAGTCCCACAATTGCCGCAACAATATGATTTCTGGCCCCTTCAACCGCAGTCTTATCTCCGCCGGATATAATCCATTTAATACCGCCGTAAATTAAAAAGAAAAGAGAAACAACTACGGCAACAATTAAAAGTAGAACAATAATTTTTCCAATAATGCCTCCAATGTTATCAAAGTTTAAGTTGCAAAGAGGATTAAATTGATCAGTCGGACAAACTTGGACATTTGCGGCAAAAGCAGGCGATACAAAAACCAAAGGAGAAAAAAGTCCGATAATAAAACCAGTAATCTTACTCATTAAGCTTATCATAATAACATTCGATGCCTTTTGTCAAGTGCGAATTTAAGGCAGGGGCACTCCAATTAAAGGATCGAGAAGAAAAAATTTACCAATAAAGTTTCGAATGAAAAAAGCCAAAAATACAACAACCAGGCCGATAATGGCGTAAATTAATTTTTGTCTGGCTTTTTGCAAACTCTCTTTATTTCCGCCCGAACTTGTCCATTGAATACCCGCCCAAATCATAAAGAAAAGAGAAAGAATTACAGCCAGAATTAATAAGAGATTCAGCCCAAGCCAGATAATATGCTCGAGAATATAATTAGAGCCAACGCTGTTAATAGTCGCTAAGCCTGTTGGGAGGGGAATTGGCATGTCTCCAATTGTTAATGCAAGATTTTTCATAGTTTGTAAATGGGTTTAGGTTTGGAATTTTTGATGCGAGATATTTTTGATATCTTTGATCCTGAATCTCTGAAGTCATGATATCTAGAAATCAAGTTCAAGAAAATCCCACTTCCAATTTCAAGAATTCTTTTACCATATACCAAAGACATTTTACCATACGGGCAGCTAAAACTACACCCGATGCCGTTAATTTGAGAATCCCGGTATCTTCAAAAAATCTACTCCAATTATTTGTAAAATTACCAGCGAGAAGATAATAAATAAAAGGCCGACAATGGCTGAAGTTAGACTTTCCTGTGCTTCTTTGACTTTTTCCGGATTACCCTGCGAAACCATAAGTTTATAGCCGGAAATGATAATTAAAATTAACGCAATTCCTCCGGCAAGACTTAAAATAATGCCAAAAAGACTTTTAACAAACTCGGCAGGATTGGTTTGAATATCGCCAATACCGGTATTAATTTTTGCACACGTTGTGGTGGTTAAGCTGTTTTCCGCGCAAACCGGCGTAGGGAGAGGACCGTTAGGTCGGCTAGTGGGATTAACCCATGGAGTTATTGGAGAGCCTATTGGATTACTTTGCACAGGAGTTATTGATACAGAGGGGGTTGGAGGAGCAATTGCTGCTATCTCTATTGGTAAAGAAAAAAAACAAGATAGGCCAAGCGACGATACATTTCCCAAAAAAGTACCACCAAATGTTAGACAAAGTGTCCTGTGTGTACGATCCTTATCAAAAGGAGGGATTTTAATACTTGTAGTCCAAGTACTAGAATAACCATGGATATCTGTAAAATATCCAGAAGGTTTAGCGCTAAATTGAACAGGATCGCCATCAAACCATACAGTATAATACCGATTTGCTTCAATATTCCTAATATACAAAGGCACTTGTGCTCCTCCTTCAAAAATAAGGGGACCATCCATCACTAGGGCTGGACAATATTGTTTGCTTGCATTTATACAAGGTGGGAACATGGTGTACGTACCTTCGTAAAGGAGTGTGTTATCAGCTAAATCAGACATTGATTTTCCTACCCAAAGTTTATAGTTCCATTCTCCTTGTGTAGTCCAAGTGGAATTAGCGATTATGGGAATTATTGTCGTGACTACATAGTTGTCTACGCGCGTAACTTTAAAAGTAGCGATCATAGCTTCATTATTATTATTTGGGTTTCTGCCGGGCGGCCATACCTTAAAACTGCGATCCTGGGTAGTGGTAAAAACTGGTGTTTTTGAGGTGAAGGTTAGTATCAAATCGCCGCCCGCATTTGCAAAGACTGGGTCAGGATTTTGGGCAACAGTTATATCAACAGGAAGTTTAGCATAAGTAGTTGGTACTTTAAAAAAAAGAAAATAAAAAGAAAAAAACGAGAAAAGGGCGAGGGTAAAAATATTTTTTCTCACACATCAATCGTATACCAAAAGTTTCTTAAAATGCAAGGAGACGCAAGAAATAATAGACGGTAGATGGTAGGAGGTAGAAGGTAGATGTTTGACGGTGGAAGATAGAAGATGGTATGTTGATAATATGATTAAAAGTTTTAAGGATCTTGAAGTTTATAAAGAAGCATACGAATTAGCAATTATTATTAATAAAAACGTTAATAAACTACCAATTTTTGAACGGAATGATCTCGGGTCACAACTGCGAAGAGCTTCAAAATCAGTTCCGGCGAACATTGCCGAGGGTTGGGCAAAAAGACGATTTGAAAAACAATTTAAAATTCATTTGGATTCAGCAATTGGTTCATCGAACGAGATGGAAGTGCACATAAGCATGGCAAGGGACTTAAATTTTTGGGAGAAAGATTTTTGCGAAACTCTTCTTAAGAGATATTTGTTGCTCGGCGGGAAACTAACTAATCTTCGAAATAATTGGAAAACTTATTAATCTAACTTCCATTTTCTATCTTCAAAAATCCATCTTCTGTAATCTATTTTCTATCGTCAATGACTAGTTAAATGGTTCATAGTTTCATGTTGGTTGTTGATTTGTGGTATTTCGTGTTAGAATCAAAATAGAGGAGGAAAATCTATGCCAACAGGACCAGTGTCTCCTGAAAGTGGGGAGGGACAAGCAAAAACCCCAGAGGTAATAAAGAATGAAGAAGACGCCAAAAAAGGCGCACAGGATTTTATCGTCAAAGAAAAGGCCGAGAAAGCAGAGAGGGCAAAAAAAGGCCTGCCGCAAACAGAAGAAAAAAGAACCGCAAGCCGGGAATCGAAAGAAAAAGCCGACAGTAAAAATCGCGGCGAGAAACAATACTTCTCAGAAGTACCCAATGAGCAAAAAATTATTGATCAAGTCAACGAATTTTACGCTGATTTGGCAGAGAAAGAACTTTCGGAACTTGATACAAGAGTTCTTGCCAGACACTATCTATTTTTAAGAAAAAGAAGCGAGGAAACTGAGTCAGGCACGTCATTCCTTTCAATTCTATTCAACGAACTTTTTAAAAGAGGACTTGACCCCAACAGGTTATATAGTGATTCTGTGAGAGAACCGGAAAGACCTGCTGGCCAAGGAGCCCAAGAACAAAGAAAAATACCTATTCCCGAAGGTCTTCTCGAGGACTCACCAATATTAGGACAATTAAAGTATTTAGATACTGTTTATCGCGAATACGGACGGTATAAGGCTGAGGATTTACAAAGAGTGTATGACAAAATTAACGATTATACGATTGAAGGGCAAATGAAGCAAAAGGCCCAAGCCCTGGAAAGTATTTTAGAGGTAGTGGAACAAGAGCTTCACGTTCAGCATTCGCAGGAGGAGGAAATTATTTGGGACAGAATGAGAGGATGGTATGGGGAACGTAAATTAAGATATGAAGAAAAGAACCGGTTGAAAAATGAAATAAAGGTAATAATGCAGACGTATGATGAGACTGAAAAGATAAAACCAACAGTGTGGATAGAAGGATTTTACAATAGAGTTTTTGAAAGAGCTGACTCTAATCCTTACGAAGACTTTCAAACAGCAATGAGCGCAGCAGGTGAAAAGGAATATAACGATTTTCTCGCCTTATTAAATGAGATAAGGAGTGAAACTGACGATATTGCTGTAAGAGATATTATTGCCAAATTAACGGTAAGATATACTTCAGAGCATAAATTAAGAACTCTTTTGCATAACGCTTATTATATTGCCGATAGCGGCGGAGAAGCAAAACAGTTTGCTGATTATTGTAAGCAGTTTTCCTCGGAATTTGTCGATTTGGTCTTTTCAAACTATCCGGAGGTTGAGGTGGCGCTTCGGATACGCGAGCAGGTTTTATATCAGATAAAACGTGAAAACAATGGCCGTATTCCTTATGAAAAGGTTTGTTCTACTCCTGAAAAAAGTCAAAGCGAGTGGGAGAATCGAACTCGCGAGATGTTAAGAAATGCAAATAAAAAAAAGCTGCTTATTAGCGGCGAGGTAATTGAAGATTGGAGAATTGACAGGGCGCTTTCTATCTCCCGCGGTTTTGGCATGGTGACTCTAAGGTTTCCCGAAGTTGTGGCCGAGTGTGTTGTTCATGCACCCCCTGGAGCTAATGAATCGCAGGTTAGTATTCCTTGGGAAACAATTTCTTGGGAATTAAACCCACTTGATCATAGAATAAAACGTTATAAAATCGCAAGAGAGATGCGCGGAATTTTGTATGCGGCAGTAACCAGAAAAAAAGGACGTTTTGATTTTTGGAGTCAGGATGAACTTAAAGATGCCATGGCCATAGATACGATTGATTCGCTTGCAAGTCTTGATCCAAACGATGAAGAGCGCATGGTTGATTTACGCAATCTTTTTAAGATAGGCGGACCTTTTACTTATTCTACATGGCGTTCATTCACGGCAGCATTAGAAGAGGGCAACGAACCTCACTTCAGAAAACTTCTTAGCAGAAATCCGGGATTGGTAAGTAAATTAATGTGGAACAGAGAATATGAAAATCAGGCTTATTTTAAAAAGAATTATAAAAAAGTTCATCCAAATGCCAATAATAAAGAAGTATTAAAAGCATGGGAAGTTGATAAAGGAAAAACAAAAGAAAAACGAAAAACAGACAATTTAGATATAAAAACCTTGGAAGGCGCGATAGATCGCATTCCGCATGTAATGCTAAGGATTATTACCGACCCGACGAATAAATTGCTTAGAGAAGACGAAATAAATGCTTTATTAAGAGAAATTTTTGATAAAGATATAAATATTAACAGCGAAGAGTTTACTAAGGTTGAGACTGCTCTTACTTTGGCCAAGGAAAATTTGATGAAACGCCGTCGCGAGAAAGGTGAAAAGTTTGCAGACACAGAAGATAAATTACTGGATGAAGATTTTGCAGTGATTGGCGATGAGAATATGATTAGACAGGCAAGAAAATTTCAAAAGGTTTTGAGAAAGAGTTTTGATAAAAATAAAGGCTTGCAAGAGAGATTTATTAAAAAGTTTGATGCTAGAACTTTTGCCTTTGCTCTGACAACTGAAGATTTGCCTTGGAATGAATTTAGATTCGCCCAAACCGGAGGAAGAGGATTTATTACCAGAAGGATTAATGACTGGTATCAGGAAGTACAAGCCAACGAAGCAATGATTGAACTTTTAAAGCAAATCCCAGTGTATCAGTCGCCCGAGCAGATTGTGGCTCAACTTAAGAAAATTTTTGATTTTGCCGAGGTTCATGACTACGACCGTGCGCAGGAGGCAATTGGATTTTTGGCCAAAGGAATAATTCGAATGTATCAAATGGATGGAATATTAAAAATTCCAATTTTTGGCGAAATAATGAGTGCGATGAACGGAATAAGACATCGTGGGACTTCTTTTGCCCAGACGGTTTATGGCGGAAAAGCAATGTCTTGGGATTCGGATGATATTTTAATGTTTACGGAGCAATTAAGGGCGATATTAATTGGCGAGAGTGGATACAATATTATCGAAAAACTTCGCACCGAAACCGGCGGAACATTATGGCATTCAATTGGCAAAAAAACAAAACTTGCTTTTTATCTCTTGCTTTTGTTTGGAGTATACGAATTATCGGAAAAAATTGTTAAAGAGAAATAAAAACTCGAAAGAATAAGCTCTATGGATTTGCTGGTTTTTGTTGAGTGCCTTCAGTAGCTCTTGGTGTAAGTATATCTTTTGCGGCCTGTGCTGCCCTATCGCTTCTTTTACCAAGTAAATTTTGCGGAATATTTCTAAACATCGCAAGAGCTCCGTATGGACTTGCAATTGCTGTAAATAGTCCGCCAGTTACAGCCGGACCAACTCCAATTGCCTGACCAATTGCAGCCCCTTGTTTGAATTGCGGGGCTTTGAGCGCTTCTTTCATTGTATTGACGACTTGGGGAGTAAGTAAAATAATGCCAAGACCAATAAGAGCGCCAAGTAATTCCGGCTCAAGATAGTTGCCAATAAGAGGAGGAACAAACATGTTTTTTGGTGCTGCTTTAAAATTATCTATAAAAACTTTTCCCAGTAAAAACATACCAATTGTTACCGGAAAAACAGAGAGATTTGCGATAATGTCCCGAAGCCACGCGCCAAAACTAACGGGACTTCCCGGAAAAAGACCGGCCACAATCCAAAAAGGAGCAAAAACGACATCAATTAAAATAAAAACATAAGCAATGATTAATTGGAACCAAAGACGGAACATTGCCCACAAGATTGCAATGAAAACTATAAGCCAAACGATGAGATAAGGGAGAATTACTCTTAATGTGCCTTGCATAGCGACAAAAGTTGCATATCCCATCACTCCTGCGGTTGTTCCTTTAATGATGTCCTTTACAGGACCAAGTATATCGCCTAAAATGCCACCACCAGTAGCAGGTATATGAGCGACATTCCAAAACACTTGAGCTCCGACGAATGTGCTTATAGTTCCAAAAATCCAATTAACAGGACCATTGTCTTCTGCCGTTCCCAACACCATATTAACAAACGGTTGAAATGGATTAAAAAGGCTATTTGCGCAAGGTCCAGTAAGCCCTTCGTTACACGCGGAAACTCCCAGAATATCTCTTATGATGTTTTGCATTGGAGTGGCAATATTGCCTGCAATTCCCCCAATTCCTCCCGGAGCAATACCTCCGATTGCCTGAATAGTGCTTTGTCCCTGCATAGCTACTGGATTTAGATCTTTAGCAATACCAGGCGACACTCCGGAAATTACATTAAAAATCAGATAAATCATTACCCACATTAAATCAATTAAAAATCCGGCGATGGCAAAGGAGAAAGTGACTAAAATTAGTCCGATGATAATTTTTGGAATTTGATTTTCCAAAGTCATGACAGTTCTAGGGTCAATTTTTACCCGAAGCATAATGGCAAGACCAATAACAACAAAAACAATCACAAATAAAAGATAAACAATGTTTCGAAAAGCCGACCAAAGACCCATGAGAGGTTGTAATCCTTGAAAGCCAACGCCGGCTCCCTGGGCGTAGGCAGGTTTTGCCAGACCAAAGTTTTTGGCAAGGTCTTGAAAATAATCGCCGGTGTGGAGAGGAGGTGTATAAGTCATCGCAATTAAACTTCCCATCATGCCAATTGCTCCGCCCCCGCCTTCCACAAAGCCGATTTTGCCGCTTTTTTGGTCGACACCCAAACATTTTTGGTTAGGATTAACAGGATCAACTCCTGCTAGTTGACAAGTCAAACCCGACATGACTTCAATCATTATATTTTGCGTCCAGGTATGCATGTTTTGCGGAACATCAGAATTCATATTCGGAATAGTGTAGGGATTAGGGGATTGGGCGGATACCTTTGGTGTAAGAAATAAGAAAGAAAAAATAAGAAATAAAGCAAGAAGAATGGAAAACCGGGCAGCTATTTTTTTCATTGGCAACAATTATAGTTTGGAAGATTGTAAGATAAAAGTCAAGTTTACAACAAATTTTGTTTAGTGAAATTTAAGCGGCTTTTCGTTGCACAGGTTCTATATGGTTATGGGTTTTTTTTGGAAATTCAGCTATTATCCCAGCGCGAGGAAGTGGACATTTTAATGGTTCTTGAACATGAGAAGGTTGCTTTAGCAGTAAAAAAGGCTCTTTTGGTTGCTCAATTCTTATTCGAGATGTTCTATCCTTTTTTTTGTAACCTAATGGCTTGTGCCAGTAATGTTTTTTCCTTTTGGGTTTCTTCAAAGGATCATTTCTTTCCGGTCTTCTAAATAACTCAAGTCGATTAGCTGTCATATTTATAAAGAATAACTATCTTATACTAGGTTTAAAATAATTGTCAAGTTTGCGGTATGTTCTGGACAAAGTTCGAATGTATTTTGAGCAAAACCCTAATGATGAATGAATCGTTCCGCCACTGCCTCGCAAAGCCTCGGCAACCCCGAAAGAAAAAACACTCCTTGCTTTCTTGATTTGGCGGGGGTGAAA
>JBDRBE010000001.1:0-224481 GCA_043823085.1 Candidatus Levyibacteriota bacterium | reverse complement strand
AATAGGGAATACGGTCACATAGGCATGCCCTAATTGGCTCCGCGGCGAGGACTCGGACCTCGAACCTCGTCCTTAACAGGGACTCGCTCTACCATTGAGCTACCGCGGAACGTCAAACGTTCCAGCCGAGTTTGACTCGGCGGAATGTATTCGTATTCTAGCATCAAAATCAGTATAAATCTACTTGAAGTTTGAGACAAACTGTCAAATCCGAGCAAAACTACGAACAGGGAGCAAGATAGCACTTAATATAAACATCAAAGAAAGAGATTGATTTTTTGACCTCTTTTACAAAGAATAAATATTGACAAATAGGCTACCCTCTGTCAAGCTTTATTTATGTTTAGCAAGGGCTTACTTATCCTTGTTCTGCTTGTGGCTGGTTTGGTGTTTGCCTTTGTCTTGGTTATTCCAAAAATTCAAAACAAAGATAAGTCTGTCCTAAAAGAAAATGATTCTGCAAAAACTGAAACGAGCCATTCTGCCCCAGAACAGAATTTAAATTGGAAAACATATGAGAATCTTGATTATCGTCTTCACTTTCAATATCCTTCGGAATTAACAACAGAAGAACTTAAAGATTTAGCTCCGAATTATTTACAAATTAATATCTTAGAAAAAAGTCAAAAAGCTCAAGCCATTTTTATGGCCAAGAGCGTCTTCGCACCAGAAGAAGCTTTAAATTTTGTTGGTTCTAGTCCTCAAGATAATAAAACTATCAATGGTCTGACTTGGGATTTTTATAGTTTCCCCCAAGGTTATTCAAATAGCCCTCCTTTTACTGTCTATCAAGGTAAAAAAGCCAATATTCTTTATTCTTTTAAATTTTATAATCTAGTTAGTGATGAGGTTCGAGATCAAATTATGGGGACTATTGAAATTATGCCCCCTCCCCAAAACAATTAATTAATTTTAATCTTTCTTTCGCTTGTCCGTTGTTGAATGATTATATTAGAGTTACGATTCTCTGGCCAAGGTTAGAGAACTAAGTGAGATTGCTTATACCCACCAATTAGAAATTTATTTAATAAGTAACTTTACAGCTGCATTTGCCAGGCACTCTTGTCTTAATTCCGGATCAGATATTTTTGGACAGAAAGATATATCGGGGTTTATATGTCCCACGATATTAAAATAACAATTGTCTCGATCGTTGGTATCGTTAATTAGTTTACATATGGCGGGGTCTTTTTTGGTCATGGCTCTATCGCGCAAGCATTCACCTTTGCTTTTTGACATTTGCTGATTATCACAAAAAGACAATGGTTGAATAAATAAAGAAAGGCAAGCTGGATTATTGCCACACACGGATTTATCTTGGGTTACCAGTGCTAGACACCAACTCTTATCATCATTTGGAAAAATATCACAATACTTTTTATCCATTAAATCAAACTTTTCATCCCAGTAGAGTCCTGCTAAATAAGACCCTACGCAGTCTTTTTTATCATCGGCAAAATCGCAGGAGGTGATATTATCATTTACCCTCGCCACTTCATTAACACAGGTTTTCTTCTGAATGGGCGGTTCAACCTTGAGACATAATTCCGGGTTATTTTCCACAATAGCCCGACAAGCCAATATGCCATCTTCCGCTGTCTTGTTACACAAATCACTATCTTTATTTACTATCGCCAAACAATAATATTGTCTATGCTTATCAGTAACCTGTGCACAAATCCGACTTAAAGGATTATCGGGAATAATCACTTTATTTTTGTTTGATGAATTAATAACAAAAAAATAAACTGCAGCTGCCAAGATCAAACCTATAATAACGAGTCCTGCAAGTTTAATATTGCTAGTCATCATTTTCTTATTCGAAGTAATCAATATCTTTGCCAAATAGTTACATATTTTGATTTTTCTTCGAGAATTTTGACTCCCCAATCATTATCCTTAAATCTCCAGAAGCCAAACTGGTTTCCTTCTTGGGTGATAGCTGTTTTTTCACTAGTTAAAGTTTTTAATTCAGCCCCTTGTTTTGTGTTTATAATCTGCCATGTTTGGCAGTTAACAATTTTAGTATTACCACTTTCATTAAAAGCAATTATTCCACCTTCTTTGGGATTGAATGTCAATTCTGTAACTTCCCCAGGATTGTCTAGCTTGCTTTTTTCTTTCGTTTTGAGATTGTAAACATAAGTTCCTTCAGTGCCAGAATAGAGCACATACTCGTCACCAACCCAAACAGCACTTCCGGCAGAGTTTATTTTATCGATTTGCTTTTTTGAAGCGATTTCAAAAAATATTAAACTATCATTTTGAAGTAAATAAACATAAGTTCCTTTTGGGGACACGGCTAATTTGACCTTTTTGGTATTTATAGAAGGTAGTTCTAATATAGTTTCCTCTTTTGAACTATTTGTATTTATATGCTTTAAAACACCCTTGTTTCCATTGATAATAAGAACCGCATATTCATTTTTGCTAATCGGAGAAGTGTTTATAGAGGAAACTGCTTTAGCCTTTTCATAAATCAGGGAATTGTCATAAGCACCCAGTCCATTTAATTTGAGCGTGCTTATTTTCCAATTATTGTCTCCAGTTGTTGCATAGCTGATTTCGTTTAGCCCTATAAAATCCATATCGGCCAATGTTTCTGTAGAAGGAACAGGGCTAGTTAACTTAGCTGAATCATCTTCCGGAGAATTACGGAAATAAAAATTTTTATCAGGATTTTCCCAAATAATCAAGTCGGTATCAGCCTTCGTCCATTCGGGATAATCATTGATGGCGCTAGAACAGGCAGTTTTGAGCAGATTATTATTGGAAGATTCAGAAACTGTACTTGTTTTTTGGAGAGTGGCTGCTGGTTTTTTAGAATCAGAACTGTTAGGGGTTATCAAGGAATAGCTAAAGACTACGATGGTAAAAATTACGATGAATGAGATAAGCAGTACAACCGGAAATTTGTATTTTTTAACAAAAACAAAAAAGTTAGGATATTTATCGATTAATTTGGAAAAATATTTATATTTTCCTGACGATATCAAAGACTTCATTGGAGTATCCATATCTTAAATATAACACAAACAGCTTTATTAATTTAATTAAAGTATATATAATAAAGATATAGAATGGCAAAAACATTCAGAGCTTTTTTAGTCTTGTGAATATTATGTTTATTTACCGGTTTTTTTACCTCTAATCAATTATTTGCCGAGGATAAGCCTGATACTCCTATTTGCCAGAGATATACCTATTCAGTGATTTATTTGGACGATGAAGGCAGACCACCAGAATATGTCAAGATTTACTTCAACGGTAAGATGATTGATATGGATCAAGCTTCGTCGAAGGCTTCGTTGGGCAAGGAAGACTATCAAAAAGGCGTGAGATATAAACACAAATATGTTCCCACTAAACCTGGTTCCAACTTTACTTTTTTGAAGCCTTTGAGGATGCCATACAAAAAACGGTACAGTGTAAAGAAATTAAAGAACCTCTAGCCGATGACAGCCCCCTCTTCCAAATCCAAGGCAATGCTAGTTTTTGTAACTTTTGCAGACCAATTTTTATTCACACTAAAATTATATCACTCCTCTATACTTAGTAGGGTTGAAGTATTTAAGAAGAGTTTGTGTTAAACTATTACTCGTATTGCGATAGACTTTAAAAAAGGATACAGCTATTTCTCAACTTGCATATTTAAGATGATTAATATGGATTTTCAGTTGAGGCGCCAAAGGAAAAGAAAGAAAAAGCTGATTATAATCCTGTTATTTATCTTTGCAGGAACAATCTGTTTATATGTGGTTTTCAATCAATTCATCAAAAATGAGCAAAGCTCTTCTGCAAATAGAACAAATGATTCAGTTGTTATAATTAATCCTCTCTCTCAAGTAAGTCCAACCTATACGGAAAGTAATTCCCTAAAAGAGGTCGTGGACAATGCTTTGGAAGGAACAAAAGGAACCTATGGAATTGTTATTAAAAATTTAAAAAATGGGCAGTCTTACTATGCTAATGAACATAAAGTATTTGAAGCCGGAAGTTTGTATAAGCTTTGGATTATGACAACTGTCTATAAACAAATCCAAAGCGGACAGTTAAAAGAAGACCAGATTTTGAGTGAAGATGTAGCTATGTTAAATCAAAAATTTGAGATTGATCCTGATTCTGCGGAAGAAACAGAAGGAACAGTAACATTTACAGTTTATGATGCCTTGTACCAGATGATCACGATCTCTCACAATTATGCTGCTTTGCTTTTAACAGAAAAGGTAAAATTATCCTCTGTGGCAACCTTCTTAAAAGAAAATGGCTTTACAGAGTCAAGGGTGGGTATTAATAGTGATTTTCCAACAGCTACAGCTTCTGACATTGCCCTTTTTTATGAAAAACTATATAAGCAAAGCTTGCTTTTTTCTAGTGAAAAAAGTAAAGGAGAACTTGTCAATCAACAATATACTATAGAGATGATTGATCTTTTAAAAAATCAGCAGTTGAATAACGGATTGCCAAAATATTTGCCAAAAGATTTAAGCATTGCTCACAAAACCGGAGAAATTGATTTTTTTAAGCATGATTCAGGAATAGTTTATACAGATTTTGGAGATTACATTATTGTAGTAATGTCCGAAAGCGATTCTCCGCTTGGCGCTCAAGAGAGAATAGCTTTAGTGTCAAAAGGAGCTTTTGATTATTTTACGAGTGAGCAATAGTATCCAAACTCACAGTAATATTATATCATTTAAAGATTAGGCGGAAGTTTGTTGGTTTTCACACAGAATTCTAAAAACTCTTTGTAAGGCTAGGATTATGGAATTTAGATTTTTTTATGCTAAGATTAAAAAAGGAGGGAGGTGAAATTGATGAAAAAAATGATATTTGTTCTTCCGGCCTTTTTATTTTTTGGTTTATTTCCTCCAGTCTTTGTAGCTAAGAATAACGAGGCAGGAGCACAAAATACTAATATTGGCCAACAAGTTCAGCAACAAAACCAAACACAACAGCAGTTAAAAGATTCTACATCTCCTACTGGTAATCAAGTAAAGAATCAAAATCAAGTTCAAACTCAAAATCAGGGAGAGGATAAACAGATTCAAACTCAGAACCAAGAACAGGAAAGTCTTGGGGATGGACAGGGAGAAGGATTGCAGAATCGTAACCAAAAAGCTGTCCAAAGTATGAGTATGGTTGCTCAGAAAGCTCAAGAGCTGCTGCAGATAAGGACAACGGGTGGTATCGGCGAACAAGTTAAGCAGATTGCTCAGGAGCAAAACCAAGCTCAAACTCAAATACAAGCAGAGTTTAAGAAGGTTGAAAGTAGGGGCAAATTGCTCAAATTACTCATAGGTTCTGATTATCAAGCCTTGAAGAATATGCAAAAGCAGATGGAACAAAACCAATTGCGGATTCAACAGTTGGAGCAGTTGCAAAACCAACTGACCAACCAAGGCGACATTATCATGGTTCAGGAAACAATTCAAGCGTTAACTGAGCAAAACACCGCCCTGCAAGATAGCGTCAATCTTGAGGAACAATCAGGCAGTTTGCTTGGGTGGTTATTTAAGTTGCTGGTAAAATAAACATATATTAAACTTTAAAAGGCGGGCAGGTTTTAGTCCTTGAAAAGTCGGAAATTTTTCTACGGATTTTGTTCGGCAAAACTCACCACGAGTCTTCGGATTTACAAGAATAGCTACTTTTTCATGCATGAGTTTTTAGAAACCTGTTGATTTTAACATAGAAGACAAAAGATATTATAAAAGCGATACAGACATTAAAGAAAAAAGAATAAATAGGAAAGAGAATTATATTTATTCCTTGCCAAATAGATAAAGATCCAAGTAATACTATGCAAAATATTACAACGACCAATTGATATCTATATGTTTTACTAGCAATTGCGCAAGCCGTCCAGAATATTCCGCCCAAAAGTCCCAAGATAATAGGAATGGGAATAGCAGAAGAATCAAGCATCGCTGGTCGGATATAATCAAGAAGAGACAGCTCTAAAAGTGCAAAAAGGCAGCCGCAGTAGAGCAATATATGACTAAGCGGACCATGAAATAATTTAATTACTTGAAGAGGAATAAATAAAGATTTATTTTTTTCAAAAGCAGACTTTACGTAATCTTCAATAACAATTGAAGTAATATACATTCCTGCGCCATAAAATATAAGGTAGCCGGTAGTTATAAAAAATATTGATAAAATTATAGTTGGCATATCGTAAGAATTTTTTCGCAATAAAACGTTAATAAAGATGCCCAAAAGCTGGACAGTAATAATAAGAGTAAGAATAATATTAATTAATGTTAATTTAACAACTCTTTTTTCAACCTTAATATATTTTATTTTTCTCTGACTCATTTTTTTGCGGAAATACAAATAAAGAGGAATCCCTGAAAGGATTGTAAAAGCTAAAGATAGCATTAAAAAATCAATTTTCACGCTTAATTTATTTTATCAGAAATTTCTTACGTTCTTCGGATTTTTTGAATGCAAGTAGTATAATTAACAAATGTGGTTTTACTTGGCGTTTAACACCGATAATTTGAGAAAGCACTTACATCTTCAAAAACTTTAGGGATTCTCATTTTACCAAATTTCTCCCAATCTTTCTCTAATTTGTTCTTAGACTTGTAGTACCAATAGTTTGACATTTGAATAGAAACGGTTTAAGATTTGCTATTAATAATTTTTTAATATGGTGTCTTCTATTTTAGAAAGAGGTGTACATCCCCTTAAACAGGGGGCAATTTTCGGAAAAAGTCAATCCGCAGTCGAGCCCATGATCGAAAGTTCTCCAAAACAGGTTTTTCAAAGTTTATGGTCGGTTTTGAAAGAAGCAAGAATGGCAAGAGCAACTTTAATAAATAGAACGAAATTGCAACCATGGTCAATGACTCCGCAAGGACTAAAAGAAGAGGTTGAAGAAATTCTTGAAGGAAGTAAATACATTAGAGGTTATGTAATATTACCTAGCAGACTTCCAGCATTGCAAATTAGTACAGTAAAAAAGAGGATAGAAGATGGAAAAGGGGCACATCAAGCTATCTGTCAAAGACTGTTGTTGCATATACAACCTCAATTAGAAGAGAATTACGGGGGACACGCAAGGAGTTTAAGGCAAATTGTTAATGAAAGTGTTTTACAAGTCGTTACTACTTTTCAAGGAGGTAGTGAATCTAAAATTCAGGAGGCCCTAGATAGACAATTAATGATTGCAGGAGAAGAGCAAATTTATGAAATTAGAAAAATTATGTTGGGAGATAAAGTGCAAAAGTACGACGGATTGGTTTGGTCTTGTGTTCGTCGTTTGGCTGAGGAATTACGTGCTGCCGGTATCCCCGATGAGGATGCTTTTCAAGAAGGTAGAATTGGTCTAATCAAAGCTTTTGAAGCGTTTGATCCCTCAAGATCAAAATTCTTAACATTTGCACGCAGCAAAGTTGGATGGAGATTAAGGGATATGATTAGAGACGCAAATCCAGGAAAAAGATCAATTTATGAAACCAAAAAAAAGATTAATGATTTTGAAAGCATGTTTGAGGTAGCAAATGGTAGACAGCCTACAATTGAAGAATTAGCTTTGGGAACCGGATTATCTGCAGAAAGAATTGAGGAAATAAAACAGCTTCCACGTATAATTTTGATGAGTAGGCTACGACCAACAAAATTAAGAGCTATAGATAATGGAACTGATGTGGCAATCGTAGATCCGAACCAGCTGGAGAGGCCAGAAGAACATTTATTAGCAATGGAAGAAAACAGATCGCAGCAAGAACGAGTACATGAATTATACGCAGCAATGAAATCATTAACCCCACGTTTAGCAGTGATTATACGTAGACACTTCCTTGAAGGAGCAACTTTTAAACAAGTTAGCAAAGAATTGCGCATTTCTGAATCAAGGGTGTTGCAACTTAAAAATGAAGCAATTGCCAAACTACGGGAGATTATGGAAAATAAAAGCAAGAGTCCGTAATAGCATCCGTTGCAAATTCAAGATAAATCGTTTATTATGTCGTTTATGAAGCGGGAGATTATTTTTTCACCACTTAGCGCTAAAGCAACAAAGATAATGTTATTGGGGGCGGGAGAATTAGGCAAGGAAGTAATTATTGAGGCAATGCGGCTTGGTTTTTTTACCATTGCCGTTGACCGCTACGAAGGTGCTCCTGGACAGCAGGTTGCTCACAGAAGTTACACTGGTAATCTAAAAGATGCCGCTTTTCTGCGTTCGGTTGTTGAGCGGGAAAAGCCGGATTATATTGTTCCGGAAATTGAAGCGATAAATTTGGATGTTTTATTTGAATTGGAAAAAGAAGGTTTTAATGTTATTCCAAATGCCAAAGCCACATACACGGCAATGCAAAGGCAGCGTATACGCGAAATGATTGTTAAAACCGGTGTTCCGGTTTCTAAATATTATTATGTCAAAACTTTGAGTGAATTAAAAAAAGCTTGCCAAAATGCAGGTTTTCCTTGCTGGGTAAAAGCAATTCAGGATTCATCAGGCAGTGGGTCTTCAAAAGTAAATAGTGCAAAAGATATTCAAAAAGCCTTTGAAAAAGCTCACGAAAATGCTCGCGGGTCAGCCGATAAATTAATTGTTGAAAAAAATATTGATTTTGATTTGGAAGTAACGGAATTGGTTGTTCGCCATTTCGAAAACGGAAAAATCAAGACTTCATTTTGCCATCCGGTTGGACAATATCAAACAAGAGGAGGAGATTATCATTCCAGTTGGCAAACGGCAGAAATTAGTGAAAGTGCCGAAAAAAAGATTTATGAAGTTGCCAAAAAAGTTACCGATTCCCTTGGGGGAGTTGGAGTATTTGGTTGTGAATTATTTGTTAAGGGCGATATGGTTTGGGCAAATGAATGCAGCGCCAGACCACATGATACAGGTATGGTTACTTTTGCATCTCATCAGATTGGTTTTTCGCAAGCGGCATTACACGTTAAGGCAATAACCGGTTTGCCAATTCCGACAATTAAACGTTTTGGCTTTGATGTTGTTTCATTAATTACTCCGGCCGCATCGCATGTTATTCTTTCGCCGGTTTCAGGTTTTGATCCTGTTTACAAAAATTTAACCAGCGCTTTGGGTAAAGATGGAGTTACAATTTTACTTTTTGGCAAAAACGAAGCGCACATTAATCGGCGCATGGGAATAGTTTTGGCAACAGACCCGGATGTCCAAAAAGCCAAAGAAAAAGCAGAAATTGCAGCCCACAAAATAGAAATTTCAACTCGCCAAAATTCAAAATGGCAGCAACAAGCGTCGCGCGAAAAACACATTTTTCAAAAATAATCTCATAAATTGTGGTAAAATAAAGAGATGAGAAAACTCTCCCTTCCTTTTCTGGCTTTTCTGCAAGCAACCGGTTTAGTTGTTTACATTGGTTTGGTTTCCTTGATTTTTATTTATGGAAATCAAATGTTTGGTAAGGTTGATAACTATTTAGGTCCCATTCTTCTCCTTTTAATTTTTGTTTTTTCAGCAGTAATTTCCGCTCTTTTGGTTTTGGGCAGGGCAGGATTTTTGTTTTGGGAAAAAAGATACAAAGAAGCTTTTCCTCTTCTTTTTTGGACAATGGGCTGGATTGGTATTTATCTTGTTTTAGTTTTCATTTTGTTAATTGTCATCAAGCAATCTTAACTCCGCTATGATTATTGCCGTTGGGTCCAAAAACCAGACCAAGATTGATCCGGTTAAAGATGTTTTTTCTCATCACTTTAAAAATGTAATTGTAAAAGGAATCAAGGTTTCCTCCGGAGTTTCCGACCAGCCAAAAACCGATGAAGAAATTTTCAATGGCGCGCTGACGCGCGCAAAAAAAGCTTTAAAGAAAGTCGAATGTGCTGAATTTGGAGTAGGAATTGAGGGAGGACTGCATAAATACAGTTATGGATGGTTTGAACGGTCAATGGTGATTATCATTAACAGAAAAGGAGAGATAGGAGTTGGAGCATCTGGCGGACTGGTGTTGCCAGACAAAGTTTTATCGCATATTCAAAAAGGGAAAACTCTGGAAGAGGCAATAGATTTAATATTTGGGACAAAAAAAATTGGAGAGGGAATTGGAATGTTTGGTCTTTTAACCAAAGGAGTTGTAACAAGGCGCGAGGGAGTAAAACACGGTGTGGCTTTTGCTCTTGCGCGCTTTCTCCACAAAAATTTATATGCTTAGCTAAGAAGGGTTTAGAATAATATATAATCCTTTTTTGATATACTAAATTTATGAGTTATTGGGAGCATTGGAAATACAAAAACCTTACACTGGTTTTTTTAGGGGTATTCATTGCTTTTTTTCTTTCTAAAATAGAAATGTTCCATACGGTTTTAATTAATCTTGGAACCTTAGGTTATCTGGGAGCTTTTTTTGCAGGCATATTATTTGTTTCAACATTTACTGTTGCCACAGGCGCACTTATTTTACTAATTCTTGCAGAAACTCTATCTCCGATAGAGATTGGTTTGGTTGCAGGATTAGGTGCGGTTTTTGGAGATTTTGCAATTTTTAGATTTATTAAAAATAATTTAGATAAAGAATTAGAGGTTATTTATAGTCAGATTGACAACAAGCATCATTTTATAAAAATACTTCATTCAAAGTATTTTAATTGGACACTGCCGGTTATTGGCGCAATTATTATTGCTTCGCCGTTTCCAGATGAACTTGGGATAACACTTATGGGAATTTCTAAAATGAAAACCTATAAATTTTTATTGGTGTCTTTTATCTTAAATGCTATTGGAATTTTCTTGGTAGTTTCGGCCTCCTTAATTATTAAGCCTTAATTAGTTGCAATTGTTTTTTCTTTTTGCTACGCTATTTTTAGGCAGGGCATTTTATGAGGCTCTTTTTTTTCCGCAAATTTTCTTCAAAAACTATAGATTATATTCATGCGAAGGGAGGTGAGAATAAATGAAAGGTGGAACACTCGGAACTGTTGCAGGCGTACTCGTTCTCGTAGGTGCACAACTGGGGGCTGGTTGGTTTGCTAGATTTTAATTTAGTAACAACCTTATTTGGCGGAGTTTCTAACTATGTCTACGATTTGGTTGGACTTTCAGCCCTTTACATGGCCTACATGATGTATGCCAAAAAATAAAAATCATTTATCTTTCTCAATAATAAATGAAAAGTTTTTTGAGACTAATTGTCTTTGTTGTATTTTGTCAATTAATAGGGTTAGCGGGAGCGATATTAACAACGCCGTCAGTAAATAATTGGTACATAACCTTAAATAAGGCCTCATTTAACCCACCGGCTTGGGTTTTTAGTCCGGCTTGGACAACTCTTTATCTTCTAATGGGAGTTTCGTTGTTTTTAGTTTGGAGAGATGGATTAAGAAGTAAAAAAGTTAAAATTGCTGTAGGATTTTTCCTCGGACAGCTTTTTTTGAATTTCCTTTGGTCAGTTGTTTTCTTTGGTTTACATTCGCCTTTGTTTGCATTTCTTGAGATTACCGTGCTTTGGATAGTGATTTTATTAACAATAATTAAATTTTTTGAAATTTCAAAACCAGCCGCTTATCTTTTAATTCCTTATCTTCTTTGGGTAGGTTTTGCTTCTGTTCTAAACTTTTACGTCGTTATCCTAAACTAGAAAAGTCACTCCATGAATAATTTATGTTAGAATAAATCTACTAGATAAATTTATGCTTAAAGAAGTATTTATCGGAAAACATCTCTCGCATTTTAAAATTAATAATTCAGTCAAGGCTTTTATTATTTCCGAAAGTTTTTTTTGGTCGGCCTGGAATTTTATTGCGCCGATTTTTGCTATTTTTGTTATTAGGGATATTAAGGGCGGAAATATTGAAATTGTAGCAACGGCTTATTCTTTATATCTTGTAATAAGAATTATTTTTGAGCTGATAAGCGGAAGACTGTTATTAGATGCAAAGGATTTTAAAAAATATATATTTATAATTTTGGGAATGCTGATTATCAGCTGTTCCTATTTAGGATTTTTAATAACTAAAACAATTTTTAATTTTTATCTTTTTTATGCTTTAATTGGAATCGGTTTTGGCCTTGCTTCTCCGGCTAAATTTTCTCTTTTTACAGATCATTTGGATAAAGGTAAAGGCGTGGCGGAATGGGGGATTTATGATGCGGTGGCTCTAATTGGAATGGCGCTTGCCGCATCCTTGGGCGGGTTTATTGCCAAAATTTATGGGTTTCAAATTTTATTTTTAATTTCTGCTTTTATTAATTTTGTAGGAATTATCCCTTATCTTCTATTTATGGGTAGCAGAAAATCCTCAAATTTATGATTTTTAATCTTGTTCTTTTTACGTCAATTATTATTTTGCTTATTATTCTTTCGATGGTTTGGCCTCCGGGCAGTCCTTGGGCGCCATGGTGGAAAACATCGGGAAAAACCGTCAGAAAAATGTGTAAGTTGGCAAAGATAACGGATAAAGATATTGTTTTTGATTTAGGATCGGGCGATGGAACTGCTTTAATTATTGCGGCAAAAGAATTTGAGGCTAAAGGAATCGGGATAGAAATCGACCCATTGCGTTTTTTTATTTCAAAGTTTTTAATTAGAATCAACGGAGTTTCTCATAAGGTTAAAATTAAAAGAGACAATTTTTTTAATCAAGATCTATCAGGAGCTTCTGTAATCTTTTTATATCTTGTGCCAAAAACTCTTAATTTACTTTTGCCGAAATTTAAAAAAGAACTTAAAAAAGGGACAAAACTTGTAAGCTATAGATATGAAATTAATCTCCCGTTGGCAAAAGAAGATAAGGAAAATAATTTATATCTCTATAAAATATTTTAAACATGTTTCTGGTAAAAAACTTCATCAAAAAAAATAAAATTTATTTTATTTTACTTTTTTTCCTTGTTTTTGCTTCTTATTTTAATTCTTTTAATAATGATTTTGTTTCTGATGACCGTGGTATTATTATTCATGCAGATTCTTGGACAATTGATTATTTAATTTCGCATCCGTTATCTCTCTTAAGGTCTTTTCTATATTTTGTTACTTATAAAACATTTGGACTAAACCCTTTTTTCTTTAGAATTGCAAATTTATTTTTTCATTTGGGATCTGTTTTCTTGGTTTATATTCTTGTTGGCTTAATGACAAAACCAAAAATTGGAATTTTGACAGCGTCACTTTTTGCAGTCCATCCCATTTTAATAGAATCCGTTGTTTGGATATCCGGAGGAGTTTATGCACAATATTCATTTTTCTTTCTGATTGCTTTTTTAAGTTACTTTATTTTTAAAAAAACATTAAATAAAAAATGGTTGCTAGGTTCATTAATTTTTTTTGTATTTTCAATGCTTTCCTCTGAAAAAGCAATAGCATTATCGCCAATTTTTTTAATATTCGAAATTTGCTTTGGAAAAATAAAAGAAAACTGGAAGATTACAGCAATTTTCCTTATTTTAAGTGCAGTTTTTATTTTGTTTAGCGTTTCTAAAATAGAAGACAGTTTTACAATGGCAGGCGAGCAATCTCAATCGTCTTCTTTAGAAATGGAAAATTCTTTTGTCCAGATTCCAATAGCAATTACTTCTTATTTTCAATTAATACTCTGGCCCAAAGATTTAACCCTTTATCATTCTGAAATGATTTTCAGTCAACAAGAATATCTTTTTAGGTTATGTATTTTTATTATATTTTTAATTGGTATTATTTACAGTTTTTTAAAGAATAAAAAAATTTTTTTTTGGATTTGTTTTTTTATAATTTCTCTTCTTCCCGCACTTACTCCTTTTAAGATTTCCTGGATTGTTGCTGAGCGCTATGTTTATCTTGGGTCTATAGGCCTTTTTGTACTTATCGCTTATTTTTTTGGAAAATTATCAGAAATAAAAAAAATAAAATTGCCTATTTATACGGTTTTTATCTTAATAATTATTGCTTTATCAATTCGTACAATTGTGAGAAATATTGATTGGCAAAATGAAGACAACTTATGGATTGCAACAGGAAAAACTTCGCCTTCGAGCCCAAACAATCACAATAATCTTGGTGATGTTTACGGAAGGCATGGTAATTTAGAAGGCGCAACTCTTGAATTTCAAACTGCAATTAAATTAAAACCAAATTATGCTGATGCCTATCATAATCTTGCCAATATACAAATGCAAATGGAAAAATTCGATGAAGCAATAATCAATTATCAAAAGGCAATCCATTTTAATCCTAATCTTTGGCAGTCTTATAAGGGATTGGCAATTGTTTATTTTCAAAAAAAACAATTTGATCTTGCTATTTTGCAACTGCAAAAAGCAATTAAAATAAATCCGCAGAGTTCAGATTTACTAACTGATTTGGCAGTAATTTATCTTCAAACAGAAAATAAGCTTGCGGCAAAAGAAGCATTTTCGAAAGCCCTTTTATTAAATCCAAATAATGTTAGGGCAAAAACCGGATTAAACCAAAGCGCAAAATAATTTCAAGCACCATTTTTAAGGTGAAGAAAAAACCATCTTGCTTTATCGCCGATTTTATAGAGAGTATAAAGATAGGGGTTAATGACGAAATCATAATTGCCTATAAATTCAATCAATTTACCTCCATACCCTTCTTTAAAACGATGAAAGCCAAACCATGGGTCATTTTTATCCGGGTTTGGTCCTAAAGCTCCCCACATGTCAAATTTTTTAAGACCTAATTTTTTGCCAAATAATATTGCTTCCCACATCAAAAGATTAGAGGCCATAGTTTCTCGATACTCCGAACTTGACGCGCCGTAAGGATAATAAAGAGTGTCTTTAAAAACAAACAAAATCCAAGCAGCCAAAATTCTGCTTTTATATTTTGCAAGCATCAAATGGGCAGTGAGAGCTTGCCCTGAGCCCTGCTTGGCAGGGCGAAGGGTTTCCCACATTAGACGATGATAGTTTTCACTGTGCGCATAAAATTTTTGCCGCTGGGTTGTTTCTTTTGTTAACTTAAGATATGTTTCAAACGCTCCATTGGAATTATCTTCGGCAATTTCAACGTTGTGTTTCTGCGCAACCTTAATGTTGTATCTGGTTTTTGGATGCATATTTTTTAATAATTCCTCCGGGGATTTAGTTAGGTCTAATTGAAAAGTGTAGCGGGTAAATAAAGGACGGGCAGAAGGCACTAGTCCTAAATTTTCAATTTTAAATTTTAAATCTTCAATTTTTATGGCGTTTGGTTCCAGTTGAATAAAAATGCAGTTTTCTTTTTTACCGATTTCTAAAAGTTCATCAATAAGTTTTTTGTTTGGTAATTCTCCTTTGGGTAAATAGCCGATTGTCCAAGGCAGGCAGGGGATTTTATGGATGGTCAATTGGAAAGATTTTTGTCTTATAACCTTGACGCCGGTTTTTTTTCTAAATTCTCCCCATTCAAAACTCTGGAGAGGATGATTAACAATTTCATTAAATTTTATTTTTTCTTGTTGTTCAACGTCTTTTATTTTCATAAAAATTCCGGTGCGTCGTCAATATTAGTTAAAATATTGAGATTTTGTGAAAGCAAACTTTCCGGCAATTCCATAATAAATCGGGAAACCATGTTTGATGTTCTTTGCCCAAAAAATAGTCTTCTTTTGGCATAAGTTAAAAATAATTTCTTTTTAGCCCTTGTCATTCCAACATAGCAAAGTCTTCTTTCTTCTTCAAGTTCATTCTTATCCATTATAGACCTTGAATGTGGGAAAAGACCTTCTTCTAGTCCGATAATAAAAACTATTGGAAACTCTAAACCTTTTGCCGCATGTAAAGTCATAAGAGTTACAGTATCCTTTTTAACCCTATTTTTTCCAGGTTTGTCCGGCATTGATTCTTGTTCAACTAATGCAACATTTTCTAAAAACTGCAAAAGTTCTGGAAATTCAATTGCCACCGAACGGACCTCTTTAATATTTTCTAGTCTTTCTCTATCTTCCTCGTCTTTCTCGTCATAAAGAGAAAGATAGTCAGTTTCTTTAATAACAGCGTCTAAAATATCTATTGTTCTTTTTTTGGAAACATCAATAGATTCTTTAAACTCCGAGAATTTTTTGAAACGTGTTTTTCCAAGTTTTTCAATCCTTTTATAAGAAACAGTATCTTTTGGATTAACAAGTGCGCGAAGATAAGAAATAATGTCTTTAATTTCTTTTCTTTCGTAAAATCTGGTTCCGCCAATTAAATTATAAGGAACTCCGTGTTGTAAAAAAACTTCTTCAATAATTCTTGATTGAGCATTGGTTCTATATAAAACCGCAAAATCAGAGAATTTGACATTTGAAGCGCTGCTTATAATTTCTACCATTTTGCTAATAATGTATTCTGATTCATTGTGTTCATTCTTTGCTTCAAAAATTACAATATCTTCTCCCTTTTCGTTTTTGGTCCATAGCGTTAGAATTGGATGAGTTGTGTTTTTAGAAATGATTGAAGTTGCCGCATCTAATATTTTTTGTGTGGAGCGGTAATTTTGCGATAGAGAAAAAGTCTTGACGTTTTTAAAATCCTCCTTAAATTTTGTGAGATTTTGGTAATTTGCGCCTCTCCAACTGTAAATGCTTTGGGAAAAATCGCCAACCACGCAAATATTTTCATATTTTTTTGCCAGCATTTTTGTCAGAGTGTATTGAGCATTATTAGTATCTTGGTATTCATCAATTAGAATATAGCGAAATTTCTCTTGGTATTTTTCCAAAATATTTTTATTTTCAAAAAAGAGCTGGACTGTTTTTAAAATCAAATCGTCAAAATCAAGCGCCTCGTTTTCTTTTAGAATTTTTTGATAAACAGGATAAACTTTGGCGACAACCGCCTGAAAAGTTCCTCTTGCAAAATTTAAGTATTCTTTTTCATTAATCAGCTCGTTTTTTGCTTGAGAAATTGTATAGAGAATTGAGGATGGTTTGTAGTCTTTAACAGAGAGATTAAGATGTTTAAAAGCTTCTTTGATAGCGTCAAGCTGGTCTTGAGTATCATAAATAACAAATTGATTTGAAAGTCCAAGATATTTTCCTTCAATTCTTAGTATTTTGGCGCAAAGAGAGTGAAAAGTAGCGATAGTTGGCGTATGGTTTATAGCGGATGGCTTACACGATAGAGATTTTTGAACGCGCTCTTTCATTTCATTGGCTGTTTTATTGGTAAAAGTAACCATTAAAATATTTTGTGGGTCAATATTTTTTTGTAAAATTAAATACAAAACTTTGTAGGTCAAAACTCTTGTTTTTCCGCTCCCTGCGCCTGCCAACACTATCATCGGTTCATCGGATTGCATCACAGCTTTTTGTTGTTCGGGGTTTAAGTCCTTGAGAAAATCACCTTGCATAAAGTATAATTATCAAATAAGTATTGTAATTTTAGCACAATGAAAGAAACATTCGTCGTTGGAAATTTTAAGTCGAATAGTCCTACAGGCAGTATTGATGAATGGATTAAACAAGTCTTGTCAGAAAGCGGTAAGCCTAATGTAACAATTATTGTTTGTCCGGATTTTACTCTTTTGCCTCAATTTTCCTCATTGGTTATTGGTTCAAAAATTAAACTCGGTGCGCAGAATATTTCACCTTTTGAAGAGGGAGCCCATACGGGAGAGATAAACGGTGCACAAATTAAAAAATTTGCCGATTATGTTATTATTGGTCATTCGGAAAGAAGAAGAGAATTTAATGAAACAGACGATGAGCTTAGGAAAAAAGTTGTAATGGCAAAAAAATATGATCTTGTTCCAATTTATTGTATTCAAGATGAAGATACTTTTGTCCCGGAAAGCGTAAATATCGTTGCATACGAACCACCTTCGGCCATTGGTTCGGGTAACCCGGATACTCCGGAAAATGCAAACAAGGTGATAAAAACAGTAAAGGAAGAATATGGAGTTGTAAAAGCTCTTTATGGAGGAAGTGTTACTCCGGAAAATGTTGGATCATTCTTGCAAATGCCGGACATTGATGGAGTCTTGGTTGGCGGAGCAAGCCTCGATCCGCAAAAATTTGTCGCCATTATAAAAAATGCGTAAAAAAATTATTTTCATTATTTTGGGCGTTATTGCTCTTTTCTTTTTGAGTCAAGGAATGCGGGAAATATCGAAATTTGCTCCTGTTTTGTGGCAACTTTTCTTTAGCCGCGATATTTCGCTTAAGAAAGAAGATAACAATATTAATATTCTTGCGTTGGGGATAGGAGGGGGAACGCATGAAGGCCCTCGTTTAACAGATACGATTATTTTTTCAAGTATTAATTTAAAAGATAATAAAATAACACTAATTTCTGTTCCAAGAGATCTTTGGGTTCCAGATTTAAACGCCAAAATCAACGACGCTTATAATCAGGGAGAAGTTAAAAGAAAAGGCGGAGGATTAATTCTTTCAAAGGCCGTTGTAGCAAGCGTTTTAAATCAGCAAATAGATTATGCGATAAGAGTTGATTTTGACGGATTTGTTAAAGCAGTTGATTTAATCGGCGGGTTGGAAATTGCGGTTGATAATACTTTTGATGATTACGAGTATCCTATTGAAGGAAAGGAAAACGATATTTGCGGCCATAGTGAGGAGGAAGTCCAATTGTTAGCTACCGCTTCATCGCAACTCGAAGCTTTCCCCTGTCGATACACAAATATTCATTTTGACAAAGGAGTAATGCTTATGAATGGAAATACTGCTTTACAGTATGTCCGCTCCCGACACGCAAAAGGGATAGAGGGAAGCGATTTTGCCAGAAGCAAAAGACAGGAAAAAGTAATTAAGGCTTTTAAAGACAAGCTTTTTTCCACACAAACAATATTAAATCCGTTTAAAATAATATCCCTTTATAATATTCTAAAGAGCCATATTGATACAGATATTAAACAAGAAGAGTATGATGATTTTACCAGGCTTTTTAGTAAAGTGAAAAACGCAAATATTAAAAGTACGGTCATAGATTACGGTGATAGTGCTAATAATCGCCCCGGACTTTTGGTAAATCCTTTAACAACAAGTGATTTTAAATATCAGTGGGTTCTTATTCCAAGAATTGGCAATGGCAATTTTTCCGAAATTAAAAAGTTTGTCGAGTGCGAGATAAAAACAGGAAACTGCCCTGTTTCTGTAAACCCTTCACCATAATTCAACTTCCTTTCTCAATCATTTTTTAGAGGTAACGAGTGGTGTTTTTTTATCAACTGGAAACTACGTTTTAGACGGTTTTTCTTTAGGTTTTTGTGGCGGGTTTTCTAAATGTTCTGATTGAGGCGTTGTATTCTCCTCTTCTAAAAAATCGGTCAAAGCACTAATAACTGGGCACGGTGGGCGAAGAAAACCTCCCCCTTTTAATTTTACCTTTTTTCCTTTTGCATTTGTGATTGTCCAGATAGGTCTTCCAAATTTGTCCGCCCTAACTCGGGGCTTGGACGGAGAAGAACGTCTCCCAGCATGTTCAGTAGGACCTTCTGGTGAATGGCCTCCTTCGTTTTCAGACATAAACATTAATAGAATATAACAAACCAACGAATAAAGCCAATTGAGTTGTTTAAGTAGGATGAGCAATGTTTTTCATTAATTTATTTTATAAATTTTAGTGTTGCCGCCTTGGAAGATAATTTTTCCCAAAGTTTGGAATTTTTGTTCGTTAAGTTTTGGATATTTTTGGCGTTCCAAATCGCCGATAAAGACAAGAGAAATATTATATTTTTTTATTAAGTCAGTGGTTGAATTCATATCACTTGTCTCATAAAGTGTTGCCACTTCGGGAATTCTTGGAGCAGGGATATCATATGTTCCGCGCCAAAGCCATTCATGAACTGTCCAACCCAAAACTGTCGAAAGACCGGTATTGGCAGAAACTCTGGCAAAGTCAGTGTATGAATCCCCCTGTGCCTCTAAAATTACGGGCTGCCCTTTTATGTTTTTATTTAGCCAAAGAATTGCCTCGTAATCTGTCGGGTATAAACTTTTTAGGTAAGATAGTCCGTTAAGCCCTTTATAAATCTGCAGATCGCCGTAATATGAATTAATGGCAAAGAAAGGATAAATAGATACTAGAAATAATAGGCAAGTAGCAAGTAGCAAGTAGCATATAGCAAATAAGTTTTTCTTAAGGCTAATACCTAATACTTGATATTTGATGCTTGATACAATTCTGATGGTTATGTATCCAGAGGAAATAGAAAGCATAATAAAAGATTGATAGACAAGTTTGAACATGGTGTTAGCTCGATAATGAGCAGGATATATGTCTTTGGCATAAATAAATTCGGGGATTATAATCAGTAATGTTGATAAGAAGATTAATATCAGAATAAAAAGATCAGAAGGAAACAAAGAATTTCTAATTTCTAATTTCAAATTTCTAATAAAATTAAAATTGATTTTTGGTTTTTTCAGCCAGAGACTGATCGGCCTTTGGCCGAGACTTTTGATTTTAAATAAATATATTAAAAATGAGATGATCCAAAAATAGAAAAATCCGTAGAGAATCAAAAATTGCCAGAAAGGTGATTTTTGACAATGATTGGCTTCAAAAAGAAACGGACCAATTTTTCCAATATCGGTTAAAAAAGTCGGAGCGCATAAAATTCCAATACCTGATGCGAATGGTTTAAAGTTTAAATTAAATGGAAGAGAAAACAAGATAAAACCAAGGATAACCAGCGTATAGCGTATGGCGTATAGCGTATAGTTTTTAGTGCAAGATGCGAGATAGAAAAAGACAAATAATATAAGGAGGGCATAAATAATTCCATCCCAAACGTTGGTCATGTACATTACTGCTAATAAGAAACCTAATAATACAATTTGAAATTTAAAATTTGAAATTTGAAATGAATTTTGATTTTTAGAATTTTTAATTTGATTGAAAATTGAAAATTGAAAATTGAAAATTAAGCTAAGCAGAATAGCTATTGTTAAAAGAACAATTGGTATATCTAAAACGTGACCGTGAAGATCGGAGACGACAAAAGAATAAATAGGGAATTCGTGAATGGTATTGTAAATAAAACGAGTGGCATTTGGATACCAATAGGAATTTGGAAATGAATCAAAGGCAAATAGAAGCTGCCAAAAAGGCACGGGGTTTTCATTGGAGTAGGGTTTAAAAAGAGTATAAATAGTATGAAGGTTGCCGGCAAGAGTTACTAGAAAGGCAGAAGTGAGACCACTAATAATAACATATAGCTTATAGCGTATGGTATATAGTTTGTAGTGTTTAACATTTAGTTTAGAAATAAGATTAGCGCCGATAGAAAAACTGGCTGTAAATGTCAGGGCAAAAATTGTTGCCAGCATCAGATTATAGGTAACAATAGAAAGAATGTCGGAAAGTTTTGTTAAAACAGCAGTAACTAAATGTCCGAAATAATAATAATTAATAGGAAATGGGGTAAGCCACATATCTTTTGGCGGAAAATAATCGCTTCTTAAAATTGAATTTACAAACCCAAAATCCATGTATTTTTCCAGACCATGAATATCTGGCGCAAAACCACGGACATATGACCAAAAAATAAGAGTTGATAAAAAAAGCAGTTCTTCGAAAGCAAATATCCTCCAATTATTTTTTAAAATAACGAGATCTTTAAAATTCTTGGAGAATAGGTAAAAATTAAAAATTAAAAATCCAAGAATTATTAAAATAAGAAAAGGAAAAGTAAAGGGAATAATTTTTAAAATTCCAAAAAGAAAGACAGCATAGCTAATAAAAATTAAGGCAAAAATTTTAGAAAAAATATACCCAAGATCAAAAAATCTAGAAAAAATCTTAGCAGTTAGCGGTAAAAAAATAATTCCAATAATCAAAAATACAAGCCACCATTTGATAACAAATAAAAAGTCAACAGGATTCATCTTAACTTAAGATTTTATTGATTTTAGTAACGGCCATTAAGTTTTTGCTTAATTTTTTATTATCTTTTTTATTAAGCCAGAAAAAAAATGTTTTTGGATTCTCATTGGCTAAAAATTTTATAAGCGGCAGATCATCATCTATATATCTGTTAATCTTTAATTTTTTTATTACTTCATTCTTGAAAATATGCGGTTGTTCGTTTTCGAAATTAAAATACATGGCATTAAAAATCTTATCAAATTCACACTTTTTAATAATTCCTTGGGTTGGTTTTTTTAGGAAACTAAATCGGCTAGAAATAAGATAGTATTTATGGTTATTTTTTTGTCTGATTTTTTTTAAAAAAATTAGATTTTCTTTGATAAGCGGCCTAAAAATTGATTGATGGCTAATAAGTCTTAAGATTTGTTCAAGCCTGGATGGAATTCGATACAATAATTCTCCATTAGACTTTTTTTTATACAGTCGATCAATTATTCCGTTTGGAATAAAAGGCGGGTAATCTACAAAAATTTTATCAAAATCAAAACCTAAATTCATTATTTATTAAAATTTTTTAAAAAGATTAAGAAGTTTAAAATTCCATCCGACCCTGTGGGTCAAACCGATTCTATGCTGTACTTGACTTCTGTGTTTTTTGTACCATTCATAACTTTCAAGTAAAAGTTTTTCATTGGATTTTTTAGAATGCCAATTAAGGAGTTTTTCCGCTTTTTTAATAGAAACGTAAGAATTAATTGGCAGGGTTTTATAGTGCCAGGCGGCGATTGGGGAAAGATTCAATGTTTCTAAAATAGATAAGATAATTTGTGATGGTAAAACAGGCAGACCGGTAATCTTCGATTTTGATTTTGCATATTTGATAACAGCACCAAGATCTTTTCTCCATGTTTTAAATTTTTTTGCGCCAATGTTAAATGTTTCACCGTCAATCTTGCAAGTCATGGCTTTAACGATGGCGTCGGTCATATCGGAAACCGCCAGAAGTTGATAGCGATTATTACCGTTACCTAAAATGAAAATTCTTTTATCGGTATAAATTGCCTCAAACCAAAGTTCAAAGACTCCAAGTCTCTCTGGCCCTAAAAAAGTTTTTGGGCGAAGAATATTTATCGAAAGTCCTTTTGACATATACTCATTGCATAAATTTTCTCCAATAATTTTTGACTGGCCGTAATATCCAATTGGGTCAAGTCTGTCATCTTCGGTTTCCGGCAAAGTTTTTGGAACTCCATAGACAGCTGTTGAAGAAATAAAAATGAGTCGCTTTATTTTGTTTTGTAAAGCAGAATCTAAAACATTTTTCGTACCATTTATATTTATATCAAAAATTATTTCTTTTGTTTTTTGAATCGGCAGTGCGGCAGCAGTATGAATAACAAAATCATTTTTTTCGATTGCTTTTTCAACACTCTTTTTATCGCGCACATCCCCCTTTATAAGATTTACTTTTCCCATTAAGTCTCTCGCTTCTAAACTGGCAAGATCAAAAAGAGTTACAGAATATTTTTCTTTAAGAAGTTTTCTTGCCAAGTGAACTCCCAAAAACCCGCAACCCCCGGTAATTATAACTTTCATAATTATAAAAATGATTGTAACACTGTAAAAGTTTTAAAAACAAGAACCTAAATTTTTTTAAAAATTATTATTTTGGGATGATCATAAACCGTAAAAGATTCATCTGCCGATGAATCATCAATTTCTAATTTTCCTCCTACGCCAAGGCTTCGAAGGACAGGTAAATTTCTGGTTTCTAATGTCGGATAACTTGTAAATTCTGCGACTTTTTGAAACCGTATACCTCTTATGTCATTCCGAACTTGTTTCGGAATCTCGGGTTGATTGAGATCCTGAAATAAATTCAGGCCTTCGGCTCTGAGGCTCGGGCTCGAAGAGATGACATTCTGTTCATTAAATAATCGTTTATAATAATCAGCTGTTTCTTTGTAGCATCTGCCTGGCGGAAGAGAATTGCAATCAGTTAGTTTTTGTAGTGGAATATAAAGGCGATTGGAAGCAATGACAATGTAATCGGTTTGAGAAAGCGTTTGATTTATTATTGACCATTTCGCTTCGGTATCCGGATCATACAGGGGGAGAATCAATATTTTATATTTTTCTTGTCCAAAAAGCGGCAAAGAGTCATCCCAGTGTTCAATAGCCAATGTTTTACCTTGGGGAATATTTTTTATTATCCAATTGGATGCGCTGACGCGGGTATTGGGTTGAGTGTAAATGTGCATGAAAGCTAACGGCCAAATTAGGATACTCATGATCATCAATAAAAATATAATTTTCAATTTTAAATTTTCAATTTTCAATGAATTTTCAAAATTTAATTTTTTAAAAATCCGGTAAAAAATTACTGCTGCGAAAATGCAAAAGAGCGGATATAAGGGGAGCATGTAGCGCATAAAACCAATAGCAAAATTTCCCACGGTTAAGAAGTATGACCAAAAAAATACAGCAATAATTAATTCTTTAGACTGTTTGCTTTGGGCTTGACGGGATTTTTTAATTGCAATAAAAGTAAAATATAATGCTCCCAGGAAAGACAAAATCGCAAGTATCGGTCCTTGCCCCCAGAGAAAAATATTTTTTAATTCATAAAAATAGGGAATTTTTCCAACATATTGGAGCGTATACGGAAAGGTAAAAGCGTCATGCGTCATTTGATATTGTTGCATGGTTTGTCTATAAAACTCTTTAAAATCTAAAAGCGCATAAGGCTCAAAAATTAGAAAGGTCAAAAGAGTACTAATCCCAATAATAACTCCATCATTAATAAGCGATTTTACAAATTTTAAGAAATGAGGAAACCAAATATGAGGGCGATGAGGATTTTTAAAAAGGATAAGGAAAAAATCAGCTGTCAGGGAAAGTCCAATGGAGGAAAGAAGAACAAGAGCGCTATTTTTTGTAGCCAGTGAAAGTCCAAAGAAAATTCCGACAACTATTGCATTTTTTTTGCTTGGTTTTTCATAGAACCTGATAAGTTGGTAAAGTGTAATTAAAACAAAAAAAGTTAAAGGCGTGTCAACGGCGTAAAAATGAGCCGCCTGTATGGAGAAAACACTAATGGCATAGAAAAATGCGGCAATAAAACCCAGCGTTTGATTAAAAATTTTTCGTGTCAGAAGAAAGATAAAAATCAAAGTTCCTAAATCAAAAAATACCGATAAATAACGGCCTAAAAGATTCAAGAGAGAATACCCGGAAAGTTCTTGGTTAAAAGCGCTTGCTATTTGGCCAAAAATTTTCAAAAAATATAATGGGAAACTACCATAGGCGAAAAAATGCGGATTCCAAGAACTTTGGAGAGAAAGAAATTCAAAAATGCTTCTTGGGAATTGAAGGGGTATCACAAACATTGTGATAGCTCTTTCGTCAGGATGCAAGTGAAAACCTTGATCCCAATTTAGTCCGTAAATCCTAAAAGCGGCGGCAATAATAATTATTATAATTAGAATAAGACGGTCTGTTCTTTTCATTTTTAATGCATTATTTTATAAATAAAAACAGTCGGACGGTCAAAGATATTTGCTGTTTCCTCAAAAGAGAAAACAGGATTATTTAAATAAGTAATCTTACAGAAAATATCACATGGTGACTGGTAAATTTTTTTGAATCCAAGTTCATCGACAATTTTCTTGTAAACATTATATCCTACAGGAAATTGTTTCGGTTGAATTAATCTTGATTTTAAAATTCTTTGACTTGGCAAAATAAGATAATCGTAATTTGAAAGATAAGAAGAAAGTTCATCTTCTTTTGATGGAGTTTGATCTAAATCGTAAAAATTAAAAAGTGTAATTTTTGAGAGAAGGGGATTAAATGGAGTAATGCCAAGATCATAAACCTCACTTAAAATATTTGAATCTCTCGAAATATTTTTTTGAGCAAAGCTTGCGGCCGAAATTCTTGTATCAGCTTTTACAAACGCAGTTATAAAATAAGAAGTGGTATAAAGAAAACTTCCAAAAATTATTAATGTAAAAAAGATATTTTTAAAAACATTTTTTATCGGCAATTTTAAAAAACTTATAAGAGTAAGAGAAATCATTAAATAAATAAAAGGCAGAGTCGGCACCATATATCTTGTCCATTTGGCAAAGAAAAAAGCCTGGGAAAAGAATAGCAAAGAGAAAATAGCAAATAGCAGATAATGGTCAACAAGCTTCTTTTTAAAAGATTGATACAGGATATAGACAATGGAAGGAATAAGAAGTAGCGTAATAATTGGGTTTAGTAGAAAAGGGTAAATTCTTGTAAATTGAAAAAGTATTGGCAATGAATTAAAAAATTCGCCGATATAAAATACCGGTAAAGTTCCAAGTGCGACAGATGATTCATACTGCATGCTCCCTCGAAAAGAGTTGAAATCTAAAATAAAAAAAGGCGATATTAATAATAAAATTATTACTGGCGCAAAAAGAGAAAGAAAAGAATATGTGATTTTTTTATAGCCTTTTATATTTTTTATGATTAAAAGAAACGGCAGAGGAAGTATGACAAGACTTGAAATTTTAGTTCCAAAAAGAAGAGCTAGAACAACGCATAAAACGATAATATTTTTAAGGGTAATTTTTTCTATGTTTCTTAAACATAAATAGAAAAATAAAAGACTTAAAAATGTTAGCCAGATTTCAAATGTTCCAAAATGAGCAAATTGAATAAATCCGACACTAATACTAGAAAGAATTGCCGCTAATAAACCAACTTTTCTTCCGCCCAATTTTTTCCCGGTAAAATAAATTAAGGGAATAATTGAAATACTTAATAATACAGATATTAGTCTTAAGGAAATAATTGCATTTTCAAACGAAACAAAGAAAATATTTCTGTCAAAAGCTTGTGCGTGTATTACTTGAAATAGTAAGTTAAAAATAATCCCAACAAAATAGCTAACATAAATCGGGAAACTTCCATAAGCAAAAAAATGCGGATTCATTTGCCAAGGAAAATTTAGCTGAGAAATGGATGAAGCAATATTTCTCTCATCGGGATGAAAATAATATGGAGCGCCCCAATTTAGATTATAGAAGCGCAAAAAAGCGCCGAACAGTATAATAGCAAATAGCAAATAGCGGATAGTATATTTATTTTCAAAATGTTTCATAAGCAACTAAGCTTGCCACTTTTTCCCCAAATTCTACAGCGTAGTTTGTGCCTCTGTCCCAGGGGTAAACTTGCTGCATGTTGGTAAGATAAACATTCTTTAGCGGAGTTTTGAATGAGGGAATAATCTTTGAATAATTTAAAGGAATAACCGGTTGGGCGAAATAGTCCTTGATCAACTTATAATTTATAACTTGTGACTTATAATTTTGGTTTATCCTTTTAAGGAATGGATCAAAAATTGCAAGAAGTTCATCAGCGGATTTTGAAAAATAGGGATGGTTTTGCGGTAAATAATTTCCTACATAAATAATGTGTTCGCCGTTATAATATTTTGAATCGATAAAATTCGTGTGTTCGACCACGGACAAAAAGGGAAAGCTTTTGTCGCAGACGTTAAGCCAATAAGTATTGTCCTGGAAAAATGGTTTGTTTAAGACAAGAATTAGATTTAATGCGGAAATATATTTCAGCGAATTTAATTTTTTAATATAATCTTTTGGGAGATCATCAATCAGTTTAGTAAAAGACGGTGAGGGAATTGTTGCAATTAATTTATTAAAAGTTTCCTTTTTCGAGTTTGCAAAAGAAAGATTTATTTCTTCTCTATTTTTTGAAATTTTAGTTACTTCACTTTCAAAATAGAATTTTACGCCATTTTTTTGCGCTTTATTTTTAATCTCATTAATCAGATTTTGGAAACCGCCTTGGGGGTATCCAAGACTGGCGCTTCTTTTTTTAATCCTTGCCCAAAACCAAGAGAGAGGAACATGATTTTTATATTGACCAAACTTTGCCGATAAAAGCGGTTCCCACAGAATCTTGTAAGATTTTTCTCCCATCATTTTTGGTAAAAAGTCTGCCGCGGCTACGTTTTCCATTGATTTCCAAAAGGGCGTTATTTTTAGATAGGCTAGAATTAAGCCCATCCTTAATCTTTCTAAGACAGTTAATTCTTTAAAAGACAAAACGTCTAAAGGTGAATCAAGAGGATAAATTTTCCCATCAATCAAGCTTTTTGTTTTTGGTCTAAGAAAACCAATCGGTATATTTACCTCTTTTGCTAAATTTATAATTGAGCTGTCGGAAGTAAAAATATGATGATAATAATTATCTAAATACCATTGCCAATTTTCTGATTTAAATCCTTTCGCGAGACCTCCGGGAATTTCATCTTTCTCAAAAACAGAAACATAGAAACCTTTTTTAGATAATTTATATGCCAAAGTAAGACCTGTTAATCCAGCGCCGATAATGGCAATTTTCATAAAGAAGCACTCCTGCGAGTTTTAATGAAGAGAATTATACCAGTTAAAATTGTCCCGATAAAGACCAGTATAAAGGTTTCAAGTGTTGAATTGCCGGGAGGAGAAATCGTTTCTTTTTCCGGTACTATTATTGGCGGAGAAGTTGTTGTTGGTTCACTGGTTGGAATTGGAGTTGGCGATAAGGATGACGAAGGGGTTACAGATGGAGTTTCTATTGGAGTAATCTTCTGAGTTGGCGTGGCAGAAGTTGTGGCTGATTTGTCGACTTGACTTCCTTGTGCATAAACGACAAAAGACTGACTAATAGTTTTGAGGATTCCATTTACATCACGGGTTGTAATTGAGATGGTGTGTTCTCCGGCAGATAAAGTATTTTCCGGCCGATAAGACCAATTCCCTTTATTATCGGCTTGGATATTTACTTCTAAATTTTCATCGGAGTGAATGGTTATTTTTATATCGCTTCCAGGAAGTGAAGTTCCTTTGAAAAGAGGTTTTTGATCGGTAAATGTTTCATCTTTTTTAGGAGTTAAAATTTGTGGATTTTTTGTAATAGGTTTTGCCGAAAATGACGGAAAACCAACGCTTTCGGAAATTTGAGCAACTGGAGAATTATCAATTGTAAAATCGTAGTTTTTTGAAAGGGTTATTGGCGGAACCGGATTTATTTGTTTTGGAGTCAAAAGAATAGTTGATTTTTGTTCTGATTCAATAATTAACATTTCTAAACTTGTGTCCTGCGAAAAAGTAAGATAAGAATTTAAATCAGTATTTCTTATGGCATTAAGAGGAAGAATATAATTTCCGTCGGATTTGACAGTCGTTGAAATACTTTGACCTAAATTCTTTGGAACAAGATAAGCAATCGCTTCGCTGGGACTGGTTCCATCTAATAAAGTTACTTTTCCAACAACAGGATTTTGGTTGGAAGGCGGGGTGTCTATAGTTGGTCCGGTTGTAACATTAAAAGGTTCGTTGTCGTTCAAAAAAGAATTTTCTCCAGAAACGATGTTGAAGTAATATTTTGTAGAAGCTGAAAGGTTTCGGACTGTAACATGATGAGTTTTGTATTTTCTTGGTATTCCGTCTTTTTGATCTCTGTCATCGCCAACGTTTTCTCCTAAAGTATTTTCTTTACCAAAAGAAATAGTTCCAGTTACACGCTCGGAAGTAATGTAGGATACAGTAAAAGAATTGTCCGAAACATTGGTAATTCTTACATTCTCCGGTGTTTCTGAAGGCGTGGCTTTTCCTATGAGATTAGTTCCGCTTTGAACCAAGAACGACGTCAATCCAATTCCGATTGCAATTAATAATATTCCCAACAGCGTGGGGATTCGTTTATTCCAAATGGTTTTTTTCATGGCGAAGAAGTTATTTTTATTGTTGGTATTATTGTTGTTATATTAGGAGGCGAAGCGGTTGGAGACGGACTGATGAAGATTTTTTCTTGCAATTGGAGAACAGGATTTATCACTTTTCTTTCTTTGAGGCGATTGATTGTTTCTTTGTCAAAGTTAGGTTTAATTGGCATTATTTGTATTGCTAGCGGTTTCGAAATAGTTGATGTCACCGAATTATGGTAAATACTTAAAACTATCCACAGGACAACAAGAATAAAAGTTGAAATAAGGAACCACAAAATTTCTTTTTGTTTCATAGAATTATCTTTTGAAATATGCCTTTCCTCTTATGGAAAAACTTAATGTTTGTTCTTCTCCCAAACTTTCAGATTGATTATTGACAGAGATAATGTCTATTGTAGTAAGTCTATCAAAATTTATCATCGAAGAGAGGAAGAGGTTAATATCTTTGTAGGATCCGGCTTGTCCTTCAATGGAGAAAGCGTAAGAAGAATATTGATCCGTTTCTTCTGCTTTTTTGGTTAATTCAACTTCATATGATTGAATTTTTTGAATTATAATGTTGGAATTTTTGGCAAGCGTTTGAATCTGCCCGATTAAAATTGCAGTGTTTGGCTTTTGCGGGATGGCGGAGAGAATAATAGAGAGGTCATCACTCAGTAGGCTATATTCTTGGGAGAGAATGCTAAGATTTACAATTTTTTCTTGGAGTTTTTCGTTAACAAAAATATTATCGGTAAGCTCTTTTTTTAATTGAGCAATGGTTGAAAGAGTTGGGCTAATAGCAAAAATTCCAAAAAAAGATAGAGCAATTAATGTAAAAGTAATAGTTGTAAAATTTTTTGTCTTTTCTTCCTGCAGTTTTGGCAGAAGGTCAAGATATTTTTTAGGAATGTTTTTTGAAATATCGCTTACAAAGCTCATATGATTTATTTTTTATTGAGCATAGCTGTAATACTAACAGTGATTGTTGCATTTGATGTTTTATTTTCTATTTGATCAATGCTTATGGAACTCACTTCAGGATTTTTTTTAAGTGTATCTATAAAATTTGAGAGTGATTCTGAAGATTGAACTCTCGCTGCAATTTTTATATAATCTTGGGATAAAATAATATTATTAAAAATAAGATCTTGTGGAGCAGAGTCCAAAATATTTTGAAAAAGGTCAGTTGTTTCTTTTCCAACATTTGATAATTTTGAGGCTGCAGAGAGTCTTGCCTGGAGGTTTCGATATTTATCTTCGGTATTTTTTGAAAATTTAATTATTTCTTGTTTGCTTTTTATACTGCCATGAAGATCAATAAGTTGTTGATCAAGCGAAAAACGATAAAGAAAAGTTCCAAGGGCAACGGCTTCGGTAACTATAACTACCACTCTTCCGATTGTTAGTGCCCATTTTATAAATTTATCTAAAATATTCTTATTTTTTCCTCCGACCAAATTTATAGAAACAGAATTAATCATTATAGATTAAGTCTAGAAGTTTTTTGAATGTTTGTCAAAGGAAATAATGAGGGAATTTTATTATTTTTTAACCGGGGTTTTCTTTCCGGTAACTTTTGCAAGAGAAGATTTTATTCTTGCGACTTTATTTTTATGAATAAGATGTTTTTTCCGAGCCTTATCAGCCATTTTTACTGCATCTTCAACGGAATTTTGGGTTCGTTCTTTTTTAGCCTTGTGAATAAGATCTTTCAAAGTCCCAAGCAGTTTTTTGTTTCTTTTTGTTCTTTCTTTATCTTGTCTTAATTTTTTCTTTGCTGATTTTGTTACTGGCATTGAGTTATTTTAGCATGATATACTGTAAAAAACAATATGGCCTACCGCTTTTTTAAAAAGAGTTTAGAACTTCTTTTGCGCCGACAAACAAATATATTATCCGCAGCCTTTGTCATTATGGCGACCATCATATTCTCTCAAGTTTTGGGTTTAATTCGTCAGAGGTTGTTAGTTTCAATTTTTGGGCCTTCAAATACTCTGGGAGTGTATATTGCTTCGACAAAAATGCCTGATTTTCTGTTTCAGATAATTATCGCCGGAGCGCTGGCTTCTGCTTTTATTCCAATATTTTCAGATTACCTTTCTAAGGGAGATAAGGAGAAAGCTCATAAAATGGCTTCAACACTTCTCACTTTAGGCCTTTCTGTTTTTATATTTTTTTCGAGTATACTTTTAATTTTTACGCCGGTTTTTCTTGGGATTTTAAATCTAGGATCCGGATTTACTAAAGAGCAGATGGAGCTGATGACAAATTTAACCAGAATTATTATTTTTGGGCAATTGTTTTTTATTATCGGGGCATTTTTATCGGCTCTTTTGCAGTCATACAATCATTTTTTTATTCCCGGTTTTGCCGCAGCGCTCTACAATCTTGGCATGATTATTGCCATTTTAACTCTTTCGTCAACTGTTGGAATTTTTGCCCCAGCCATTGGCGTTGTTCTTGGAGCTTTAATTTTTGTTGTGGCGCAATTACCAATGATTAAAAAAATTGGATTTATTTTTAAGCCTTCCTTATCAATAAAAATTCCAGGAGTCTTGGACGTAGTGCATTTAATGTGGCCAAGAACTCTTTCGATTGCTGTTTTTCAATTGGGAGGTATTATTACTGTTACACTTATTTCTTTTCTGCCGCAAGCCGGAAGAAATTACGTTATTTTTGATTACGCCCAAACACTTGCTTTTGCGCCAATGGTTTTAATCGGTCAAGCTATCGCCCAAGCGGCTTTTCCTGTTTTATCCAGAGAAAAAGATAGACTGGAGGAATTTAAAATAACCTTTATAACAAGTTTTAATCAAATGTTTTATTTAATTTTGCCCATTTCGGTACTTTTTTTGGTTTTAAGAATTCCCATTGTTCGTTTGGTTTTTGGAGCGTCACAGTTTGATTGGGAAGCGACAGTATTAACTGGCCGAACTCTTGCTTTTTTTTCTTTTGCAATTTTTGCTCAAGGACTTTTGTTTTTGATTTCCCGTGGATTTTATGCTCTTCACGATACAAAAACTCCGCTAATTATTGGAATAATTACAACACTTTTTATGATCGGATTAGGCTCTCTTTTTATAATTTATTATCATTTAGGAGTAGAAAGTATCGCCATTGCCTATTCGACTATGAGTATTATAAACGTTGTTGTCTCAATGATTTTTTTAGAGAAAAGGATTGGGGGATTTGATAAAAAAACTTTATATGTTCCCTTATTTAAAGTTATTTTGGCAACTTTTTTCACCGGTTTTGCCCTTTATATTCCTATAAAACTTTTGGATAGGTTAGTTTTTGATACTACAAGAACTGTTAATTTAATTCTTTTGACCGGTATCTCCAGTTTTATCGGACTTTCTTTGTATCTTTTTCTTACTTGGTTTTTAAATCTAAAAGAAGCGTCAACTTTTATTTTGCTTTTCAAAAAAATCGGCAACTGGAGAGAAATTTTGGCAGGAAGCGAAGAAGCCCTCGACGGCACAAGACTAAAAGTCTGATTTTAAATTGACACTTGACAAAAATATAGGTTATTCATACTCTAAAGAAGAAAGACCATTTTATTTATGGTACCAACTCTCGAGAGAGTTTTAGGTCAGCAATCAGAGAATGACCCTTTAGTTTTAGGTAAGTTACTTTTTCTAAGCCAAGTGCTTGCAGGAAATTCTCACCGCGGTCCTATAGGTACACAAGCCAGAAGGATTCTTGGTAAATTAACCGATGGTTCTGATAATCCTTGGCAAGCTCTCCAAAGAATGAAACCAAATGATTTTGCTACCAAAGTTTACTCAAATGGATTTCAAGAATCAATCCCGGCGATTTTCAATGGTTACGTGGAATATTTATTGAATAAAGATACTTGGTTTGAGAGAACCTCAGTCTTATCACCAAAAGAGAAAGAATATTTAAAAAATCATCCGATTACTTCATTTAGTTTGGAAATTGCAATTGGTAAGGTCCCGCAAATTTATTCCGGAGGACTTGGAATGTTAAATGGCGATGTGGCCCGTCAAGAAAGCGATATGGGTTTGCCTGTTGATAATGTTTCACTTTTATATCGAGGCGGATATTTTAAACAAGAAATTGATAGCGAAGGCAGACAAAAAGAATTATATTGTGATCAGTGCGGTCATGAATTTCCTATGACCGAGGCAGTCGATAAAGATGGAAATAAAATTGGCCTGATAAAAATTCCAATGGGCGATGGTGATGTTTTTGCCAAAGCTTGGGAAGTAGCCATAGGACGTAATAATCTTTATTTATTGGATACTAATATTCCGGAAAACGAAAAGGAAGCAGGCAAGTGGATAACAGGACATCTTTACAGCTCTATAGATAATGATGCAAGAATCAGACAAGAAATAGTTTTGGGTGTTGGCGGAGTGTGTCTTTTAAAAGCTCTTGGTAAAGAGCCGAGTATTTATCATTTACAGGAAGGGCATGCGGCATTTGCTGTTCTTGAAGCAATTGCAAATTTGGTGGAAAATGGTATGCCTTTGGATAAAGCGGGATGGTATCTTCAGGGTAGAACTGTTTTTACAAATCACACAATTGTTGTTCAGGATTTTTTCACGAAAGAACAAATAGATCGTTATTTGGGATCTCTTGCTCAAAGGATGAGTACGCCTGAAAGACCGGTTAGTACAGATGAGTTATACGCTCTTGGTGAAGATAAATATGGTTTTTCAATGACGCGACTTGCTCTTAATGTTTCTGCCAAAAAAAATGGCGTAAGCAAAATCCATACAGAAAAATTAAGGGAGTTATATCCAGAAGAAGAAATAGAATCGATTACAAACGGCGCGCATATTGAAACTTGGCTTGGAGAGCCAATGCAAAATCTTTTTGATAAATATCTTGGTAATGCTTGGAGAGAAGAACTTGATAACACAGTAATATTTAACAAGATATATGAAATTCCAAGCGAAGAATTATTGGAAGCAAAACTTGAACAAAAAAAGAGATTAATTACTTACTTAAATGATAAATATGGCTGTAATCTTTCTCCGGATTATTTGACTGGTTGTATTGCCAGAAGATTTGCAATGTACAAAAGGAATAATTTACTTTTTTCCGATATAAGCCAGCTTTCTGAAATAGTGGGAAATAGTATGTATCCTACTCAAATAATTATCGGAGGTAAAGCACACCCTTCTGATTTACCCAGTAAGGAGATGATAGCTAGTATTAACGGTAAGATAAAAGACCTACGGTTAAAAAAAAGAGCAGTTTTTGTTAGTGAGTATGATATGGAGTTGGCAAGGCTTTTAGTTTCCGGAGTTGATCTTTGGATAAATGTTCCGAGGCGTAAAATGGAGGCAAGCGGCACAAGCGGCATGAAAGCTGGTTTAAATGGAGATTTACATTTAACAGAAATTGATGGATGGGGAGATGAAGTAAAGTGGTTTGATAAAGGATGGAGCATAGGAAGGGTTGATGATGATGCAACTAAAATGGATGAATGTCAAGCTTCGATGGTAGATTTAAGAGACGCGAATGATCTGTATAGGTTTTTCAGAGAAGAAATTGCACCGATGTTTTATAACAGAAAGGACGAATGGATGATGAGGATGAAAAAGACGATGATAGAAGTTTCAAAAAATTTCACGACTCGCAGAATGGTTATCGAACAAATCAAAAAACTCTATCTCCCAATCCTTGAAAAGATTGCGGAGGAAGAATTAGCAGAGGCCGCATAAGTTTTATTTGCTTTTAACTTCTTACCAAAGTATACTGTTATACTTAACTTAGATTCATTTTTATGGAACAAAGGAATATTAGAAATTTTGCCATTATTGCCCATGTTGATCATGGAAAATCAACGCTTTCGGATAGGCTTTTGGAATTAACCGGAACAATTTCCAAAGAAAAAATGATCGAGCAATTTTTGGACCAAAATCCTATCAGCCGTGAGAGGGGAATCACAATCAAACTAGCTCCTGTTCGCATGCAGTACACTTTGAATTTTGAACTTTACACACTGAACTTAATTGATACTCCCGGTCATGTTGATTTTTCTTATGAAGTTTCAAGAACATTGGCCGCTTGCGAAGGAGCGGTGTTATTAGTTGATGCAACACAAAATATTCAAGCCCAGACAGTTGCTCATTATAATAGTGCAAAAGAACTTGGCTTGGTAATGATTCCAGTTATAAACAAAATAGATTTGGCAAATGCCAATATAGAACTGGTTGCAAAAACTCTGATGGATTTTTTCGGTTTTAAAAAGGAAGAAATTATTTATATCTCGGCAAAAACAGGCGAAAACGTTGAGCTTTTGATTAATGCAATTGTCGAAAAAATTCCGCCGCCGCACGGTTTAATTGACTCACCTCTCCGTGCCCTTATCTTTGACGCTTTTTATGACGAACATAAAGGTGTTATTGCCTATGTTAGGGTAGTTGACGGCAAAATTGAAAAAAAAGAAAGTTTGGAATTTTATCAAACCAAAATAAAAACAGAAGCAAAAGAGGTGGGATATTTTAGTCCGTTTTTAAAAGCGGCGGAAAAATTGGGAACAGGAGAAATAGGATATGTAATAACAGGGATTAAGGATATTCATGATTGCCATGTGGGCGACACCATCGAAATGGCAAATGGCAAATGGCAAATGGCAAATGTAAAACCACTCCCGGGGTATAAAGTTCCCAAGCCCATGGTTTTTTATGGAATTTATCCAAAAAATTCCGATGATTTTCTAAAACTTCGAAAAGCTTTAGATAAAATTTGTTTAAATGATACTTCTTTAACTTACTTCGAAGAACATTCAGCATATTTGGGCAGCGGATTTCGAGTTGGTTTTTTAGGCCTTTTACACGCGGAGATTATCAAAGAACGATTAAAACAAGAGGAGGGAATAGATCTTTTTTTAACTATGCCTCAAGTTCTCTACCAAAAAGGAGAAGACGGTGCAATCCTTGAGCCCTATATTAATTTATTAGTTTATACGCCGGCGACTTTTATCGGTAATATTATTTCTCTTTGCCAAAAGAAAAAAGGAAGATTGGAAAATATTTCTTATCATGATGCTTACGCTGTCTTAAAATATATAATGCCTTATAGTATGTTTATTCGTGGATTTTCATCTGAATTAAAAAGTATAACTTCCGGTTTTGCCAGCCTTGATTATAATCTTTTGGGATATGAAAAAGCGGATTTGCTGAATTTGGAAATTTTAATTAATAACGAACAAATAGATATTTTATCGGAACTTGTTTATAAAGATGAAGTTAATCACAGAGCAATTGCCAAAGTTGACAGGCTTAAAGAATCTTTGCCAAAGAGGCAATTCCGGCAAGTTATTCAGGCGGTTGCAAATGGAAAAATTCTTTCCCGAGGAGAAGTAGCGCCTTTTAGGAAAGATGTTTTAAAAAAGATGTCGGGCGGGGACAGAACAAGAAAAGATAAGCTTTTGGAAAAGCAAAAAAAAGGAAAAAGCAAACTTTTTTCAGCTTCAAAAATAATTATTCCCCAAGAAGTAATTTCCTCAATGATAGAGCAGTCCTAAACTAGAGTGCCAAAAAGATCAAAGATCCGATAATTGCAGTAATTATTCCAGCTATTCCAATTCCGGCAATATTATTATTTGGACCCGGTTTTAGGGTCGGAACTGCTGTTGCAGCGGTTTCTTCAGTTGTGGCAGTAACTTCAGTTGGGGTTGCCGCACCGCCGGAAGGAGTAACTGTTGGCGTTGCCGTAACATATATTGCTCCTCCTCCCCCTCCTCCGGCTTGCGTTGGAGTGGCTTGAGAAACAGTAATTGTTTGTGTACAAGTTGTGGGATCGCTTAAGAGGTTGTTATTATCAGTTAATGTGGCCGTTGCTTTATAACTTCCCGCATTTTGATAAGTATGGGAAACTTGAACGCTAACAGAATTTGTTCCCACTCCGCCTGATTGGGTTACATTTTGGACAGGACCATCACCAAAGTCAAAAGTGACTTTACTAATAGTTCCATTTGGATCATTACCGTTTGCGGTTAAAGATACAGTAAAAGGAGCGTTTCCATTTGGTGTCCTATCTGTGTTTAATGCAGTACAAACAGGATTTCCGGTGCCAGCTGTTGGAGCAGGAGTATTTGTTGCTTGGCCGGGAACAGGAGTTGCAGTTGGAGTTCCTTCCCCTGCTGTCGGTGCCGGGGTGAGCGCCTCGCCGCTTATTGTAACCCAAGCGGAATTAGCAGAGAGCAAAGAATTATTTTCCGGACTAGTATTTTTAACTTTGCTTGCAACAGTTGTGTTATTAGTATCAAAGCTTATCTCAATTGGTGAACTGGTGGGAGCTATCGGTAAAAAGTGAAATTTAGCAATAATAGCCTTAGCTTCAAGTGCATTGTTTGGGTCAGTTATTATCCAGGCGGCTGTAACTGTGCCCGGATTGCTACAATTTGGCGGGCTAATTGGTTGGAAAAGATCATGCACTTTTTCCACTCCGCCGCATGGTATTGCTGGTTGCGATGGGTTCAAGGCCAGTTTTGTGCTGTCATATTTTATGGTTACACCAACATAGACTACGGAATTTCGAATATCATAACCTGTTTGATTTCCCGGATCAACCCAAAGATCAAGATCAAGGCTTTGTCCGGTATCTCTGGTAATCGGCGACCCTTGAGATGATTGTCCGCCGCCTTCTAGAAGGGAGAGTACTGCAAGGACTTCGGCTTTGCTTTTTGTTTCCTGCTGTTTTTGTGCCAGATAAACAGTAAAAGGTATTGCCGTAAGCAAAACGACGATAAAACCAATTAAAACAAATCTCTTCCCCGAAAGAAGATGCATGAATTTATCGTATAGTAGGAGAGAAATTATGTCAAGACCAGCAATCTTAACTATAGGATATTGACAAACAGATAGCAGTTATTGTATAAATTAGCAGTCACTTTGAACAAGTGATATTTTTTATCAAAAATATGCCGGCAAAAAATAATCAGCCCCGATTAAATCGGGGTCAGAAAAAGGAAATGAATATAAAACCACTATTTGATAATGTTCTTGTTAAACCTTTGGAGGCAGAAGTAAAAACCGCAAGCGGAATTGTTCTTCCAGATACTGTTAAAGAAAAACCACAAATCGGTTTAGTAATGGCAATTGGTTCGGGCGCAGTCAATAACGACGGAAAACTAATGCCCATGATTGTAAAAGTTGGACAAAAAGTCATGTATAAAAAATGGGGCGGAAATGAAGTTAAAGTTAACAATCAAGAGTGGATGTTAGTTGAGCAAAAAGATATTTTAGCAATTGTTGAATAAAAGAATATGGCAAAACAAATAAAATACGGTTCAGAAGCAAGACAAGAATTATTAGAAGGAGTTAATAAACTAGCTGATGCTGTGGCTATAACCCTTGGTCCAAAAGGCAGAAATGTTGCTTTGGACAAGAAATGGGGCGCGCCAAATGTTATTCATGACGGGGTAACAGTAGCCAAAGAAATTGAGCTTGAAAAGCCGTTCGAGAATATGGGTGCCCAACTAGTAAAAGAGGCGGCCTCAAAAACCAGCGATGTCGCAGGAGACGGAACCACAACCGCCACAGTGCTTGCACGAGCAATTGTTTCCGAGGGAATAAAAATGATAACCGCCAACGCAAACCCAATGATTATGCGCCGAGGCCTAGAAAAGGCAAGCGAATATATAGTTTTAGAACTTAAAACAATGAAAAAAGATATTAAACCTACAGATTGGGCTAATGTAGCGACAATTTCTGCCGGCGATGCACAACTCGGCAACTTAATCGCAGATGCGCTTAAAAAGGTAGGAAAGGATGGCGTTGTTACTGTTGAAGAGGGAAAAGGTTTATCTACAGAAATAGAGTATAAAGAAGGAATGGAATTTGATAAAGGTTATGCTTCTTCTTACTTTGTGACCAATCCCGATAAAATGGAAGCCGAAATTGAAGATCCGTATATTTTAATCACAGATAAAAAAGTTTCTTCTTTGCAAGAGCTTCTTCCTTTTTTAGAAAGCTTAATTAAAGTTTCCAAGAATCTGGTTATTATTGCAGACGAAATAGAGGGCGAAGCTTTGGCAACATTGGTTGTTAATAAATTACGCGGAACTTTCAATGCTTTGGCAATTAAAGCTCCTGGTTTTGGCGACAGAAGAAAAGAAATGCTTGAAGATATTGCAATTCTTACCGGCGGAACAGTAATTTCCGAAGACACCGGCCGAAAGTTTGAAAGCGTGACTTTGGAGGATTGCGGAAGAGCAGACAAGGTTTGGGCAGATAAAGATAATGCCAGAATTATCGGCGGAAAAGGAGAAGCTTCTAAGCTTAAGGCAAGAATTGCCCAGACAAAACGAGCAATTGAGGAAAGTACGTCGGATTTTGATAAAGAAAAACTTGCCGAGCGGCTTGCAAAACTTTCCGGCGGAGTTGCAGTCATTAATGTTGGCGCGGCAACAGAAGTCGAATTAAAAGATAAAAAAGAAAGAGTTAACGATGCGGTTGCAGCTACTAAAGCAGCCTTGGAGGAGGGAATTGTTCCAGGAGGAGCAGTTGCACTTTTAGATATCAGTAAAAGAATGGATATAAAGAGCCTTGAAGATGCAAAAGCGGCAAAAGACGTAATTATTGGTTTTGAAATAGTTAAGAATGCGCTGGAGGCTCCTTTTGTGCAACTAATGCAAAATGCAGGCGTAGATGCTGGACAATTAATTGCTAAAGCCAGAGAAGTAAGCGCCCATGGGCAGGGATTTAATGTTTTAAAGTTAGATTCAGTAGAAACGGCGCAAGCCGTAGATATGTTAAAGGAAGGGATAATTGATCCGGCAAAGGTAGTAAGAGCCGCTGTTCAAAATGCAATTTCTGTAGCAACAATGATTTTAACAACAGAAGCTTTAATTACCGATATCCCTGAGAAGAAAGAAATACCCCAAATGCCAGGAGGAATGCCGGGCGGAATGGAATACTAACGAAATTTTCAATTTTAAATTTTCAATTTTCAATGAAGATTACCGCGGAAGCCGCGGTTTTTTGATGGGAAAATTTAATCTTGCAATCTTAAAGGATTTTCTGCTAGGCTAGAAGTGGGGATTTTAATGAGACAAGTTTATATTGAAAATTTAATAAAGAATATCGCCATTGTAATTTTCTTGTTATTTTCTTGGTTTTTAATTCAAAATTCTTTAAACGCAATAAGTCTCTCTCTCTGATAAGTCTACAAGCGGAAGTTTTCTTGTAGCAGTAAGTATTTTTGCGGTAATTGCCTGTTTTGGAAATTTTGCTTTTACTTATGAAAGAATAGTTGTCAAAAGATATTTATCGAGATTACTAGCCCATACGACTACAGGCGTTTTAATGTTTCTGATAGGATTTTCTTTAGAGCTGACCTCTGTTTTAGTAAAATATTTGATAGGAAGTTTTCCCATTTTTGATTTTAGTTTAATAATGCTTTATCTAGGTTCAGTTCTTTACGATTTTTGGGATTTGCAGAGACTAGAGCTGCCAGGGGTTGGCGCAGGGAAATTATAAACATGATTTATAGTTCAATAGTTCAAACTATTGAAGTGCTACGTTTTAATGTTACACCTCGGGGGTGTAATAAGTGGTATTTATTTTTTCAGTAAATAATTTTTAACTGCTTCGAAAATTATTTTGTGGCCTTTTGAATTTGGGTGTAAACCGTCTTCGAATAAATCATTACTAAACTTTTCTATCTTTATAAAATCTACTTTTTCTTGGTTGCAGATTTTTTCAAGTAAGGAATTATATTGTTGGATGTATTCATTTTTGTAAGATTTAACCGGATCCCATGGAATCGGATCAGTTTTTTCTTCATCGACAGACGTTAATCTGATAAAAACTATTTTTGATGTATATTTTTTGGCCAATGTAATTAGTTTTAATAAATTTTCTTCAAACTTTGAAAGAGAAACTTTATGTTTATTCTCTGTTTTTATAAATAGAGAATCATTTAAGCCAATGGCAAAGATAATAATTGTTTCTATGCCTTCATCTAATCGGGTTTTTACTTCTGACTCAAATCTTAGTAATAAATCTTGGGTTGAATCACCCGAAACTCCTAGGTTATAAACTAATCTTCCTTGTTCTTCGTCAGTGTTCAAAGACTGCTCTTGTAAAAATCTTCTTAATCTTGTAACCCATCCGCCCTCTTTATCCCAAGCTCCGTAGGTAATACTGTCTCCAAAAACTAAAATATTTTCCGCCATAAATTTATTTTATCCTATTTATAAATATCGTGACTGCCAACTTTGTAAAATAAAATTCTTCCTTTGCCCATAAATTTGAATATAATCCTATTTTGATAATTTATTGAAAATGCCCAGAAACCTTGCAGGCGGCCTGTTAATTTATGGGTTTTGAGCTTGGGGTCAAATTGATCTTTCTTAAAAATCCGCTCTGCCTTAACAGCTTGTTTCTTTTTATCTGAAGATAATTTTTTAAATTGTCGGACAAAGTTTGTAGAATATTCAATGTGGACTTTAATCATTAAATGAAGTCAGCGAGAGATTTCGCTTTTATTGTTCTGCCTTCTTTAAATTCTTTATTGCCTTCTTCGATAGTGCGGAGAGTATCTTCGATTTCCAATTCTCTTAATCTTTTTTCCCTTTCTTCAAATACTTTTGAATCGATGATCGTTACATCGGGTTTATTATCACGAAAAACAGCCACCGGCTCTTTTGTTTTTTTGGCCTTATCAAAAACCTTGCGGTAGTCTCTCTGGACATCAGAAACGGAAACAATATTTCCCAAAGGTATATTCATATTACATATTATTATACATAAAATTCTATGTATGTCAAGCAGGAGTTTTTTTATAACACAATGCGGTGAAATCTGTTTGAAAACCTATTCGTTTATAAAATTCATTTGGATAACTTTTTTCTTCTGTCGAAAGACAGTGTGCAGAATTTCCATGTTGCTGGGAAATATAAATAGAATATAAGGTCATTAGTTTACCAAAGCCTTCGCCTCTTACTTCGGGGAGAGAACCAATATTGGAAATGTAACCAATCCCTCCGTAATTACTGAGGCTTGACGTAGCAACAGGTTTATCATCTTTATAAGCTATAAAATATTCAAGCCTATCAGTTTTATGATGGCGATGCCATGACTTTTTGGCAACTTTTAAATAATCTCCCAAATTTCCGTAGGGATTTTGGGGATCATTAGCTTGAAAACATTTGTCAAAAATGGCTAAAAAAATTTTCAGATCGTTTTTACCTTCAACCTTTTTCACCTGATTAAAAAAGTTAGCATCTATCTTTTTATTCTGATAAAACATCCATGAATCTTCATAATCTTTTTCATAATCGTTCTTTAAAAGAAAAGTTATAAAAGGCTTAAATTGTTTTTTGTTTTCAAAATATACTGCCGGTTGGCGATTTAATGCAATCATTTTTTGCTCGAGCTGTTCAAGTTGATTTTGTGAAAGCATCTGGTTTGTTGAAGTATAATTACAAAAGGTAGTCTTGTCCGTTTCGCAATAACCAATTCGCGCAAATCCTAAATTAAAGAATTTGTCAAACACAACGCCATATTGGAGATCCATGTATTTTTGGAGAAAATCAAAATGATCCATCATTTTTCCACCTTAAACATCTTCCCATGGCCGGGGATTACATAATCGGCTATTTCTAAAATCTTTTTGCGAGAAGTAATCAACTTTTGAAGATTCATGTGTTCGGGATCATTATCTGGTTTATCGATAATAACTTTTTGTTTTTCATTCTCATACCACCAAAAAACGTCTCCGGCAACAACATAGGTTCCTTTCGGAGAAGGGATAACAAGCGAACAATGTTCTTCCATATGGCCTGGCGTAAGAATTATTTTCAGGTCGGTGTCGGGGATTATTCCATTATGTTCGGTGATAATATCACCGGAATAAATATAAAGTTCATCAACTCGTTTTGTGTTTTCAAACAGTGCTGCAAGAAAAACATGATCGGAATGGTTATGACTTAGAAAAACATAATCAATATCACCTGTTTTTATTCCTTCTTTTTCCAATGCTTCTGCTAATTTTTTTTTATTGCATCCCGGATCAGCAATTATTTTTTTACCGTTACTTTCTATAAACGTTACAGTTGAACTGGCAACCCAACCGCCTTTTATTTCTCGTGCATATCCTTCGATTAAAACCTTTACTTTGTTCATACCTCTTATTTTAACAGTTTTTGTGGTATATTAATATCCAAAGATCAATGAAGAAAGTATTGTTTTTTATTATTCCTTTGATAATTTTGGCCGGCGGGATTTTGTTTTTTATGATTTATGCTTCCAAAAGCACTGCCAAAGGAGCTTTGCAGGTTACATCAATTCCCAAAAGTACAGTTTATTTGGACGATAAAGTAATTGGCCAAACTCCTCTTTGCAAATGCAGTGCAGACGAGATGTTAGAAGAGGGAGATTATACTATTCGTTTAGTTCCGGCCGATGGCGTTTCCCTGCCTTTTGAGGAAAAAATTACAATTTCAAAATCTATCATGACGGTTGTAGACAGAACATTTTCAAACGGCACTTCAGAGGGTAGCATTATCAGTCTTTCTCCCCTGCAGGATGCAAAAATGCTTTTGCTTTCGGTTGTTTCTTTTCCGGATAATGCCCAAGTTTTTTTAGATGGAAATTCTATTGGCAATACACCTTTTTCAACAAAAGATTTGACCGAGTCAGACCACGAGTTAAAACTTTCCAAAAGCGGATACAGCGATAAAACAATTCGTATTCGAACGGTTTTAGGATATAAACTTTCAGTTCTTGTATTTTTGGGAGTAAATTTTGCCTCGTTAAATTCTCCGACACCACTTGCAAGTCCATCGGCTGTCATTAGCAAAAAAATAATAATTCTTAAAACTCCGACCGGATTCTTAAGAATTCGTCAGGAGGCGAGTATCACTTCAGCAGAATTGGGTAGAGTTTATCTCAATGAGATTTTCGAGCTGGTAGATGAAAAAACAGGCTGGTTTAAAATCAAATTGAGCGATGGTTCGTTTGGTTGGATAAGCAGTGGGTATGCTAAGAAACAGTAAAATAGATATTCTTGAAGTTAGACTTTTTTGATATTTTTGATTTTGAATTTTTGACATCTTGATATCTTGAAATCAAGAAAATCAAGTTCAAGAAAATCCAACTTCACACTTCAAGAAATCCAAATCTATTGTCCGATAAAGTAGATAATCCCTACAACTAAAATTATCCAGATAAAAACACTTATTAAAAGCGGTTTATCCGAGAGTAGAACTCTTTCCGGACTTTCTCCCTCATGTTTTTCATAAATGTCTTGAATATAACGCATAAGACCATAAACAACAGGGAAAATAGTAAGCATAAGCCATTTTCTTTGTAAAAATGCCGGTAAAAATTCCGGCATCAAAATTCCAAGAGACAGCTTAAATCCTAAAGGATTTTCCAAAAAGGTAAAAAGAGTGTAGGAAATAAACGTAGAGGTGGCAAAAATCGAGGCGTAGACATCTAAAATTTTTTCCGAATAATGAGAAAGTGATTTTCTAGTTTGTTTAATTTGCGCCTCTGCGTGCTTGGAAATTAATGTTAGTTCGGATCTTCTCTTTCCGACAGCCAGAAATAGCGAAAGTGAAATAGTGGTTAATAGTAACCATGCGGAAATATGAAATCCGCTGATAACTTCTCCCCCATAAACTCTTAAAATATAGCCTACAGCCAGAACTATGATATCCAGAATGGCAATATGCTTTAGAGAAATTGAATAAAAAAACTGCAAGAGAAAATAGGTTAGGGCCAATATAAAAAACGCAGGAGAAATGTTTAAACTAAAGAGTAAAGCAAAAAAAGTCAGAAGAACAGCAATAATTACAGCTTGTTTTTGTGATATATCTTTGTGAGCTATCGGCCTAAATTTTTTAAACGGATGGATTCTATCTTTTGCGGCGTCAAAAAGATCATTAATAATATAAATTGCAGAAGACAATCCGCATAGAATAAAAAATCCTAAAGTCACTTTTTGAATTACTTCAAAATCGAAAAGTTGTCCGGTAAAAGTAACAGCGGCATAAATGGCCAGATTTTTTAGCCATTGTCTTGGCCGGAGCAGGCGTATTGTGTTATATAAATTGTTTTTCATTCTTATGCTCGAGAAAAAAGTGCAAGGAAAGTAAAATTCCTACGGTAATTACCGCAAGCATAATTATAGCAAATAATTTTCCCGTACTTGATAAAGTTAGAGAAATCGTTCCTAATATAACAGAGAAAATCCAATAAATCAATGCAATAGATCTCTGTCCAAGCCCAAGTTTCAAAAGCATGTGGTGCAAGTGTTTATTATCATGCTTAAAGGGTGATTTTTTGTCGGCTATTCTTCGAATAATTGTAAAAACACCATCAATCATAGGTATTCCCATTACAAGAATTGCTGTTGCCAGTTTTGCACCCGATAGAATAGAGACAGCGCCAAGCAATAAATAAACAGCGGTTGCTCCGTATCCCGGAAAGATTTTTGCCGGATAAAAGTTAAAGATTAAAAATCCAAGAGCTGAACCTGCAATAATAAATGAAAGCTTTACGGAAATTAGCGTTGCAGAATCTGAAAGCGGAAAACGAAGACTTAAAAAACCAATCACTATGGCAGAAATTGCAACAATTCCCGGCATTTGTCCGTCAACTCCTTTGCTCCAGTTAAGCATATTCATAATCCATACAATCCAAATAAGTGCAATAAGATCCGAAAAAACAAAAACAGAGTGATTTCCGAAAAAAGAAAAAGAAATTCTTAAAGCGTCCAGATGGAGAATGCCGCCAAAAGGACTGGTTATAAACGGAATGCTAATTCCGCTTCCAACAATTATTAAGCCGCAGATAATATTTATAAAAAATCTAAGATAGGGAGAAAGGTCTAATTTATCATCTAAAACTCCGGTAACAAGCGCAAGCAAGGAGGCAATTAAAAGTGCAATTGTAATTTTTGTCATTGGTAAAAACAAAATACAAGCGATGGCTATCCCAATAAAAAGCGGAATTCCGCCGCCCCTAGGAACTGGAATTTTGTGAATTATTGCTGGGTGTTTATGAGTTTTAGGATCGTCGAATAAACCGAATTTTTTTATGAAGATAAGCGCAATGGGTGTTGTAATTAGAGTTATCAAAAAAGCAGTGATTAAAGGCGGAAAAATTAAATTTATCTGGAAAAAATTAATCATATAATTAAAATAATGGTTCTTGCGCTAAAAAGTAATGAGAAGAAACAAATAAGAAAAGTGGTAAGGGCAAGTATTCTTGAAAGAAGAGGCATTTTTTTATACAAAGAAGACGAAAGAAATAAATTTAAAACAAAAATGCAAAAGGTTATAGCAAGAGGTAGAAAAATTTGTAATTTGACTCCAAGTCTTTTTTCTCCCCATGGCATTTGATTAAAAATTGGAAGAAACGGAGGAAGACTTGAGTAAGAAAACAGAATAAAAACTAAATTTAATAAAAGTAAAAAAACAGCTATCAAAAAACCCCAAAAAAGAATTTTATCGGATTTTATATTTTCAAAAAGCGCGTTCATAAACAGAGGCAGAGTCAATATTGATTTTTTGTATATAACCATTTAAACCAAAAGGAATTGGATTTCGCCATGAAGTAATAATTACATATTTCGGGCGTGTTTTATTAAAAATTTCTTTAGTTTCCTCTAGTGTTTTTTGCGATGAGGTCATGTGGTATGCAACAGTATAGCGTCCAATGGGAATTTTATTAGTCATTTTATAAACTTGGGCGTTATTTCCCCAAATAAAAATTTTGTCGTCCTTTTTTGTGCGGCCGTTAATGTATTCAGAAAGCTTGTAGTCAATTGGAGTATTCCTGTCAAAAAAAGACTGATAAGAAAGAGTGCTTTTCTTATCGAAAACAAATGAGATAAAATTTGGGTAATAATTTAAAGTTTTTCCATAAACTGTGAAGTTTTTAGCAATTAAAATTAAAGAGACGGCAATAATAGCAATAACAAATTTTTGATACTTTTTTTCAAAATAAAAAAGGCCAAGCATTAGGCAAAGGCTTGGCAGGAGCACTAGAAGATAATGAGAGTATGGTCTTTGGGAGAAAAAAGCATTAAAGAGTGAAAGAGAAAACCAAATAAGAATAAATAATGTTGATTTTGAAAACTCCCCTCTTTTTTTAAAAAGAAAGAAAATAAATCCGGACAAAATTAAAAGTTTTGTTACAAGAAGACCTTGAGGGAAAAGAAATTGATTTCCATATCCTACATATCCGACATTTTGCACAAAAGATGCTTTTAGGAAATCAAAAAAAGCGCCATTCATTAGGAAAAATAAAGCCACAACAAAAATTGGAATAATAAAGCCGAGAATAAAAGGTATAATTTTTATTGCCAATTTTTTTATTTCTTTAAACGAGGAATAGTTTAAGAAAAATATAAAAAGAAAAAATGCAGCCGCATCAAAAATCGCAACAATTTTGAAAAGAAAAGCAAGAGAAAGGAGAAAACCGGAACTAAAAAGAATTAAGAAGTAAGCCTTGCCTGCCGGCAGGCAAGAATTATGAATTATAATTTTTTTCAAATGAATATTGGAATCTTTTAATTTAAAAATCAAAAGTGCAGAGGCAAGAATCGGTAGAAGCATGAAGTTTTCGGCATTGGCAATATTACCTTCAATAAGAGGCAGGGCAAAGATAAGGGAAAAAAGTGAAGTGGAGATAAAAGTAGCTTTATTATTATTTTCAAAAATTCTTTTTGCAAGGTAAAAAAAGATTACAACCGACAAAAATCCAAAGATTAGAGAAACAAGCCTAATGATAAATTGGTCGGAAGAAAAAATGCCGTATAAAATATAAAGAAGAGGCGGTTTATTGTCCCAAATATCTCGGTAAAGTAGTTTTCCGCTTTGTATGGCAATGCCAATAGTTTGATAAATTCCCTCGTCCCCGTACCAGTATGGTTCGAAAAGCGAAGGAAGCCGAAGAAGAAAAAAAACAAAAAAATTAACTAAAAGGAACCAAAAATCTTTACTCTTTTCAAGCCTTGTTAAAATTTTCATTATAATAGTGAGCTTATCGAACTATACCTTTTCGGTAACTTTATATTCCATGCGTTTTCCAAACATAAGTTTTGTGTGAGAAATAAGAGCAGGAAGGGTAGAAAGGAAAAAACCAACCACGGGCAAAAGCACAAATTCAAGCGGAAATAAAAATTGTCTAATTCTTGATGAAGACGCATTCGGCCTATTTCTAAAATCAATCAGAATCATCAAAAGAAGCGCAAAAATACAGGAAGTAAGAATTATTCCGGCAAGCCGCGGAAGATTATAGCCTAAAGTTGTTCTTGAAAAAACAGGATTTATAAATGGCATAATATTGGCCGCTATAGTTATAATAAACCAATTAACCGGCCAAAGAAAGTGGTCAAGCAAAACATTGTAGAGCATGATGGTTTTTCGGATAAAAGGTACGTTTGGAACAGTCAGCCACCATTTTATAAATAAGGGATCATCGGAAACTCCCCATGCCCATCGTTGTTCCTGGTGATATTTATTTTTTAGACTTTTGAAATAACCTGAAGAAAGCGGCGCATCCATGGAAGTTTTTAAAAATATGGGTTGGGCCCAAACTTGTCCATTGAGTTTATAAAAAGCCTTGAAAAAAATTCGATAATCTTCGGGAATAACATCAACATCCCAAAAATCGATATTTTTTAGCATTAAAAAAGATAAAGAGTAAGTAGAGTTTGCAACTAATCTGCTTTCGTGCAATAAAACTCCTGTTCGCCAAAAACTGCCAAAAAAAGAGATAATTCGGGTAGGAGCCGGAACTTTCCAGAAATTATTATAAAAGACATTGGCCGATTGCCAGAATTTATTGTATGGTTTTTTGTCGCTTAGAAATTTATAGGCCAGGCAAGAAAAATATTGTTTGTCAAAAATAGAATCGGCATCAACACTTGAAATAGTTGCAAATTTTATATCAATAATTCCCTGCCTGCCGGTAGGCAGGCTTTTTTTAACCAGTTTATCATATGCAAATCTTGCAGCATACGCTTCATTTGAGGATTTGCCTTTTACTTCACCCGCAACATCCGGATGGAAAGTAGCAAAAATATCTCCGAATAATTGTTTATATTCTTTAATAAGTGTTTCTGCTTTGTGCGGACCATCTTTTTCTCTTTCTTCCATCCCTAAGATTACATAGATTCTTTCAAGGGGAAAAGTTTGTTTGGCAATGGAATCAATAGTTTCGCGAAGCTTAGTAATGTTTTCGGTGTAATTTGGAATAACAATTAAATGAGTAGTTTTATTAAAATTAGGTAGGCCTTTTGCAAGTTTTAACCAGTCTTTCTTTTCCGATTCCTTAATTTTTTTTGAGGCAATATATGCTGAAATTGCTAAAGAAAAAGATTTATAAAACCAGTAAACATCAAAAAAAAGAATAAAATAGGCAAGGACGTAGGGAATAAAAAGTGAACCCCAAATAGGAAAAGAAATAAGTGTCCAGGAAAAAAGACCCGGCAAAAGTTCCAAAAAGCGTCGGGTTTTAATTGGGTAGCGAGTAAATAATTTTTCAAAGAAATTAGTCATAAGTAAAAAATCAAATATCAAAAATCAAATATCAAAAATAAGTTAAAAGTCCAAAAACTTTTATTTTTAAACTAGGCTTTGCACTTTGTATTTTGATTTTTGAACTATTTAAATAGAAAATAACGTTTTGGCGTTTTCTGTTGTTTTATTATCAATTTCTTCGAACGAAACATTTTTGATTTGGCTTATTGCTTTGGCTACAAGTATAACATAACTAGGCTCATTTCTGCTACCGCGTTGAGGCTCTGGTGTTAAATACGGGCTGTCGGTTTCAACTAAAATTCTATCAAGGGGTGTAAACTTTACTAATTCCGAAAGTGCGGTTGTTTCTCCTTTTGCAAGGCCTTTATAAGTAATATTTCCGTCAAAGCCAATATAAAATCCAATCTGCAAAGCAGATTTCAAAAGCTCAATGTCTCCTGAGAAACAATGGAAAACCCCGGGAGGATTTAAGAGATAAGATTTATGATTTAAGAGAATTTCAATTATTTCTTTTCCCGCCTGACGATTATGAATTTGAAGAGGTAAGTGCAGTTTACTAGATAATTCAATATGCTTAATAAAAAGTTTTTCCTGCAATTTTGGATCGACAATATCGTTTGATTGATAGCGATAAAAATCCATTCCGCATTCGCCAATGGCCACAACCTTCGGATGTTTTGTCTCGCGGAGCGAGATCCTGCTCTGCAGGACGATATCCTCCAATCTTTGTTCCCAGTCAGGTTCTAATTTGTCAGCATGATGAGGATGTATGCCTACAGTTGCATATAATCCGCCAGCTGGCGGATTATATTTTTCTGCGAGTTCAACAGCTCTTTTGCTTGAGTCAAGAGCCGCGCCGACATTAACAATTTTTTTAACGCCCTTTTCAGATGCTCTTTTAATAACTTCGTTGAAATCATTTTCAAAAGCCTTAAAGTTTAAATGGCAATGAATATCAATCATAGGGATATTATATCGTAAAAACACATGCTATAATAATCCAATGGATGTAATCGTTTTAGCAAATGTTGTCGGGTTTACTGCCGGAGGGCTTGGAGTAATAATGTGGTTGCCTCAAGCGATAAAGCTTTGGAAAATGAAAGAAACAAAAGAAATTTCTGCTCTGTCTTGTATTTTTCTTGCAACCAGCGCATCGCTTTGGTTAGTTTATGGAATTCTTGTATCGGCAATGCCGGTGGTATTAACAAATTTAGCAATCTTTTTCCTTAGCCTTTCAATACTTCTTCTAAAACGAAAATACGGATAGCTTCTTTAAATAATTCGGGGAAATAGGGGAGGGTGGGAAATGATTTTTGGTCCTTTAAATTGTTCCTCAATTTTTTCCGTAGTTTCGGGGAGAAATGGTTGTAAATTAACAGCAATTTGTCGAATGATTTTTACCAAATCCTGCAAAACTGGCGTTGCTTTTTCTTTTGATAACTCCCAAGGTTTTACTTCATTGATTTTTTTATCAGCTTCTGAAATTTTAGACCAAATAAAAGCTAAGGCTTCATTGAATTTATATTCTTGAATCAATCCTTCAACGCTTTCACTTAAATGATTTAAATCATTTAAGCAGGTAATTTCATTTCGTTCGCAGAGTTTTGCGACTCGCGCCACTAAATTTCCAATGCCGTTTGCTAAATCAGAATTATATAAAGTTTGTAATTTTTTTTCGGAAAAATCGCCGTCTTCGGTCGGAGGAATTTCTTTTAATAAATAGTAGCGTAGGGCGTCGACGCCGTATTTTTCAATTATCTCAGCAGGATCAATAGTGTTTCCCAAACTTTTACTTATTTTTTGTCCGTCAATGGTAAAATATCCATGAACAAAAATTTGTTTTGGAAGCGGAATTTTTGCCGAAAGTAAAAACGCCGGCCAGTAAATCGCATGAAATCTTAAAATCCCTTTGCCAATAACGTGTAAATCAGCCGGCCAAAATTTGTTATATTTATCGCCGAGTCCGCTTCTGTAAATATTCAAAGCATCAAACCAAACATACATTTTTTGCGTTGAGTCGTCCGGCACATCAACTCCCCAGTTTTTGGTTCTTTTATTGGAACGGGAAACACTAATGTCTTTTAAGCCCTGTTTTAGAAAAGAAAGCGCTTCGTTTTTGCGGTTTTGGGGAATTATTTTTAATTTATCAGACGTCAATAACTCTTCAATTTGCTTTTGATATTTAGAAAGTTTAAAAAAATAATTAACTTCGGAAACTTCTTCCAGTTTTTTACCCGGATGCTCAAAACATTCTCCGTTTTCATCTAGCTCATTTTTTTCGTAAAACAGTTCACAGCCAACGCAATATAATCCTTTATATTCCTTTTTGTAAATATCGCCCGCTGCCTCGCAGAGTTTCCATAATTCTTGTGAAAATAAATGGTGGCCTGCATCACTTCCTTTTTGAAAAATGTCAAAGCCAACATTTAACTTTTTTAAAAGCTCTAAAAAAAGCTTGCTATTTTTATCAACAAATTCCTGAATTGGTGTATTTTCTTTTTCGGCGGCGGCAACATTTTTTAGCGCGTTCTCATCTCCACCGGAAAGAAGGAGAGTTTCGTCTCCTTTTAATTTATGAAAACGCGCAACAACATCAGCTTGCACAAATTCAAGCGCGTGTCCAATATGCGGCTTGGCATTAACGTATGGAATTGCAGTAGTAATATAAAACTTGTTCATTGCTGTTTAATTTTAACAGAGAATGAGGCTATAAACAATTGATATTTATTAAGCTAAGGGGAGTTTGATCATTTTATATTTTTGATGGCATGGGTTGTCATTCATTACATAATAAATTTTAGCGAATTTTGGCGTAATTTCAAAAATTGCAGAAGCTGTTGTTCTATATTCTCCCAATTTTCCATGCCGGCAAATAGAGAAGGGAGTTTTTCCTTTTGAGTGGTCTTGGCAAAGTTTCATAATATCTTCAACAGTCGCATTTTTACCCATTTTAGATAAAAGTTTAGTCGCCCTTTTATATCGAATTGCAGAACTCAAATTTATGTCAGATGTTTCTGGTTTTGGACGCAAATGCTTTAAAACATTAAAGAAATTAGTTCGAACCATAAATTGATTCTTTGAAAGAAATTCGATTCCCCATTGTTCAAATGAATATTCAAGAATGGCAGAATTTATGCGGTCTGAAACCAAAATAATATCTCCGCTGCCGCCAATTTTATTGGAGTTATGAAAATCAATTAAATATGAGCAGGCTTCTTTGCAAGAAGCGGTTTTTGAAAGGGATTCTTCGTATGCTTGCCAGCTCCTTTCACCCTTTCCATATTTTGGGCCTTTGAAATCACGGATAGAATTTCCATCTGCGCCCAAAATTACCAATCCTTTTTCATTTATTCCTGCCCAAACGCCCGGATTTTTCTTTGTGGAATCTGCTCCAAACCCGAGATATTTAAATTTCACCCCTTTTTGTATGTGAGGTGGCAGGTTTTTCTTAAGTGTTGTTAAATCTCTATTTTTAAATAATAATAAGTTTCCGTTTTTGCAGCGGATAGCTCCGATAGTACAACCCATTATTTACCTCCTAAATTATCTTGTAATTGATTGATAAGTTCGGTTACTAACAAAGAAGTTTCTTTAATTAAATTAGTTTTTATGTTTTTTAGAGTATCTTTTGGGTCATGAAAGTATCTAAAGGGCAGCGCGCCTTTTGTTCCGATTTGGATAACAGGTATTCCATTTTTCATAAACGGCCAGGAGTCGAATTGGGGAAAAGCTTTGGCGGCTGTAATTTCGATTTTAATGCGTTTTGCAACAGAGGTTTTCTTAACAGCCTTTTTAATTTTGTCTTCAATTGCCGGGCTAACCAAAAGGTATATAAAATCGCCAACTCCAACAGAATCAAGATTAATCATTATTTTAGTTTTTTTAAATTGCGAAGAAGTTTTTACCCGTTCAACGTATGAGTAAGCGCCAAATTTATTCCATTCTTCTGCGTCAAAAGCAATAAACTTTACATTGGATGGTTTAGTTTCTGCAACGCCAAGTAGGGCAGCTATGCCGCTTGCATTATCATGCGCGCCAACAGTATTAAACATAGAGTCATAATGCGCTGCGACAATAATCTCATATTTCTCATTAAATGATGCTAAAATGTTAGCTATTTTCAACCCTTTTATTTTTTGACACTCTAGAGATGCACAAACACTTATCGGTTTTCTTTCTTGTATAAATTGGTGAATTATCTGACAGGCTTTAGTGTCAATAATAATATATGGAGTTTTAACTTTGGAGTTGTTCAATGGCTGGGCCCAGACAAAATCCTTTCTTGTTATAAAATAGCAAAGCGTATGACCTTTTTTATCAATAACTGCAAAACGTTCCCAAGGATAGGCTTCGAATGTTTTAATGTCTTTGACTTGACGAATTTGGCCAGCAATTTTATTTTCTTTAATACTTGGCGACCAGACAACAGGAAGAATTTGAATTTTTTGTGATATTGGTTTGATAAATCTTACTTGAGGTAATTTAATTAATTTCCAGCCGGTGAATGGAAATTCTTGGATATTAACATAATAACCAAAATTCTTTAATTCATTTATTAAGTAATGTCGGATTTCTTTGTTTCTTTTACTGCCTGAAAACCTAGGTTCTTTGCATAAAATTTTTAGAACTTTTGAATAATCAATCACGACAAGATTCTAGTCCACAATTATTTCGAAGTCAAGCTCGCAATACATTTTATTTTTGATTTCGGAATAGAAGTTCAAGGGTTAGGAAAATTGCCAGAAGTACAAGCAGAAAAAATATGTTGATGAGGCCTAAAAGGCGGAGGATTAAGTAAATTACGATTAATAATCCCAGAAAAAAACCATGGCGGATATTGTTCAGCAAAAAAGAGAAAAGAAAAAAACAGAAAGTAAACAAGAGGAAGAGAAAAATAAAAGTAGTATTAAATAAGGAATTAGGAATTATGAATAATGAATTAGGAGAGAATGAGAACGAAAAATAAATTAACGAAGCGAAAGATAAAAGGCTGATAATTAGAAGCCAAAAAGGCCGTTTTCTACGTCTGTTCATGTTTTTAGTTTAACACAATTTGATATCAAAAGATTCCTTGACCCCCCCCGTCGAGTCTTGCCGTTTGAACACGTCAGACGTGTCTCACGGAGCGACTTTACGGGGTCGGTAATTTCTTTTCCGAAAAATGGGTCTTGACAAGGATTAGCAGTCGTGGTATTATACTGCTAATATAAAAATATGCATGATCTTACACAGCGACCCCATACAATGCTTACTTGCTCGCAAGGTTTACATCCTTGCCTCGCAAGGGCGCATGTACGGGGCGAGAACAGATCTTTAGCAAGTAATTAAATAAAAATCAAGGAGAGTTAATTTATATGCATGATTTAACACAACGCCAAATAGAGATTTTAAAAAGCCTCATTGAGGAATATATCGAAACCGCAGAACCTGTTGGTTCGGAAACTTTAGAGAAAAAACACAATCTTTCAGCCTCTCCTGCAACTATCCGAAACGAAATGGTTCGTCTTACAAATCTTGGATATCTTAAAAAAACCCACACCTCTTCCGGCCGTGTTCCAACCCCGGTTGGCATGAAATTTTACGTCACGCAATTAATGAAAGAAAAAGAAATATCCGTTGCCGAAGAAGTTGCAGTTAAAGAAAAACTTTGGGATTATCGCGAAAAAGAACAAAGATTTTTAAAGGAATTGACAAAAAATTTGGCCGAAAAGACTAAAGCTTTGGCAGTTGCCACAACAGACGATGGCGATATGTATGCTTCCGGATACGCCAACATTTTGGATATGCCCGAGTTTTACGACATTGATATCACTAAAAATTTACTTTCGGCAATTGATGAATTTGACTTTTTTAGCAATTTATTTGCGGGAGTTATCGAAGACGAAGATATTCATGTGCTTTTGGGCGAAGATATGCCAAGACTTCCGGCCAATTACGGCTTTGTTTTTAGCCGCTATGAAACGCCAATGAAACTTTCGGGCGAAATTGGAGTTTTGGGACCGGTAAGATTAAATTATACATCTATCGTTCCAACTGTCCGTTGTTTTAAAAATTTGATTAAAGAAATTGCCAAAGGATGGTAAGCGCTGGAAGGTAGAAAATAGAAGCTAGAAGTTAGAAAAAATGAAGGATGACGCAAATAAAAAGAAAAACGAAGAAGTCGAGGAGTTAAAGAAAAAACTAGAGGACCTTGAAAATCAAATCAAAATTGGTCAAGATAATTATAAAAGAGTATTGGCGGATTATCAAAATTTAGAAAAAAGAGTTGAAAAAGAAAAAAAGGAATGGATAGTTTCAGCCAACAAAGATATCATCTTGCGACTTTTGCCAGTTTTAGATACACTAATAATGGCACAAATTCATGTCGGAGATGAAGGATTAAATTTAAGCATCCAGCATTTTTTGGATGTTTTAAAAAGCGAAGGAGTAGAAAAAGTAGAAACAGTCGGAAAAGAATTTAATCCACACACAATGGATTGCGTGGAAGTAATAGAGGGCGAGGAAGGAAAAGTTTTGGAAGAAGTAAGAGCAGGATATTTAATTTCAGGAAAAGCACTTAGACCAGCAATGGTAAAAGTAGGAAAATAAAATATACGATTGTTAGATTGTTCAATTGTTACATTGTTAAAGAGAACAATGAAGCAATGCAACAATGAAACAATTTGATAGTAAAATAGAAATGACTATCAAAAATAAATAAAGGAAATAAAGCATTTAAAACTATGGGTAAGATTATTGGAATTGATTTAGGAACAACAAATTCATGTGTGGCAGTAATGGAGGGCGGAAGTCCGAAGGTCATTCATTCTAAAGAAGGAAGGAATGTTATTCCTTCAGTGGTTGACCCAGTTACTCACGTTGTTGGTGATGTGGCAAAACGCCAAATTGTTCTAAAACCTAAGAAAACAATTTATTCGATTAAAAGATTAATGGGTCGAAAATTCAGTGATGCGTCGGTGCAAAAAGACGTTAAACTTTTGCCCTACACCATAAAAAGCGGACGCGATGGAATGGCTGTTGTTGAAGTTGATGGTAGAACTTTTACTCCGCAGGAAATTTCGGCCATGATTTTGCAAAAAATAAAAGCCGACGCAGAAAGTTATCTTGGCGGAAAAGTTACACAAGCGGTAATTACAGTGCCAGCATACTTTGATGACTCGCAAAGACAAGCTACCAAACAAGCCGGAGAAATTGCCGGACTTGAAGTTCTTCGAATTATTAATGAGCCGACTGCCGCAGCGCTGGCTTATGGTTTGGACAAGAAAAACGCCCACACAATTGCCGTTTATGATTTGGGCGGCGGAACTTTTGATATTTCTATTCTTGAACTTGGCGATGGAGTTTATGAAGTAAAGTCAACAAATGGCGATACTCATTTGGGAGGGGATGATTTTGATCAAATAATTGTCGATTATTTAGCCGAAGAATTTAAAAAAGAAAATGGAGTTGATTTAAGGAAAGATCCCCAAGCCTTGCAAAGACTTCGAGAGTCAGCTGAAAAAGCAAAAATAGAATTATCTTCTTCAACGGAAGCGCAAATTAATCAGCCGTTTATAACCCAATCCGGCGAAGCCGGACCGCTTCATTTAACAATGACATTAACTCGCGCAAAACTTGAGGAATTAGTTGATGATTTAATTCAAAAATCCATAAAACCGGTTGAGCTGGCGCTTAAGGATGCAAAATTGAAAACATCGGATATCGATGAGATAATTTTGGTTGGCGGAATGACCAGGATGCCAAAGGTTATCGAAGCTGTTTCTAAATTCTTTGGCAAAGAACTTAATAAGTCGGTTAATCCGGATGAAGTTGTAGCAATTGGCGCGGCAATTCAGGGAGGAGTTTTGGGCGGAGAAGTAAAAGATGTTTTACTTTTGGATGTTACGCCTTTAACTTTGGGAATTGAAACTTTAGGCGGAGTTTCCACACCATTAATTTCCAGAAATTCAACTGTTCCAATTTCCAAATCGCAGGTTTTTTCAACTGCGGCAGATAATCAAACTCAAGTTGAGATTAATGTTTTACAAGGTGAGCGTCCAATGGCAACAGACAATAAATCATTAGGCCGATTTATTTTGGACGGTATTCCGCCTGCTCCACGTGGAGTTCCGCAAGTTGAAGTAACTTTTGATATTGATGCTAATGGTATTTTAAATGTTAAGGCAAAAGATAAAGCAACAGGAAGAGAGCAAAGCATAAAAATTACAGGTTCAACAGGACTTTCCAAAGAAGAAGTTGAAAAAATGACCAAAGAAGCGGAAATGCACGCTTCCGAGGACCAAGAGAAAAAAGAAAGAATCGAGGCGCGCAATGCAGCCGATTCGCTCATTTTTACTTCGGAAAAAACACTAACTGATGCCAAAGAAAAAGTAGCAGACGATCTTAAAAAAGAAATTGAAGAAAAAATTTCGGCGCTTAAAGCGATTTTGGAAACTGGAACAAAAGAAGATTTGGAAGTAAAAACCAAAGAGCTTTCAGAATCTTTACAAAAAGTCGGACAGGCAATGTATCAGAATCAGAAAACAGAAGACGGAGGACAGAAGACAGAAGAGAAAACAGACGACGAAGAAAAGAAAGAGGAAGAGAAAAAGTCCTCCTCCGCCAAGGCTTCGGAGGATAAAGAGGAGCCGGTTGAGGGAGAAGTGGTAAACTAAGGGACCTTGTCATTCTGAACTCGGTTCAGAATCTCGAGATCCTGAAATAAATTCAGGATGACATTTAAACTTTTTGCCTCGGAACAACCCGAGGCTTTTTGGTAAAATAGGAGTAGAAAATATGGCAGTAAAACAAGAAACATTAATAGTCCCAGAAAGAAAGACACTACAGATTCCTGAAGGAGTTGTGGTAGATGAGACTTGGGGAATAGGAGATTTACATCTTCATGTAAGAGACGTTGGGGGAGAAATAGAAGAAATATTTGAAAGAGCGAGAGAAAATGGCATGGTTTTTGCTGTTACAGAGCATGACAACAGGCAAAATTTTGATTTGGTTTGGGAATTGGCTGAAAAACATGGCATAGAGAATCAAGTTTTGGCTGGGGTAGAAGCAACTCTTTTAATCCCGGGTCAAATATCTCCGGCCCACGTTTTAATTTACTTTCCCGATAAAAGTTGTGTTCCAAACACCAAAGTTTATAATGAGTATTTTGGCAGAGGAAAAAATTTGTTTACCGCAGCAAAAGCTATTCATGAAATGGGAGGCTTTAGCGTTTTGGCTCACCCAACTTCGCCTTTAACTTTTAGTGCAGGTTTTCGAAGTGTTCAAAGAAGTTTCGACGATCCAACGATTGTTCAACCAGATGGGATAGAAGTTTTGAACGCTACTCTTGCAGGTCAAACAGCCCTTGCAAATGCGCTTGCTCTTTTTGCAACGGGAAAATTTAGCGCTTTTGGTGGCAGTGATGGTCGAGAGTCTGGACAGTTGGGTTATTGTCAAACCCGTTTTCCGGGAAAAACAAAAAAAGATTTAGTAGAGACAGTTAGAAAGAAAGAAACTGTTGCTCAAGGAAATTTTTATGATTTAGGTCAAATGGTTCCAGTCGCGAGTAGACAAGTGACGACAATTTTTGTTAGGACGGGGGAAATGGTTAGTAGTTTTTTTACGAGAGGATAAATTATGGCGGAGAATAAAGATTTTTATGAGGTTTTGGGGGTTTCCAAAAACGCAGGTCTGGATGAGATAAAAAAGGCTTATCGAAAACTGGCTTTACAGTATCATCCCGACCGAAATAAAACCAAAGAAGGAGAGGCAAAATTTAAAGAAGTAAACAAAGCCTACGAAGTTTTGGCTGATCCTCAAAAAAGACAGACTTATGATCAGTTTGGGTCAGCAGCATTTGAACAAGGTGGCTCTCAAGGACCGGGAGGTCCTTTTGGCGGATTTGGCGGTCAACAAACAGGTCAATACGGACCGTTTACTTATACTTATTCAACGTCCGGCGGAGGGCAGGAATTCGACTTTGGCGGATTTTCCGATCCTTTTGAAATCTTTGAGCAGTTTTTTGGCGGTGGTTCGCCTTTTGGCCGAGCACAAAGGCGGCAAACTTATTCTTTAGCCATCGATTTTATGGAAGCGGTAAAAGGTGTGCAAAAAAGAGTTGAAATTGGCGGTCAAACTCAAACTATAAAAATTCCTGCCGGAGTTGATGATGGTTCAAGAATTCGTTTTGGCGAATATGATATTGTAATTCGAGTTCACCCGGATAAAAAATTTCGAAGAGAAGGGGTAAATATTATTTCCGAAAAAGAAATTTCCTACTCACAGGCGGTTTTGGGAACAGTCATTTCAGTTGAAACCATTGATGAATCAGTTCAACTTAAAATTCCATCAGGCACGCAACCCAATACAGTTATTCGTCTTCGCGGCCGCGGAGTTCCACATCTTCGCGGATCGGGGAAAGGCGATCATTACCTACGCATCAAAATTAATATTCCCAAAAACCTCACCTCTCGCCAAAAAGAACTCTTGCGGCAATTTGAAGAAGAAGGAAAAAAGAAAAAAGGCTGGTTCTAATTCAATATGTTACACCTCGGGGGTGTAACAAGTGTCTTTTCGATCTGAGATCGGAAGGAGGCTAGGATACGGTAGAAAAATTACTTCTTATAAAAATATTTTTTCCAGAGTTCTTTAAAGAATGGCAGGGTTAGAGTTGAAAGCAGGAAGCCGATGGAGGGGATAATTGCATTAAGCCAAGGTTCGACGCCAAGAATAAATTTCAAATATAAGGCAATCGCTAAATAGGTAAAAGCCAAAAGTAAAAATCGCCTTGTATAACTTGTTTCCCAGGTCTTATCCAGTTCCACTTTTTTGTTTCTTTGTTCAATTTCCGAAACTCTTTCTTCCAAACTCTTTTCCACTTTTCAATTATAACAAATTACACCGTTTGCAATTCTTCGGGGTATTGTATAATACGTAAATTAAATTATGCCTTATCCAAACGTTGAGGGAAAACATGGGTTTGACGCAATTTATTCGCCAGAAGATTCATTAGGATACCGGAGGAAAATTGAATCATCCCGTAATTTTCAAGCTCCAGAGGGAGTAGTTTTAACCCATCAATATTCAGCGCTTCAAAATATTTTAGCTTGGGAGGATGGTTTGAAAGATCATTATGTTACCCAACAATTATATTTTCTGGCAAGTAAAGATAATAAAGTTGGAGTATCTTTATATGGGCTTGGTGCTTCACAGGCGGCAGTGATAATGGAGGAGCTAATAGCAAAAGGCAGTCGCAGATTTATAAATATTGGGGTAGCAGGAGGAGTTGGAAAAAATTCAAAGGTTGGCGATATCGTTGTTTGCAATAAAGCGATAAGAGATGAAGGCATTTCTCATCATTATTTAGAACCTGGTAAATACGTAGACACCTCTTTTGACTTAACAAGTAAGTTAAAGGAAAAACTAGAACAGCAAAATTTGCAATTTAGCGAAGGACAAACTTGGACTATTGATGCGCCTTTCCGTGAAACAAGAGAGGAAGTAAGTCAATATCAAGAAGAAGGAGTTTTAACAGTAGAAATGGAAACAGCGGCATTGGCTGCAGTAGCAAAGCATAGAGGAGTAGAATTTGCGGCCGCATTTGTAATAAGTGATTTAGTTTCTAACGAAATATGGGAGCCAGGATTTCATCTCCCAGAAGTAGTAAGAGCATTGGACAATTTACATCAAGTTGCTCTTTCCGTTTTATGATACAAAGGTTTCCTCAGTGTAAGAAGTTACACCTCGGAGGTGTAACTAGTGTAACAAAATTATTTGGAAAACATACTCAAAACGAGCAAGATTTTTGCTATAATAGCGTAAATTGTGACACCTATTATTCTAGTAGGAATTTTTCCGATCCAAGATCGGAAGAAGATCCAAAACTCTTTCTTCTAAATTCTTTTCCATAGTATAACAAATTTAAAACTCGTTACTTGTTACACCTCGGGGGTGTAACAAATAACCTCTGGGGCGTTGCAATTTTTGGGGAAACTTCATACACTTACTTTGTGGGGAATTTTTATTACGAAGTAACAAAATTTGTTTATTTTAATCTTCCTTTGGTTTTTTTAAGGTTTTGGTTCTTAGAAGCGCCGGCTTCAATCATGTCTTTCTTTGGTTCTCTTAATCACGCATTTTTGGAAATGTTTTCCCTTTCACTTCTTGTTAAAACATTCTTCAAACCATGGAAGAATGAATATCGAAAAGGCTTGGTCGGGTTTTCGATAGGAATGGGGATGTTTGTAAAAAGCATTGTAATTATTGCCGACATTGTTCTATTGTTACTACTTTTATCAGCAGAAATAATTTTTATTTTAGCATTTATTCTCTGGCCGATTGTTACGATACTATTATTATTGAAGCCTTGAAGTTGGAAGTTGGATATTCTTGATCTTGATTCGTCAGCTGACGAATTGAAATCTTGATATCTAGAATTCAAGAAATCAAAGATTCAAGTTCAAAGATATCAAGAAATTCTAACGTCAAGAATTCTAAATTATGATTGAATACGCAAAATTTTATTCTTTTTACACAAATTCACTTGCCAAAACAGTTAGGCTTTTTCTTCTTGTAACCCTTTTGTGGTTTTTTATTCTTGCGGTTTTAAATATCGCCTGGTTTCTCCCGTTTGCTCTTTTATCTCTCTTTTTGATTTTTGAAATTTTCTTCCGTTTTAAAATCGCAAAAATTACTCCAAAAGTTTCAGCGCAAAACAATGACGGTAAAAATCCATATCAATCTTTTACCTTACAAGCGCTTGCTCTTTTTAAGAGCAACGATAAATCATCGGTAATAATTAAAAACCTTTTAAATTGCGAGCAAATAAAATTCATGGTCAATAAATCGGATTTTTCCCAAAAAGAAATTCAATTCTCGGAAATTTCAAAAGAAGAATTAGCAGCTGCGGCCTTGAATGTTGTAAAAGAAATTGGCGGAAAATTTGTGACAACCATGGACGTTTTTACCGCTTTTATTTTATTAAATGAACCAAACGCTAAACTTTTATTTTCCAAAAAACTCAAAAGAGAAGATTTTTTAGCAATTTTATTTTGGGCAAGAAATGATTTTCCAAATGAAGAAAATCCAAGGCCTTGGCGCGTTGATTTTTGGGGCGAAGGAATTGGCGAGGAATGGGTCTACGGCTGGACTTTGGAAACCAAAAAATACGCCAGAGATATTACAAATGAAGTATTGGGAGAAAAGCCGGCGTTAGTGGGACGTGATATCGAGCTTAAAAGAACAATAGAAGTTATCAGCGGTAAAGAAAAAAATAATGTTCTTTTGGTGGGAGAACCTGGTTCTGGAAAAACAAGCATTGTTAAGAGGCTTTGTTTTGAAAGTTTTACAAGCGACATGCCCGGAACATCTTATCATCAGCGGATTTTTGAATTAATGATCGGTTCGCTTTTGGCAGGTACGCAAAATCAAGGCGATTTAGAAGCAAGACTTCAGGCAATTATCGAAGAAATTAGTCATGCAGGAAATGTTATTATTTTTATTCCGGAATTTCAAAATATTTTAGGATCTTCAAGCTTTCATCTTGATTTATCCGGAGCGCTCCTGCCATATCTTAAAAAAGGTAATTTAAGATTTATTACTACATCAACTCCGGGCAATTTTAAAACATATATTGAACAGGCTAAAGAAGTCTTGGAAGTTTTTGAAATAATAAAACTCCAAGAGCCGGATAAAAACTCGGTGCTTAAAATGCTTTTGGAAAAGGCAAAAAATATTGAGAAAAAAAATAAAATTTCTTTAAGCTACCGTTCAATTTTGACCGCATGCGATTTGGCAGATAAATATATGCCCGATAGAGTTATGCCCGGAAGCGGTGTTTTGCTCTTAAGTGATGTCGCAAACAGCGTTTATTTATCAGGCAAAAAAATAGCTGGAGAAGAAGACGTAGTTAATAAGATTGAAGAAAAAACCAAAATTGCAGTTGCCAAACCAAAAGGGGAAGAAAAAGAATTATTACTTCACTTGGAAGATAAACTGCATGAGAGAATTGTAGATCAAAAAGAAGCGGTTATAGCAATTTCAGAGGCATTAAGAAGACTTAGAAGCGGACTTGGCTCTGCGACAAAACCAATTTCTTTTCTTTTTCTTGGTCCAACCGGAGTTGGAAAAACAGAAACAGCAAAAGCTTTAGCTGCCATTTATTTTGGCGGGGAAGAAAAAATGATAAGGCTTGATATGAGTGAGTATACGGGGACAGATGGAGTCAAACGATTACTTGGAGCGCCTCCCGGGCAAGGAAGTGAAAAAGGAGAGCTAACAGATAAAATTTATGAAAATCCTTTTTCCCTAGTTCTTTTAGACGAATTTGAAAAAGCAAATCCCGAAATTCTTAATCTTTTCCTGCAGGTTTTTGAAGATGGGAGATTAACCGATAACAAAGGAAAAACCGTTTCTTTTCTTAATTCAATAATTATTGCAACTTCCAATGCGGGTTCAGAGTTTATCAGGGAAGAAGTACAAAAAGGAAGCTCTGTTGATAAAGGCTTTCAGGCAAAGCTTTTGGATTTTTTGCAAACAAAAGGAATTTTTAAGCCGGAACTTTTAAACAGGCTCGACGGCGTAATTGTTTTCCAACCGCTTGGAGAAAATGAAGTGGCACAAGTTGCAAAATTAATGCTTGATAGCGTTTCTAAAAAACTTTTAGAGCAGGATATTATGGTTTCGTTCAGCGAAAATTTAATTGTCAAAGTTGCCAAAGAGGGTTTTGACAAACAATTTGGTGCAAGACCGCTCCGCCGTTTTATTCAGGATAATATTGAAGATTTCTTGGCGCAAAAAATCCTCAAAGACGAAATAAAACGCGGCGACAAAATTATTCTTTCAACAGACGCAAATAATAATATTATTCTCCAATAATTAAATTTTTTAAACCTCAGCGAGTTGAAGGTTGGAGGTGAATCTGGTATACTGGTGCAACTATGCCGGCTATACAAAGAAGTGAATTTGCACTAGCTTTAAATCAGGTTGCCAACGAACGCGGTGTTGATGTTTCGGTGGTTTTGGAAACTGTCAAAAACGCCATTTTGGCCGCCTACCGAAAAGACAATCCGGACATTATTGTTGAAGACTATACTGCTACCCTCAATCCAAATACGGGAGAAGCCCGCATTTTTTATAAAGACAAAGATGTTACGCCTCCTGGTTTTGGCCGAATTGCCGCTCAAACTGCAAAACAAGTAATTTTACAAAAAATCAGAGAAAAAGAAAAGGAAGCCATAGTCACCGATTACAGGGCAAGAGTCGGCACTATTGTTAATGGCATGGTTTTAAAATTTGCCGGTCCAAATATTATTGTTGACATTGGAAAAGCAGAAGGAATAATGCCATCACAAGAGCAAATTCCTAATGAAAAATATCATCTTAATCAAAGATTGACGGTTTATATTTTAGATATTAAGCCGGGGTTAAAAGGAGAAGAAATTATTGTTTCCCGTGCCGCAAACGGACTTTTGGAAGGACTTTTCAAAAGAGAAGTTCCGGAAGTTTCTCAAGGAACAGTTGTTATTAAAAATATTGCCAGAGAACCGGGAATAAGAGCAAAAGTGGCTGTTTCTTCAACCCAATCCGGTATTGATCCGGTTGGAAGCTGTGTCGGACAAAAAGGAGTCAGGGTACAGGCAATTATCGAAGAATTCGGAGGACTTGAGAAAATCGATATTATTCAATGGCAGGAAAATATTAAAACTTATCTTGCCAATTCTCTTTCGCCGGCCAAAGATATTACAGTTGAGCTTGATGAAGAAGGAAAAACAGCCAACGTTACCATTCCCCAAAATGAACTTTCTCTTGCCATTGGGCAAGGCGGACAAAATGTTAGACTGGCATCAAAATTAACCGGTTACAGAATTGAAATTAAAGGAAAAGAAGAAACATTGGAAAAAGAATTAGAAGAGAAAGAAGTATAATTCAATGTTTAATATATTATGGTTAAAAATAAAACGAAAGTCGCCTCGGTATCAAACTTTTTCCCTCCTGTAGTTGCGGTTTTAGGACACGTTGATCATGGGAAAACAACTTTGCTTGACGCTATTCGAAAAACAAATATTGCGCAAAGAGAACACGGTGGAATTACCCAAAAAATCGGTGCTTCAAGCATTGAAATTCTTGGTGAGAACCAAAAAAGAAGAATAACTTTTATCGATACTCCCGGTCATGAAGCTTTTTGGGCTATGCGATCGCGCGGAGCACTTGCGGCAGACATCGGTCTTTTAATAGTTTCTGCAACCGACGGAGTTATGCCCCAAACAAAAGAAAGCATTAAACTTTTACAAAGTGCAAAAATCCCTTTTATTGTTGTTTTAACAAAAGCAGATTTACCCGAAAAAAATCCCGAGAAAGTAAAAAATCAGCTTTTAAAAGAAAATGTTTTACTTGAAGGTTTGGGTGGAGATGTTCCGGTTATTGAAGTTTCTGCAAAAAAAGGAAAAAATGTAAAAGAACTTTTAGAATTAATTCTTTTAGTTTCCGAGGTTCATTTACCAAATCTTAAAAGAGCAAAAGAAGAAGCAGAGAAAGAAGCTTTTAGCGCAATTGTTATTGAATCAAAACTTGATCAAAGGTCAGGACCGAGGGCGACAATTGTTGTAAAAAAAGGAAAACTTAAATTCAGGGATGAATTAATTTCAGAGGGAATTGAGGCGCGGGTAAAATCAATTATTAACGATTTAGGTAAAAATTTGGAGAGCGCTATAGTTGGAGATGCGGTTGAAATTTTGGGATTTGAAAAAGTTCCCAATGTCGGAGCGGTAGTATCGAAAAAAAGTGAAAAGTTGGATCAGAGTCCTGTTTCTTCGGGCTCCCATTTGGCAGCGGCTCTTAAAGAGCAAGAAGCAATTGGCGATTCTTCAAAAGTGGCAAGTCTTTCAATTGTTCTTTGCGCCGATACCCTGGGGTCACTTGAGGCAATAGTTGCTTCTTTGCCAAAAGGTGTTTATATTATCAGTCAAAAAACCGGCGATATCGGGCCATCGGATGTATTAATGGCCAAAGAATCAAAAGCGATTATTATATGTTTTAATTTAAAAGTAAAACCGGAAATTACAAAACTTAGCAAAACAGAAAAAGTAATAATTAGAAATTATTCAATAATTTATGAATTATTGGATGAGTTGAAGGATGTTATAGAAGGGAAAAAAGAAGCATTGATTGAAGAAATTTTGGGTGCGGCAAAAATTTTAGCCTCTTTTCCTTACGAAAAAACCAAAGTTTTAGGAATTAAAGTAATGGATGGCAGAATTGCAAGAGGCGATAGAATAAGACTCATAAGAGGAGAGGAAAAAATCGGAGAAAGCACGATTACTTCGGTTCGCCAGGGCAAGGAAATCGTTTCAAAAATTGAAAAAGGACAGGAAGCCGGAATTATTATTTCACCCGTCCTTGACTTTACTATAGGCGATATGTTAATATCCCATCGATAACATGGACAATGCCATTTTTGGTCAAATTAAGGAAATTCTTGCAAAAGACGAATCAATTGGAATTTTGATTGGGAAAGATGCCAATTTGGATAATATGGGTGCGGCGCTTTCTCTTTATCTTTTACTCCAACAAGTGAATAAAAAGGTCTCTATTGCTACACCTCTTGATCCTTTAGTTGAAATTTCATCTTTAATTGGAATAAATAAAGTCAAAAAAAGTCTGGACACAGGCGAAAGCGGAGATTTGGTTGTTTCTTTTCCTTATGAGGAAGGAGAAATCGAAAAAGTTTCTTATACGTTGGAACAAGGATACTTAAATATTTTAGTAAAGGCCGGAGAATTGGGTTTTTCCTTTTCGCAAGATGACGTGATGTTTAAAAGAGGCGGGGGTCTGCCAAAAACAATTTTTATTATTGGAACACCGAGATTGTCCGATCTTGGCAATCTTTTTGACCCGGAAGCTCTAAAAGGCGCAACACTTATTAACGTTGATAATAAAGCAGATAATCAAGCCTTTGGCGATATAGTTTTTGTTTCTCCTGATTTTTCATCAGTTTGCGAGCAAATGGCAAGAATTCTAACCTTTTTGGGATTTGAAATAGATATTGATGTTGCGCAGAATCTTTTGAATGGTCTTTCTTTTGCCACAGATAATTTTTCCAATTTTAAAACTTCTCCTTTTGCTTTTGAACTTTGTGCCACACTTCTTCGAAAAGGAGCAGTCAGACCAAAAAGTTTACCAGAAGAAAAACCTCTTCAAAAAAAGGTACAAGATTGGGCACAACCGATGCCAAAGAAGAATTTCCTCGACGATTTAAAATCCACTGGTTTAAAAACTATTAAGCAAACTCCGCCCACATCAATAAAAAGACGAAACGCGGTTGAAGAAGATACGACCGAAGAAGAGGAAACACCGCCGGACTGGTTAGCCCCAAAAATCTACAAAGGCTCAACCTCAATTGAGTAATTGTTTCCTGGAATTTTTCCTATTTTTATGTTACACTGAATTTTAGTATAGATGATATTAAGGTTTGTCTACGTTATTTTTATCGGAATACTTCTTGCTACCTTTGTTGGAGTGGGAATTGATGCTTTTTATCCTGGACCCAAAGCCCCGGAGCCACCACTATCAATAAAATATTGTCCTCCAAAGAATGAGATTTCTCCAGAGGTAAGGCAAGAACAGAAAAAGTTTGATGCTGAGGAAAGGGTTTTTATGGAGAAAAGTAAAGTTTACAACCGTGATATTTCGATTATTTCACTGGTGGCAGCAATAATTATTTTAATAATAAGTTTAACCTTTGCCAGGGTGATTCAAGTTATTGCTGATGGAATGCTGCTTGGGGGAGCGTTAACTTTAACCTATTCTATTATCCGAGGGTTTGCCAGTGAGGATGCTAAGTTTAGATTTTTGGTGGTGACTGTTGGTTTGATAATTGCAATATTTTTAGGTTATCTTAAATTCATTAAATCTCAAAAAGAAGAAACTGCTAAGAAAAAAGCCAAGTAACATCTCTAGAATTTTAACCTCTGGAAAGATGTGGGCTGGCTTAAATTATCAAAAAGTCGCAAGGCCTCAAAAAATGCTAAAAACTTCGCACAGATGTCAATATAATTCCATCCCAACGGTAGCAAGTCGCCTAACGGAATTCTTGACTTTATGAAAGGAAAGAGATAATAATTTAAATATAGGATTTAAATAAGGAAGGAGGTGACAAAATGAATATAAAAACTTTTTTGGTAGGAGTTTCTGCGGTTGCCATACTTTTAGTAACTGTAGCAGTTCCAGCTTTTGCAGCATCAAAATCTTGCGCAACCATCAAAGATGGCACTATTACTGATAGTACGGGTAATCCTGTATCAGTTGGCTATGACCAATATGGTTATAACTATCAAGCCCGTATATTTAACGGTTACTATGACAATTACTCCCGCCCCGCAGTACCGGTTACTTCGGGTGATAAGCTTATAATGAAATGGAGTGATGCCTGGTTGGCAAATGTTGACTGCAATGGAGATGGAAAACTGGACAGGGGTTTAGTTGATGGAGTTGCAGATGGAGTAAGTAAAGGTTGGTTGACTAATCAATTTAACGGTAGTTATACAGATGCGAATGGTGATGTTCAACACTATACCGATTTTGTAAAAATAGTTTGGACAGGTTCAGGTAGTCCTCTTTGGGGGCAATATACTATCATTCAAGAAGTATGGAATGACCCAGCAGCTGGATTAAATGGATTGTATAGTAAGATTGGCGCACCAGGTTTCGGTCTAAACGATCAATGGACAATACTTCCGTAAGTACCTATAGGTAAAACAGCCCATGGGGAAACCTTTCGATTTGACTCAGGGTAAACCCAGCGGGTTGTTTGCGTGTGGTAAATTCCTCCAAAACTCCTGGTTCGACTTCGCTCACCACCATAGCTTGCACTGAGTGCAGCCGAAGTGCTATTGTACTGAGTGAAATCGAAGTATAAAATTTGCTCGAAATTATCAATTAGAAATTATCTTGTTGGGAAACCTTTTCTAAAAATTTGTAATTATAATTCCTTAAATATTCTTTCAGATTTTCATTAGAATCATCAATAAAAACACCTATCCCTACAACTTTTCCTTGACACTTTTGGATTAATTGAATAACTGTCTTCAAAGTATTCCCCGTTTCTACCCAATCATCAATTATTAAAATATTATCCCCACATAAAATTGCGTCTTTGTGGATTTCTAAAACTTTTTCCTGTCCTGAATAATCAGTGTAAGTTGCAGATAAGCTTTCATTTTGTAATTTTCCTTGTTGCCTAATAAGGATTAGACCAAGTTTAAGCCTATAAGCTACTGCTGAACCTAAAATAAATCCTCTGCCTTCAACACAGGCAACTTTATCAATTTTTTGATCTCTAAATAAATTAGCTAATTTATCAATTAGATTCTGAAAAGCCTCTTTATCTAAAAATAAAGGAGTAATATCAGAAGCTTTCTTCCCAGGTCTAATAAATTTTTTAAAATTCATAGTTAGAGTATATCAAATAGTTCACTAAAAATGCTGTTATTTAAACTTTTAAAATAATTATTGCGCCGAGGGATATAAAATTCATCACGTTGATAATTTTTATAGCGGATGTTATACTATGAGATATGGGTAAAGAATCAGGAAAAGAAAAACCTATTTCACAGTCGGAATTATTTTATGGACAAGTAGTTGCAAAGGCAAAGGGAATTTTTGACCAACACTTTCCGGAGGAAGAGGATATAAGAAGAGCGCTCGAAAAAAAACGTGTCGCAAATTACCAAAAGATGTGGTCTGTTATTTATTTAAAACTTATAGACTTAAAGTTTACAAAAGAATGGAGAAAAATTTTAAGAGACGCAGGGTTTAAAAATTCTACAAGAAATTATGTTTTGGGACTTAAAAAGTTGACAACATTTATTTCTTCGAAAAAAGGATTAGAAACAAGTTATGCTTTGGGCATTTTTATTCCCACTTTAGAGCAAAAGAAGCAGCAGGACGACACTATTTTTAAGCAAGCAAGAATAAAGCTCGATTCAGAATCTTGCGACATTGAACTCAATGAGTTGGCAGGACAAAGATTATACAGATTGCAAGATTTTGCAAGAAACCCATTCGAAGAAAGGTTAAAATTAACGGATCAATTATTGGATACAGTAAATAATGCACTGGTTTCAGGCGTGCCGTCGATAAAATGTCAAAGCATAGGTTTTGATTATAGTCAAGGCCCAGATTTTACTGTTTGAAAAATTTTTACCGCCTATTCCCCCAAAACTCCCAATTGCATCGAGCAATTCAATTCCACTCATTGTTTGCAGTCCGGCGGGGTACGATGTTACACCTCCGAGGTGTAACAAGTGTACGCTCATCGCTATAGCTTGCATTGAATCTAGTCGAGTTGAAAGAAAATTGGCAAAGGCAGCATTTTTTCTGTATCCTTATAATCTTGGTTTTTGTTTTTTCAAGATGTATGCTTTAATTAATGCGAAAAATTATTGAAGGTTTCCTTTTTTTATTTATTCCACTTTTAACAATTCCAGCCCTGCTTTTTGATTTTTTCCTAATGGGCCCTGCTTTCTTTTTCTACCTTTTTCCTATAAGCCACTCTGGTAAACCTCCTCTTGAATCTGTAATACCGAGTACAATTCAGGTTATAGTTTTGGTCTTAGTTTTAATTTTTATGCTTTTTACCCTAGCACGAAATTTTAGAAAGGTTCTCAGAGGAAAAAATATTGTTAATTTTCAAAAACCTTTTCCGACAATCTTTCCTATATTTTCTTTTTTGACGGCTGTAGCCATAATTGTAATTTCTTTTTTGATTTTTAGGTCTTTATTCAATGATGCTAGTCCGCAATTTTTTCCGCTGGATAACTCGCAAGGTGAATATAAAATTACTCGTGCTTGTCCCGGCGGGCAGGGGAATATGGTTGATTTAATGAAAGATAGATATCCAAGTGACAATTATAATGAGTTTTGCGTTGAATATACAGGAAAAGATGTTTTTATGGAAAATCCAAATCAAATTAACTTTTTTAGGGTTACAGTTGGAGAAAGTAAAGTTAACCTGGAACCCTTCTTGGATAAAAAAGTAAAAAATGTTAAAGGTTTCTGGGGAACAGCAGGTAATATGGCAGGGTTAAATATTGATTCACTTGAGCTGGTACAATAAATCCCCAAAAGCCCTGGTTCGACAAGTTATAACACTGAACATGGCCGAAGTGCTCATCACTATAGCCTGCATTGAACACAGCCGAAGGTATAAAATTTGATCGGAACTCTTATTAATAGCTACAATTTCACCAAAAAGAAGAGTCTCCTTAGCGATTGTGTAGAAGTCTTTTAACCCAGGTTGGGAATTTCCCTTTGGGATCCCAGGCAATCAATACTACTTCAGCGAGTTCTTTCGCCTGTTCCGAACTAGAATCAGAGATGATGTTTGCATGCCCGGAGTTTTGCTCAACAAGTAATTCTTCAGCAGATTTAGAAGATGCGGCAACTCCATTTGCGCAGGCAAGTAAGGTTGCTCTGGCAAGGTGATTCTTATTTGTTACGATTAAAACTTTTTTTAAATTTCTCTTCTTTGCGATCTTTACCAATTCTTCCATATTGGTAGCGGTATTGATGGAGTTTTCTTCTGTTAAAATTCTCTTATCGGGGATTATTGCAGTGCCTTCCGTTAATTCTTCGACTCTATTTTCTAAATATTTTTTTCCTTCTGATTCACCTTCCTCTCTTTTTCCGTTGAGTAGAATTATTAGCGGTGCAAATCTCTTTGAATAAGCAAAAGCAGCAGCTTCGAGCCGTATTTTTTGGGTATAATTTGGCTCGAAAGTCCCATCGGCTTTTTTAACTCTTCCAGCTCCGGGAACAACAATTGCGTCAAAAGGATAATCTTTGTTTTGCGCCTCTATACCGTTCCCGCAGTCTACTGGATTACCTAACAAAGCTTTCTTTACTCGTATTGCATTATCTGGATCTATATATACTGGTGCAGAAACTGCAAGTAAGGCAGCAGCAAGAGTGCATCTTATGGCAAATAGTTTGTCGGATTCTTTTAGATTCATTTAGTCCTTGATGATATAATAAAAACAAATAGTGTGTCAAATACTAAGATAGTGGTGACTATGGTGTAAAAGTGAGAAAAATACCCCTTTGCCTTGAACATATTTATTCTGAGTTGAATCGAACGGGCCGAGGGTGTAAAATCTACATGTAATGAAGTTTAATGTTGCACTTCTTCAAATTCTTCCAAACGGTTCTGACCAAAATAAAAATTTAGAAAAGGGAATTGAATATTGCAAAAAGGCAAAAGAATTGGGAGTAGATTTAGTTTTATTTCCTGAAATATGGAATACCGGGTATGAAGATGGTACGGCAATAGACCAACAAAGTAATTTTTTCCAAAGTTTTGTAAAGTTAGCAAAGGATTTGTCGATTAATATCGCAATAACTTATTTAGAAAAAAATTCTCCAAAGCCAAAGAATTCAGTTTCAATTATAAATAAAAACGGAGAAGTTGTTCTTGATTATTCAAAAGTTTTTATTTGTAATTTCCAAGAAGGTACAGATCGTAATTGTTCTCCTGGCAATGAATTTTCAGTCTGTAAAATTAATGGAGCCCAGGGAGAAGTAGAAATAGGTGCTATGATTTGCGCGGATAGGGAATTTCCGGAAGCCGCAACGCAATTAATGTTAAAAGGGGCAGAATTAATAGTAGTTCCTAATTCATGCACCTGGGATGAGATTAGAAAAGATATTTTAAAAGTTAGGGCATTTGAAAATTTAGTTGGAATTGCTATGGCAAATTATCCAAGTCCAAAAAATAACGGACAATCAAGCGCGTATCATCCTATCGCTTGGGACGAAAATGGTAAATCTCAAAGTACAAAAATAATCCAAGCAGATGAGAAAGAAGGAATTTTCCTTGCAAGTTTTGACATGGATGAAATAAGAAAATTCCGAGTAAAGGAAAAGTGGAGATTAGATTACAGGAAAAAGAATAACCCCTGATAATTTTCTACTAAAACTCCCAATTGCGCCGAAGGAAGCCGAGGTGCAATATTTGCTATTTTTTATCCTATAGCTTGATTTAGTTTTTAGAAAAAGCTATAATTGTCGTCTATGTGGCCCTTTGGGAAAATTACAATACAAAAAATAACTTTTCGAAACTCAACCGTACTTGGAGCAACAGAAGAAGAACTCAAAAAAAATGTACAAGACGTAGAGGGAGTTATTGCGGAACTTGGTAAAAAAGTTGAAGGAGAAAAAGAAAACCCCATTAAAGGAATTGTTTCCGAGATTTCCACATATCGTGTCCATGGTTGTTTGGTTGAAAATGAAGCCGCAGTGATGGGAGGAAGTTTGGAACATGATGTTACCATTTGTGGATCTCCAAAAAACGTAAAAAGAGTACAAAATAAATTATTTACCAGAGCTCCGGATCTTTTTAAACATATTTCCTTTGCACCCGAAGAAAGAGAAAAATGCATAGAAGAAAACACATTTCAATTCCCTAGAGGATTTGATTTTAGGAGATGTAATTCTGTCACTGATGTAGTAAATGAATGGTTGACCGAAAGTGCATTGGAGCATGGATTATTTATGGGAAGAGAAAAAAGATAATTAATCCCCCCTTGCCCCAAAAGGATCACTTGTAGCCAGACTCTTTTCATGGTATAATCTTTTGTGTTATAATTTTATATGGCGCTTAGTACAAAACAAAAGCAGGCAATTATTAAAGAATTTAAAACTGCTGACGGCGATACAGGAAGCCCAGAAGTTCAGGTTGCGCTTTTAACAACAAGAATAGATCGCCTAACGGACCATTTAAAAGCACATGCTCACGATGTTCATAGTAGGAGAGGACTTTTGTCCATGATTGCAAAAAGAAGAAGATTAATTAATTTTTTGAAAAAAATAGATAAAGAGCGCGCCGCAGGTATTGCAAGGAAGATTGGATTATAAAATAAACTGCAAGAATTTACTGCGAAAGAACGAAAGATTGAATGAATAAAAATAAAACTACTTTAGAACTAGGTGGAAAAACACTAACTCTTGAAACCGGAGAACTTGCTAAATACGCAACCTCATCTGTTTTGGCAAGACTTGGCGATACAATGGTTTTGGCAACTGTTGTTGAAGGAAAAGTCAGAGAAGATTTGGGTTATTTCCCTTTAACTGTTGAATATGTCGAAAGGCTTTATGCAGGCGGAAGAATAAAAGGAAGCCGCTGGGTCAAAAGAGAAGGAAGGCCATCGGATGATTCGATTTTAACCGCGCGTTTAATTGACCGTTCCATTCGCCCCCTTTTCCCAAAAGAGTATAACAAAGAAGTTCAAGTCGTAGTTACGGTTTTATCGGTTGACGGAGAAAATGAGCCGGATACTCTTTCGATGATTGCCGTATCTTCGGCGCTTGCAATTTCAAAAATTCCCTGGAATGGACCGGTTGGAAGTGTGAGAGTAGGATATGTCAGAGATAATGGGAATGAAGGATACCTGATTAATCCGGGAAGTACTGAAATCGAATTATCAGAATTGGATGTGGTTTGTTCTCAAACAAAAGAAAAAACCATTATGATCGAAGCCGGCGCAAAACAAGTTTCAGAAGAAATCTTTTTTAATGCAATCAAAAAAGCCAAAGAGCAAACAGAAAAAATAATTGCTTTAATTGAAGAGTGGACAAAGGCAGTTGGACAGAAAAAAGAAGAAGTTGCGAAAAACAGCGAATTTTTAGAGCTTTGTCAAAGAATAGAAAAAACTTACAAAACAGAAATTTTAGCTTTAGTTCCATCGCGCGCCCAAAAAGAATCATTGGCTGCAGGTAGTACATTCGAAGATCTTCATGAGCGGATTTTTACAGATGAACAAAAAGAAAATTCGGAAAGTCCTATTGACAAAAAAGCAGTTGCCAATGCCATAGAATATATTTTATTCAAAGCTATTCGGGAAAATGTTTTAACCAAAGGTCAAAGGCCGGACGGAAGAAAAGTTGATGAAATTAGAGAAATTTCCGGACACTGCTCGATTTTACCAAGAACTCATGGCTCGGCAATTTTTCAACGCGGCGACACTCAAGCCCTAACTGTGGTTACTCTTGGTTCACCGCGCATGGAGCAATTAATTGAATCGGCCGAGGGAGAAGAAAGCAAAAGATATATTCATCATTATTCAATGCCGCCATATTCTGTTGGCGAAACCGGCAGAATGGGAGTGCCTTCAAGAAGAGAAATCGGTCATGGGGCATTGGCAGAAAGAGCAATTATTCCGGTTATTCCAAAACAGGAAAAATTTCCTTATACAATTCGAGTTGTTTCGGAAATTCTTTCTTCCAACGGTTCAACTTCAATGGCGGCAACTTGCGGATCAACACTTGCTTTAATGGATGCGGGAGTTCCAATTGAAAAATTGGTAGCAGGAATTGCCATGGGAATGATGTCAAAAGATGAAAAATATGTAATATTAACCGATATTTTAGGCCTTGAAGATTTTTCGGGCGATATGGATTTTAAAGTTGCCGGAACCGATACGGGAATTACAGCCATTCAGCTTGATGTAAAAAGTGCTGGTTTAACAATAAAGCAAATAGAAGAAACTATCGAAAAAGCAAAAACAGGAAGAGCATTTATTTTAGGAAAAATGCAGGAGGTCTTACCCAAATCAAGAACCGAAGTTTCGGAATTTGCGCCAAAAATTGAACTTGTAAAAATTCCGGTTGAAAAAATCGGTGAAGTTATCGGGCCCGGAGGAAAAGTTATTCGAAATATTATTGCTCAAACCGGCGCGGCCGTTGATGTAGAAGATGATGGAACAGTCACGGTTTCCGGAACAGATGAAACCGCTGTTAAAAAAGCAATTGAATGGGTTAAAGGAATGACTCGGGAATTAACTGTTGGAGAAACTTTTGAAGGAGAGGTTAAAAGAATACTCCCCTTTGGCGCTTTTATAGAAGTATTGCCTGGAAAAGAAGGAATGGTTCATGTTTCAAAAATGACAACCGGTTTTGTTAAAAATCCAAGCGACGTTGTAGAAATCGGCCAAAAAGTGAAAGTCAGAGTTGTCGAAATAGACGAACAAGGGCGGGTAAATCTCTCGATGTTATTTGGTCAGGATGCTGAAACTAAAGAACGTACAGGGGAAAGACATGAACATCCTTTATCCATGCAATTTCGAAGAGAAAGAGTAGGAAGTTTCCGAGGTAAACCTCGCAGACCATCATCGTCTTCTCGCTTTAGACCAAATAGATAGATTAATTTCTAATTTCTAATTCAATTAGTTTTTTTATTTTGTTTTTTGTTATATTATTAAAGTATGGATACTGCCACTGCTCAAAATAATCAAACAGTCGGTTTGCAAAAAAAAGAAGACGATTCAACAGACCAAATAAGAATTTTAGGAGAAAGAATTGAAAAGGCACAAATTCCTTCTGATCTTCGTGAACATCTAATTGAAAGAATTAAAAGATTAGCTTTACTTCGGGCAAGCAGCGGATATCTTGGCCCAAATTATATTATGGAATACGAAACAGCCTTATCTTATATTAATTGGATTCTTAATTTGCCTTGGGAAAAAAGAACACAAGATCTTTTGGATTTAATAAAAGCAAAAGAGATATTGAACAAAAATCATTATGGATTAATGAGTATAAAAGATAGAATTCTTGAGTATTTGGCCTCGATTATTTTAAACGCAAAAAGAGAAACAAGCGGGAAAATTTTACATGCTCCAATTCTTTGTCTTGTTGGTCTGGCCGGAACCGGAAAAACAACATTGGGTGCCTCTATTGCAGAGTCTCTAGGTCGAAAATTCGAAAGGATTCCTTTTGGCGGCATGGGAGACGCAAGAGCTTTACGCGGTCAGTCAAAGGTCCTTCCCGATGCCGAGCCGGGATCTGTAATTAAGAAATTAGTGCATGCCCAAAGCAAAAATTGCGTTATTTTGCTTGATGAACTTGATAGAATTTCCCAGGATTCGCGCTCCGATGTTATGGGGGTTTTGGTTGAACTTTTGGACGCTGAACAAAACAAAGCGTTTATGGATCATTACATTGATTATCCTTTTGATTTTTCGGAGGTTTTATTTATTGCAACGGCTAATAATACAAGTAATATTTCAACAGCGGTTTTAGATAGGTTAGAAATTCTTCAGATGCCAGCCTATAACGATTCGGAAAAAACAGTTATTGGCCGTGATTATTTATTTCCTAAAATAAGAAACATGATTGGACTTTCACAAAATCAGTTAACAGTTGACGAGCCGGTCTGGCCGCAAATTATTCGGCCGCTTGGATTTGACTCGGGGATTAGAAGTCTTGAGCGAACCATTGAAGGAATTTGCCGAAAAACAGCAAGAGATATTGTGGAAGGGAAAAATCAATCAATACGAGTTAGCGTAGAAAATATTAAAGAATTTTTGTCAACTTAAATTATGCAAAATCAATTATCATTTTTATCTTTGGGGGGCATTGGAAATGTGACTAAAAACATGTACTTATATGAGTGCGATAATCAAATACTCATTATTGATTGTGGTTTGGGTTTTGCCGATGAAACCATGGTAGGAGTTGATTTACTTCTTCCGGATATTTCTTATCTTTCAAATAGCAAGAAGAAAATTGCGGGAATGGTTTTAACCCACGGACATGAAGATCATATTGGAGCGCTTCCCTTTATTCTTCCACAACTTCCAATAATTCCAATTTTTGCCACACCTCTTACAGCGGCTTTTGCCAATGAAAAATTAAAAGAATTCAAAAATACAAATCAGGTTAAAAGTGTCACTTTTGACGGAGGAGAAATAACGCTTGGAACTTTTAAAGTTTCTTTTATAAGAGTTACTCATTCGGTTCCCGATGCCGCGCATCTTTTTATTAGAACTCCTTTGGGGAATGTTTACCATGGTTCTGATTTTAAATTTGATTTAACGCCTTCGGATGGAAAAAGTGTTGAATTTCAAAAAATTGCCAAAGCTAGTCAGAATAATATTCTGTTTCTTGCTTCGGATTGTTTGGGAGCGGAAAAAGAAGGACATACTCCATCGGAATTAACACTTTTGGATAGTTTTGAAAAGGAGATGAGGCAGACACAAGGAAAATTTATTGTAACTACTTATTCTTCAAATATTTCAAGATTAAATTTAGCCATTACTGTTGCGCAAAAACAGAATAGAAAGGTTTGTTTTGTCGGCCGTTCTCTAAACTCGACAAAAGAAGTTGCTAAAAAAATGGGCTATATGAAAATTCCCCAAGGCATGGAAATAAGAGTAGAACAGCTTAAAAATTTTAAAGATTGGCAGCTTTTACTTTTTGTCGCAGGGAGCCAGGGACAGGAAAATTCGGCAATGACAAGAATTGTGGAGGATGAGTTCCGCGAAATAAAAATTGAAAAAGATGACACGGTTATTTTTTCGGCTGACCCAATCCCGGGCAATGAAGTTTCTATAAATGCTTTAATTGATGAAATTTCCAAAAAAGGAGCAAAGGTTGTTTATTCGCAAATTAGCGACGATTTTCATGTTTCAGGACATGGTTATTCTTTTGACCTTTCACTTTTAATAGCTCTTTTAAAACCCAAAAAACTTATTCCAATCGGCGGAACATACAGACAAATGGTTGCCTATAAAACTCTTGCTAAAAGATTGGACTATAAAGATGAAGATATTTTTTTGCTTGAAACCGGGCAAAAAGTTAATTTTTTCGGAAAGATGGCGCTAATTGGCGAAAAAATTGCCATTAAAAATGTTTATCTTGACCAAATTAGCGGTGAAGAAGTGGAAAGTTTTGTTTTGCGAGACAGGCAAAAACTTTCGGAAGGAGGAATTGTAGTTTTGGTTTTGGAAGTAGAATCGGATACCGGACGAATTGTTAACACCCCGCAAATAATTATTCGAGGTTTTACTCCAAGCGATCAGAAAAAATTATCCACAGGGTTGGAAAGAGAGCTCAAAAAACCTTTGATTAAAAAAGGGAGAGTAATGAATTGGTTTCATGTGCGAAAACAAATCAGCGAAATTGCAGAGGGCACAATTTATCGCATGCTTCGCCGCCGCCCCCTGGTTCTGCCGGTTGTTATTGAGGTTTAGTTTGCTTGTGCTATTATTATATAATAGAGTATATGAGACGAAGACATTATCGAAGACGAGGATTTAAATTAAAACTGCGTAAAGAAACAATTTATACGATTTTTTCCTTAGGTTTAATATCAGCGGGTGCTCTTCTTTTATTATCTTTTTCAAAATCCGGCGACAATCTTATTTTAATTTCCGATCTTTTGGAAAGAAAATTCGGCGGAATGGCATTTTTATTTCCTTTAGTTTTAATTCTTCTCGGGTTCTTATTTTTAAAACTAAAGCTTTTTATTTCCAGGCCAAATATCTCTTTGGGGTTTTTGCTTTTTTATACTTCTTTTATAGGACTTACCAAAAGCGGAGAAATAGGGTTGGGAATTTCTAATGCACTTTCTGAAGTTTTAACCAATATTGGAAGCGACATTGTTTTTATCGCCGGACTTTTTATTGGAATTATTGTCTTTTTTGATACTTCAATGGATGAAATTATTAGAATGTTTGTTTTTGCTTCTCAAAATATTAACAGATTGTTTCCCGGACAGCTTCTTTCCATTTTTAAAAACAAAAAACCCATGGTTGTTCGGGAAAAACCCATGACAATAAAAGGAGGACAGCAAAATTTTGGCGCATCGCAAGCTTCAACGCCGCCGCCCCCCATTATTAAAAAAGAAGCAATTCTTCTTTCGGAAAAACTGGTCAGCAATCCTTTGGCTGACAGCGTTTGGACATATCCTCAAATGTCTTTGCTTAATGATTTGCCAACACAAAAAGCAGACAGAGGAGACATAAAAAGAATTGCCTCAATTATTGAAAAAACTTTACAGAGTTTTGGCATAGAAGCAAGAGTTGCCGAAGTTAATCTTGGCCCGGCAGTTACCCAATATGCATTAAATATTGCTCTTGGTACAAAAGTTTCCAAAATAACTTCTCTTTCCAATGATTTAGCTCTTGCTACCGAAGCGCCGACCGGACAAATTAGAATAGAAGCGCCGATTCCGGGAAGAAGTTTAATCGGTATTGAAATTCCAAATAGATCTCTGGAAATTGTAACTCTTAAAACTATGCTTTCTTCAAATTTGATGCAAAAGAATCGTTCTAAACTAACAGTTGCTCTAGGACTTGATGTTTCGGGAAGTCCGATATGCGTTGATATTGCCAAAATGCCGCATGTTTTGATTGCCGGAACTACGGGGAGCGGAAAATCTGTTTTAATTAATACTTTTATTTCTTCTCTTCTTTTTAGAGCTTCTCCTTCGGAAATAAAATTAATCCTGATTGATCCAAAAAGAGTTGAATTAACAGGTTACAATGGAATTCCTCATCTTTTAACTCCGGTAATTGTGGAGGTAGAAAAAATTCTTTCTTCTCTAAAATGGGCATTGGGAGAAATGGACAGACGGTATAAATTATTTGCCGAAAGGGGAGTGAGAAACATCGATTCCTATAATGAACTTTCCGGTTTTCAAGCACTTCCGTATATTGTTGTTTTTGTTGATGAATTGGCAGATCTTATGGCTTTTGCTCCTGTTGAAGTCGAAGATGCTATTGCTCGTTTGGCGCAAATGGCCAGGGCAACAGGAATTCATTTGGTTGTTTCAACGCAAAGACCGTCGGTTGATGTTATCACAGGGCTTATCAAAGCAAATATTCCTTGCCGAATAGCTTTTAATGTTTCCTCGATGATTGATTCAAGAGTAATTCTTGATACGCCCGGAGCGGAAAAGCTTTTAGGTAGAGGAGATATGCTTTATATTCCGCCGGATCAGGCAAAGCCGACAAGAATTCAGGGAACTTTTGTTTCGGAAAAAGAAGTTAAAAAATTAGTTGATTATCTTAAATCAAAATCACCGGCAGTTGAATATACAGAAGAGGTTACAAAACAACAAGTTTCGCTTAAAAAAGGCGGAGTGTCTGTTACTTCAGACGGTAGAGATCTGTTTTTTGAAGAGGCAGTTAGAATTGTTTGTCAATATGACAGGGCTTCGGCATCACTTTTACAGCGAAGGCTTTCCATAGGTTATGCCAGAGCGGCCAGAGTTTTGGATCAGTTGGAAGAAATGGGAGTTGTTGGTCATGGTGAGGGATCAAAGCCAAGAGATGTTTTGGTAAAAAATGCGGAAGAATATATTAACAGTTTGCATGAACAATAGTTTTCGATATGGTACGGGTTGGACAAAGACTGCGTGAGGCGCGAGTTAAAAAACAATTAACTCTTAAGGATATCGAAAAGGCGATTAAAATAAAATCGACTTTTCTTTTGGCTATTGAAAAAGGTGAATATCAAAAACTTCCTCAAGGGGCATACGCCCATGGATTTGTGAGAAATTATGCAGATTTTTTAGGTGAATCTTCAGCGGAAATTTTAGCTCTATTCCGTCGAGAATTTGATGAGGAAAAATTTTTCAAGGTTTTACCAGAGGGGCTTTCCAGGTCTTCGGAATTTCCGCTTAAAAGAATTAGATTTGTTCAAGCCGGATTTTTTATTTTCTCCATTTTTTTAGTTCTTTTAGGATATATTGCATTTCAATATCGCTTCGCAATTATTAATCCTCATCTTGCGATATTTGCGCCTAAAGAGTCGGCAGTTTTGGATGCGAAAGATATTCAAGTTTGGGGACAGACAGATCCTAACGCTACGGTTTATGTTAATAATGTTTCGGTTTCTTTGGACAAAGACGGGGTTTTTAAAAAAGACATTGATTTGTTTCCGGGGAAAACAACAATAGTTGTGAAAGCAGTTAACCGTTTTGGCAGGGAAACGCAAGAAACCCGCCACATAGAAGTAAAAACCCCTTGACAGATTTTCCGCTTAATGTTAACTTAAAGTAATATGACCTTTCGACAGGCTCAAGGTCATGTTGAGCTATTCGAAATATGATAGATACTGCCCAAGCAGTTTTAATTATTGTGCTTATTGTCTTAACAGTTCTCCTTTTTATTTTGGGAATTCAGGTCTTTTTTATTCTTCGCGAACTTCGTCAGACAGTTTCTAAAGCCAATAAAGTTTTAGAGGATACAGGAACGATTACCGAAAGCGTTTCCGGTCCGATTTCCAAAATTTCGCTTTTAGCTTCCGGACTTAAAGCAGGATCTATATTTGCGTCAATTTTTAATAAAAAGTTAAAAAAACACAGGGAGGGAAACAGAAATGAATGATAATCATCAAAGCGGCGGATCTTTTAATTCATTTTTACTCGGGCTTATTATTGGTGGAGGAGCAGTTTTTTTACTTGGTACCAAAAGAGGAAAAGAACTTGTAAAAACAATTACAGAAGGAGGATTGGAATTATCTGAACTGTTATCTTGTGATAACGAGGATTTAGAAATTCCGGAAAAGAAAGAAAGTTGTAATCAGTGCCACCCAAAAAAAGTTCAGCGGAATGAGAATGAATCAACACAAGTTCAGTCCGCCTCCGTTGAAACTTCGGTGGAAAGATCAGAACCAAAAAAACAAGAAGCACCAAACGGCCAAACATTGGAAAAAATTGTAAGCGCACCAAAAAGATTCTTCCGCGGAATTCCCAAGAGAAATTAGGAAGTAAACTTTAATAAAAAACCGTCGAATCTGGGCTCATTAGGTTTTTGAGGTAGAAATCCATTAACACAAAGTTCAATACTGAAGAGTTCGACTTTCTCAGGCAGAATTATAGATTGAGAATGACTTTCTGGTTTAGGTATCTTATTAATATCTACTCCCATTTTCTCCAAAAACATTAGGGTCAACTGATGTGGCGCAATAATAGGTCCCCCAAGCTCTTCAAGAGCATCATCTCCCATTTCTATATTACTAAACTTAAGCGTTAACACATATGGCGATTTTCTTAGAGAGATATTATCTAAAGATTCACGAATTCTGCCTGTAAGAGTATTTCCATTGGACTTTTCCATTCCTGGCAATTCAAGTTCTTCACTAATTTCTGCCGTAACTCTCTTTACAGTTTTTTTTAATCTTTCGGTTGCTTCTTTTCTTTTTTGCTCTCTTTGGTTTGTTGCTGGGTGTTCTTTAGTTTTGATTGCTGATTTTTCTGTCATTTTTAATAAACGGCGTATTTTTTGATATTGGCGTTGTGTTCTTCGAGAGTTTTTGCGTAATGATTATGACTGGATTTATCGGAAACATAATAGAGGTAGTTAGTGTCCGCTGGGTTTATTACTGCTTTTAGCGCATCAAGTCCGGGGTTGGAAATTGGGGCCGGTGGAAGACCAACATTCAAATAAGTGTTATAAGGCGATTTAATTTTTAAATCTTGGGTTGTAAGATTCCGTTTCCAGAAACCAAGAGCATATTGGATGGTTGCATCAATTTGTAAAGGCATGGAGATTTGGAGTCTATTTAAAAGAACAGAAGCGACCAGTGGTCTATCATTTGCAAACTTTGCTTCTCTTTCTATCATCGAAGCAAGAATGACGATTTGGCTTTTTGTTAGTTTGCTTCTATTCGCGTCGCTTATTTGAGCAAATTTTATTTCAAAATTATTCTTCATCATTGTAACAGCAAGATTTATGTCTGTATCTTTTGGAAGAAGATAAGTGTCCGGAAAAAGATAACCTTCGTTTTTTTCTAAAACAGCTTTCCAAGACTCTTTATAAGTGGGAATTTTTTTAGCCAAAATATCGGCAATCTCTGTGGCTCTTACTCCTTCGGGAATAGTTACCCAAACATCCAGTGTTCCATGTGTTAATTCTTCGGCAATGTCTTCTGCATTCATTGATGGAGAGAGCCGAAAATCTCCGGCCTGAATTTTTCCTTCAATTCCTTGTTTTTTTACATACAGGAAAAAAATAATTGAATCTTTAATTAATCCCTGGCCTTTAAGTTTATTGGCAATTTCTTTGATTCCTTTGCCTTTTTCGACAACAAAAATCACCTGATTTTTATCCTGCGGGTTAACTGCCTTTAATCCCATTGTCCACCAAATAAATCCCGCTCCAATTAAAACTAAGAGAAAAATTATCAAAATAAATATTCTTTTCATAACAATAATATCGGAAAATTTTGGATAGTGTCTTTTGCTTCTTTGAGATTATACTCTTTTTCGCTATATAATGTACAGATGGGCTCATTTTTTACGACTTTGTCTTTTATTTTCTTATTAAAAAAAATCCCGGCTTTTTTTTGTTCCGGCGCGCCTAAAATTTTTGTAATAATTGTAATATTACGACTATCAATTTTTTTTACTTCGCCGCTCTTGTGAGATTTAATTTCCAAAAAATACGCGCCCGGTTTTAAATCTTCACTGTCGATATTTGATTTTCCTCCTTGAGCCTTAATAATTTCTTTTATTTTTTCAAATGCCTGACCTGTTTTTAAAATTGATGTTGCCCAGCCGATACCATTACCGTATTTGTTTTTAACTTCATTTATTAGTTTTTTTGGAGATTCTTGTAGACATAAATCCAAAAGCGTTCCGGCCAAATCCAAACTTCTGATTTCCAAATCAAGGGCTCTTGACTCTTTTTGCTGTAAAACTCTTAACGCCTCCCGAGTTTCAAGAATAGGTCCAATTCCACGGCCTGCCGGTTCATCTGTTCGGCGGATTAAAACTTTGATATGGATTTTAAATTGTTTGGCTAAATACATAAATTTTTCTTTTAAAATTTCTGCGTCTTTTAATCGATGAACCTTGACCATTTCTCCGTAAGGCAGATCAATCACAAGATGATTGGAACCAAAAGCAATTTTTTTTGCCATAATGGAAACCAAGATTTTATCGTAACTCTCAAAAAGAAGCGGTTCTTCAACTTTAATTATTTCATCATCGGCAGGGGCGATATTAAACGATCCTCCCCAAACAATACAGCCGTTAGTTTTTTTAACAATTCGATATATTTGTTTTTTTGAAAAATCAACAGGAGCTAAAACTTCCATATCGTCGGCTGTTCCGCCTGCTGTTGTAATAGCTCTGGAAGAACTTTTAGGAATGGTAAATCCGGCGGCCGCGACTATTGGAACAATTATTAAAGTAGTTCTTGTTCCAGGCACTCCTCCTATTGAATGTTTGTCGGCGACAATTCCTTTAAAATGAAGTTTTTCGCCGGTTTCCACCATTGCTTTTGTCAAAAAATAAAGTTCCTGATTGCTGAATCCTTTAGAATATCCAGATGCGGCAAAGTAAGTGGTTAGGACTTTGCCTAATTTTTTTTGGGCAATATGGTCCATAATTTCATATATCTCATGGTAAGATAATTTTTTCCCCAAAAGTTTTTTTCGGATAGAATTTAGTACGTTAGTCTTTTCCATTTTAAACCCCTTTGATTTGTTTTAAGGCGTAGACAGTAATGCTTTTTAGTAAATTAATAACAAAATAAATAACCTCATTTATAATCCGATAAATTGTAGGCCAAATTTTTCTCATTTATATTTTTGCCAATTTTGCTTTTATAATCAGTCTTTTCCATGTTGTCCCTGGCGGAGTGCAGGTGACAAGTGCAATATAACTGCTTGTAAAATCCTGGGTAAAAATTGAATTATCTGAAGGATCGGTAACAATAATGTTGTAAATTTTATAGATATAGGTAACTCCGTTTACGTTAACAGAGAATTCGTCTCCGATTTTTAATTTATAAACCGTGGCAAAAATTGTTTTATAATCTTTGGAATTAAAAAGTTGAGGCAGTGTGGAGTGGCCAAAGATAACTGCAGTGCCATTATCAGGCGGAATAGCGGTCCCGCCATAATTAACAAGATGTTTTTCCAAGTCATTGTCAATAGTTGTAACATTAGCATTTTTTATTCCAAGAGTTGGAATAGACATGATGTAAGATTGTGTTTTAAGGCCTTGGGCGTTTCTAGATTTATATCCTGGAAACCAAGTTTGCGCATCTAAGTAATTAGTTCCAAGGTTATCTGTCGCCTGACTAAAAAGGCTCGTTATGGAAGATGAGTTAACAATAGTAGTCTTTGGAATAGGTGCGGCAATATCTTGAGAAGCAAAAATTGGTGCAAAAAAGATTTGCCAGGAAATTAAAGGAAAAAAAACATAAAGGATTGCCAAAAAGCCGCAAAGAAAAATAATGAGTCCAAAAAAACGGATGATTTTTCGGGAATTTAATTTTCCCTTAGTTTGATAAGTGTAATATTTTTTGGGCATGTTTGAGTATTATTCTTCCGAGTTTAAAGTAAGTTTTATATTTTTAGAAAAACGCGGCATAATCTTTGGCAGGAAAGGAAGACTTGGATTAAGTTGGATGTCAACACCTGTTACTTGAGGAAGTTTTAAAAGAATATTTTTAGATTCTTCAATTGATTTTCCTGTAATCGAGCTAGTTAGTTTTTGTTCATCAAATTTTGGTAAAAGATACAATTTTAAATTGAGAGTGGCCGAAACTTCTTTACTTTTTTCTAATTTTAAATCGGTAAGATCATATTTTGTTCCGTTTTCCGCAAGGATCATATCATTAGCATTTTCCAAAGAATAATTTTTCAATAGACTATCTAATTCACCCTTTTTGTAAGCGAGTCCCGTAAAAGAAATAGTTGCCGTTAATTTAAGATTTTGTGCTTCATCTCCAATTTTTTGACTGAATTCTTTTTTGGTAAAATCGGTTGCTGTAAAGATCGGCAATAAAGCCTGGTCGTTTGGCATCTTTTGCAAAAGTGAATTTTTGGCGTTTTCTTCAAGTTTTTTAGGGAGGTCTGAAAGCAATTTATCCTGGTCGGCTTTGGAAACTGCGGTCACTTCTTTTTTTGTTCCGCCAGAAAAAGGATTATCGTTTTTGGCTACAAGCTGAGAATTATCAAAAGACCCGATTGTAAACTTAGTGCCGGATGGAAGATTGTACTCTTTTCCAATATCATTGGCTGTCACATTAGCCTTATTTGATTTTAGATCATCCAATCCTGAGCTTGATGCCAGTTTAACGTTGCTATCAAGAACAAATTTCAAGTCATTTGATGATGTTACAATAGCACCTTCTTTAATCGTAGTTTCGCCGGAAAGGGAGCTTAAAATTGTAACTGTTCCTTTTGCTTTGTCTCCAACTTCTTTTTTGCCGCTTACATCAGCAGTCATTTCTCCATCTTGAGAAACAGAGACATCTTGGGCGTGGATAATATCCTTTACAGGATCGGAATTTTGACTGGTTGAAAAAGTCATGTTTGTACTTTGTTCAATAATTTTTGGGTCAATATTTAGAACAATAACGGCCTCGGATTTAAAAAGATAAAATCCTAAAAGAGCAAGAATTAAAAAAAGAATAAAGGGTGGAATAAAAATTAATTTATTCATTTTTACAGAAGGCAGAGAAGGAAGGGGCGGGAATTTGATATTTTTTAGAATTTTTAAAAAAGAAAAAAAAGAAAAAATTGACTGATTTTGTTTTGTTTTGAGTATTTCATCTTTTTCGGTTATATTTTCTTCTATCTCTTCTTCTTTCGGTTTAATATCTTGATTAATATTTTCTTTCTTTTTAAAACTTGCTATATCTTCGTCTTTTAAAAATCCAAAACTTGCAAAATCTTCGGTAATTTCCTTTTTAAACTCATCAGCGTCTTTTGTTTCTTCAACAACAGAAGGTTCTGTTTTTTCAACTTCTTCAATTTCTTTTTTCTCTTCTACGGTTTCAGCTACTGTAGTTTTTTTGTCTTTGTCAATTTCCTTTTCTTCTAAAACTTCAAAACCCATTTGGCTTGCGGCGCCAAATAAAACAGACTTTGCGTCAAATCCTTTAGGCAGATTGGTAATTTGCGGAACATGCAAGAAGGAAAGATTTTTGCTCCAGGCGTGGCTTATAAATTCTTGCTGTAATCTTTCAGTATTTTTTCCGTCAAAAAGAACAATTCTTGAAGGGAGGATTTCGGTCTTGGTAAAATAATGTAAAAGCTTATCACAACTTTGGGCCAATCCATCTTCTATCTTTGTTCTTTTGGTTTCAATTATTCTTCCTGCCCTGCAGATAGAAATAGAAATAGCTTCTTTATCAACTTCAACCAAAATTGCCGAAACCGGAGCGCCTTCTTCATCTCCCATTAAATGAACGATGGCTTCATGAATTACCAAAAAACCAATCGGTGCAAGTCCGAGTGAGTCAGAGGCTTTTTTAAGTTTTAATAGATATTCTTTTTTAATTTTTGGACCTTCAACCCAAGTTTCTTTTAAACCAAAAACTGTTTTTCTGGTTTCAACGTCTTTTGGAAGATTTTCTTCGGCATTAGAAATTACCGTATCCAAAACTTCAAGCAATTCATTTTCACTGGCTTGTTCAATGGAAGTTTTAAAATATTCTTGCGCTTCTCCTTTTACTTGGATTTTGCCCTTGAGTTCTTCAAAAATAACACCGCAGGCTTTTTCGTCCCGAAGTAAAAGGGCAAGAAAGTAGTGAGGTTTTTCTTTTTTACCAAAAAGGGAAGTAAAAGATATTTTCATTTATCTAAAATTGCATAAATTCTTCGCTGTCCTCCTCCGATATTTTCCTGTTTTATTATTTTAAACCTTTTGAGTTTCCCTGTAAAATCAATATGAGGTCCGCCGCAAATCTCCCTTGAAAAGGGAGACCCTGAGCGAACGGAGCGAGTCGAAGGGTTATCAATGGTGTAAACGGTCACTTTATCTCCGTATTTTTCCAAAAAGAAACCTAATGCTCCAGATTTCAGCGCTTCATCTTTGTTCATGATGGCTGATGTTACAGGTAAATTCTTTTTGATTTTTTCATTAACTAAATCTTCAACTTTTTTAATTTGTTCATCGGTTAATTTTTCCTCATACGAAAAATCAAATCTTAATCTTTCCGCCGTAATATTGCTTCCTTTTTGTTGTACGTGCTCACCCAAAATTTTCCGCAGTGCGGCATGAAGCAAATGGGTGGCAGTGTGATATTTTGTAGTCTGTTCATTTTGTTCTCCAAGTCCTCCTTTAAACATACCGGTAGAAGCAGTTCTGGATAATTTTTGATGTTTTTCAAATTCTTTCTTAAATTCTTCAGGATTAAATTTTAATTCTTTTTCTTTTGCTAATTCCTGGATTAATTCTAAAGGAAAACCGTAGGTTTGGAATAAATCAAAAGCAATTTTTCCATCAATAGAGGACAATTTATTAAATTCTTTTAATCCTTTTTCTAAAGCCTGGTTAAACTTTTTTATTTCTGCTTCAATGATTTGAATCATTTTAGTATGTTGTTGTTTTAATTCAGGATAAACAGGGGACATTAAATTGATAAAAATTTCAGCAATTTCTTTGCCTGCTTTTTCCAAATCAACAATTCCCAATTTTTTCAGTTGCAAAATTGACCTGCGGATAATCCTTCGAACAATATAGCCCTTTTCTTTATTTGAGGGTTCCACCCCATTAGAGATAATAAAAACGGCAGCTCTTAGATGGTCTGCAATGATTCGAAATTGTTTTCGGACATCAACAAAACATTGTTTTCCTTCTCGGATATATTCATTGTCTGATTTGTCTCCATATTCAAACTTGGATAACTTTTCAATTTCTTTAATAGCTGGTAGAAATAATTCTGTTTTGTAATCATCGTCTGTATTATTTAAAACTGCTAACATTCTTTCTAAACCCATGCCCGTATCAACGTTCTTTTGTTTCAAGGGTTCAAACGTGTTGCATCTAGTTTTGTTGTATTCCATAAAAACATTATTCCAAACTTCAACCCAGTCGGAATTTTTTGGGTCAAAAGTTTGAGGAATTTTACCTTGACCTGCCCAAACAAACATTTCGGTGTCCGGACCGCAGGGGCCGGTTTCTCCAGCAGGGCCCCACCAATTATCTTTTTTTGGAAGTCTTTTAATACGGGATTCTGGAATACCTAACTCTATCCATTTATCATAAGATTCTTGATCAAATGGCGCGTCATTATCTCCGGCAAAAACAGAAATTGCTATTCTATTTTTATCAATTCCAAGCCATTCTTTAGAAGTTAAGAATTCATAGCTATATTCAATTGCTTCTTTTTTCCAATAGTCGCCAAGTGACCAATTTCCAAGCATTTCAAAAAAAGTGTGATGAACTTTATCTCCGACTTCATCAATGTCGTCAGTTCTCAGGCATTTTTGTAAACCAACTAAACGTTTTCCTAAAGGATGCGGCTGGCCCATAAGATAAGAAATTAAAGGATGCATCCCTGCGGTAGTAAAAAGAACTGTCGGGTCGTTTTCGGGAACAAGAGGGGAGTTTGGGATTTTTTTATGTCCCAATTTTTCAAAAAAACCAATATATTTTTCGACTAAATCTTTTGCCGTCATTCTATTCTTGATTATAGCATGGGTTTAATTGTTTGTGATGAGTTTATGATATAATCGAAAAAAAATAAATGAATAAAATTATTTTTTCAATTATTATTTTAATTATTGCCGGTTTACTAATTCGTGAACAAATCTTGAATAGAATCCAAAATTCAGGACAAACCCTTGGTGAAGTTACCTTGCCATCTCCGATTAAATCGCAACCAACAACTGCTCAAAATTCAGTTTCAATCCCTTCTCCGACACAGGTTTTAGCAGATTCTGCTATGCAGAGTGCATCTTCTGCGTCAACTTTAAAAATTCAGGATATAAAAATTGGCACCGGAAAAGAAGCAAAGACAGGAGACACAATTTTAATAAATTATACGGGAACTTTAACTGACGGTAAAAAATTTGACAGCTCATATGATACAGGCAAGCCAATTGAGGTGCAGATTGGAGTAGGAAATGTTATTAAAGGCTGGGATATGGGAGTAATTGGTATGAAAGTCGGCGGACAAAGAAGATTGATTATTCCGCCAAATCTTGGTTATGGCCCGCAAGGAATAAGAGATGTCATTCCCCCAAACGCTACCCTAATTTTTGATTTGGAACTTGTGGATGTAAAATAAATAACCTTGATAAAAGAAGAAAAAGGAATATAATACATTATTACTGACCCAAAAATTAATGAAAGAGAATGGAGGTTGTTTTGCTGCTGGAACCTTGGAAGGATTATGGAGTCTTGTTCCTCAAGCTCAAGAACATGCCCAAGGATTAATAGATGATATCAGGTCTTATAAAAAAAATGGTTCTTGGCAGGAGCGTTTAAAAACAGTTAAAGATTCTTTTCGGGAAGATCCTCAATCTCACCTGTGTTCTCTTTTTGAATTGGGAGCAGCGGATGTGGAATTTCGCAGGATTAGAGTAAATGGAGAAAAACCGGAGGAAAGGCTTGTTGTCTATTTTCCCGTTAACGAGGATGGTAACCGAGGATTTGGCTATCTTGCTTTTTCTGATAATCCACAAACAAACAGTTGTCCTAATTGCGTTCCCCTTGATAAAAGAGAGGCTTAGTGATTTAATCCTCATATCAATATCTATGAGTTACGAAGCGATATCTGCGAGATTAATAGCAGGTGCAGTCCGTTATTTCGGTCTGTTTTCACAAAGGTCAGAAGAAGCACCACAATTTCCTCGTCCGATAGAGCCGGCTAAAGGGATGGAAAAGGAAAAATTGAAAAAGAGATGTCAGCTGTTAGTTGTAAAAAACAATTTTGGAGGAAAAGACTGGAATGAGTTTTGTTCGTCAATGATAGGACTTTTGGGAGGAGTGCAAGAAAATGCGGTAACTCAAAGATCGAATTATCTTACAGAATTCGGTACTGCATTAAAAATAGCTGTTTTTAGGTTAAAAGGTCCACAGCATGACCGAGGGGTAATCTATTTTCTGCCTGAGGAAGGGGATTTGGATAGGGATAATTATAATCCAGAATGTATAGAAACCATAAGATTTGGATGTGATCAAAATGTTTTTCTTTCATCCAAAGACGAAAAGTTTGCCAGCTCAATAGCAGGAAGAGTATTTAAAGCTTATCTTTATCTATGAGTTCTTCCCGATGATTGGCTTAGTATAACCCCGTCATAAATTCTTTTAATTCGGTAATTTGCAGTAATTATGGTAAAATGAAATGCTTATGAAAAAATTATTTTTGGATATCGAAACTGTTCCGGCCGGAGAAGAACAGCATGAAGTTTTACGCCAAATTCACAGGAAAAGACTGGCCGATGGTAAAAAAGTCGGTTCATTTGCAGAGTATTTGGAAGCGACAACTTTTGACGGGTCTTTTGGCAGAATTGTTTGTTTATCTTACGCGATTGATGGCGGAGAAGTAAAATCATTATCCGGAAACGAAAAAGAAATTCTAAAAAGTTTTTGGGAGATTGCCAGAAATATAGATTTATTTATCGGCTTTAATGTCATGGATTTTGATTTAAGATTTATTTATCAGCGTTCAATAATTCTTGGAGTAAGGCCAACCCAGTGGCTTAATTTTGCAAGATACAGAAATAATCCGATTTATGATGTGATGTATGAATGGAGCAAATGGAATACTTTTTCTAAAATTTCTCTTCATGCCCTTTCCAAAGCATTGGGTTTTTCCTCGCCAAAAGAAGGAGGAATGGAGGGAAAAGATGTCGCAAAAGCATTCAAAGACGGAAAAATAAAAGAAATTTGCCAGTACTGCCGAAAAGATGTTGAAGTAACCCGCAAAATCTACCAAAAAATGACATTTGAAGAATAGTTGATTAATCTGGTAAAAAGTGTCATGATCCACGTTAAACATTTATGAGAATCTTAAAAGAAGTGTTTAATATGGCTTTTTCGAGAAAACAAGAATTACATACTAATTATGACTGCATATTAAATTCTAATACGAAAGAGGTTTTAAAAAGAGTTGACAAGCGAATAAAAGAGATAGAAATTTGGCCCACTCCTTGTAGCCAGATTCATAGAAATTTTTCTGAAGCCTTTAGAATGGAATCATGGCAGGCAAACAGTATTTATGAGTTGGTACGAAGCTTGGGAATTATTGAATTTGAGAGGAAGAGACATGGAAGACGAGATCGTTTGTACGCAACGCAAGACATGATAAGGGCTTTAGCTGTCTATCATTCTGTTTGGAAAACAGATCCAAGAGAAGGAGTTATAGAAGCGCGGAGAGTCCTGAATTCACATCCTTTGGCAGAATTATTTCATGATCCCAAGCCGCTTGCACAAAAAGGAAATGCCTCAAGAGTAAAAGAAAGAAAAATTAGTAAAAAATTACCAGAAAAATTTGGAAAACGCCCTTTACCAAAAGATTCTGCTTCTACACAGCCGCAAACAATAATTTTTGCGCGTGACAAAGGCGGCAGAGTTGTACCGCATGGCATCGAAGACGCAAAAAAAATGGTAGATGAGGAAGTTATAAGAAGAGAGAATGCAATAGAAGAAATGTCAAAGATTACGGATGAACAGTTAGAAGTTGTTAGAACATGGGATGAGCAAAGGCTTTCTGAATTGGCAGATTTAGTTGCGAAGAGGGAGGTTGTTAATAGCGTTGACTGTAATCGGGATAAGATTCCTGTATTTGTCGCCGAAGTCATAATGTTTATTTTTAAAGTTCAAAAACAACAGTTGGAAGAATTTGAAGCCGAGATGGATTTAGTAATTTATTTTCATTTTAAAGAAGCAGTTATTTTATGCCGAGATTGTTTAAAAAAATATCCAGATGTTGATTTGGCCAAGCTTTTTAATATAATGAAAAAAAGAGCAGAAGCAGCTTCCGCTCCAAAAGCCCCACAATAAATTTCAAAATTTTACCTCTTAATCTGGCTTTCGCCCCAGAGAGAGGGGGGTTTTTGGCCTTTAAGATAAGCAAAACAAGATGTAGCGCCTCTTGCCCCAAGACCGACAGCAGAACATATTTGTTCAATAGATAATTTGTAACTTATTACATCTCCTGCCGCAAAAATTCCAGGGACATTTGTCGAAAGATTTTCATCAACTTTTATATATCCTCCTTGGTCGGTTGCAACTCCCAAAGGAATTAAAAGAGCAGTGCCTGGAACTCCGCCGATTTCAATAAAAATTTTATCAACAGCTAATTCATTAGGGGTGTTGGGACGGTTTAGAACACTGGAGTTTACCGAATTTAATTTTATTCCAGTTACTTTTTGTCCGTTGCCTGTAATTTCACCAACCGTACTTTGATAAATTACTTCAATTTTTGAATTATTTTTTAATTGTTCAAGCCAAAGTGGATCAGCGCGTAAACTCTCACCCCTATAAATAAGGTAGACTTTTTTTGCTTTTTGCGAAACAGTAATTGCCGAACTTACAGCAGAGTTTGCGCCTCCTACAATGGCGCAAATTTTATCTTGAATATCGAAACTGTCGCAAGGCGTGCAGTAAGAAACGCCTTTTCCTGAATATTGTGCTTCTCCTTTAACATTTAATTTCTTTTTTTCTGTGCCGCTTGCCAAAATTATGGTTTTTGTCTCATAATTTTTTCCGCTTTCAGTATTTAATTTTAAAAAATCGTCAACCTTCTCTATTTTAATTACGGAATCATTAATAATCTGTCCGCCTCTTAGCTTTACTTGCGAGGCCATTTTTTCTGTCAATTCCATGCCTGTAATATTTTCAAAACCCGGGTAATTTAGAATATTGTGAGCCAAAGACATTTGTCCGCCCAAAACTTTTCCAATTACTAAATGATTTAGAGCAAAGCAGGAAGCGTAAATTGAAGCGGTGAGTCCCGAAGGCCCAGAACCGACAATAATCAAATCGTACATATAATCATTTTAGCATAAATAAATCCGTTGGTGCCGCTTAGGTCGGCACAAAAATTTTCTTGTTCCGCAGTTTCTCTCGCGATCGGTCTCAATCTGCTCATCAACGTAGCGTCGCTCGCAAAGATGCGAACTGCGAAAATTTTATGCCTCCTCGCGGTAATCTTACATCATCTCATGAAAAGGCCCCCCCGCCAAATAAAAAAATACATCTGCTAGCAGTAATATACTATAGGTTATTGACAGAGCTGTAAATAATATGTTATACACAAAGCACTTTAGTTTTAAGATCTAAAAAGGTGGATTCACCGAGGGTTTTTATTGTATAAAGGGTTGCCCTCTCGAAATTATTTTTAAATGCCAAAGACCGACAAGAAAGATAACACTAGACAGAACTGGGGAAGATTTTATAAAATACTGCCTAAGCTTGATCTCCTTTCCGTTCAAAAAGAATCATATAGATGGTTTAAGGAAGTCGCCATACCCGAGATTTTAAAGGAAGTTTCTCCTATTGACGATTTTACCGAAAAAAACTGGAGTCTTTCGCTGGATGAATACCGCTTTGGCAAAGCATCGACAACGCCGGAAAACGCTCTCATCAAAGGTATTACTTTTGATATTCCTCTTAACGTTAAAACTACTCTCACTAATAAGAAGACCGGAAAGACTATTAAGCAGGAGGTCTTTTTAGGAGACATCCCCCAAATGACAGAACGGGGGACTTTTATTATTAATGGTATAGAAAGAGCAGTTGTTAATCAATTAGTTAGATCTCCGGGTGTATTTTTTACAGCTGTTGCCGATCAAGTTACCGGAAAAACCCTTCATTCGGCCGAAATAAGGCCAATTCATGGTTCTTGGCTTGAATTTGTTACCACAAGACATGATACAGTCATGGTTAAAATTGATAGACGAAGAAAGTTTTTGGTCACAACTTTTCTTAGGGCTATTGGTGTTTCTTCTGACGAAGAAATAAAGGAAAAATTTAAAGACTTATTGCCTTCCGATAAAAAATCATTTATCGATAATACTCTCGCAAAAGATGAAACTCAAAGCGAGGGAGAAGCTGTAATTGAAATTTTTAAGAAAATGCATCCAGGAGAACCAGTAGTTCTTGAAAAAATTAAAGAAAGTTTTAACGGTCTCTTTTTCAATAACCGTCGATATAATCTTGGAATGGTGGGAAGATATAAAATGAATAAAAAATTGGATAAAACTCCTGGCTTCAAAGCTTCAGATACTCATGTTTTAACAATAGATGATATTATTGCCTCTATTAGTTATTTGATTTTGCTTTCTCAAGGTACAGGTGAAGTTGATGATATTGACAGTCTTGCCAATAGGCGTGTTCGAAGCGTTGGAGAATTGGTTGCAACAACTGCTTTTAGAGTCGGAGTTTTAAGACTTGAGAGAAGCATCAAAGAAAGAATGAGTCTTATTCAACCGGATGTTCCGGTTCAAATTTATAATTTAATTAATGCGCGTCCAATTATGGCCTCAATTAACGAATTTTTTAGAACCTCTCAATTATCAACTATTTTAGATCAAACAAATCCTTTATCCGAAATTGACAACTTAAATCGTTTAACAGTGATGGGAACGGGCGGAATTTCAAGAGAGCGGGCGGCCTTTTCAATCCGTGATATCAACAGTTCTCAATACAGCCGAATTTGTCCGATTCGCTCTCCCGAAGGTCCAAACATTGGATTGGTCACTTATATGGCTTTGTATTCCAGAATTAATAAATATGGTTTTTTGGAAGCGCCTTACAGAAGAGTCGTTAAAGAAAAGAAAGGTAAAAAAAATATTATTAGAGCAACCGATGAAATTTTTTATCTTTCAGCCGATGATGAGCTAAACCATTATATTACTCACGCAATGGATTTAGATGAGAATGATATTATTTCTCAAGACAGGGTTCCGGCAAGATATAATGGCGAGTTTTTGGAAATTGAAAAAGAAAAAATAGATTTTGTTGATGTAACTCCTCGTCAAGTAGTTGGAAGCGCGGCGTCATTAATTCCTTTTGTTTCCCACGATGAAGCAAACCGTGCGCTTATGGGAACCCATATGCAGTGTCAGGCTGTTCCACTGGTTTGTCCAAGTGCTCCAACAGTTGGAACCGGAATGGAACATGTGGTTTCCGAGGTTATGGGAAGAGTCGTTAAAGCTCCATTTGACGGAAAAATTACAGCAGTTGACGGCAATATTGTGGTATTAGAAGGAACAAAAGATCAAAAGACAACTTATCGTTTGCATACGTTTTCAAGAACTTCACAGGCGACCGCTTATACTCAAAGACCTTTAATTGCCATCAATCAAAAAGTTAAAAAAGGCGATATCATTATTGATGGACCGGCTTCGGATAACGGAGAATTGGCTCTTGGACAAAATTTAATTATTGCCTATACGTCACTTGATGGATTAGGTTATGAGGATGCTATTGTTATTTCAGAAAGATTAGTTAAGGAAGATATTTTATCTTCAATACACATTGAAAAATACGAGGCGGCGGTAGTTGAAACGAAACTTGGAGTAGAAGAAACAACCCGCGACATTCCAAATATTTCCGAAGAGGATTTGGCCAATCTTGATGAGGATGGAATTGTGGTTGTTGGAAGTGAAGTTGAGCCGGGAGATATTTTAGTTGGTAAAATTGCACCAAAAGGCGAAACAGAGTTAACAGCAGAAGAAAGGTTGTTGCGGGCTATTTTTGGTGAGCAGGCAAGAGAGATCCGTGACACATCGCTTCGTATGCCTCACGGAGAAAGAGGAACTGTTATTAATGTTCAGATTTTAGATCGTAAAAAAGGCGACGAGCTTGAACCGGGCATGATTCGAAAAATTATTGTTGAAGTTGCGCAATTTAGACATGTGGTGGTTGGAGATAAGCTTGCCGGAAGACACGGGAATAAAGGAGTTATTTCAAAAATTTTACCGCAAGCGGACATGCCTTATTTGGTAGATGGGACTCCGGTTGATATTGTTATTTCGCCAATTTCGGTTTTGGCCCGTATGAATCTTGGACAGCTTCTTGAAGCACATTTGGGGCTTGCGGCCAAAAAACTTGGTATGAAAATCGCCGCTCCGGTTTTTGAAAAAATTAGCGAAGAAAAGATTACAGATCTTCTTAAAAAAGCGGGAATGTCACAAGATGGAAAGACAACACTTTTTGACGGCCGAACAGGCAAAGCATATGAAAATTCAGTTGTAGTTGGAATAGAATATATTATGAAATTAATTCATATGGTTGAGGATAAAACTCATGCCCGCTCAACGGGTCCGTACTCATTGGTTACTCAACAACCGCTTGGAGGAAAGGCCCAAATGGGAGGACAGCGGCTTGGAGAAATGGAAGTTTGGGCGCTTGAAGCACATAGGGCAAGGTATATCTTGCAGGAAATGTTAACTATAAAATCAGACGATATTGTGGGAAGAGCCAAGGCTTTTGAAGCTATTGTTAAGGGCGTAGATATTCCTACGCCAAAAGTTCCTGAATCATTTAAAGTTTTAATTAAAGAACTTCAGGCATTGTCATTAAATGTTGTTCCAATTGGCGCTACTGTTTCGCTTGAACAAAGTCAGGTGCCGGAAATTGTTGAAAAAAGTATGCTTGAAATTGCAAAAGAAGAAAAAATTGAGGCAGAAGCGAAAGAACTTGTAAAGACTCTTGGCGGAGGAGAAGTTGCGCTTGAAAATATCAAAGATTCAAATATTGAGGAAGCAGAGGTAACAAATAATGAATAATATAAAAAAACCAAAAGACCAGACTATTGTTGATTTTAAATCGCTTAAAATTTTATTGGCGAACAAAGACGATATTCTTAATTGGTCATATGGAGAAATTACAAAACCGGAGACTATTAATTATCGAACTTTACGGCCGGAAAAAGACGGTTTATTTGATGAGCGAATTTTTGGCCCAACTAAAGATTGGGAATGTTACTGTGGAAAGTACAAGAGAATTCGCTATAGAGGGATAATCTGCGACAAATGCGGTGTTGAAGTGACTCTTTCGAGAGTCAGACGCGAGCGCATGGGTCATTTAACTCTTTCTTCGCCTATTGCTCATGTTTGGTTCTTTAAAGGGCCTTCTTCTTCTTTGTCTTTAATTTTGGACATTGCACAAAAAAACCTTGAATCTGTTGTCTATTATGCATCTTTCTTGGTGGTCAGAATTGATGAAAAGAAAAAAGAGGAAGCGCTTGATGTATTTACAAAAATTATTGAGAAAAGAAAAGATGCTTTAATGGATGAATTAAAAACGCAGGAAAAGAAAATTGATTTAGAAATAAGAGATAAAGAAAAAGATACAAAGGTTGTCAAAGCGGGTAAAGAGCAAAAGAAATTTATTTCCGAAGAAATAGAATTTGCTAAAAGACAAAAGATGACTGCTCTTGCTAAGCACTACGAAGAGGAAGAGAAAAAAATTGATGAGATTTTCGACGTTTTGCTTCGAATTCTAAAAAGTCTAAAGGTGGGAAGCGTTCTTTCGGAAGAGGAATACTTTAAGTTTTTAGAGTACGAAATTCCTGTTTTCTTCACCATTAAAACCGGAGCCGAAGCTCTTTTGGAACTTTTAGAAAAAATCGATATGTCCAGTCTTATTACTCATCTCCGGGCAGAGGCTGCTAAGTCATCCGGTGCAAAATATTTAAAGATTGTAAAAAGGCTTAGGCTTATCGAAGCTATGAAAAAGGCCGGAGTTACACCTCGGTCAATAATTTTAACTGCTCTTCCGGTTATTCCGCCGGATTTAAGGCCAATGGTACAGCTTGCAGGAGGCCGTTTTGCAACCTCAGATTTAAACGATCTTTACAGAAGAATTATAAATCGAAATAATCGTTTAAAGCATTTGATTTTACTTGGCGCGCCAGAAATAATTCTTCGAAACGAAAAGAGAATGCTTCAAGAATCAGTTGATTCATTAATTGATACATCTCAAAGAGTTCAGATTATTTCAGCACCTCTTCGATCTCTCTCGGACATGCTTAGAGGAAAACAGGGTAGATTTAGACAAAATCTTTTAGGTAAAAGAGTTGATTATTCCGGACGTTCGGTAATTGTTGTGGGTCCCCAGCTTTCTTTAACTCAATGCGGTTTGCCAAAAGAAATGGCTCTGGAAATGTTTAAACCTTTTGTTCTTCGGGAAGTAATCATCAGGAATTTAGCGCCAAATATAAAGTCGGCGAAACGATATATCGAAAAGAGGCCGCCCGAAGTTTTTGATATTTTGGAAGAAATTACTAAGAACCATCCGGTTTTACTAAACCGCGCGCCGACTCTTCATAAGCTTGGAATTCAAGGATTTTATCCGGTTCTAATTGAAGGAGCGGCTATTCAGCTTCATCCTTGTGTTTGTGCAGGCTATAATGCTGATTTTGACGGAGATCAAATGGCGGTTCATATTCCTCTTTCGCAAAAAGCCCAAGAGGAAGCGATTAGACTTATGATGCCAAGCCATAATTTACTCAAACCGGCCGACGGAAGCCCAATTACTCTTCCCAATAAAGAAATGGCCCTTGGAGTATATTATTTGACTTCTATAGACCAAACAAGCAGAAAAGATCCAATGCCTACGTTTGCCAGTCTAAATGAGGCACTTTTGGCTAATTCTTTTGATAAAATTTTGCTTCGCGAGCCAATTAATGTTCGTGTTAAAGATAAAATTATTGAAACAACTTGCGGAAGACTTCTTTTTAATGAGGTTCTTCCAAAATCTATGGGATTTATTAATGAAGCCGTAAAAGCCTCGGGTATTAAAAGAATTATTACAAAAGCCCTAACAGAGTGTTCGCCAAAAGAGGTTGCCGATTTAATCGATAATATTAAAAATCTTGGATTTTACGCAGCAACAGTTTCGGGCATCAGCGTTTCGGTTTTTGATAACACCATGGTTTCCGAAAAAGACAAGCTTATTGACGAGGCAGAAATAAAAATTGGAAGAATTGAAGAAGAGTATCAAAAAGGATTAATTACGCGGGAAGAAAAGAAACGTCTATCCAATGAGGTTTGGCTAAAAACAACAGATGTTATTGCCGATCTAACTTGGAATAATCTTTCGCAGACAAACGCGATTAAGTCCATTATTGATTCTGAGGGAGCAAGAGCCGGCAAAGAACAGCTAAAACAGTTATCGGCCATGAGGGGTTTGATTCTTGATCCTTTAGGAAAAATTGTTGAACTTCCAATTAAATCTAATTTCCGTGAAGGACTTTCAATTTTTGAATATGTGGCTTCAGCCAGAGGCTCTCGAAAAGGATTGACCGATTCGGCGCTCAAAACTGCAAATGCAGGATATTTAACAAGAAGATTGGTTGATGTTTCCCATGATGTTATAATCCGCGATATAGATTGTGGTACCGAAGAAGGAATTGTTATTGAAGACGGGCAAAAAGAAAGGACAATCGCTTTTGGCGAAAGAATTATTGGAAGATTTGCCGCTGGAAATATTGTTTCTAAAAAAACAAGAAAAACAATTGTTAAGAAAAACGAAGAAATCACCGAGGAAAAAGCCAAAGAAATTGTTAATAACGATATTACGGAAATTATTGTCAGGTCGCCTTTAACTTGCAGACTAAAATACGGAATCTGCGCTCATTGTTATGGTTGGGATTTTTCAACTCGGAAAATAGTAGATTTTGGTGTTCCTGTCGGAGTTATTGCCGCGCAATCAATTGGAGAACCGGGAACACAGCTTACAATGCGGGTAAGACATTTTGGAGGAGTTGTTATGTCTGACGTAACGCAAGGTTTGCCAAGAGTGGAGGAATTATTTGAAATGCGAACTCCCAAGAGTTTCTCACCGGTGTCTGAAATTACCGGAAAAGCAACCATTACTAAAACTGAAGACGGATACACAGTTTTGGTTCGAAATACCAAAATTAAGCCGGTTGAAGAACGTGAATACTTTATTCCAATGGCCTCCGAATTATTGATTTCCGACAATGATGAGGTTGTTGCCGGAACACCTATTGCCGAAGGGTATCTTGATCCCAAAGAAGTTCTCAAGGTTAAAGGTTTAACCTTTACACAGCGTTATATTATTGACGAAGTCCAAAAAGTTTACGAATCTCAAGGAATTGCAATTAACGATAAACATTTTGAAGTAATTTTGCGCAAAATGTCTGACAAGATTATTATTGAGACAATCGGCGATACTGTATTAATTCCGGGCGACTTCATCACTAAAGCCTCGATGGAAGATATTAATGCCCAAATGCTTACCCAAGGTGGAGAGCCGTCTACAGGAAGAAAAGTAATTTTAGGGATAACTAAAGCTTCACTTTTTTCGGATTCATGGCTTTCGGCTGCTTCATTCCAGGAAACAACCAAGGTCTTAACTGATGCAGCTCTTGAAGGACGAGAAGATTATTTGATTGGTCTTAAAGAAAACGTTATTATTGGAAGACTAATTCCCGTTGACTCCGAAAAAAATGGAGTTGACTCCGATCAAATCAGGGTTGAAGCAAAAGTGGAAGAAGAGGTATAATATACAAATCAAAAATCAAAAATAAGAAAAACTATTTACTATTTAATTTTTAATATTTAATATTTTTACAATGCCAACTTTATCACAACTATCAAAAAGAGGAAGAAAAAAGAAAATTAAAAAGACCCGCTCGACGGGTTTGCGTCGTATATTTAATGCAAGAACTCGCGAATATAAAACTTTACTCTCTCCGCAAAAAAGAGGAGTTGTAACTTTGGTTAAAACAATGACGCCAAAAAAACCAAATTCTGCGCTTCGAAAAGTTGCCAGAGTTAAACTTTCAAACAGAACAGAAGTCACTGCTTATATTCAGGGAATTGGACATTCGCTTTCTGAACACGGTATAGTTTTGGTAAGGGGAGGAAGAGTTAAAGATTTACCGGGAGTTAAATATCATATTGTTCGCGGAAAATTTGATTTGGCAGGCGTTGAAAGCAGGAGAAGATCCAGAAGTAAATATGGAACAAAGAAGATAGGGGGAATAGCGCCAAAAGTGGCAGTAGCACCGGCTGCGCCAGTTGCACCGGAAGTCACACCGGCGTCCCAATAAGCAAATAAACAAATAAGCAAATGACAAATCAATTCTTAAAATAATAAATAATTAAAAATTTGAAATTTAAAGAATTTGTTTATTGATTTGTAGTATTGGCTTATTACGAGCAAAGCGAGTTTTATGAGACATAAAAAGGTAGAAAAAAGAAAAATTGATCCGGATAAAATTTATCACAATGTTTTAGTTGCTAGATTTATCAACAGAATGATAAAGGACGGCAAAAAATCCATTGCTGAGAAATTATTTTATGACGCTTTGGAAATTATCAAAAATAAAGGGGCAGATCCTGTAGAAACGTTTGAAAAAGCGATTCAAAATGTCAGTCCAAAACAGGAAGTAAAAGCAAGAAGAGTCGGGGGAGCTTCTTATCAGGTTCCATCCGAAGTCAGAGGAGAGCGAAAAATTTCTTTGGCAATCCGTTGGCTTATTGAAGCGGCAAGAAAAAGATCAAACAAGGATTATAAAACTTTTGAAGAAAAATTAGCTTCTGAACTTTTGGATGCTAATCAAAATCTTGGGGAAGCAATTAAAAAGAGAGACACAATGCAGCGTCAAGCCGACGCGAATAGGGCATTTGCTCATTTTAGGTGGTAATCTTCCGTTTGAGAATTGAAGTTTTATAAAAAGTCTTCTAGAAAAATTGCCACCAAAGTGTTAGTATTTATTTACAGCCATGATTCCTTATTACTTGAAAGACGACTTTGCTTTATATCTCGACGACTCACTTAAACTATTAAAAAGATTTCCTAGTGAGCATTTTGATATGATTTTTGCAGATCCTCCTTATAATCTTTCAAATGGTGGTTTTACAGTCTTCGCTGGAAAAAGAGTTAATGTTCACAAGGGCGATTGGGATAAGAGTAAAGGCTTTGAGAGTGATTTAGACTTTCATGTCCAATGGATTAAAGAATGCAGAAGACTTTTAAAACCAAACGGGACAATATGGATAAGTGGAACATATCATTCTATATATCAATGTGGTTATGCACTTCAAGCGAATGACTATCACATTCTAAACGATATTTCCTGGTTTAAGCCAAATGCGTCTCCTAATTTAAGCGGGAGATATTTTACAGCAAGCCACGAAACATTAATTTGGGCAAGGCGAGATAAAGACGCAAAACATTATTTTAATTATAAATTAATGAAAGAAGGTAACTGGCCAGAAGATTTTATTAAGAAAGCTGGTAAACAAATGCGTTCTGTATGGTCTATACCAACTCCAAAACCTTGGGAAAAGAAGTTCGGAAAACATCCCACTCAAAAACCAATAGCTTTATTAGAAAGAATAATTTCAGCATCAACCAAAGAAGGAGATATAATTTTAGATCCTTTTACAGGAAGTTCTACAACTGGTATAGTAGCACATATGCTAAATAGAAAATTTATTGGCATAGACAAGGAAAAGGACTTTCTTGAATTATCAAAAAAAAGATTTGAAGATATATTGGCTACATCCAAAAAGAAACAATTGCCCATTACTCTATATGAAAATAATTACTAAATAGCAAAGTATTATTATGATTAGAAAAGGCATTGGGGGAAGTAATACGCTAACAGGGTTAAAATTTGAAAAAAGGATAAATATCCTTGATTTTTTATCGGATCAGAAAGGTTATTCTGTGAAGAACAATATTATTTATTTTGAAGGGCAAGAAGTAGCCCAAAGCTATGCAAAAAATGGACTGTATAAATATTTAGAATCCCGTGGAGTAGATTATAAAAAAATCCTTTCAAAAAAACTTCTTCCAGACGAGGCAATATACGTAATTGTAAATAACACATTATTTATTATAGAAGTAAAATTCCAAGAAGTCGCTGGTTCTGTTGATGAAAAGCTACAGACGTGTGATTTTAAAAGGAAGCAATATCAGAAATTGATGTCTTCTATTAATATTGATGTCGAGTTTATTTATATCTTGAGCGAATGGTTTAAAAATCCAAACTACAAAGACACATTAGACTATGTAATCTCCGTCGGATGCCAGTACTACTTTGAATATCTTCCTCTTCAGAAATTAGGGCTACCAGTGCCTCAATGATATTCAATCTCGTTTTTGGACATATCCCGAGGCTAAAATTTACATGATACATTTTGACATAGATGTTAGTAGTTGACACACTATATCTAGCGTATTATGCTTTTTCTGGCGCTAAATCGAGTTAACTGTAAAAGGGGGTGAAGAAAATGGCAAGACAAGATCAGCACGTAGTTACACATAATAATGACTGGGCAGTAAGAGGAGAGCGAAATAAACGCGTCACGTCTGTTTACGAGACACAAGCAGAAGCGATTGATGCAGCAAAGAATATTGCAATTAATCAAAAATCTGAAGTTATTATTCATGGTCGAGACGGAAGAATTAGAGATAAAGATAGTTATGGAAACGATCCGTTCCCGCCCAGAGATAAAAGACATTAAAATATTTTATTTTAAATATGGCTAAGGCAAAAATAATAATTGATGCTTGTTGTCATGTGCCAAATGCTCATATTCAAGGAAGGTCAGGCAGAGGTAAGGCTGCTTGTGGAGTTTTGATGATAGATGAGCGAGGGAATGAACATGAGTTTTCAAAATATTTAGGTGAAGCGACGCCTCCAGAAGCCGAATTTCGCGGACTTATTTTTGCACTCGATCAAGCAGTTGGGGTAACAAGATTTGATATAGAGGTTTGGATGGATAGTGAGTTGGTAATTAATTGGATGAATTGTACGTACAGAATGAGAAGAGAGCATATTCGTCCTCTTTTCGATGAAGCAAAAAGAAATGCACAGCGATTTAAAAGCGTTGAATACTTCCATCATTCAAGAAGTAGCACTTTAGGGAGAAGGGCTGATAGTTTAGCTGATGTTGAGTATAGAAGAAGTCAATCTTAAAATATATATAAATCGGATTTAAAAAAATCAGCAAGAAGGAAATTAATGGATAATTAAAAAAAGGAGGTGATAATTTATGGCAATGTCGAAATTTCAATTACTGGAAAAAGCAGTTGATATCACAAAAGAATATGCTAGAAGTGGTAGTAATACTCCTCTTCCAGATATTATTTTGGAACAGGTATATGAAAAATTAAAACAACTTAATAATGATTTGAAGAACGAGGATGAATAAAAAATGTAATATTTCTGATAAGACTTTCTGCGAATATCTTTGTATTTAAATCCCGTTCTTCAAGACAGAGGTTTTACTTCTTCTGTATTTGTTTCCAAAGGTAGGCGATTAAAAGAACTAGGGCGACTAAAGCTAAAATTTGGAAAACAAACCCGAAAACTCCGAAATAAGAATTCATCATTGTATATCCTCCATATCCCCATCCCACCATATTTCTCACCCCCTCAAACAACATTTATATTTTACACCATTTTTTCAGTTTATTAAACTCTAGAATATGCCTCTAAAATATGTTATACTTTATGAGTAAATCCGCTTTGGCGGATTGAATTTTATTATTATGGCAGAACATAGAAGAGATTTGGATTTAAGCAAAGTCAGAAATATCGGCATTATTGCTCATATTGATGCGGGTAAAACCACAACTACCGAACGCATTCTTTTTTATACGGGAAGAACATATAAAATTGGTGATATTGATGAGGGAACAACTGTTATGGACTGGATGGAGCAGGAAAGAGAAAGAGGAATTACTATAGTTTCTGCTGCCACGACTGCTTTTTGGACTCATTCGTTGCTTAGTTCTTTAGGAAAAGAAGATCTTTATAAAATTAATATAATCGATACTCCCGGGCACGTAGATTTTACAGCCGAAGTTGAGCGTTCACTTCGAGTTTTGGACGGCGGAATTACGGTTTTGGATGCCGAAGAAGGAGTGCAATCGCAATCGGAAACTGTTTGGCGACAGGCAGATAAATATAAAGTTCCAAGAATTTGTTTTGTTAATAAAATGGATAAGCTTGGAGCTGATTTTCTGGCGACCATTAAAAGTATTGAGGATAGGCTTGGAGCAAATCCCGCAATTATGGTTTTGCCAATTGGCGCGGAGCAAACCTTTAAAGGAATTGTTGATCTTTTAACCCGAAAATCATATGTTTGGGGTTCGGATGAATTAGGTGCAAAATTTGATGTTTTGGATGAAATTCCGGCTGATTTAAAAAATAAAGTTGAAGAATATCGTCACAAACTTATCGAAAAGATTGCCGAAACAGATGATGGGCTTTTGGATAAATATCTTTCTAATAAAGAAATTTCGATTGAAGAATTAAAAGCCGCTTTAAGGCGTGCGGTTATTGCTTATAAACTGGTACCAGTTTTCGCCGGTTCATCGCTTCGAAATAAAGGAGTCCAGCCATTATTGGATGCAGTTTTGGACTATCTCCCTTCCCCGGTTGATTTAAAAGAAGTTAAAGGTACAAATCCAAAAACAGACGAGGAGGAAACAAGGCAGTTAGTGCCTGAAGATCCTCTTTGTGGTCTCGCCTTTAAAATTCAAATTGATCCGCACGTTGGAAGACTAACTTATTTTAGAGTGTATTCGGGAAAAGTAGTATCCGGTTCATATATTTATAACAGCACAAAAAATATTACCGAGAGAATTGGAAGAATTCTCCTGATGCATGCCAATCACAGGGAAGAAATTAAAGAAGCGTTTGCAGGAGAAATTGTCGCATTGGTTGGTCTTAAAGAAACCGGAACCGGAGATACTCTTTGTGATGATAAAAAGCCTCTGATTTTAGAAAAAATTACTTTTCCGGAGCCTGTTATTTCACTGGCTATTGAACCAAAGACAAAATCAGATCAAGAAAAACTTGGCTATTCCTTAAAAAGATTAATGGACGAGGACCCAACTTTTCATGTTAAAACCAACCATGAAACAGGACAAACAATAATTTCCGGAGTTGGAGAATTACAGCTTGAAATTATGGTTGACAGAATGAAAAGAGAATTTGGCGTTTTGGCAAATGTTGGAGCGCCGCAGGTTGCGTACAAAGAAACTGTCAAGAAAAAAGCCGAAGCAGAGGGAAAATATATTCGCCAGAGTGGAGGACGCGGTCAATACGGTCATTGTTTCTTGCGAGTTGAACCAAAACCAAGAGGCGAGGGCTATGAGTTCGTTGATGCAATTAAAGGAGGAGCAATTCCGGCCGAATTTATAAGTTCTGTTTCAAAAGGAGTCAAGGAATCAATGGAAAATGGAGCTCTTTTGGGATATCCGCTTGTTGATATGACTGTAACTCTTTATGACGGAAGTTACCATGATGTCGATTCGTCTGATATCGCCTTTAAAATCGCTGCAAGCCAGGCTTTACAGTCAGTTGTTAAAAAAGCAGATTTGACTTTGCTTGAGCCGATAATGAAGGTTGAGGTTACAACGCCTTCGGAATTTATGGGAGATATTATCGGTGATTTATCCGCCAAAAGAGCGCAAATTTTAGGAACAGAAGAAAAGGGAAAGGCAACCATAGTTTTGGCCATGGTTCCTTTGGCAGAACTTTCAGGTTATGCCACGACTCTAAGATCAATGTCACAAGGGCGCGCCAGCTACTACATGGAGCCATCGCATTATGAGGAGGTTCCAAAGAATATAATTGAACAAATGCTTGCAAAATCCACTTTTACAGGTCGCGTTTCCTCATAAAGCTAAAGCGCGTGGGGAGTTTCGTGCTTAAATTTATTTTTTATAACCCAATGGATTATCTTATCGGTTTTTTTAAAAGCCCTCTTTTTAATTTCATTAACTTTTAGTTTTTTTTCAAGATAAAGATATAAAACCTCATCGGCTTCTTTGTAAGTAAATCCAAATTCATCTTCATCTGTCTGTCCTTGCCAAAGATTGGCGGTTGGTTTTTTTTCAATAATATTTTTTGGAACTTCAAGATATTTTGCAAGCTCTAAAAGTTGAGTTTTATATAAGTGCCTGATTGGTTCAAAGTCGGATGCGGCATCACCAAAACGAGTAAAGTATCCAAGATAATGTTCGCTTTTATTTTCGGTCCCGCAAACCAGCGCTTTGTGTTTTTTTGCCAAATCGAAAAGAATTATCATTCTAACTCTTGCCATAATATTGCCAAGCCGTATTTTATTGTCATTCCGAACTTGTTTCGGAATCTCAAAATGTAGAGATTCTGTAAAACAATCTACGATTTTTTTGATACCAATTCTATAGATATTTTCTTTTGGAATTTTTGCATCTTTTAATATTTTCTCTAAATCATTATCTTTATTTTCTTGATAATAAAGATTTGCAACTATTATATTTTTTGGAGATAAAACTTTTTTTAATAAGTAAAAAGAGGTTGTTGAATCGATGCCGCCGGAGAGGCCAATGACAACTTTACTAAAACCCTCCCGTTTGAGAGTACTTTTTATAAAGTCAGTAATTTTTTTTATTTCTGTTTTAAGATTGATTTTTAAAGACATAGTAAAAATTCCTAATTTCTAATCAATTTCTAATTTTCTAATGTTTAAAAATTAAAACTTTTTGATTTGATTTAAAATTTCATGCATTCGACACACTCAGCATGACCCTGAGTATAATCGAATGGGTCAAATTTCAAATTGAAAATTATTTATATAATTCATGTTTTTTAATATACTCCTCAACCCCTTTTGGTACAAGATTGCTGATTGGTAAATGTTTTTTTATTCTTTGGCGAATAAGAGTTGAGGAAAGATTTGTGACAATTAAATTTTTTCCTTTTAAAACTTCAAAACCTTTGGGAAGATTTTTTGGGATTGCATATGGATCGCGGGGGAAAACAAGAAAAGTGGTAAGTTTTGTTAATTCCTCTTTTTTGTTCCAGCGATTAAATTCAGATAAAATGTCAGAGCCGATAATCCAATAAATTTGGTGTTTGTATTTTTTCTTAATCTCTTTAATTGTGTCAATGGAATAACTAATACCTTCTCTTTTAATTTCAATATCGGAAATTTTTATCCGATTATTTTTCATAAATCCAAGCATTATCATTCTATCCTTTACACTTGTTAAAATTTCCTTCCATTGATGTTTAAATGCCGGCATAAACCAGATCTCATCAATTTCAGGCCTTTGTTCAAGTGCCTGTTTTGCAATCAGCCAATGTCCAATGTGAGGCGGATCAAACCTTCCGCCCAAAATCGCAATTTTCATAAATGGATTATAACAAATCACAATCGGATTTCTTTTTCAAGCCAAGGAATATGTTGTGTTTTTCTTTTCCACCATAAGTCTTCCCAAACATAATGAACAGCTAATCCTTTCCATTTTCCCCATTTTTCAAATCGTTTGAGCATTTTGGGGACAGACATCAATTCTTTTTCGTGATCCTTATTAAAGAAAATATGAGAGTAAATTTTTTGTTCCCATGGGGAAATGTTACGAAAATAATCCCAATGATGAAAAGCGTCAAACATAATATAGCCGACTGAAGCTGGACCAATTCCATATAAAGAAAGTAGAACTTTTTCTTGTTCCTCTTTGCTCTTATTTCTTAATTCCAATTCGTCTATCTCTCCACGAGCAAAAGGTTGCGAAACCCGAATGAGAGATTTTGCTCGGTAGCCTACTTTCAAATCTCTTAATTCTTGTTCATTTGCCTTCGCCAAAATTTCTGGTTCCCAAAAACACCAAAACTTTTGTTTATTATATTCAAGTAAATCTCCGTATTTTTCAAAAAGTGACTGAAGCATACTTACACTTCGTTTTACAACTGTATTTTGCAGCACAATATCAATAATCAGATATTCATAAAGAGAGCCATAGTGCATTGGTCTTAAGCCTTTAAACTTCTTAATAATTGGTTCTAAAAGAGGATCTTTACTGACCTGTCTATAAAAATCGGATAAGTCTAAATCAAGATTAAAACGCCAAATAATTTCCCTTTTTAAATTTTCTAAGAATCCTGAAGAAAGTTTTTTATTTGAAAAAACTTCAACAATAATTTTTGGTTTATTAATTGTTCCATTATTTTTATAAAGCAGTCCTAGTTTTTCTTCATCCCAAAACATTGTTTGCCATCTTATTCCAGATTCCCACCTGTTGTCATTGCTTGGGAAATGTGCCGGTTTAAAAAAAGTTGGATCAAAAGCAAATGGGCGAGTCGGTTTTATTTTAATAATTACTTTATGTGTAAGCTTAATCATTATATTAAATTCCAAATCCTTTAGGAGAGTCCTTTTCTAAAAGACCAATGTCATATTTGGTAATAATTGATAGGGGAAGTTTTTTGGCTTCTTTAAAAGTGAACCAACCAATGGCGTCGCATTTATCTGGTTCTAAAATTTTTGGTTTACCCTTTTTTATTTTACAAATATAAGTTGGGGAAATCCAATGCTGTTTTTCATTTTTGATAATATGATTGCATACTCCTAAAAGTTTGATAACTTTGATTTCTATTCCATACTCCTCTTTTATCTCTCTAATAATTGCCTTTTCAAGTGTTTCTCCAAACTTTACGCTGCCGCCGGGTATCTCCCATTTTCCGCGTTCATTTTTTGCCTTTTTTCCTCGAAGAGTAATAAAAAGCCTTCCTTTTTTATCAAAAATTGCAGCACCAACTCCAACGCCAATATAATCAATTCCTTTTTTCATAAATTTAATTATTGATCGAGTTGAAAATTTGTCATTTTATTTCCTTTTTTATAAACTGCTTTATAAGAAATAATTTTATTGTTGTTGCTAAAAATATATGGTAAAATTTTGCGGATTTCAGAAAGTAAATTATCAAGACCTGCTATTTCTTTTGGCGTTAGCCAGGCAAGTTTTCCGTCGCTTGGGCTTTCCGTTAATTTTCCGCCGGCATAATCGGCCACTAAATCATGGAAAAAGATCTCTTCATTTAAATCTTTTAAATAAACATTTCCGGTGGCTTTTATCCGAATGTTTTTAATTTTTAATCCTGTTTCTTCAAAAATTTCTCTTCTGGCGCATTCAAAAAGTCCTTCATTAAATTCTCTGTGACCGCCGGGCGCCATCCAAACATCCGGCATGATTTTTTTAGCCGGATTTCGGTGAAGCATTAAATATTTGCCGTTCTTTTTTACAAAACATTCCAAAGCGACAGAAATTTTTCTTTTCTTTTTCACCCTCGAATTATAGCAAATTTGAGGCATTTATTGGTATTTGATGGCGTCAATTGGGGAAAGATTGGCGGTGCGGTGGGCCGGGAAAACGCCAAAGAAAATACCAATTGCCAAATTTGGCTCTTGACTAGATAAAAAAAATATTGTATATTGCTATTTAGCCTTAATTTAATTTAAGGCTTTTATTTTAGTAATAATAAAGTTATGGCAGACGTAAAGAAATTCGAAAGAACAAAACCACATATCAATATTGGAACAATTGGTCACGTTGATCACGGAAAGACTACTTTGACCGCGGCTATCTCGACCGTTTTAGCCAAAAAGGGAATGGCCGAAGCGAAAAAATTTGAAGATATCGATAACGCCCCCGAAGAAAAAGCAAGGGGCGTTACTATTAATATTGCCCACATTGAATACGAAACCGAAAAAAGACATTATGCCCATATTGATGCTCCGGGACACGCAGATTACATTAAAAACATGATTACCGGCGCCGCCCAAATGGATGGCGCTATTTTAGTTGTTTCTGCCCCAGATGGTCCAATGCCTCAAACAAGAGAACATATTTTATTAGCCCGCCAAGTCCAGGTTCCATCAATTGTTGTTTTTCTTAACAAATGTGATATGGTTTCCGATAACGAGCTTTTGGATTTGGTCGAAATGGAAGTTCGAGAGCTTCTTACAAAATATCAATATCCCGGTAATGATGTGCCAATTATAAGAGGTTCAGCCTTGAAAGCTTTGGAAGGCGATGCGGAGGCTGAAAAACAAATTATGGCTTTAATGGACGCGGTTGATAATTATATTCCAACTCCGGTTCGAGACACAGAAAAACCATTCCTTATGCCGGTTGAAGACGTTTTTTCAATTAAAGGCCGAGGAACAGTTGTAACCGGAAGAATTGAAAGAGGAAAGATAAAAATCAATGAACCGGCCGAAATTGTCGGAATCAAAGACACAAAAGCAACAGTTGTTACGGGAGTTGAAATGTTTAGAAAGCAGCTTGACGAGGGTCAAGCCGGAGACAATGTCGGATTACTTCTCCGCGGAGTAGAAAAAGCAGATGTCGAAAGAGGACAAGTTATTGCAAAGCCGGGAAGTATTACTCCTCACAAAGAGTTTGAAGCAGAAGCGTATATTCTTACCAAAGAAGAGGGCGGACGCCATACACCTTTCTTTACAGGCTACCGACCGCAATTTTATATTAGAACAACCGATGTTACAGCAGAAGTTAATCTTCCAAAAGGCGTCGAAATGGTCATGCCCGGCGATAACACCAAAATGTCAGTTAAACTTATCGTCCCCGTGGCCCTCGAGGAAGGTCTAAGATTTGCTATCCGCGAAGGCGGAAAAACAGTCGGAGCAGGAGTTATCTCCAAGATAATTGCTTAAGTATTTTTAATAGCTTAAGAACTTTAAAAAAATGCCAAAAGGAAGAATTAGAGTACGTTTAAAAAGTTATGACGCAAGAGTCATTGACGCTTGCTGTCAACAAATTCTAGATACGGCGATAAGAACCGGCGCCAAGGTTATAGGTCCAATACCTCTTCCAACCCAAAGAAGCATTTACGCAATTAACAAATCTCCATATATTGATAAAGATGCCCGCGATCATTTTGAAATGCGAGTCCACAAAAGGCTAATTGATATTATTTCCCCAACCGATAAAACTATCGACAGCCTCACCCATCTCGAACTCCCCGCAGGTGTTGATGTTGAAATAAGAATGTGATGCAAAAAATGTGAAACCCCTTCATGTTTTTGGTAAAATATTCGTGAAGATAAAATATTTCAATAATTTAGTATTTTATGGCAGTCAATCGCGATGAACACTGGATGCGTCTTGCTTTAAAAGAGGCAAAGAGAGCATTGGCGATAGGTGAATTACCAATTGCCTCGGTGCTCGTAGCCAATGATCGGTTAATTGGAAAAGGACATAGCCAACAACTTCGATCAAAATCTATTACTGTACATGCAGAATGGCTTACTCTTCGAAAAGCAAAAGATTTGGTTTGGACTGCGCCTAGACCTCTTGTATTATATACAACACTCGAACCTTGTGTGATGTGCTTGGGCGCTGCCATGTTAACGGCTGTTGATAAAATTGTTTTTGGTATGCGTGCTGTGCCTAATGGAGGCTCGCAATTTGTTAATGTCATTAAAAAAAGTGGGCAAAAAGTTCCTGAAATGGTAGGTGATATTTTGGAGAATGAAGAAATTGTTCTCATGCGGGAGTTTTTAAATAAGAATCCGAATTTTCCCAGACTAGAGTTTGTCCGCGCTCTATTAGCTCCATACACATAATTTCAAAATTGTCTCATTTCCGTTTTACTCCTGGCTTATTGCATTTCGTACACACTCGTTATATAATTACATCAATTACTTAGTCATGACAAAACGCGAGGAGGTGGTTCTGACTTCATAGTATAGCTAGTTTTTGGGAGAAATCCTGAATATTTAAGCGACTCTATGGGGTCGCTTTTTTGGTTTTCCGCTTCTTTGAAGACTTAAGAATATGATTAATCAAATTTTTGGAATAAAACAAAAACAAACACAAAAGTTTTTGGAAGATGGAACAAGAATACCTGTGACGGAAATTAATGTTTCCGGTAATGTTGTTGCCATGGTTAAGAATAAAGATAAAAATGGCTATAACAGCCTTCAAATTGGTCTTGGAACTAAAAAGCATCCGTCAAAAGCATTGCAAGGGCATATCAAAGGAGCAAACTTAAAAGTTGCTCCTCATTTTTTGCGCGAAGTAAGAGTAAACGAAATCTCCGATTCTCCAAAACTTGGAGAGACTATCAATGCTCAAGATGTATTAAAGCCGGGAGATATTGTTGATGTTTCAGGCGTTTCCAAAGGAAAAGGTTACGCAGGCGTTGTTAAAAGACATCATTTTAAAGGCGGACCAAGAACTCACGGTCAGTCAGACAGAGAAAGAGCGCCGGGGTCAATCGGTCAAACCACTACACCGGGAAGAGTTTACAAAGGAAAAAGAATGGCAGGGAGAATGGGGCATGAAAATGTGACAATCAAAAACCAAATTGTAGCGGATGTCTTAGACAATTTAGTTTTAATAAAAGGATTGGTTCCTGGGCCAAAAAATAGCCTTGTTTCAATTAAAAAAGTCGGGGAAGATAAAAAGTTCGTACCGCTTTACAAAGAAGCTTTAATTGAAGAATCAAAAGAGCCAGAAAAAAAGCCCTCTTTCGCTAAAGCTTCAGAGGGCAAGGAGGTAAAGCCATCCTCCGCTAAAGCTACGGATGGTAAAGAGGATGAAAATGCCAGTTAAAAAAATCAAAAATCAAAAATCAAAGGTCGCCCTCGCGGGTCCTGCCGCTCGCCATCTCGCTGGTACTCGTACGGCTAATCCGCCAACTGGCGGACTGCGTGCCAGCAAGGTCTCTGGCTCGCGTCACCCGCTTCGGGCTCCCCGCGATTTGAGAAGCAAGATGGGTAGTTTAAAAGTTGACGTTTACGATTTAAAAGGAAAAGTTGTTGAATCAATGGAATTACCAAAAGAAATGTTTGGTGTAAAAGTAAATAAAGTATTAATAAGTCAAGCAGTCAGAGTTTATTTAGCAAATCAGAGAACAGGAACAGCTTCAACCAAAACCAGAAGTGAGGTCAAAGGATCAAGTCGAAAAATATATAAGCAAAAAGGAACAGGCCGGGCAAGACATGGATCAATACGAGCTCCGATTTTTGTTAAGGGAGGACTTGCTTTTGGACCAAAACCAAGAGATTATTCGCTAAAACTCTCTAAAAAAATGAAAAGATCGGCTTTATTTTCGGCACTTTCTGCAAAATTAAAAGACCAAGAAATAAAAATTATAAAAGGGCTAAAAACCCTGGAGCCAAAAACAAAAAATATGGCAAACACTTTAAAAAACTTGGAACTTTCTGGTAAAAAAATTATGCTGGTTTTGCCAAAAGACGCGGAAAATATTATGAGGGCTGTAAGAAATATTGAAAATACAAGCTTTATATTGGTAAATACAATTAATACTTATCAAATTTTAAATAATAAAGTGCTTATTTTTGCCAAAGAGGCATTAGAGGAAGCCAAGGATTATTTTTTAAAGGAGAAATAAATTATGGATGCAGGACAAATTATTATTAAGCCAATTATTACGGAAAAATCAATGAATGATGTTGGTAAGGGAAAATTTACTTTTTTGGTAGCTAAAGATTCAAATAAAAAAGAAATTAAAAAAGCAGTTGAAGAAAAATTTAAAGTAAAAGTGATAGGAGTTTCAACGATTATTATTAAAGGAAGATCGGCGAGAGTTGGAATAAGAAGAAAAGAAGTCAAAAAAGCAGATTTTAAAAAAGCGGTTGTAGAACTTTTGAAAGGTCAAAAAATTGATCTTTTTGAAGCAGGCACATAAAAATTACTAATTACTAATTACTAATTATAAGTTATGAGTAAATTAAAATTTATCAGAAAGAAAAATTCGGGAAGAGACGTAAGCGGAAAAGTCGTTGTTAGGCATCAAGGCGGAGAACAGAAGCGTTTTCTTAGAGTGATTGATTTTAAAAGAGACAAGATTAATATTAAAGGAAAAGTCATTTCAGTAGAATATGATCCCAATAGAACTTGTGACATAGCTTTGATACAATACACAGATGGAGAAAAGAGATATATTCTCAAACCCGAGGGTTTAAATTTAAACGATGAAGTTATTTCCGGGCAGGATGCTGAAACAAAAGTTGGTAATACTCTTCCTTTAAAAAAGATGCCAATTGGAACAATTATTCACAACGTTGAAATTGTTAAAGGCAGAGGCGGGCAATTGGCAAGAAGCGCCGGAACATCGATTATAATTTCGGCCATTGAGAATAATTTTGCCCATCTTAAAATGCCATCGGGGGAAATGCGCAGAATTCGCGAGGAATGTTTTGCAACAATTGGACAGCTTGGTAATATTGATTGGAAAAATGAATTTTTTGGCAAAGCCGGAAGAAAAAGACATATGGGTATAAGGCCAACGGTTAGAGGAGTTGCTCAGAATCCGAGATCTCATCCTCACGGCGGAGGAGAAGGAAGAAGCAGCGTTGGTCTTAAGTATCAAAAGACTTATACGGGGAGAAGAGCGGTTGGAAAAACCAGAGACAGAAATAAATATTCGAATAAATATATAATACAGAGGAGGAAAAAATAATGGGAAGAAGTGCAAAAAAAGGTCCATATGTGGACAAAAGAATACTTAAAAAAGTTTTAAAACAAAAAGAAACAGGTGATAAAAACCCTATTAAAACATGGAGCAGGGCGTGCCAGATTCCGCCGGAATTTGTTGGCCATACATTCTCCGTTCATAACGGAAGAGTTTTTATCAATGTTTATATTGTAGAAGCGATGGTGGGTTACAGGCTTGGAGAATTTTCTCCAACCAGAACTTTTAGAACTCATGGAAGAGTTGTAGCAAGAGAGATTTCAAAAACTTAAGAATATGGAAATAAAAGCAGAAAGCAAATCAGTTAAAATAAGTCCAAGAAAGGTGAGTTTACTTGCCGATATGGTGCGCAATATGTCAATTGAGCAAGCAATAAATGCTTTAAGTCTGGCAAATAAAAGAGCGGCAACTTCGCTTTTAAAAACTTTAAAAAGCGCTTTGGCAAATGCAATTAATAATGCAAAGCTGCAAAAAGAGAATTTAATTATTAAAAGTATTAATGTTTCAGGCGGCCCGGCTCTTAAAAGGTTTAAACCCTCAACCAGAGGCAGGGTTCATCCTTTTAAAAAAAGATCAAGTAATATAAGAATAGTATTGGAGGAAAAAAATGAAAAGAAATAATTGTGTCTGTCAAAAGTTGCAGAAGGCGCTTAGGTCGGCGCAAAAGTTTTCTTGTTCCGCAACTCGCAACAGTTTGGATTTAATTCGAAACAGAATAAAACCCTGGAGTCTTTTGAAATTTCCATCAAAAGTTGTAAGCTCGAAATGCGAACTGCGAAAATTTTACGCCTCCCCGCGCCAAACTTCCTCGCGTCACCCGCTTCGGGTTGTCCGCAAATTAAATTATTTGTTTATTTGTAGCATTGGTTTATTACCGACCCCGGCCTCGCCAAGCGAAGCGGGGCGGGCTGGAAGGAGGTTCTGTGGGGCAAAAAGTTAATCCGCAAGTTTTAAGACTTGGAACAATTTATAACTGGGAAAGCCGTTGGTTTGACAGTAAAAGATATAAAGATGTTCTTTTTGAAGATTATACTCTTCGAAAAGCTTTAATGGAAAAATTAAGAATTGCCGGCATTGCCAGGGTAGAAATTGAAAGATCAATAAATAGTTTAAAATTGATAATTTATGTTTCAAGGCCTGGAATCGTAATTGGCAGAGGCGGAACAGGACTTGATGATTTAAAAAAATTCCTTGTTGCTATTTTAAATAAAACTAAAAAAAAATACAAAGAATTTGCCAAAACTAGATATTAAAGTTGAACCAATTAAAGAACCAAATCTCGACGCATACTTGGTTGCAAAGAACATTTCCGAGCAGTTGATTAAGAGAATGCCTTATAAACGTGCACTGTTTTCGGCCGGAGAAAGGGTTATGAGTTCAGGAGCAAAAGGAGTAAGAATTTTACTATCGGGGAGAATAGCCGGAGCGGAAATCAGCCGCAGGGAAAAATTACATATCGGTAAGGTTCCGCTTTCAACGATCCGCGAGCATATTAGTTTTGCCAGTGTTCCGGCTTTAACTAAAAAAGGCTATATTGGAGTAAAAGTTTGGATAAATAGACCGGAGGAGAAATAATTATGTTAGTTCCAAAAAGAGCGAAATTTAGAAAACAGCAAAGAGGAATGATGAGAGGAAATGCCCATAACGGCACAAAAATTTCCTTTGGAGAATTCGGACTCATTTCACTGGGAATGGGATGGGTGACCAGCCGGCAAATCGAGGCGGCACGAAGAGCAATTACTCATTATACCCAAAGAGGCGGTCGGATTTGGATTCGGATTTTTCCTGATAAACCAATTACCAAGAAACCGGCCGAAACAAGAATGGGCAGCGGTAAGGGAGAAGTATATGAGTACGTGGCATCTGTAAAGCCCGGCAGGATGATGTTTGAGATGGGAGGCATAACTCGTGATATTGCTATGTCTGCTCTTCGCCTGGCGTCTCACAAATTGCCTGTTAAAACAAGAATTGTAGAAAAGCAAATGTTTGATTAATAAATAAAATGAAAACAAAAGCAAAAAAAGAATTACATACAAAAACAATACCGGAGTTAAAAGCAAGATTTTTGGAATTAAAAAACGAGCTTTTTCAATTAAAACTGGATAAATTTCAAAAAAAACTTAAGAATTTACGTTCTGTCTTTGAAAAAAGAAAAGAAGTCGCAAGAATCTTGACTATTTTGGAAGAAAAAAAATTGGAGGTTAGCTTAAAAAAATAAAATTATGCAAAAATTTGAAGGAATTATTGTTTCAAATAAAATGAATAACACAGCAGTTGTGCAGGTTACGCGAAAGACTGTTCATAAGCTCTATAAAAGGGTTTCTAAAAAGAATAAGAGTTATAAAGTTGATACTCAAGGTTTTAATGTTTTAGTAGGAGATTTTGTGGAGTTTTTCAAAATTAGGCCCATTTCTAAAGAAAAACACTTTAAAATTTCAAAAATTATTAAAACCGAAGAGCCAAAGGCGCCAGTTACGGTAAAAGCTGAAATTAAGGTTAAAAAACAGGTTAAGAAGAAGGAGGCCAAATGATTCAGCATAGAACAATGTTAAAAGTTGCAGATAATTCCGGAGCGAAATTACTCATGGTAATTCATATCTTCGGCGGTTCGAAAAGAAAATTTGGATATATAGGAGATATTTTGAACTGTGTGGTTAAAGAAGCTAATCCGGCAGGGAATGTAAAGGATGGAGAAATTGTTAAGACAGTCTTGGTCAGATGTAAAAAAGAACAAAGAAGACCGGATGGGTCATATGTTCGTTTCTCTGAAAATGCGGCTGTTTTAATAGATAATCCAAAAGATAAAAATCCTATAGGGACAAGAATTTTTGGACCAATCGCAAGAGAAATTAAAAATAAAGGATTTGCTAAAATTGCCAGCATGGCAGTTGAGATAGTATGAAAAAAAGTTATAAATTACAAGTTATAAGTTATAAGTTGCGAAAAGGAGATGAAGTCAAAGTAGTTTTGGGAAAAGATAAAGGAAAAAGCGGAAAAATAGAAAAAGTTTTTTCTAAAAAAGGTCTTATTTTGATTGCCGGAATTAATCAGTACAAAAGGCATTTAAAAGCAAGGGCACAGAATCAAAAATCGGAAATTATAACCATAACCAAACCAATGTCTATTACAAACGTTGTATTGGTTTGTCCGAAATGTCATTTGGCAACAAGGGTCGGATTTTCAATTGAAAAAGACAAAAAATTAAGAATTTGCAAGAAATGCAAACAAACAATATGAGTGCTTTACAAACAAGATTTAATTCAGAATCCGCCGACTGGCGGACAAAATTAAAAGAAGAACTTGGTGCAAAAAATTTGATGGCTCTACCCAAGCTATCAAAAATTGTGCTTAATTTGGGCGTAAAAGATGCACTCTCCGATAAAAAGAATGTTGAGAAAGCGTCTGTAATTCTAGCTGCCCTTTCAGGTCAAAAACCAAAAGTCACAAAGGCAAAAAAGGCAATTTCTTCTTTTAAATTAAGACAAGGAGACGAGATTGGATTGACAGTAACAATAAGGGGAAAAAGAATGTATTCTTTTTTCGAAAAATTGACAAATATTGTGCTTCCAAGACTTAGAGATTTTCATGGCGTAAGCCAAAAGAGTTTTGACGGACGCGGTAATTACTCACTTGGTTTTAATGAGTATACTGTTTTCCCTGAAATTGATCCTTCGAAAGTTGATAAAATACAAGGACTTGAAGTGGTTATTGTCACAACGGCTAAAAACAATGAGGAAGGCAGCGCACTTTTGAAAATATTGGGCATGCCATTCGCAAAATAAAAAATTAAATATCAAAAATCAAAAATATGGCAAAAAAATCAAACGTTGTTAATCTTTTAAAGAAACAAAAATTCGCGGTCAGAAACAAGAATCGATGTAAACTTTGTGGCAGACCAAGAGCTTATATGAGACGTTTTGGCATTTGTCGTATCTGCTTTAGAGAATTAGCAATGAAAGGAGAACTTCCGGGGGTTTATAAAGCGACCTGGTAAATAATATGAATTATTTAGTTTCGGATTTGGTTATTAGGCTAAAAAATGCTTGTATGGCAAAACGAAAACAAGTTGAATTTGCTTATTCAAAAATGGGTAAGGAAATCGCTAAGGTTTTGGTTAAAGAAAATTATCTTGAGGATTTAAAGGAAGAGACTACAAATGGTAAGAAAATTTTAGTTGGAAAAATACGCTACGAAAAAAGAGTACCGGTTTTTTCCGATTGCGAGGTTGTTTCAAAACCTTCTCTTAGAATTTATATTGGCGCAAAAAACCTGACAAAAATTCAGGGCGGTTTGGGAATTTCAGTTGTTTCGACAAATCAGGGAATTATGGCAGGGTATCAAGCAAGGAAAAAGGGTCTTGGAGGAGAAATTCTTTTTAAAATTTGGTAGAAATCTATGTCAAAAATAGGGAAAATACCAGTTGAAATAAAAGAGGGAGTTACAGTTACCATCAATGATGGAACTGTTGAAGTTGGTGGTCCTAAAGGATCATTGTCTTACTCGTTCCCAAAACAAATTGAGGTAAAAGTTCTTGATAAAAAGGTAATTGTTTCTCAAAAGAAAGAAAGTTCCGAAGATTCAAAAGCACTATTTGGATTAACAAGGGCTTTAATTGCCAATATGGTTAAAGGAGTATCGCAGGGTTTTGAAAAAAAATTGGAATTGTCAGGTGTCGGATATAGAGTCAGTTTAACAGGCGATGATCTTATATTATCACTTGGATTTTCGCATCCTGTAAAGGTTGAAGCTAAAAATGGAATTAAATTTTCAGTTACGGAAAATGTAATTACGGTGATGGGAATTGATAAGACAATAGTTGGAGATATGGCTGCCAAAATTAGAGCGATACGTCCGCCGGATCCATACAAAGCAAAAGGAATATCTTATTTTGGAGAAAAAATTAAGAGAAAAGCAGGTAAGGCTGCAAAAACAGTTGGAGCAAAGTAAGCGTATAGTATATGAATAAGAACAAAAATAAAATAAAAAGACAATCCAGAGTAAGAAGTAAAGTCAGGGGGACCAAAGAAAGGCCAAGGCTTTCTGTTTTTAGGTCAAATAAAGCCATTTACGTTCAGTTAATTAATGACGAAGAAGGAAAAACAATATTAGGAATGACAGAAAGTCACTTGGAAGAAAAAAACCAGCCTGCCCGCTCGGCAGGCGGGCCTGCCGGCAGGCAAGGGGGACAAAAATCAATTCAGGCTAAAAATCTGGGGATGGTTTTGGCAAAAAAAGCATTGGAGAAAAAAATTAAGAAAGTTGTTTTTGACAGAGGAGGTTATATTTATCATGGTAGAATTAAATCTCTTGCACAAGGCGCAAGAGAAGGAGGTTTGGAATTTTGATGAATAATTATAATTTTGGCAATCAAAGCGAATTTGAAGAAAAAATAGTTCAAGTAAACCGAGTTTCCAAAAAAACTAAGGGTGGAAATAAAATCGGATTTTCTGCACTTGTTGTGGTTGGTGATAAAAATGGGTCGGTTGGAGTTGGTCTTGGAAAAGCGCCGGATGTTTCATCGGCAATTAAAAAAGGTATATCTGTTGCTAAAAAACACATGCTTAAAGTTCCGACTGTAAACGGAACAATTCCGTTTGAAGTTCGTATGAAGCTTGGAGCAGCCAAAATTTTGTTAAAACCAGCACCGCTTGGAAGCGGAGTTATTGCCGGAGGAGCAATCAGAAGCATTGTGGAAGCGGCAGGGATACACAATATTTCTTCAAAAGTGCTTGGAACAAAAAATCAAGCAAGCAATGTTTACGCCGCCATGAAAGCCCTTGAAATTCTTTCCCAAAGGTATGAAAAATTGCAAATAAAAAAAGAATTGAAAAAATGACATATTGTCTTTTCTCAACCGAAAATAAAATATGAATTTACAAAATTTAACTAAAATAAAAAAGAGAACAAAAAGAAGACTTGGCCAGGGACATGGTTCCGGTCGGGTTAAAACTTCGGGAAGAGGCACTAAAGGACAAAAGGCGAGAGGAAAAATTTCTCTTTCTTTCGAAGGAGGAGCAGTTTCGCTTATCAAACGCCTTCCTTTTAGACGCGGAAAAGATAAGAATAAAGCTTTTAAAAAAGCACCGATAATTATCAATATTAAAGTGTTAAATCTTTTACCAAAAAATAGTATTGTTGATATTAAAACTTTAGTTCAACACCGAATTGTCGATGAAAATCAGGCAAAATCTTACGGGGTAAAAATTTTGGGTGAAGGCGAAATTAAAGTTCCATTAACAGTTAGATTAAAAACATCTAAAAAAGCGGCAGAGAAAATTAAAAAAGCCGGTGGTAAAATAGATTTAGGATAATTTTATGCAAAATTATCTTTCGATTTTTAGAAATGCCATTAAAGCAGAAGATGTTAGAAAAAAACTTCTGTTTACGATGGCAATATTTGTTGTTTTTAGACTTTTTGCTCATATTCCTGTTTCGGGAGTAAATCTAGTCAGCCTCAAAGCACTTTTTTCCCAGAATCAATTTTTAGGTCTTTTGGATATTTTTTCCGGAGGGACGCTGGCAAATTTTTCGGTTATGGCCCTGGGGCTTAATCCTTATATCAATGCTTCAATTATCTTGCAGCTTTTAACGATGGTTATTCCAAAGCTTGAAGAGTTATCCAAAGAAGGAGAGAGTGGCCGTCAAAAAATAAATCAATATACAAGAATGATTACAGTTCCGCTTGCAATGATGCAGGCAGTTGGCATGTACGCGCTTCTTCGGAGTCAAAATATTATTACGACTTTACAGCCTCTTGGTCTTGTTTCATTTATTCTTACCATGACAGCGGGAACGATGCTTTTGGTTTGGCTTGGAGAGTTGATTTCGGAAAAAGGTATTGGGAACGGAATATCCCTTCTTATTTTTGCGGGAATTGTCGGAAGACTACCGATTGCTTTTGGTCAAACCGCTTCGACAACAACTGCCGAAAACAGTTTTAACATTCTTGTTTTCTTAGGACTTGCTCTTCTTGTTATTTCCTCAATCATAATCATTAATGAGGCCACAAGAAGGATTACGGTTTATTATGCCAAAAGAGTAAGAGGTAATAAAATGTATGGGGGGCAATCAACACATATTCCTCTTAGATTAAATCAGGCGGGTGTAATCCCGATTATCTTTGCCGTTTCCCTGGTGTTAATGCCATCGTTAATTGCTAATTATTTAACTGCATCAAAAAATCCTGGCTTGCATAATCTGGCAGTTGGTATGACCTCGTTTTTTAATCCGGAAGGAGTTATTTATAACGTTCTTTACTTTATTTTAGTGGTTGGTTTTACTTATTTTTATACGGCAGTAATTTTTAATCCAAAAAAAATAGCCGAAGAAATACAAAAGTACGGCGGGTTTATTCCGGGCATTAGACCGGGTATTCCAACAGCCAATTTTTTAAATTATATTTTAACAAGGATTACATTGGCCGGCGCAATTTTCTTGGGAACAATTGCAATTTTTCCTACAATTGGTAGAATGATTACTGGGGTTGAAACACTTCTTTTGGGAGGAACAGGAATTTTGATTGTCGTTTCGGTAGTTTTGGAAACAGTTAAAAATATTGAGTCGCAACTGGTAATGAGAAATTACGAAGGCTTTTTAAAATGAAGATTATTTTAATTGGTATTCAAGGTTCGGGAAAATCAACGCAAGGGAATTTATTGTCCGAAAAGTTTAATGTTCCTTATCTTTCAACCGGCCACATCTTCAGAAGTTTGACCAAGGAACATTCTAAACTTGGTCGTTACATTAAAGAAGTTATGAATGCCGGGTATCTTATTCCTGACAGAAAAACACTTTTAATCGTTTCAACTTATCTTAAGCGCGATGAATATCAAAAAGGTTATATTCTTGATGGTTTTCCAAGAACGCTAGGTCAGGCAAAAGCTTTCGAAAATCATGTTAACGACGTCGTTTATTTAAACGTTTCCGATAAAGAAGCGTTATGGAGACTTTCTTATCGAAACGGCGAATCGCGCGACGATGAAACCTTGGCGGCTATTCGAAAAAGAATCCATTCATTTCATAAATTTACAGAGCCGGTTTTGGACTTTTACCGTAAAAAAAGAATTTTAATTGAGGTTGATGGGGAAAAATCGGTTGGAGAAATTCATAAAGAGATAATGGAAAAAATTAAGAAAGAAAGTGAATAAAAAAATAGTTTTGGCATTTGTTGGAATGCCAGGGTCAGGTAAAAGTGAAGCAACAGTTTATTTAGAAAAAAAAGGAATCCCTTTTGTAAGATTCGGTAATATTACAGACGATGGATTAGAAAGTGCAAATCTTCCTTTAACTCCAGAGAACGAACAGAATTTTAGAGAGAAAATTAGAAAAGATTTTGGAATGAATGCATATGCTGTTAAATCATGGTCACAAATTGAAGAAGCATTGAGAGCAAGCGATTATTTAGTTCTCGACGGTCTTTATTCCTGGGAGGAATATAAATTCTTAAAAGAAAAATTGGATAATCTTATCTTAATCCATCTTTTTGTCGAAGCGCAAAAACGTTATCAAAGACTATCACAAAGAAAAGTCCGTCCGGTTCCTTTGGAAAAATGTTATCTTCGGGATATTAAAGAGATTGAAAATCTTAACAAAGCCGGACCAATAGCCATAGCCGACTATTCGATTGATAACAATAGTAATTCAATCAGTGATTTATACTCCGGTGTGGACGCTCTTCTTGAGAGAATAGGGATAAAAGCAAAATGATCACCATTAAATCAAAGCAAGATTTGGAAAAAATGGCACAGGGAGGGAAAATATTGTCAGGGGTTATAACAGAAGTTTTAAATCATCTTAAAGTGGGGGTTTCGGAATTAGAACTTGATAAGTTGGCGCAAGATTTTATTATAAAAAGGGGTGGCGAGCCGGGATTTAAAAAAGTACCAGGATATAATTACACACTTTGCACCTCAACCAATGATGCGGTTGTTCATGGTATACCTACCAATTACAGGTTCAAGGAAGACGATGTTGCGGGAATTGATTGCGGAGTCTTTTACAAAGGATTTAATACAGATGCTTGTAAAACCAAAAGGGTTTTGCCACTCAATAAAAATGACAAGGTTGATAAATTCTTAAAAACGGGTGAAAAAGCGCTTGAAGAAGCGATAAAAATGGCTGTAGTCGGAAATAGAATCGGGCACATTTCAAAGACCATTCAGGAGATTGTTGAGGGAAATGGATATTCTGTGGTTAGAAGGCTTATTGGGCATGGTGTAGGAAAAAATCTGCATGAAAAGCCGGGAATTCCCGGATTTTTAGATGGTACTCAAATTGAAAAAACTCCTGCTTTAAGAGAGGGGATGACTATTGCCATTGAGGTAATTTACAATATGGGAAAAAGCGAGGTTGTGCTTTCGGGCAGAGATAACTGGACAATTGTTACTAAAGATGGTAGTTTATCAGCCGTCTTTGAGCACACGGTTGCAGTTACCAAAGAAGGACCAATCATTTTGACTGCATAATTGCAGAGTTCTGTTTATTTTGCTATAATAGGTTCAATTAATTTCTAATTTCTAATGTCTAATTTCTAATCAAATCCCAAATTTGAAATTGGTAATTTAGAAAATTGATTAGTCATTAGGTCAATTAGTAATTAGAAATTTTTATTGTATGGTTCATCAGGGATCGTTTGAGGTTGAAGGAGTAGTTAAGGAATCTCTTCCGAATACTCTTTTTAGAGTAGAACTTTCCGATGGAAATATTGTGCTTTGTCATTTATCCGGCAAAATGAGAATGAATTTCATTAAGATTTTGCCGGGGGATAAAGTTCGAGTCGAAATGACAGAATACGATAAAACAAAAGGAAGAATAGTTTACAGGTACAGGTAGCGTCTAGAAGATTAGCGTTTAGCGTCTAGTTCAAGAAATCAACTAACCGCTAGACGCTAGTAAACTAAACGCTAGTTATTATGAAAGTGCAAGCAAGTGTTAAACCAAGATGCGTAAAATGCAAGGTTATCAAAAGAAGAGGAGTTTTACGTGTAATTTGTGATAATCCAAGGCACAAGCAAAGACAAGGATGAAATGGTGTTTGGCAAATAGCGCATAGCGTATAGTTTAAGATTAAAAAAATATATGAGGATTTCAGGTATAAACATTCCGGACGAAAAAAGAATTGACATTGCTTTAACCTACCTTTATGGAATAGGAAGAAGCAATGTTTATGTTGTTCTTAAAAAAGCAAATGTTGATATTTCTAAAAGAGTAAAAGCTTTAAACGAAGACGAACAAAAAAGAATTCAGAAAATCCTTGAAGAATATAAAATTGAAGGAGATTTAAGGACAGAAGTCATGGGGAATATTAAACAGCTGAAAGAAATAAGTGCATATCGTGGAACAAGGCATACTAAAAATTTACCGGTTAGAGGTCAGAGAACTCGTTCTAATGCCAGAACCAAAAGAGGAAAGAGAGTTACGATTGGTGCGATTAAGAAAGAGGCTGCTCAAAAAATGGGAATTGTTGTTAAAGAAGAGGAAAAGAAAGAATAATTATGGTAGATAAAAAAGAGGCCCGACCCTTGGGCAGAGAAGTTAAGAAAGCAATAAAAAGAAAATCAGGAGTTAAAATTTCCGAAAAAGGTAAAGCATATATTATTTCTACATTTAACAATACTTTGATAACTATAACCAATGATAAAGGCGATACTATTGCTTGGAGCAGCGCAGGTGCCCGTGGTTTTAAAGGAACTCGTAAATCAACGCCATATGCGGCAACGCTGGCCATGGAAGATGTGGCCAAAAAGGCATTTGAAAAGGGATTAAAAACAGTTGAAGTGTTTGTTAAAGGGCCTGGATCGGGTAGAGATTCTGCGCTTAGGGCAATACGCAGCGCCGGTCTTTCAATAGCAATGATAGCTGATATCACGCCGATTCCTCATAACGGCCCAAGGCCCAAAAAGAAAAGGAGAGTATAATGTCGAGATATAGAGGACCAAAACATAAATTAGCAAGAAGAGAAGGAATAAATATTTTAGATAAGACATCACAAAGCCTGCAAAGGCGTTTAAATGTCCGACCGGGAGTTCATGGCAAAAAAAGAAGGAGAGCTCCTTCCGAATTTGGTCAGCAGCTTCGAGAAAAACAAAAAGCAAAGGCCATTTATGGAGTTTTGGAAAAACAGTTAAAGGGTTTAGTTGATAAAGTTCAAAGTAAAAAGGGAGAAACAGGGGAACTTTTAATTGCGCTTTTGGAAACAAGACTTGATAGTGTTGTTTATCGTTTGGGTTTTGCAAAAAGCAGATTTCAGGCAAGGCAGTACGTTGGTCATGGACACATCCTGGTTAATGGTAAAAAAGTAACAATTCCTTCTTATCAGGTAAAAGAAGGTGATACAATTGTTTTGGAGGAAAAAATGCAAAAAAATGTGGTTCCCCCTGATGCTGGAGAGGAAAAACCACAAATGTTGGATTTTCTAAAACGAAAAGGATTTTTGGGAAAACTTGTAAGAGTGCCAAAAAAAGACGATTTCCAGGTTCCATTCGACACGCAATTGATTATTGAATATTATTCAAGATAGTGGTAAAATAATTCTTTGTATCTATGACTGATCCGATTTTTAAAGTTAAAGAAGAAACATCATCCCAGGATTTTGGGAAATTTGTTATCGAGCCATTAGAGCCTGGTTTTGGTCACACAATTGGAAATGCTATGCGAAGAGTTCTTTTGACCTCAATTCCTGGTGCGGCTGTAACCTCGGTTAAAATAACTTCGGTAAAACACAGATTCTCAACAATACCGGGATTAAAGGAAAATGTTGTTGATCTTTTGCTTAATATAAAAGGAATAAATTTTAAACTGCTTGATTCAAAAAACAGCGCTATTGTTAAACTTTCGGTTAATGGCCCCAAAGAAATTAAGGCAAAAGACCTTGATTTACCCGAATCGGTAGAAGTTACTAATGAAGATCATTACTTGGGAGCACTTTCGGATAAAAAGGCAAAACTCGAGATGGAATTAACGATTGAAAAAGGATTTGGTTATTCTTTGGCGGAAGATAGAAAAGTAAGTACTTTAGGAGTTATTCCAACAGACGCAATTTTTACGCCTGTTACTCGCGTTAATTATGAAGTTTCTGCTACACGTGTTGGAAGACAAACAAATCTTGATAAATTAATCATGAACGTTTGGACAAACGGTACGGTAACACCCATAGAAACTATTACCCAAGCGGCCAAAATTATTGCCTCTTATTTTTTACAAATTTATGAACCAAAAGCGCCTATGCCAAACGAAGGAGTTGCCATTAGTCCTTCAATTTCGGAAGATATATTAAAATTGACAATCGATGAGTTGGATTTACCGACAAGAATTTATAATAGTTTAAGAAACGGCGGGATAGAAACATTGGGTCAGCTTTTGGGAACAACCAAAAAAGATTTGATGAGTATGCGCAATATGGGCGGAAAATCCATTTCAATTATTGAAGAAAAACTTCGCGAAAAAGGAATTTCACTAACAGTATAGAATCTCAAATCTTAGATCTCAAATGTCAAATCTACGTCTGTAAATCTCAAAATATCAAGATTTAAGATTTGCATTGTAGTTTTGAGATTTGCGTTTTGAGGTTTGAGATTTTTATTATGAGAAAGAATGTTTTTGGAAGAAAATTAAAGAGAGATAAAAATGAAAGAAAAGCTCTTTTCAAGGGTTTAATGTCATCTTTGGTTTTAGAGGAAAGAATAAAAACAACCGAGGCAAAGGCAAAGTCAATAAAAGGCCAGGTTGACAAATTGGTGACGCAGGTTAAGAAAAACGGAGTGTTGGCAAATAATTTTTTGCAGCGATATCTTGCTCCAAACGCAATGGATAAATTTATTTCCGATACGGCTAAACGATTTTCAAAAAGAAATGGCGGTTACACAAGAATTATTAAAATTGGAAGAAGGCAAGACGGTTCATTAATGGTTTTTTTAGAATGGACAGAGGGGGAGCAGAAAGAAGAAGGTTCTAAGGTGTCGGTGTCGCAACCTGTATCGCCAAAGGGAGAAGTTAAAAATGAAACTAAAACCAAAAAAAACCATACAGGTAGCGACAACCAAACCCAAGACTAAAACAAAGAAGGAGAAGAAATAATGACAACATCAACAAAACAATCGGATATCAAAAGGGCGTGGCATTTGATAGATTTAAAGGGTAAAGTTTTAGGGAGAGTTTCTAGCGAAATCACAAATTTGCTTATAGGAAAGTCAAAACCTTATTTTGTAAGAAATTTAGATTGCGGCGATTTTGTTGTTGCAATTAATTGCAGTTTGGTAAAAACAACCGGTAAAAAGGACGAGCAGAAAAAATATTATAATTACTCCGGATACCCCGGAGGATTAAGAACAGAAACTTTAGGAAAATTAAAACAAAGAAAAGCGGAAGATGTTATAATTCATGCAGTAAAAGGAATGCTTCCCCAGAATAAATTAAGAGACAGGATGCTTGGGAGACTTTTTGTTTTTAAAGGGCAAGAGCATCCATACCAAGATAAAATCTCGGCCAAAGGCCGATCAGCCTCTGGCTGAAAAAATCAAAATCAAAGGTACGAAATAACTATTATGGCGAAAACTGAAGAAAAAAAAGAAGAACAAATTGAGGAACCAAAAAACATTAAAAAATCTAAGAAGGATTATATTGCCAGTGTCGGCAGGAGAAAAAATGCTGTGGCAAGAGTCAGGCTTTATAAAAATCTTAGCGAAGAGCTTTTCTTTGGCGAGCAAAAAGTGGAAGAAGGCAAAGTCTATGTAAACAAAATGCCAATAGAAAAGTATTTTGGTGGGCAAGTTCAGATGGCAAGCTACATGGAGCCTTTTAAAGCGACAGACACACTTGATAAATATACAATAACAATTGTAGTTTCAGGCGGAGGAAAAGAAGGGCAGTTAGATGCGGTGATTCATGGTTTAGCAAGAGCACTTTCGACACTTGATAGAGAAAAACACAGAAAGGTTTTAAAGAAAAAAGGAATGCTGACTCGCGACTCAAGAATTAGAGAAAGAAGAAAAGTTGGTACCGGCGGAAAAGCGAGGAGGGCCAAACAGAGCCCAAAGAGATAAGTTTTGCCCGACGAAGTCCCACTTTGATCGCTCCACGAGCCGTATTCGAATAGAATTAAAAGGCAAGTGGTAAGATCTGGGGGACCAGATGGGCCAAACAATCTCCAAAACATTAATCGTTATGAGAAAAATATTCTGCCTATTTCTTTCAGCCGCAATTTTTTTACCATTATTTCTTTCTTTTACCCAAAAAGCTTTAGCAGTATGTCCGGTTTGCACAGTTGCAGTTATTGGCGGAGTTGGTCTTTCCCGCTGGTTTGGAATTGACGATACTATTACCGGTCTTTGGATTGGAGGTCTTACAGTTTCGATGATTATGTGGACCATAAGTTTTTTAGACTCAAGAAAAATTGTTTTCAAAGGACGGAAAATAATCACAACTCTTGGTTATTATCTTTTAATTGTTTTGCCGCTTTACAAAACCGATATCATGGGACATCCTTATAATAGAATTTGGGGAATGGATAAATTATTGATTGGAATAATTTTTGGCAGCATTTTCTTTTTTATGGGCGGGATTTGGTATTTTAAAATGAAAGAAAAAAATGATGGGCGCGCTCATTTTCCATTCCAAAAAGCTCTAATGCCGGTTATTCCTTTAGTAATTTTAAGTATCATATTTTGGTTTATAACAAAAAAATAATTTTATGGAAAATAAAACAAAAGAGCTGGAAGAACTATTATCAAAAGTCAACAAAATGAAAAAACAGGATAAAATGGATCTTTCCTCGGATCAAGATTTATCAATAGCCATTATGAATTTGGTAAGTATTGAGGAACACTTGTTTTTTACGGCCCAAAAGACCGGAAAAAATAAATATTTCGATTTACTCAAAGAAGTAAGAGAAATGCGAAAAGAACTCCTTAAAAAAATTATTAAAGAATATGAGGGAGAAATTTGGTGCATTTCAAAACATTTACTTGCCGCTTCCATGCGACTTATGGAAGTTGGGACAAAGCAATTGGGAATGGGCAAAAAAGAAGAGGCTTATGACCTCTTTAAAAAATCTTTTGATTTGTATTCTCTTTTTTGGGGAGTGAATATGAAACTGGTTGATTCTAAAGATATTAAAAAAATAGATGAGAAAGCGCTAAACCGCCATGATAAGGAAAAATCCGGCTTTATGGGAACACTCTCCGTCCTTGTTAAAAAAGTAGTTGACTGCTGTATAGAGTAGAAAATTTTAAACAGTCTCTCTGGCTCCGAGCTCAAATTGATTGGATAAAAATTGTTGAACTTGTAAAAAGTTGCCCTCATTTGTTGTGTTTACAGGTGGTTTAAGGTCAACCACATCAAGTTCCACAGGGGACATACGAAATATCATTGTTCCTTTTGCTCCATGCTTTGTTAAGCAGATAACCATTCTTCTTTCATCAGGAGTTGCATGGTTACCCCAGGAATATCGAATCAAAACGATTTCATAGTCTTTTGTAGGAAAAGATACCACAGGGTATTCTCCTCCCAGTTCCCAGATCTTATTAAAACTAACTGTCGTGTCGGGAATTTTGGGACCCTCTTTTTCACATTTTGCCATAAGTTCTAGAATATTATCACTTTTGGCACCTTTTTTCCAATTCCCGCAGACACAAAAAGAATTTTATTAACTCCATTGCCAATCTTCAAGGATGAGCGTATAATTTTGCTACTTTAAAAATTATGAAAAATATAGATACTTAGCTAGCTTCGCAAGGCGTCGCCTTGCGAAGCTAAATCTTTTTAAGATGCTAATTACGAATTAGTAAGAGAAACTTTATAAATTAATTTCAAGCTCTATCTCATCTTTAATTGGAATTCCATCAATGCCAATTAGTGGGATTGATGGTTTTAGCTTTCTGGAAACTTCCATGGCATTTTTGTGAATAGCTTTTATTTTAAATCCTTGATTTTGGTAAAATTTAACTGCTTTTTTGTTATCATTGGTCGTTATTGCCCAAAATCTTTTACATTTTTTGTTTACTGCTTCTTTTCTAACTCTTTTGACCAGGTTGGATGCGATTCCTTTCCTCTCAACTAAACTATCAAGTGTAACAATTTCGCATTCATTATTCTCTATGTGATAAGTTATAAGTGCAACTGGTTTATTATTTTGCCAAGCAATAAAACCCAGTAATTTACTCGCATTATAAATTTTTCCCCGACTAACAATTTTTGTTGAAAACCAATGATTTTTAAGGAGATTAATTATCCAACTTTCGTCAGTTTTATTTATCAGCTGAATTTGAATGTTCATCATTTAAAAATTTAGACCTTTAGCTTTTTGACCATGATGCCGACTAAAATTTAGGGTGGTTTATTTTTCTTCTGCGCCGACAACAACAGGAGAACCGGAGGTTTTGCTTTTTTTCAAAATTTCGTCAACAATCTTTTTGGCAATATCACTTTTTTCTTTAAGAAGCATTTTTGCCGCTTCTTTCCCCTGACCAAGCATCAAGTCTCCAAATCGCAAAAATGCGCCGCTCTTTTGAATAATTTCCATTTCAACTCCAACATCCAAAATTCCGCCTTCGCGCGAAATTCCGCTTTCGCCCGTCACATCAAACTCGGCAATTCTAAAAGGGGAAGAAACTTTATTTTTAACAATTTTTACTCTGTGGCGCGAACCAACAACCCTGTCGCCGTCTTTAAGAGTTTCTATTTTTCGAACATCCATTCTCACTGACGAATAAAATTTAAGCGCCAAACCACCTGTTGTTGTTTCGGGATTACCAAACATTACGCCGATTTTCTGACGTAATTGATTGGTAAAAATACAGACTGTTTTGGATTTAGAAATTACTCCGGTTAATTTTCGAAGGGCTTGTGACATAAGACGCGCTTGAAGTCCCATCATTGAGTCTCCCATTTCTCCCTCGATTTCGGCGCGCGGCACAAGAGCCGCAACCGAATCAATAACCAAAACATCAATTCCGCCGCTACGAATAAGGCTTTCGGCAATTTCCAAAGCCTGCTCGCCGGTATCGGGCTGGGAAATTAAAAGATCATCGAGTTTGACGCCGATTGTCCCTGCCCATAATGGATCAAGTGCATGTTCGGCGTCAATGAATGCCGCCACTCCTCCATGCTTTTGGGCTTGGGCAATAATTGATAAACAAATTGTAGTTTTTCCGGAAGCCTCGGGACCAAAAATCTCAATGATTCTTCCCCTTGGCACTCCGCCAACACCAAGCGCCAAATCCAAGGGAAGACAACCTGTGGAGATGACCGAAACGTCAAATTTTTCTCCAGCCTGTCCAAATCGCATAATTGAACCGCGGCCATATTGTTTTTCAATCTGATCCATGGCAATGCGTACTGCTTCTAGTTTTTGAGATGATTCTGCCGGGCCATTGGGGCTTTGAGTTTTTTGTGCGTTTGGTGTCCTGCCCATATCATCCCCATTTTATTACTTTTATGCTAAAATACAAGAGGTCAAAACGGGGTGTAGTATAACGGAAGTATTTGCGCATGGGGTGCGTAAGGCCTGGGTTCAATTCCCAGCACCCCGACATTTCGGCAAGCTCAGGGTCTTTGACATTTTTGTATAATATGGATCCTTTTGAGAAATATTATAATGCGAAACATTAATAAGCGTTCGCATTTATTCGAACGCGAATATAATAGTGCCCTTAAGTTTCTTTCCTACCGTCCTCGGTCAGAGCAAGAAATAAGAGAAAAGTTGAAAAGCAAAAAGGCTCCGGAAGAAATAATCGAAAAAATAATTAGTAAGCTTAAAGAACATAAATTTCTTGATGATGCGGAGTTTACCAGGTGGTGGATTGAGAGTAGAACAAATTTTAAACCGCGGTCGATGCGGCTGATAAAAATTGAACTGAAGGGAAAGGGAATTGCGGACGATATCATTGATGAAATTTTCAATTTTCAATTTTCAATTTTCAATGAAACAGAAATGGCGAAAAAGCTAATAAGAAAAAAGATTAAAAAATATCAAACTCTGCCAAAACTTGAGATTTATCAGAAACTGGGGCGGTTTTTGGCAAGCAAAGGATTTAATTGGGAGACGATTAAACAAAGCATTGACGAGGTGTTGGAAAATGGAGTATAATAGTTTTGAAGACAAAAAAGATAGTCAAGTGTTTATGAGATTGTCAAAAATGGCTAAAATCTACTTTTTAATCTAAACATTTTAAGGCAAAATTGCCGCTTCTTTTTGTTGTTTTCCAAAAAATAAAAATATGTCAAATCAGGATTTAATTCAATTAGAAAAAAAACTTCTGGAAAAAGAGGAAAAATTAGAAAAAGAAAAAGAAGAGCTTGAAAAAGAAAAAAGTTCACTCGAAGAAAAAATCGATAACTACGAACAAAAACTTGAAAAAGCCTCTGGCCTTACAAAAGAAGAAGCAAAACGCTCGCTTTTGGAAGAAGTTGAAAAAAAAGAAAGCCAATTAATTGCTAAAATCATCAAGGAAAAAGAAGACGAAGCCAAAAAAACAGCCGATAAAAAAGCGCGGGAAATTGTGGTAGACAGTATGCGTCATGGAGTTCTTAATTATATTGCCGAATATACGGTTTCCGCAGTTAAAATACCCGATGAAGAGATGAAAGGAAGAATTATTGGCAAAGAGGGAAGAAATATTAGGGCATTTGAACAAGCAACCGGCGTTGATGTAGATTTGGATGAAGAAGGAATTATTAGGCTTTCTTCTTTTGATCAGGTAAGAAGAGAAGTTGCAAGACGTGCTCTTGAAAAACTTCTTAAAGACACAAGGATTCAGCCGTTTAGAATTGAGGAAATTGTTAAGCAAACCAAAGAAGAAGTGGAAAAAATAATGCTTGAAGAGGGAGAAAAATTGGCGCATGCCGCAGGCGTTTACAACCTTCCGGTTGAACTTTTATCCGTTCTTGGAAAATTTAAATTTAGAACATCGTACGGACAAAATTTAATAGCACATACTCTTGAAGAAACAAAAATTAGCGTTCATATCGCGCTTGAGCTTGGAGCAGATGCCAATATTATTAGACTTGGATGTTTATTCCATGATATTGGAAAAGTTTTAGAAGGCGAGGGAAATCATATTAAGCTTGGGGTTGACTTTCTTAAGCGTTTTAATATTCCTCAAGCCGTAATTGATTGTGTGGCAGAGCATCATGAAGATAAGCCTTTTTCTTCGATAGAATCGGTTATTGTTTATATTGGCGATGCAATTTCGGGAGCAAGACCCGGAGCAAGATTTGAAGATTACGAAGAATATGTTAAAAGATTAAGCCAGATGGAAGAAATTGCCAAAAAATATGAAGGCGTTGACGACGCGTATGCTTTTGAAGCAGGAAGAGAATTAAGAGTGATTATAAATCCGGGAAAACTTGATGATTCGCAAACTATTTTGGTTGCGCAAAAAATTAGAGAAGAAGTAAGCAAAGCCTTGGCAGTTCCGGGCGACGTAAAAGTTACTGCAATTCGTGAATTTAGAACCGAATCCCTGCAGCCCTCGTAAGTTGATAGATTTTGTTATCTTGACCCATTCGACTCGTTTCACTCGCTCAGGGTCTTCGTTCCGATCACTTTAGGGCTTGACAATCTTCTGTTTTCATTGTATTGTTTTTTTAATCAAAATTAATATTCTGTCCAGATGGGGGTGAAAGAAATTGACAAAGAAAGATTTAATTGAACTCGTTGCTAAAAAAGCAAATCTTACCAACAAAGCCGCAAGAGAATCAGTCTATACATTTCTAAATGCAATAAGAGATTCTCTTAAAAGAGGAGAAAAAGTAGTAATTACCGGTTTTGGAACATTTTCTGTTCGAAAGAGAGCAGCAAGACCTGGACGAAATCCAAAGACTGGCGAAAAGATAACAATTCAAGCCAGAAAGGCTCCTGGTTTTACACCGGGTAAAACTCTTAAAAAAGCGGTAAGATGATTCTTGCTTGAAATCTAAAAGAAGTTTTCCGTAAATTGCGGAAGATTTCTTTTTTGTTATTTCAATTACAAATGGTATAATTGAGCCGGTATGACAATTAGACTTCGAACCGCTTTTTTTATTGCTCTGGGTCTTATTATAATTTGGTTTTTATATATCGAAAGGGCGATTCTTGCCCCGTTTATTTTAGCTGCAATTTTTGCCTATATTTTTAATCCGGTAGTCAATTTTTTTTCAAATAAAATTAAGGTTCCAAGAATTATTTCAATAATTTTTATTTATTTATTGATTATTTCGGCGATTTCTATTTTCAGTATTTTTTTAACTAAAGAAGTAATTAGCGAATCTTCAGAATTTAAGTCATATATAGCAACGTTTTTAGAGGCCACAAAAAAGGAAATAACGAATCTTCCGGATTGGGCGAGACCTGTAGTCAATGATACTTTTAACTCTCTTGAAAAATCAAAACTTTTTTCGCCTGTTTCACTTTTTATGATTTTTCCCCAAGCTATTTCTCGGATTATCAGTATTTTTATTTTTCTCTTCGCCGGCTTTTATTTTCTTAAAGAAGGGAAAAATTTTGTTAATCAAATTTTACTTTTTATCCCAAAAGATTACAGAATAGAAGTTGAAATACTTTTGCGAAAAATAAATGCCGTGTTTGCGGGATATTTACGCGGTCAGCTTTTTTTAGTTTTCTTCGTATCATTAGTTCTTTTTATTGCCCTTTCCATTTTAGGGGCAAGATTTGCGTTGATTTTGGCGATATTTTCCGGATTTGCCGAAATAATCCCCATTATCGGACCGATTACAGCCGGAGTGGTTGCAGGTCTTGTGGTTTTTATAACAGGTGTTAATAACTTCGGTCTGACTCCGATTATGGCGTCGGTTGTCGTTGGTCTAATTTATTTTTTGACTCGACAATTTCAAGATTACTTTGTAAATCCTTTTGTTTTGGGTAAAGTGACAAAGCTTCATCCCTTGGTTGTTTTCTTTGCGGTTTTGGCCGGAGGACATATTTGGGGTTGGATGGGATTAATTCTTGCCGTTCCAATTACCGCGACAATTAAAATTCTCCTTGAATATTTTTTAGACAAGATAAACGAGAGAGGAATGCTAGCGACTCAAAAACAAAAAATATCCTAGGAAGAGAATAAGCCAGATTCTGTTCTAATCGCAATCTATCTCAGTTGTGATATTTAGTCACCCCTGCCGCGTTTGACGCGGTGCCCTCAAACTTCGGTACTCCTGTAAAGCAAGTTTTGACGTACCATTCGGAGGTTGCAGCCGGTAGGATTGCTCGTTTCACTCCCACTCGTCTCTGTTGCTCTCAAATTCTGTCAATTCAGAATTTGTTTTTGATGCCACATGTGGGTTCACCCCGCTGAGCGGGGTAAAGCATCAAAACACTAGTTATTGCTAATCGGAGTTTACGCTCCGTCCCGGGCTTTACACCTGTCTGGACTTTCCTCCCGCCTAATTTTTGCCATTCGCCTTTTCAGTACTATTCGTACACGGCTCATGGCGCAAATATTGGCGGGTAGCGATCCTTCTTCCTAGGACATGTTAATTATAGCAAAAAAATCCTGAAAATCAAAATAAGTCTTGATTTTTTAGTGTCCTAATTAGTATAATTCTTTTTTATGAGCGCTGAATCACGACGCCCGCAAATTATATTTGACAGCAAAAGTGGACAACCATATGTTCCTTTTAATGATAGAGAACTTGGAGTTCCTGTACTTATACAACAGGGTCCCTTCGATTGCGTTCACACTTGTCTGGAGATGTTGGGATATCCATCTGCAAGTTTACCTAAAAGAGATAAAGGTTTAACTCCCGAGGATATTGATTTTCTTATTAAGAAAGATCCGCAAGCAGATGGCGGTTGCAATGGATATCTTAAATTGTTATTGGTTAAAATAGGTAATAGGAGGCATTGTGTTTTAAATGTTGAAGGAAAAATTGTTGATCCTGAAGCAGGAGTGGTAGAAGAGGAAGAATATCTAAATAATGCTTCTATATGGGAGATATTGGATATTCCAGTAAGAACCTGTCATAGGCTTAGATAATTTGATTTAGCTTGTATTGCACAGGATTTTGTATTCGCAGGTTTTGCAAAGATTGTTTTGACTGCATTTAAATTCACTGTTTGCAATTTCATCTGCTTTTTCCAAAATTTTCTTTTTTGCCTCTTCCAATTGTTCTCTTGTTCTAATAGTTGTAAGTTTTATATTCGGTTCCAAATAATAAAGAGAAAGAGTAACGTTCTCGGGTTTCTTATTTAATAAATTATCTCTAACTTCTGTTGCAGCCAAAGCATAAAAGGTTAATTGCCAATCATCCGCCAGTTTTTTTTCATCGGGGACATTATTGCCGGTTTTATAATCAATAATTTCAATTTTATTATTATCAATTTCATCAATCCTATCAATCCTCCCGCCAACCATTAAGCTTGGTGAATTTACTTCTTGTCTTCTTAAACTGAATTTAAAAGGAGTTTCAAGAGCAGCCGGAATTTTTTTTGGGTTAAAATTATTTTCAAAATAATTTAAAATTATTTTTTTTGCGCCCTCGTATGCTTTTTCTTCGTGCGCTTTACTTTGATAGCCTTCGTTTATCCAATCGTTTTCTAAAATCCTTAAAAGCTCTTTTTCGGAAATTTTTAATCCTCCAATTAAATTTTGATAAAGATCGCGAAGAGCGCTGTGTATACTTGTTCCAAAGCTTTGGGCACAAGAAGGCGGAGTCGGGATTTTTAGAATATATTTAAGTTTGTAATGCAGGGGGCAGATATCAAAAGTTTGAATCTGCGAGTAAGAAAGATAAGTGAGGGGTGGCGAAGCTGGAAGCTGGAAGCTGGAAGCTGGAATTTCTTGTTTTGGTGTTGACCATGCAAGAAGAGATAATTGTTTGATTGTTTCAGTGTTTGATTGTTTCAGTGTTTGATTTTCAACTGTTTTTTCTCCCAGCATTTCATAAACAAAGGGAGAAATTTTTCTTTCTCTTTTTCCTTCGCCGTAAAAATTTGCCGCTGTTAAAAAAAGTAAATCTCTTGCACGGGTTGCGCCAACATAAAATAAACGGCGCTCTTCTTCTAAGTGATAATCTCCCTCCGGCAGAATTTCTTTAATTAGCTCTTGCGGGATTGGAATTTGTTCTTTTCTGTCTCTGGTTGGAAATCTTTGCGTGACAAGATTAACTAAAAAAACAATTGGAAATTCAAGTCCTTTACTTGAATGAATTGTTAGAATATTAACGGCATTAATATCCTGCCAGTCCGAATTTTGAGCAAGCGGACTTTCGCCCATTTGCATTGAAAGATCAATCCAGTCAACTACAGCAAAAATAGAAGCATCTTCATGATCTGCTTCAAAAGCTTTTAGTTTCTCAAAGAACCTCGCAATGTTTTGATATTTTTTTTCATCACTTTGTGATTTGATATTCAAGCTTTCTTTGAGAAGACCGGTATCTTGTAGAAAATAATAAAGGATTTGACCAGCAGTGTCTTTGGGGACCCTTTTTAAATGTTTGTTTATCATTTCAAAAATATGTTTTATTTTTTCCTTAGTTTTTTCTTTGAAAGAAATTTCTCCGCCAGCTGGCGGATCTTTTTGCGCGGCAACTTCTAATGTCTTAAAAAGACCGAGGTTTTTTCTTTTTGAATAATTTAAAAGAGTGGCAATTTCTATTGCTTCAAATTTGAAAATTGGCATATTCATTATGCGATAAAGCGATGCGGAGTCTTCGAAATTATAAAGAACTTTTAAATAGGCAATTAAATCTTTTATTTCTTCTTTTTTAAAAAGCTGACCGGGGCCTAAAAATTGGAAAGGGATATTATGTCTTTCCAAACTTCTTGTAAAAGCTTGAGAATGGTCGTTAGCACGAACAAGAATGGCAATATCGTGAAAGTGGTAATTTGCAGATGGCGCGTGGCTCGTAGTGAGTTCTTCAATTTTTTTAGCAACAAGATCTGCTTCGTCTTCAACCCTTGGAGCAAATAGAAATTCAATTTGTTCTCCTTTTAATTTCCTCATTGAAACAAGTTTTTTATTTACTTTTTCTTTTACTTCTAATCTATCGGGATTATTATTTTGAATAAGAGCATAAGACTTATCAAGGATTTCTTTTGTCGAGCGGTAATTTTTAATCAGAGTTATAACTTTTGCATCTGGAAAATGTTTTCGAAATTGAATAATGTTTGAAATTGCCGCTCCTCTCCAGCGGTAAATTGCCTGATCGTCGTCGCCAACAACCGTAATGTTTTTCTTACTTCCCGAAAGTAAAATTGCTAATTCGTTTTGGGCAAAGTTGGTATCCTGAAATTCATCAACCAGAATATATTTGAATTGTTCTTGGTAATTTTTTAAAATATTTTTTCTTTGCCGAAAAAGTTTTAAGGTGTTGGATATAAGATCGGAAAAATCCATAATGCCCTCCTTTACTTTCAAATCTTCGTAGGTTTTATAGGCATTTGCAAGTTCAATGTTCTTTTTAACCTCATCGTCGTCAGCGTCTAGCGGATAGCGTTTAGCGTCTAATTTTTTATTTGATATTTGAAATTTGACATTTAAAATTCCCTTTGCATATTCAAGGTATTGCAAAGGGTTAATGTCTTCGTCTTTTAGTCTTGAAAAATGCTGCAAAAGTCCTTCTAAAAATTTATTGGGGTTGCCAAGCGGACGAAAATAATTAAAGTCAAATTTAAATAAATTAAGGCGCAAAAACATTACAGATTCGGCCTCTGTTGTTAATTTATAAGAAGGATTAAGCCCGATATGAATTGCTTCGTTTCGCAAAATCCGGTCGCAAAAAGCATGGAAAGTAGAAATCCACATTTGAGTGTAGCCGTAAGGCATGGCAATATCAACGCGTTCTTCCATTTCGCGTGCCGCTTTTTCGGTAAAAGTAAGAGCAAGAATATTTTGAGGAAGAATATTCTTTTTAAGAATTAAATGTTTTATTCGCTCGGTAATAACAGTAGTTTTTCCGGATCCTGCTCCGGCGATAATTAAAAGAGGACCAACTTCGTGTTTAACCGCTTTGCTTTGTTCAACATTTAAAATTCTAACATCTGACATGGAGTTATTTTACCACAATAATTTTTTAAAGGAGATTATGCTTCCAATTGTTCGGTAATTTTTTCATCTAGAATTTTAGTTGAATTAAGTTTTCTGCCTAATTGGGAAAAACCGCTTGTTACATTATTAAATTGAGACGAGGCATTGTTTATGTGTTTACCAAGAACGCCTAAATTGTCATCAACCTTGTCATAGTCGATTTTTAATGCTCTAAGCATTCGAAAAACTTCGCGTGAGCGGGTTTCAATTTTCTTACCTTCGAAAGACAGAAGAATAGTTTGGAGATGAGCATAAAGCGTACTTGGTGAGACAACATAAACTCTTGCTCTTCTTGCGTAATCAATAATTTCAGTCATATTTACCAATTCGTAATAAACTGATTCGCTTGGAAGATACATGAGGGCAAAATCCATAGTTCCTTCTTCAGGCAGAATATACTTTTTGGAAATTACTTCAATATGTTTCTTAACATCCCTGGCAAATTCTTTTCTAAATTCTTCTCTCTCTTTCTCGTTTTCGGCCTTGACCATTTTTTGAAAATTTTCCATAGGAAACTTTGAATCAATAGGAAGAATCCCGGCGTCGGTTTTTATGGCGGCGTCAACTTTTTCACCCGATTTAAATTGATATTGAAGATGAAAGCTGTTTTTGGGAAAGATTTGGGAAATTAAATCTTTTAATATATGTTCTCCGATATTTCCACGCAATTTTGGACTTTTTAAAAATTCCTGCAGTTCTTTCATGTTGCGGCCAATTTCACTCATTTGCCCGACTTCTTTTCCGACATCTCTAATTACAGTTGCCGCTTTGTCTAATCTTTCATTAAGTTGTTTGGAATTTTCCTGCAAGGTCTTTACCATATCATTGGAATTTGATCGAAGTACTTCATTTAAAGTTTTTTTAGTTGCTTCAACCGATGATTGCATGCTTTTTAGCCATTCCAAAAGTGTTTCATCGGTTTTTGGCTGGTTTATTTCCGAAAGTTTTTTATTCAGCAAATAAAGTATCGCCCCAAAGCCGGCAATCACTAAAATAATCACTAAAAATTCATTTTGCACGCTTATATTGTAGCAGAAATTTTATTTCCATAGTGGTAATATTTTTTTGAGTTGTTATAATAAATTTATGCCGCAGCAGTTAATTTCCATAAAAGAGGCTAGTGAGCTAGCCAGTAAATTACTCAACAAGGAAATTAGTGTCTTAAATATTTCCTATTTAGTCCAATATGGTAAAGTTCATAAATTCAACAATAATGGTTCTACTCTAATAGATGTTGATGATTTAAAAAAATATTACATTTCATCCAAATGGACAAAAGAATTAGATTGGAAAAAGAGGCTAGGGCAAGATTTAAATTGGACATTATCCTTTGATAATTATAGGGAAAAGGATACGACTAAACATGTTCACAGACTGCACCCATATAAGGGAAAATTTATTCCGCAGCTAGTTAATTATTTTCTCGATACACATACGGATGATTTTAAGAAGAAGATTTATTTCAATAAAGGAGACATCGTATTGGATCCATTTGTTGGTTCTGGCACAACTCTAATTCAAGCTAACGAATTAGGGATTCACTCTGTGGGAATTGAGATATCGCGTTTTAATTGTTTAATAGCAGAGGTTAAATTATTAAATTATGATTTAAACATTTTAGAAAAAGAAATAAAAACCTTAATGGAATTAGTAACTTCCTATGAATCAGATAATAAAATTAAAGCTTTTGATGGGGAACTCACAGAAGCGATTAATGAATTTAACCATAAATATTTTCCAAGCCCAGATTTCAAGTATAAATTAGCAAGAAACGAAATAGGAAGAGATTATATAAGCGATAAAGAAAAAGAGTTTTTGAAAATTTACAATGCATTAATTCAAAAATATAAAGTTAAATTAGAACAGATCGGAAAAAATAATTTTTTAGACAAATGGTATACTGATAATGTTCGAAAAGAGTTTAATTACGCTTTCGAACGAATAAAGAAAATAGAAAATAAAAAAAATAAAAAAATATTAGCAATCATATTAAGCAGGACAATTCGTTCATGCAGGGCAACAACGCACTCTGATTTAGCAACGCTTAAAGCACCTCAATTGACAACTTATTATTGCTATAAACACATGAAAATATGCAAGCCAATTTTTTCAATAAATAAAATGTTCATTAGGTATTCTTTAGATACGCTATTTCGGCTAAGAGAATTTAGTAAATTAAAAACTGATGCCTTTTCAGCCATAATTTGCGGTGATTCGAGAACGGTAAATATTAAGGATGAAATTAGAAAAATTAGACCTAATTTTTATAAGTTATTATTAAAGAAAAAAATAAAAGGAATATTTACTTCACCGCCGTATGTTGGACAAATAGATTATCATGAACAGCATGCTTACGCATATGATCTTTTTGGTTTTAAACGAAAAGATGATTTAGAGATAGGGCCGTTATACAAAGGGCAAGGCCTTGAGGCGAGACAATCCTATGTAGAGGATATTTCTAAAGTGTTGCTAAATTCAAGAAAATACTTGGTGGAGGGTTATAATGTTTTTATAGTTGCAAATGACAAATATAATCTGTACCCTGGTATTGCCTATAAATCAGGCATGAAAATAGTTAATATGTATAAAAGGCCGGTTTTAAATAGAACGGAAAGAGATAAATCTCCCTATTCAGAAATAATATTTCATTTAAAAGAGGCTTAATAAGCATATGGCGTTAAATGTAGAAAAGAAGGAAAGAATCTCGGAGGTCATAAAAAAGATACTAGCTTCCAGAGCTGAAAACTTTCCCAAAATTGATCATAAGAATAGAAATGCTCCTTTTCATGAACTGATTATAAAAAGATTTGAAGAGCAATTCAGGAATATAAATATACCAACGCCTTATTTATTTGCTATTTCTAGTTGGCTGCATGGTTTAAGCACATCTTTGGGTAATAGCTTTGAAGACCTGTCACACATAATTTCAGGAGGCTATAAAAGAGAATTTACCGGTGCGTTTACATTAAGGATTAAAAAAAGCCAAGCGGAAGATATAGATAATATTATTAGGGAACTAAAACGCAGAGATGGAATAGCGCCTAATTTAGACAGAGAAAATAAGTTAATATTCAATTTTAGAAAATCTGAGCCGGAAGTGGATGCTTTAGGATTTACTGTAGATAATTACATAGAAACAGAGATATTTATAGAAGGAATTGAACTTAAATCAGTTAGGCCTAACTCGGGTGAAGGAAGAGGAGAAAAACAGAAGATTTTACATGCAAAGGCTGCATTTAAGAATAAAAATCCAGAAAAGGAGACAAGATATTATATTGGGTTTCCTTTTGATCCAACATCGGATAGCCCAACAGGATATGATAAAGAGAGATTCTTTAGTTATTTAATAGAATTCAAGAAATTTTTTAGTCCAGACGAAGTGCTTATAGCTTCGGAATTATGGGATCATTTATCGGGTGGGAAAAATACGATGGAGGAGATATTAGAAGTCATATCTATTACGGTAGAAAAAATTCTAAGGAAAAAATAACAACGTTAATACTCTAAGCTATTCAAAATATAATTCGGGGTTGGTCCTCCTTCGCCAAGGCTTCGGAAGGGCAAGCGGTTAAATAAAGTAAAGTTCAGGATTAGCGGTAATTTTTCTCCAGTCTAGGGGTTTGTAGTTGAAGAATGCGGCCGAGGCGATCATAGCAGCATTATCTGTACAATATTTTTTATCGGGATAAAAAATATTAGCATCTAGTAAGTAGCGTCTAGCATCTAGTTGAAATTGTTCTCGTAATTTATCATTCGCCGAGACGCCACCGGAAAGAAGAATTGATTTAACATTATATTCTTTTGCGGCTTTTAAAGTCTTGGCAACTAAAATGTCAACAATGGCTTGTTGGGTAGAAGCGGAAAGATTAGCGATTGTTTCATTGCTTAATTGTTTAATTGTTTTGGTTTCGCGTAAAACTGCTGTTTTTAAACCGCTGAAACTAAAATCAAAATCATTTGAATCAATCATCGGCCTTGGAAAATTAAAAGCTTTAGGGTTTCCGTTTTTTGCTTTTTGTTCAATTATTGGTCCCCCGGGGTAAGGAAGGCCAAGAAGTCTTGCGATTTTATCAAATGCTTCGCCGGCTGCGTCGTCACGGGTTCCGCCCAGCCACTTTAATTTTTCATGATTTTTCATCAATAGTAAATCAGTATGTCCGCCGGAAACGATTAAAACAAGAGCGGGGAAAGTAATTGACGAATTTGAAATTTGAAATTTGAAATTTGAAATTTCGCTAACGAAGTTAGCGTAGATGTGGCCGATTAAATGATTGACCGGTATTATCGGTTTTTTCCAAACATAGGCTAAAGTTTTGGCTGTTTCAACGCCGACAAGAAGTGAACCAATTAGCCCCGGACCAACAGTGACGGCAATGGCATCGATTTTAGAAATGAGACGTGAGAGGTGAGATATTTTTGATCTTGAATTCTTGACGTCAAGATTTCTTGATTTCAAAACATCAAGATCCCACTTCTCACTTCCCACGTCAAATGCATCTAATAAAGCTTGATTGATTGCAGGAATAATATATTTAATTTGTTGTCTTGCGGCAACTTCCGGAATTATTCCGCCTGTTTTAACGTGAAGAGGAAGAGATGAAGAAATAACATTAGAAAGAACTTTTGTTCCGTCTTCCACAATTGCCGCTGATGTTTCGTCGCAAGAAGTTTCAATTCCTAAAATGAGCATATTTTAAAAGAGGAAGTTTTAAAGATTTTCTATTTTAACTTCGTCGCCCTTTTTAAAATTATATTTTTGGGAAAGTCCGGCATTAATTTCCAAAACCATGTCGGCCGGCTTTTCGGGTTTGTATAATGTCAAGCTTTCGCTAGGCGATTTGGGCGCAGGCACACTTTGATAAATTGTGATAATACGATTTTTATTAATAAATATTATATCAATAGAAAATTTCATATCTTTCATCCAAAAAGCATAATAATCTTCTTTTGTAAAAGGAAAAAGCATGCCCTCGTTTTGCGCAATAGAGTTTTTAACAGATAATCCTTTTTCTTTATCCAAATCGCTTTTTGCAACCGTAACCACAAAAATTTGCTTATCAATCGTTACGGTTGTTTTTTTACCAAAAAAATTTGTTAAAAATGAAGGATTATTTTTTGAACTGTTTTGATAAAAAGCAATTCCCAAGGCAATAATTATGAGCAGGGCAAATAATCCAAAAACTGTTTTCATATGTTATTCTCGGATAATAGTTTTAATAACTGCGTAGTTGATTTATTTGACAAATGGTTTATAACTTCAACTACTTTTGCATTTATCAATTTGGCTTGTTCTTCTTTACGATCCTTAAAAGGATCGTTTTTTGTTATCGCGATTGTATCAGGTTTTAATTGCTTAATCAAATCAATATAACCTTGGTCGTCAAATTCTGGAATTGGAATAATATAGTCAACTAATCCGATTGCCGATAAAATTTTAGCGCGGTCATAGAGCATATTTATCGGACGGTTTTTCCCTTTTTTGGCGCAACTTTCGTCGCTTTCCAAAAGAATAAAAAGATAGTCACCGTATTTTTTTGCTTGTTTTAAAAACTCAATGTGTCCAATATGTAAAATGTCAAAACAACCACCGGCCAAAATAATATGTTTACCCTTTCCTCTTAATACCTCTGAAGTCTTTATTGCAATTTCGGGAGTTATTATTTTGTTCATAGTTGTTTTGGAATACTACAAATGTCAAATAAACAAATCAATATTAAAAATTTTTAATTTCAAATATTACAAATTCTACGTTTATATTTGTTTATTTGTATTTATTTGTCATTTGATATTGATTTGAAATTTGCTTATTGAGTTATTTGCTTATTCTTTTGTTCCCCTCAGATATACCGCTGCCCAGGGTTGATAATTGGAAACAAATTTATCAGAAATAATAGTTTTGCCATTTTTTATCACCTTTCTTGTAAAATAAACACTGGCGCCCCAGGCTTGAAAATCTACTTGTTTTGTTACTCCTTTTAGAAGCGTTGGGTCATCTTGATAAACTGCGGGCGGAGGAGGTGTTTGTGAAACAATGACAGGCTTATTAAGAATAACCTCTCTGCCGTCTTTTTTTCCATAGAGCATAAAGGTTAAACGTTGAGACTCGCCATCAACATTAGTTTGAATAAGAATATAATTTGGGGTGTCGTTTTTGAATTTTAAGTCAGGACTTGGGCTATAAACAGTTGCATCAAGACCAGGATCGGAATCTTGTTCATAATAGCCGACTCTATAAGCATGAGCGCGTCTTTCAATAACAGGTAGTCCCGCATTTAAAACAGCTCTAAAAAGCGTGGTTGAAACTTGGCAAACTCCTCCTCCGTCTCCAAGAACTGTTTTTCCATTTTGAATCACGTATGCTTGTTGATAGCCAGTGAAGGCCGAAACATCTCCTAGAGCTTGATTAAAAGAAAAGATTTCTTGCGGCGCAACTAAAATTCCATTAAGTCTTTCCGAGGCAAGAGTTATATTGTAAATTCTGTTTGGGATAGAGTGATAAAAAAGTGATGTGCCTTGACTGATTAATTCTTCTACTCCTAAATTATTTGCTTTATCGGTTGTAATTTTTGGCTTAAGAATTTTGATGGGAATTACAATGTTGATTGTCAGTGGTTTTTTAGAACTAATAACTTCTACCAGCTTGGAGTTAAGCTTGTTTTCTAATTCTTTCATATCAACTTCTTGTCCATCAGATGAAGGTTTAAACGCTATAACTTTTCTATTCTCAAAATTGAAAAGCGCGTCTATCGCAGGCGTATTTATTTTTTCAGTCATAGGAAGAAGTATTTTTTGTAGTTTGTCTTCGGAGTAATGATACGATGGAGCCAGATTAATTCCTGTTACATATGCTTGGAAAAGAAGACTGATATTTGAAAGTGGGCTGTTAGATCTTCCAATGCTGTAGGCCTGTTTTGCTAAAAGATCTTCATTATAGCTAAATTCCAGTTCTTTAGCAGAAATAGTGGCAATATCTTCCTGGTTTATAAAAATGAATTTTGTATTGCTAATATTTTTATTTTTTTCAACAAAAAACTTTTTTACCTGATCCTGCGTTTTTCCTTCAAGCAGAATATTGTTTACCATAACTCCGGGATAAACGACATCAGAATACATTTTTTGGAAGATTAAAAAAACAAAGCTTATTAAGAAGAATAGGCCTAAGAATATTCCAACCAAAAACCAGAAAAAACTTTTTGAAACTAATAAAATTAGTTCTTTTTTTTCATGGTCAATGAATTTTGAAAATGAGTTTTTTTTCATTTGCCAACGTTTGCATCTAGTATTATACTATACTCATGTCTATAGACGAGAATACGGTTTTTCAAGGTAAAAAAGATATTAGTTCTTTGTCAAAAGATATAGCTCCACAGCCTGTTCAAAAAGAAACTGCGCCTATTCTTCCTTTTGAATCGCCGCCGGATTACGAATCTTCTTCCTTTTTTGGAAAAATTCTAAAAATACTTATCGGCGCGATTTTTTTGTTTATAATCGGCTTTTTGATTTTTAATTTTGTTGCTCCAAAATTTCTACAAAATAAGAATCAAAAAGTCACCCTTTTGTATTGGGGATTATGGGAAGATAAGCAGGTCATAGATCCTTTGATTGCCGACTTTGAAAAACAAAATCCGAATATAAAAATTGACTATACAAAGCAAGATATAAAGCAATACAGAGAGCGTCTTACCACAAGAATTGGCAATGGTGATGGACCGGATATTTTTCGTTTTCATAATTCTTGGCTGCCAATGTTTGCAGAAATACTAGTTCCGCTTTCTTCGGACACAATTAAAAAAGAAGATTTTCAAAAATGGTTTTACCCGGTTATTCAAAAAGATCTTGTAAAAAATGGGGCCATTTACGGAATTCCTTTAGGCATCGATACTTTAGCTCTATTTGTAAATACAGATAGTTTTAAGGCGGCAGGCGTTGATATCCCAAAAACCTGGGATGATTTTTCAAGAGTTAGCCGGTCGTTAACAGTTGTTGATGAAAATGGTAAGATAAAGAATTCGGGTGCGGCAATGGGGACGTTCGATAATATTACTCATGCTCCGGATATTATTTCTCTTCTTTTAATCCAAAATGGAACAGATTTAGAAAATTTTTCCAAAACATCTCAAAATGCAATTGACGCGTTAACTTTTTATACCAGCTTTGCCAAGGACGAGGGAAAAGTTTGGGATAATAATCTTGATTCGTCAATTCTTGCTTTTGCGAAAGGAAATCTCTCGATGTATTTTGGTTATTCTTGGGATGTGTTTACAATTAAGGCGCTGAATCCCGATTTAAAGTTTGCCATTTATCCGGTTCCTCATCTTCCGGACAGAAATACAACGATTGCAAGTTATTGGGCAGAAGGGGTTAGCGCTAAAAGTAAACATCAAAAAGAAGCATTGGTTTTTATAAAATATTTATCGCAAAAAGAAACTGCGCAAAAATTATTTTCGGAAGTTGCAAAGACAAGATTCTTTGGCGAACCCTATGCAAGAGTTGATTTAGCAGATAGCTTAAAAGATAATCCTTTAGTTTTCCCTTTTGTCAGTCAGGCAAACGATGCCTCGTCGTCATTTTTTGCAAGCGATACTTTTGATGACGGTTTAAATGCTCAAATGAACGCCTATATTGGAAATGCTGTAAGATCTATGCTTGCCAATACCTCTGCCCAAAGTGCTGTTGATACTCTGACAAAAGGAGTAGATCAAATACTTGGTCAATACAAATTACAATAGTATAATAGACCTCGATGATTGAAAGTACCTCGCAGATAAAGAAAGCAATTTTAAAAACCATTAGTTATTCGGATGTTTTTGATTATCCCCTGACAAAAGATGAGATTTGGCGATTTTTAATAAATGATTCATCGGAAAATCTAGTTTTCCACCCCAAGGGTGTAAGGTTAAGTGTAAGGCTAGAAATGGAACTCTCCAATCTTACTCATTTTATTGTCAAGAAGGACGGGTTCTACTGCTTACGAAATCGAGGAGACATTGTCAGTAAACGATTAAAAAAGGAAAAAGAAAGCAATGAAAAATTCCGCTTAGCGAAAAAAATAATTTCTCGTCTTTCTTATATTCCAACGGTTCAGGTTATTGGCATTAGCGGTGCCCTATCGATGAAGAATTCGCAAAAGGATGATGATATTGATTTATTTATTATTGCAAAGAAACATACTTTATGGCTGACAAGGTTATTGCTTATTATTTTTTTAAAGATTTTAGGAAAGCATAGGGGAAGAAATGATAAAGATATTAAAGATAAATTTTGTTTAAATTTTTTAATTGATGAAGACGCTATTTTGCTTCCAAAAGAAATGCAGAATTTATACGGTGCACATGAACTTGCCCAGCTCATGCCGGTATTTAATCGGGGCAATACTTATCAAAAATTCGTTGCTGTAAATTCATGGGTTAGAAAATTTCTGCCAAATGCGCTTGAGCGTGGAACTACGCAGATTGCTGCGCGGAATCATGCGGAATGTCCGGTTCTGCGTTTTTGGGCGTTTGAGGCACTTGCAAAAAAAATACAACTCCGTTCGATAAAAAAACATCGAACAAAAGAAATTATTTCCGACCATTTGCTAGCTTTTCACCCTTTAGATTATAAAGATAAGGTTTTATCTGCTTACAAAAAGAGATTGGACCGTCTTACTAGAGGTCATTGACAAGAAGGCGAGTTTATTGATAATATCTCCCTGCTAAGTAATTGTTCCCCTCAGTATTAAATGAGGGTTTTTTTTGGAAACATATGAACGACAAAAAAATTTATCTAACAAAAGAAGGGTTGGCCGAACTCAAAAAAGAGCATGATGAGCTGGCCAACGTAAAAAGACCGGATGTCCTTTCGAGAGTTTCTCAAGCTAGAAATTTAGGAGATTTATCTGAAAACGCGGAATATGTCGCAGCAAGGGAAGAGCTCTCGTTTATAGATGGCAGGATTGATGAATTAGAAGAGCTTCTAAAACAGGTAAGTTTAATTCACGGAAGTTCTAAAGGAAATGGCAAAGGGATTGTAAAACTCGGTTCGCAAGTAACACTTCATGTTAACGGTAAAAAAGAAATCTTTATGGTTGTTGGAGAATGGGAAGCAGATCCAATGGAGAAAAAAATTTCTCACGAATCACCTCTTGGTAAAGCATTAATGGGAAAAGGAGTTGGAGAAAAAGTTAAAGTCGAAGCCCCAGCCGGCGAAATCGTCTACACGGTTGTTGAAGTAAAGTAAAATCTTTTAGTTCCTCAAAAAGATAAAATGTATTATAATCAATTCGAGTATATGTTTTGGGCGGATAAAGTTACCAAAGAAATAATTTCATCTGGAAATCATAAACATTATTGGGTAGATGATATGTTTACTCCATCGGGTTATGCAACAGTCGGTTCGTTGCGAGGGCCTCTGATTCATGACATATTATTTAGGTCTATTAAAGATGCCGGAAAAGAGGTTAAATGGACATACATTTTTAATGATTTTGATCCTATTGATGGATTGCCGCAAGACTTATCAAGTTTCGAGAAATATCTTGGTATTCCTCTTCGCAGTGCTCCATCTCCCGAAAAAGGCTATTCAAGTTTTGCCGATTATTTTGCCAAAGATTTCCAAAAAGTTTTAAGAGATTTAGGAGTTTCAGCGCAATTTTTATCATCGTGGGATATGTATCATCAAGGTAAATTCAATGAGGTTGTAAGAATTGCTTTAGATAATGCAGATAAAATTCAAGATATTTATCAAAAAGTTTCGGGAAGCAAGAAAAAAGAAAAAGGATGGCTTCCTTTGCAAGTCATTTGCCAGCATTGCGGAAAAATTGGCACAACTCGCGTTTACAAATGGGACGGCAGGGAAGTTTCCTATATTTGTGAACCGGAAATGGTTAAATGGGCAAAAGGATGCGGATACTCGGGGAAAATTAGTCCGTTTGACGGGAATGGAAAATTACCTTGGAAAGTTGATTGGCCGGCGCATTGGAAGGTATTGGGAGTGACAATTGAGGGTGCAGGAAAAGATCATTCATCGGCCGGCGGTTCAAGAGATATTGCAAAAGAATTATGCAAAGAAATTTTTAATTATCCAAATCCTTTTAATCTTCCTTATGAATTTTTTCTTATTGGCGGTAAAAAAATGGGTACTTCAAAAGGTTTGGGTTTAAAAGCTAGAGAATTAACTGATCTTTTACCGCCAGAAATTGCAAGATTTTTATTTGCGAAAACTGATTATAAAAAAGCGATAGAATTCAATCCGGTTGGTACATTAGCAATTCCAAATTTATTAGATGAATATCAAAAAGCTGCAGAGGCATATTTTAATAAGGGCGATAATGATTTGGCAAGGACTTTTGAATTATCCCAAATAGACAAGTTTAAAAAACCGCCAAAAATTCGTTTTTCAGTTCTTGCCCAATGGATACAGATGCCGAATATGGAAGACGTGATTAAAAAAAAAGGACTCCAAGAATGGGCAAAATATGCAAGAATTTGGGTTGAAAAATTTGCTCCGGAATCGGAAAAATTTTCTGTCAGTAAAACTATACCCAAAACTGCAAAGAGTTTATCCGATAAACAAAAAAAGTTTTTGGAAAAAGTTTCATTGGAACTTGATAAAAAATGGACCGCCCAAGATTTTCAAAAAAATCTTTATGAATTAGCAAAGGAATTAGAAGTTTCTTCAAAAGAAGCATTCTCTGCAATTTATCTTTCATTAATCGGTAAAGATCACGGTCCTAAAGCTGGCTGGTTAATTTTATCTCTGGATAAAAAATTCGTCCAAAAAAGATTCAAGGATATTTACTTAAATGATATATATCATTTAAGTAGTGATGAGAAAAAAGATTCGTTGAAAATATTTAATAATCTAAAGGTCTTTTCAATTAGTAAAGAGCTAAAAAATAGGTTTCCTTCGATTTCAATTGGTATAGCAATTATAAAAGGCGTCAGTATTGAAAAATCAAATGAGGGTTTGGAAAAAGAAAAAGAAGAATTGCTTTCTTCGCTTAATGGATTAACAACAGAGAAACTTGGTCAATATCCGGAGATTATAAGTTACAGAAGATTATATAAAGAAATGAAAGTTGATTGGCATTCAAGGCGTCCAAGCCCCGAGGCGCTTTTGCGAAGAGTTGCATTAAATAAGGGTTTATATAATATCAATACTTGCGTAGATGCATACAATTTAATTGTAATGAAGCATCATATTTCGGTTGGCGCATTTGATCTCGATAAAATAGAATTTCCAACCGTTTTAAGATTTGCAAAAAACGATGAAGAAATTTTACTTTTAGGAGACGCAAAACCAACAGTATATAGAGAAACAGAAATTGCATATTTTGATAAAATTGGCGGATATAATATGGATTTTAACTATCGCGATGCAAAAAGAACTGCAGTAGAGGTAAAAACAAAAAATTTATATATAAATGTTGATGGAGTTTATGATATTGCACCTTTTATGGTAGAAAAAGTCTTACAAGAAGCGTGTAATATTATTATTAAATATTGCGGCGGAAAAATTGATTTATTTGGAGTAGAAACTGCATAAATGCTAAAACTTCTTATTGCGACAAGAAATGAGGGGAAACTGGGAGAATTTAAAAATTTTCTTTCGGACTTGCCATTTGATATCGTTTCACTTTTCGATTTAAATATTACAGAGGATATCCAAGAAGACGGAAAAACTTATAAAGAAAACTCGCAAAAAAAAGCAAAATTTTTTGCCAAGCTTTCTAATTTGCCAACCATTGCCGATGACGGAGGAATAGAAATAGAAGCCCTAAAAGGTCAGTTGGGAGTTAAAACCAGAAGATGGCAAGGATATGAGATGACAGACCAAGAAATTCTTTCTCAACTTTCTAAAATTTCAAAAGAGTTACCGGATAATAACAGAAAAGCATTTTTTAAAGATGTGGTGACGTTTGCGCTGCCAAATGGCGAAGTTTGGTCGATCAATGGTGAGATTGAGGGAATTATTGCTAAAGAACCGTTATTAAAACACGTTAAAGGTTATCCTTTTCGTTCGTTTTTTTATCTTCCAAAAATTAAAAAATATTATCACGAAAGCGAATTGACGCAGGAAGAACAAAAGTTATACAATCATAGGTATAAGGCAATAAAGAAATTAATTCCAACAATTAAAAAAGAATTAATTTCTTAAATTTAAAATTTTCAATTTCTAATTTTTAATAAATTTTCAAAATTTAAATTTTTAAACATTCAGATTTGATTTAAAATTTCAAATTAAAAATTATTTAATATGATAGACGTAAAGTTACTAAGAGAAAATCCGCAAGTTGTTCAGAAAGCTGCAAAGAGTAAGAATATTGATATTGACGTCAATCACATTTTAGAAATTGATAAAAAATATCATGAACTTTCATTATCTGTCCAAAAATTAAGAGAAGAAAGAAATAAATTTGCTAAAGAGAAAAATATTGAAAAAGGAAAAGAGTTAAAAGATAAGCTGGAAAAAGAAGAAAATGCATTAAAAGCGGTTGAGGAAGAATTAAAAGAATGGATGTTAAAAATTCCAAATTTGCCTTTGTCCAGCGTTCCGGTTGGAAAAAATGAAAAAGAAAATGTTGAATTAAGAAAATGGGGAGAGATAAAAAAAAATGATTTCCAACAAAAAGATCATGTAGAATTAGGAGCGCTTCTTAATCTGTTTGATTTTGAAACCGGAGCTAAAGTTTCAGGGTCGCAATTTTATTTTCTTTATAATGAAGGAGCGATTTTAGAGCTGGCATTAATTCAATACGCTTTTGATTTATTGCGTCAAGAAGGTTTTATTCCGGTTATCACTCCTGATTTAGCAAAGTCAAGATATTATCTTGGTACTGGTTATCTCCCAAAAGGGAATGAAGCACAAATCTATGAAATAAAAGATGAGGACTTAGGACTTATTGCAACTGCAGAAGTTGCTTTAGCTGGTAAACATGCAGATGAAGTTATTCCAGAAGATAAATTGCCATTAAAATATGTTGGATATTCTCACTGTTTTCGTAAAGAAGCAGGGGCTTATGGAAAATATTCTCGAGGTTTATTTCGCGTTCATCAATTTACAAAAGCAGAAATATTTATTTATTGTCTTCCGCAAGATTCGGAAAAGATGCATCAATGGCTTTTATCTTTAGAAGAAAAAATTTATCAAAATTTAGAAATTCCATATAGAGTTGTGGAAATGTGCAGCGGTGATTTAGGGGCAATGGCGGCAAGAAAATTTGACGTTGAAGCATGGATGCCGGGACGTAAAGAATATGGAGAGATAACTTCAACTTCAAATTGTACAGATTATCAGGCGAGAAATTTAAATATACGTTTTAAACAGAAAAATGGAACGACAGGGTTTATTCATATGATAAATGGAACAGCAATTGCAACATCAAGAACAATTATTGCAATTTTAGAAAATTATCAACAGAAAGATGGAAGTGTTTTAATTCCTGAAGTTCTGCAAAAATATACAGGATTTTCAGAAATCAACATCAAAAAATAAATTCTTCATTTAATTTTTAATTTTCAATTTTAAATTTTTAATTTTTGTAATAAAATTATAATAAAAAATGAAAAAATAGCCTCTGTGATTTTTGCCCAGCTGTCAATCTAAACGACTAGTTTTGAAGCAAAGAAAAAATCTTGACAAAATATAAAAATTATTACAACATTAAATTAATTCTGCTAAAGCTGCCCGAGAATAACTCTCGGATCTGCTAAAAAGAGCGGAGACGGGAGGAGGTGATTTATACCATGGCAAAGAAAAAAAAGAAGAAGAGATAAATTGGTAATTCCGTTAACAACGGATTAATTGTTACCAATTGATCAATTGGTATCCCCCCGAATTAACATCGGGGGGATTTTTTAAAACTCAATTATGGTAAAATATAAACATCATGTTTTCTTTTTTAAATAAAATATTTAGTAATAACGAAAAAGAAATAAATAAATTAAAACCCATTGTTTTAGAAATAAATTCTTTTGAGAAAGAAACTTTAAAATTAAAAGAAAAAGATTTTCTAAAAAAAACAGAAGATTTTCGTAAAAGAATTGAAAACGGAGAATCTTTAGACTTAATACTCCCGGAGACTTTTGCACTTGTAAGAGAAGCGGCCAGACGAACTTTGGGTCAAAGACATTTTGATGTACAGCTAATGGCGGCGATTGTTCTTTCGCAGGGAAAAATTGCAGAACAAAAAACAGGAGAAGGAAAAACCTTGTCGGCAGTTCCAGCATTATATCTTAACAGCTTAACTGGCAAAAGTGTTCATTTGGTGACAGTTAACGATTATTTGGCAAGACGAGATTGCGGTTGGATGGGGTCTATTTTTAATCTTTTGGGAATTTCTGTTTCTTCAATTATTTCCGATCAATCTTTTATTTTTGATCCGTCGTTCCACAATAAAGATACAACAGATTTTAGACTAGTTCATTTAAGACCAATTACAAGAAAAGAAGCTTATCAGGCAAATGTTATTTATGGCATTAATTCGGAATTTGGCTTTGATTATCTAAGAGATAATATGGCTCAAAGTATTCCCGAGGTTGTTCAAACAGGACATAATTTTGCCATAGTTGATGAAGTTGATTCGGTTTTGATTGATGAAGCAAGGACTCCCCATATTATTTCCGCGCCGCAAAGCGAACCATCGGAAAAATATTATGAATATTCAAAATTAGTTGATAAGTTAACGTCAAGTATTGATTACAAAGTTGATGAAAAATTACGGACAGCTCATTTAACCGATCATGGGATTGCAAAAATTGAAAAAATGTATGGTGTTACCAACATTTATGAAAGAGACTTTGATACGGTTTATCATTTAGAAGCAGCGCTAAAAGCAAGAACTCTTTTCCAAAAAGAAAAAGATTACATTGTCAAAGATAATCAGGTAATTTTAGTCGATGAATTTACCGGTCGTTTGATGATAGGACGAAGACTTTCTGAAGGACTTCATCAAGCAATAGAAGCAAAAGAAGGAGTACCGATACAACGGGAATCAAAAACTTTAGCAACGGTTTCTTTACAAAATTATTTTAGAATGTATGAGAAACTGGCGGGAATGACCGGAACTGCACTTACAGAAGCGGAGGAATTTCATAGAATTTATAAACTTAATGTTGTTGTTGTTCCGACTAATAAAAAAATGATAAGAGTTGATAATTCCGACGCGGTTTATAAAACAGGACGGGCAAAATTATCTGCAGTGGCTCTCGAAATAGAAGAAGCGCATAAAATTGGACAACCAATATTAGTTGGAACAACAGCTATTGATAAAAATGAAATTATTTCCGAGTTGTTACGAAGACGTGGAATAAAACATGAGGTTTTGAATGCTAAAAATCACGAAAGAGAAGCAGAAATTTTGGCGATGGCAGGCGTTAAGGGAGCAGTCACAGTTGCAACTAATATGGCAGGTCGTGGTGTTGATATTATTTTGGGCGGTGATAGTCCAAAATTTGAGGATGGCAGGGAAAAAAGAGGAACAAAGGAGTGGGAACAATGGGAAAAAAAACACAAGGAGGTTGTGGATTTAGGAGGACTTTATGTTATTGGAACAGAGCGTCATGAGTCGAGAAGAATTGATAATCAGTTAAGGGGCCGCTCCGGCCGTCAGGGAGATCCCGGAGTTTCAAGATTTTTTGTTGGGTTAGACGATGAGATTATGAGACTTTTTGGCGGAGACAGAATTGCCGGTTTAATGACAAGATTTAATATGCCAGAAGACGTACCCTTACAACATCCGGTTGTGTCAAGAGCGATAGAACAGGCGCAAATTAAAGTCGAGGGATTTAATTTTGACATTAGAAAGCATTTAGTTCAATATGACGATGTCTTAAACAAACAAAGAGAAATAATTTACAAAGCAAGAAGAAAAGTACTAGAGGTATCTCAGCCAAGGGCTGATCGTCCTTTGGACGAAAAAGCATCAGAGCAAAATTCACTAAAAGAGGAAATATTTAATAAAATTAACAATATTATTTCGGCAATTGTTAATGTTAATAGCGTACAAAATTATGAGGTAGATAAATTACCTGACGAAAAAATTGTTGAAGAATTTTCAACCATTATTCCATTTGACGAATTATCGCAAAAACAACTTGCAAAACAACTTGAGCAGTTATTAGAAACGGATGAAAAAATAAATTTTCTTTCAAAAGTTTCTTTGGATATTTATCAAAAAAGAGAAGAGCAAATGGGTAGCGATTTAACAAGACAAATTGAGCGGTTTGTGATGCTTTCGGTTATTGATAATTTATGGATGGATCACTTAGATGCTATAGAAAATCTTCGTCAGGGAATCGGACTTCGGGGCTATGGTCAACGCGATCCATTGGTAGAATATAAAAATGAAGCTTTTACAATGTTCGAACAATTAATGTCGGCAATTGATGACCAGATCGTCCACAGAATTTATAAAATTTCAGTACAAGTTGCGCCACAACAACCGTCGATTAAAACGGATGTAAAAAAATCAGCTTCCCACATGTCGAATGGGAATTCGGAAAGTAGGAATTCGGATGCACAGAGCAGAAAATTGGGCCGCAACGATCCTTGTTGGTGCGGAAGTAAGAAAAAGTGGAAAAAATGTCATTATCCCCAAATTAGATAATGACTCTGAGCGCAGTCGAATGAGCCACTATCCGCAATTGGGTTGATTTTGCTATCCCTATAAGGACTGTTGCCCTCGTTAGTTAAAATTTTATTTACCTATGTTATAATATTGGCATGAATAAACTTGTATCCACTAATCCAGCAGACAATTATTCAATTGTTGGAGAAGTTGCAATTTCTACCACTGCCGAAATAGCAGAAAAAGTTAAAAAAGCCAACGGAGTAAAGCTAATATGGAAAGAATTGGGCGTCAAAAAACGTATTAATTTACTTCGTCCTATTTGCCAAGAGTTTGTTAAACGCGGTGAAGAATTAGCGCAGTTAATTACAAAAGAAACCGGTAAACCAATTGTACAAAGCCGTGGGGAAGTTGAAAGTAAAATAACAAATTTTGAATGGTTTTTAAATAACGCTGAATCTGCTTTGGCGGATGAGGTAACGTATGAAGACAAAGATTCAATTCATAAAATTGTATATGAACCTTTTGGCGTAGCAGGGGTTATTACTCCGTGGAATTTTCCTTTTGGTATGGCAATATGGGGTATTGTCCCAAACTTATTAGCAGGAAATGTGGTGGTTTTTAAAGTTTCCGAAGAATCTCCGCTTGTTGGAAAATTTATGGAAAAAGTATTTCTTAACCATAAATTGCCAAAAGGCGTTTTTGAAGAAATTTATGGGGCAGGTGAGGTAGGAAGACGATTATCAGAAGATAATATAAATCTCATTTGGTTTACCGGCAGTACAAAAGTAGGGAGATTATTATATAAGACCGCGGCTGATAAATTTATTAAAGTTGTTTTAGAAATGGGAGGTTCAAGCCCTTGTGTAGTTTTTCAAGATGCTGATATTGTTAAAGCCGCAGAAGCAGTTTATGCAAGCCGCTTTCAGAATTGCGGTCAAGTTTGCAATTCCGTTAAAAGACTGATTGTACATGAGTCAGTTGCAGATAAGATAATTTCGCAATTAAAGAAACTCATCGAATCAAAAAAAGTCGGTGATCCTAGCGATGAAAAGACAGATATAGGAAGTTTAGTGGCAAAAAGACAGCTTGATCTTTTAAAAGGACAAGTTGATGATGCGATGTCTAAAGGAGCAAAAATACTTATTCAGTTACCCGCACCAAATAATTTAAAAGGCGCATTTTGTCCGCCAACAGTTTTAGGAAATATTAAAAGAAATATGCGCGTATGGAAAGAAGAGGTGTTTGGACCGGTACTTTCATTGCTTACATTTCAAACAGAACAAGAAGCGGTAGAGCTTGCCAATGACACAATTTATGGATTAGGGAGTAAAGTATTTTCAAAAGATATGATAAGAGCACAAAGAGTGGCATCGAGAATAGACGCGGGCAGTATTGAAATAAATGGAACAAATAGATGGTTATCATCCTGTAATCCATTTGGCGGTTATAAAAATTCCGGAATGGGACGAGAGCACGGAGTTGTAGGCTTTAGAGAACTTTGCCAGATTAAAGTTATTTCAACAGCTAAATAAATTATAAGAGAAATCCATATAAAGACTGTTCTCTATTATTATGATAATTATTAGAACTGCAAAAGATACGGATTATCAGCAAATAGTAAAACTTTATAATGATTTCGTTGGAGAAGACAGATATTCAAAAAAAGATAATGACTCTTTTCATAAAGTTTTAAGAAGCCGATCGAATTTTATCTTTGTTGCCCAAGATAAGAATAATTTAGTAGGCTTTGCGACATTTTCCATAAGAAATGTTACACGTTATAAAAGGCCAATAGCAGAACTTGACGAAATGTATGTGGACACAAACTATAGAGGGAAGGGTATTGGCAAGCGATTAATGAGCGAAGTTGAAAAACAAGCAAAAAAATTAAATTGCTATCGTTTATATATAGAGTCTCAATATAAACATACATTGGGGCATAAACTTTACGAATCACTAGGTTATAAAAACTACGGCTACCATTTTTTTAAGAATTTATAAGCAGAGCTAAAAAATTATTATTGGCCTATAAAGACAGTCCTCTAAAAGGCTTTTAGGGCAAGCTAAACGTTAATATCCCTAATTTTAATCAGCTGGTTTTTTGTTGCTACTATATATAGTATATAAAAACAATTAATAATTGACTTTTATTTTCAAACAAATATGGTACTATATTAATATATGATCCTGCCCGATGATTCGCTTAAGGCGTTATTGATTCAAAGTGGAATTGTAGACCAAAAAACACTTGATGAACTGATTGTAGTTGCCAAAAATTCCAGAGCCTCTTTACGGGAGGCGATAATAGAAAAAGATCTTATTAGCGATGAAAAATTAGGACTCTTGGTTGCAAACTATTTGAAATGCCCTTTTGTCACGCTTTCCAAAATCACAATTCCTGACAATATTTTTAATATTGTTCCGGAAAGAATTGCCCGAAAATACAAAGTTATTGCTTTTGCCAGGGATAACGATGGGGTAAAGCTTGCCATGGATGATCCTTCAAATTCGGAAATCCTTACTGTGATTTCTAAAAAAACAGGGCAAAAAATTATTCCTTATTTTGCGACAGAAAAAGATATCGAAAACACTTTGCAATTTTACCGTAAAGATTTGCAAAAGACTTTTGATGAATTATTATTAGAAGAAATAGGCAACGTTAATAGCGTTTTGGATGACGCGCCAATTATAAAAATAGTCGATCTTTTAATAACCTATGCCTATCATGATAAAGCCTCGGATATTCATATTGAGCCGCAAGAAAAAGATTCTTTAATCAGGTTTAGAATAGATGGAATTTTACATGATGTTTTGACGGTAGAGAAGGTGCTTCATGACAGAATTGTAACAAGAATCAAAGTTTTATCGAGGCTTAGAACAGATGAGCATTTAAGCGCTCAAGACGGTAAAATGCGGATGGCAATTGATAATGACAATCTTGATTTGAGAGTTTCGGTAGTTCCAATTGCAGACGGCGAGAAGGTTGTATTGCGCCTTTTATCTTCTCATTCTCGGGAGTTTTCGCTTCTCGATCTTGGCATGAACCAAAAGGATCTTCAAAAAGTTAACTCAGCCATCAATAAATCATACGGCATGATTTTATCAACCGGTCCTACAGGTTCGGGAAAGACAACTTCTATTTATGCAATTTTAAAAATCTTAAACACCCGAGAAAAAAATATTACAACCATAGAGGATCCGGTTGAATACAGAATAAAAGGTGTTAATCAAATTCAGGTGAATGTTAAGACAAACTTGACTTTTGCCAATGGTCTTCGTTCTATTCTAAGACAAGATCCTAATGTTGTTTTTGTCGGAGAAATAAGGGATACGGAAACTGCCGGTATTGCCGTTAATGCCGCATTGACGGGACATTTAGTAGTTTCAACGCTTCATACCAACAATGCCGCAACAGCCCTGCCTCGACTTATTGATATGAAAGTCGAGCCTTTTTTGGTTGCCTCGACAATTACTGTTATTGTCGCACAGAGATTAATTAGAAAAATTTGCGACTCTTGTAAAGAAGAGATAACACTTGATAGAAACGAAATTCTTAAAAATCTTTCAGAAAGTGATTTTAAAAAACACTTTGGAGAAAGCGAAACGATTAAAGCCTGTCATGGAAAAGGTTGTAAGATCTGTCATTTTACAGGATATGTCGGAAGACTTGGTATCTTTGAAATTATTGAAACATCGGAAAAAATAAGAAAGTTAATTACCGAAAAAAACGATTCCGACATCCTTGCCAAAGAAGCAATTAATGAAGGAATGACAACTATGTTAGATGATGGTTTGGATAAAGTTGCTAGAGGAGTTACAACAATTGAAGAAATTCTAAGAGTTACAAAAGTAGAGTCGTTATGAATAATCAAAATATTTCCATTTCAAATAGCGAGAAACTTAATTTAATAAGCAATATGGCTACAATGCTTAACGCCGGAATTCCTATTCTTGAAACAGTTCAATCTCTTATGGAAGGTTCAAAAGGAAATACAAAAAAAATTTTAGAAGCAGTGCAAGATGATCTTGCCGAAGGCAAACATCTTTATTCATCGTTTTCTAATTTTCCAAATGTTTTTGATAAGGTTATGATAAACATTATTAAGGCTTCGGAGGAGGCCGGAACACTTGATATTACCTTAAAAGATTTAAAACAGCAGATTACAAAAGATATTGAATTTATAGGCAGGGTAAAAGGCGCTCTTATTTATCCGGTTTTGGTTTTTATTGTTTTTGCAGGAATAATGCTATTAATGTTGGTTGTCGTTATTCCTAGAATCTCGTCGGTTTTCTTAAAATTAAAAATCTCATTACCTCTTCCGACAAAAATTCTTATTTTTGCCTCAGATGCTCTTCTTCATCAAACTATTCCAATTATTCTTGCAACAGTAGGAGTAGTTTTTGGGTTTATTCTTTTGTATCGAGCGCAAAAACGTCTTGTTTACAATATTGTTTTTTCCCTGCCTTTAGTTGAAAAACTTATTAAAGAAATTGATTTGACGCGGTTTTCTAGAAGCCTTTATCTTCTTTTGGCTTCAGGTATTACAATAAATAGCGCTTTAGAATTGGCTCAAGATGTTGTTTTGAAGTCAGATGTTTCCAAGGCGATAGCTCATGCAAAAGAAACAGTTTTATCAGGAAGACCAATGTCGGAAGGTTTTAAAGAAAGAAAAGATGTTTTTTCCAGCATCATGATAAAAATTATTGAGGCCGGAGAAAAAACAGGAACTTTAGAAAAATCAATGCAGGACATAGCGGAATATCTTGACAATGAAGTTTCAAGTACTTTAAAAACACTTACGGTTGTTTTGGAACCGGTAATGCTTGTAATTGTCGGAATTTTGGTTGGGGCAATGATGATTTCGATAATTGCTCCAATATATGGTTTAATTGGGCAAGTCGGTGCGAGATAATCCACAATGGAAAGTTTTAAATTCAATAAAAAGGGATTCAGCGTGGTAGAATTAATAGTAGTTTTTGGAGTCACAGCTATTATATTTGGCTTGATAACTTTCAATTTGTTACGGGCGCAATATTCATCCTCGTTAAATGGTCAGTTTTTAAAATTCGTGGCGGATGTTAGAGAGCAGCAATTAAAAGCTATGATTGGCGATACAGAAGGAAGGTCCCAATCAGACGATTATGGTGTTCGTTTTGAAGCAAACAGATATATTCTTTTTCATGGCTCATCGTATAACGCTAATGATCCGACGAATTTTATAATATATCTTGATCAAAATTTAGAATTTAGCTCTACGTCTTTGCCTGGAGAGACGATTGTTTTTAATAAAGGAAGCGGGGAAATAGCAGGTTTTATAAGCGGTCAAAATACATTAACACTGAAAAACATTCAAGACAATGAGCAAAAAACATTAACTTTTAATAAATATGGTGTAATTTCAGGAGTAAATTAAAATTAAATGCATTGCTTGATGATTGCAATTTTTAAATCGAGAAAAGGGCAGTCGCTAATAGAACTTTTAGTGGCGATTGGTGTTGCCTCGCTCCTTTTACCAGCTCTTTTTACAAGTTTTATGGCTTCAAAAGAAGGAAGACCGCAGCAGGATCAAAGAACAAGAGCAACTCTGCTTGTGAAAGAAGCTCAAGAAGCAGTGCGTATTGTTCGCGACAAAGATTGGAACAATTTTGCGGTTAACGGAACTTTTCATGCGGAAGCTTTGGGGACAACTTGGTTTCTTTCTGCTGGTTCGGAAACAATTGATAATTTTACTCGGCAGATAGTTATTAGCGATGCTTACAGGGACTTATCCGGTGTGATTGTTTTAACCGGCGGTATTATTGACCCTTCAACAAAAAAAGTCCAAGTTAATGTTTCTTGGAATACGCCCTTAGCAACTACTGTTTCTTCGGTGGTTTATATTACTCGCCATACAAATATAACTTATACCGAAACTACAGAAGACGATTTTAATTCTGGGATAAAAGATGGAGTAACTATTGCGAATATGTGGGGAGGCGAAGTAATTTTGGGCACAGGCGGAAGTGGAAATTGGTGTTCTCCCAATCTTTCGATTAACCCGCTTGACTTGCCTGGACAGGGTATAACAACAGCCATTAGCGCTGTTCAAGGACATGCTTATACGACAACTGGAGGAAATGCTTCGGGTAATTCTATGGACAGTATGGCAATAAGTAATTCTTCGCCGCCTGTGGCTGTAAATGATGCATCTTATAATAACTATAAAACTTATGGAATTTATACAGACAGTTCTTATGCATATTTAACATCAGACCACCCAAAATTAACAGTGGATATTATTGAGATTTCAAGTAAACCTTATGCCCAAGTTGGTACTTTTGCCAGTTCAGGAGGCGGAAGCGGCGTTAGCGTTTTTGTGGCGTATAACAGCATTCTTGGAAAAGATATTGGTTTTGTTACGGTTGGCAATAGGCTTTATACGTTTGATCTTTCAGAAAGAACAGGATCTCGGAATGAGCTTGGTCATATTGATCTCGCGGGAACAGGTAAAAGAGTTATAGTTATTGGAAATTACGCTTATGTAGTCATAGCAAGCACCACGGAGCAGTTGGCAATATATGACATCAGCGATCCATTAAATATTTTAAAAGTTTCTTCGGCGCATGTTAACGATCGACAAGCAACAGACCTTTTTGTTAATCCGACCGGGACTAGAGTTTATTTAGTGACAAAACAAGCGTCAACTCCGGAAAATGATTTTTTTATTCTCGATACTTCCAGTAAGATAACAACATTGCCAGTACCTCTTGGTGTTTACAATACCGGCACAATGAATCCCAAAGGAGTAGTGGCGGTGTCGGGAAACATGGTTATTATAGTTGGATCTGGCGGGGAGCAATATCAGGTTCTTAATCTTTCTAAAGTTCCTGACTTTCCTCCATTTCGTTGCGGCGGATTAACAAATCCCAACGGAGCAACAAGTATAAATGCTATTGCTTCAGTTCTTGAAGACGACGGAGATGCGTATTCTTATATTTTGACAGATAATGCAAGTAAGGAGTTTCAAATAATCGCTGGCGGACCGGGAGGAGGATTATCACCGCTGGGCACATTTGAATCAAAGATATTTGACGCCACTTATTCGATAGCATTCAATAACTTTTCAGTCAACTTTCTTAAACCATCTCAAACAAATATCAAATTCCAAGTCGCAGTGGCAGATGCCGTTGGCGGCAGTTGCAGCGGAGCAACTTTTAATTTTATTGGTCCAGACGCCACCTCTACAACGTTTTTTACAACGTCATCTGCCATACCTGTGATTGAGAACGGAAATTATAAGAATCCTGGCCGCTGTTTTAAATATAAGGCATATTTGTCAACTCAAGATTCAACGCAGACACCGGTATTAGAAGATATAACTATTAATTATTCGCCATAACCATGTTAAAAATCAAAAAAATAAAAGGATTTACCCCGCACCACAATATCTGTTCGTTAAAACAAGAGTTAATCAATGTCCGCGAAGCGAGGCGAGTCAGCGGGGTGAGCCGTAAAGTCGTAGGTGCGGGGTTTACTCTTATTGAGCTTCTAATTTATCTTGGTATTTTTTCGATGCTTCTTTTGGTTTTGGTTCAGCTTTTTACGGCAATTTTAGATGTACAGCTTGATACAGAAGCAACGTCCGGCGTTCAGGAAGACGGCAAATATCTTTTTTCAAGATTAAATTATGACATTGGGAGAGCAAGTGATGTTAAGGTTCCTCTTTCTTATGGAGTCGAGTCGCAAACTTTAACAATTACTATAAATAGCGATGATTATGTTTATAGCTTAAACAATGGTAATCTGATGTTAGGAGCAGATCAATTAAATGGCAATGATACAAGTGTATCAAATTTAAGCTTCATGCAACTTGGGCAAACAGAAGGGAAGAGCACCATTAAAGTAGCTTTTACTTTAACTAGTAAAACAATCAAAAAATCCGGGCCTGAAAGTAAAACTTTTCAAACTGCAATAGGATTAAGATAAATGCATAATTTTAATAAAAATTATCAAAAGGGACAAGCGCTGGTAACGCTTCTTGTTTTTATAGTTGTTGGCATAACTATTGTGACATCGGCAATAGAAATCATTTTTGTTAATTCATTAGCAGCAAGTAAAATGGAAAACGGAATAAATAATTATTATTTGGCAGAAAGCGGCATTGAAAATGGGATTTTGCGGTTACTGCGAAATCCTGATTATACTGGTGAAACGTTATCTCTTGCAGAGGGGAATGTTGGAATACAAGTTGTGCATGGTAATCCAATCATTATGACTTCGCAAGCAGTGGAAAATAATATCCTGCGTAAAATTCAGGCAGAAATAGTATACAATAATGGTATGCTTATCATATCGTCTTGGAAGGAGATTTATTAAATGGAGCTTTCTAAAAAATCAACAGCTGTCCTTTATATTGAAGGGAATAGAGTTATATTCTACGGCGGCAATGTTTCGCAGATGTTATCTTTGGATATCCCTTTGGAAATTGTTAGCGATGTCGAGGTTCTTGATAAAGAAAAGTTGTTTTCACTTATTTCCGCTTTTGTTCAATCCAATAAAATAGAAGCATCTAATTTGCTTATTCTTCTTTCTACAATGGTTACTTTTGAAAAAGATTTTCAAGAGGCGGTTCTCGAAGACCTAGAAGAAGAAATACAAAAATTCATTGATTTGGTTCCATTCCAGGACATAGATAGTAAGAAGATAATGATTGGTAAAAAATGCAAAATTGTTGCTATAAACAAAGAATTTTGCGAGGCGTTTAAAAATGCATTTGAAAGACTGGGATTTTCTATTACGGCGGTTGTTCCGACCTCGGTTTTACAGGAAACAATACCGGAACTCTCTAGTAATCTTGATTTAAATCTCGTATTAAATAAAGTAGAATTTATTAAACAGTTTAGTATTTTAACCAAACAGGAAACGCGTAAGGCTGTAAAAGAAGAAACGCAAAAAAAAGAAAAAAGTAAAAAAACATTAGTTCTATCCGTTGTCGTTGGATTATCGTTAGTAGTATTAATTGTTCTTATTTTTACCAATGTTTTAGCAAGGCCTGCTCCTAGACCTAAGACTATTAAAAACACAGCTCCCAAACCCAGTCCTACAGAATATATTGAGGATACATTAAAGAGCAGTAGTCCGTCGGGGATTATTAACCCCAGTCCGACAGGAGAAATTTTGTTGCAGCCGACAACTGCAATTGTTCAATAATCACATAAGATTTTTCAGTCTCAAATTGCCCTCTTGACAAGACTTTTTTAACATGTTATGGTTTTTATAGACATGAAAAGCTGCCCAAAGGAATGTAAAAAAAATAAAGGCTTCACATTAATTGAACTTCTTGTTGTCATCGGAATTTTAGCAATCCTTCTTTCAATAGTTTTAATAGCTGTTAATCCTGCCAGACAATTTGGCATGGCAAATGATACCAAAAGAAAAAGTGATATCGCTCAAATACTAAGTGCCATTGGACAGTATTCAGCCGAAAATCAGGGAGTTTTGCCAGTAGGTATACCCTTAACTACAGCTGCAGAAATATCAAATGCGGGCGCAGATATATGTGCGGATTTAATACCTAATTATATTCCAGCTTTACCATCGGATCCACAGACAGGTGGTGGCACTGAAATAACAGATTGTACAACATATTCTACGGGTTATAGCGTAGTAAAAAATGGCGATGGCAGAGTTACAGTGTCAGCAGTTGGAGAAATAGAACCAATTATTGAAATTACCCGATAATCAGGTCTTCATAAATGAAAGCTTTTAAGAAATCAGATCATGAATCAACTCTTAAAGCTGTAATTGCCTTTTTAATTCTTTTAGTTGCTTTTAGTATTTTTATTCTTTTTAAAGCCTATCAAGATAATATTATGTCTACCAATTCTCTGAAATCATTTGTTTTTGTCGTTGCAGTCGGAATGGCTTTTCTCCTTGGTCTCCTATATCTGGTTAATAACCAGAAAATATCAAAAACAAAGAAAAAGAGATAAACTCCGGAAAGACTTGCATCAATTGACTATTTAATTAAAATTTGTCATTATTGTAGTTAGAAATGCCGCAAACACAAAAAACAAATTTTGAACACTTAAAAGAAAAGTGGGTTTCGCGTCATAGGGAGCTTCAAAATAAACTTTGGACAAAACATCAAGATTCTTTAAATTGGTTAACTGATCGTACTAAGCATTTGGCTGTCGGTTCTTTGGGAAGTTTAATGCTTTTAACCGCGCCGCTTTTACAAAGTCTTCCAGCGCCTCATTTTTTGCCGGCTAAAGAACAGCTGGCGCAAAACATTGATAAAAATACATTTTTAATCTCCGATCTTTCAAAATTAGTTCCAAATAAAGTTCGGTTATTAACAAAAGAAGAAGAGGAGGAAATTGCAAATATCCTTTCTCGAGATTTTAATGTTAAGGTGGCGGCTCAACTGAATGGTAAAAGATTAAATAGAACTTATGGTATTATTGGAGCAGAACAGCATCTGGCCAGATTCCCTGGTGATAATATGATAGTTCATTTTGATATGGATGAAGACGCAAGAAAATATACCTCATCCGGCATGGCTCCCGGCCTTGGAGGTTGGGGATATTTTGTGCCGTTTGGCGAGCAGTTGAACGAAAAATATAAAGCAAGAGAAAAATATTATATAGCTGTTCAAACATTTTTAGCGCCCGGATTTGATAAAAATCCCAAAGAACTTTTAGACTTTTTTAAATTTAGGAAAATGCTGATAGTGAATCCCAACAATGGAAAAGCGGTTGTGGCAGTTATCGGAGATGCGGGGCCTGCAGAATGGACAGGAAAACATTTAGGAGGATCTCCTGAAGTCATGAGCTATCTTGAACGTGAAGATGGAGTAAAAAGAGGCCCTGTTCTTTATTTTTTTATTGACGATCCAAAAGACGAAGTTCCCCTTGGTCCTATTGAAAATTACAATCAAAAAGTATCATGAAAAAAAAGTTTTACACTCATATTATTGAAATCGATTCATTAATCGTTAAGCTAAACAATATTAATTTATCAAAAGATGAAAGAGAGCATCTGATATCGCTTATCGATTCAAATTTATACCATGTAATTTTGGATGCGATTTTATCTGAACTTTCAAAGGAAGATAAAAAAATATTTCTCGAGCATCTTTCAGTTGACAATCACGAAAAAATATGGGATTTTTTAAATGGGAAAATAGAAAATATCGAAGATAAAATTAAAAATGCATCGGCGGATTTAACTAAAGAATTACATAAAGACATTGAAACCCTGCCCCATTCTTAAAATGGGAAATAAAACAATTGGATATTTTGTATCGCTCATCGAGAGTTCGGATAAATTAAATAAAAAAGAAAAAGATATTTTAGTAAAAAGGGTTAAGGGGAAAATCTTGGAAAAAATTGGCAAGAAATACCGATTGAGCGCAGAAAGAATAAGGCAAATAGAAAAAGTTGCTTTAATTAAATTTATGAAAAAAATCTACCAACTCCTGCTTTTTGATAAGTTAGATTAAATATTCTAGGATCATCACTCTTTAAATAAGCCTTTATCTTTGATATTAAGAATAAAAAATGATATTATCCTATAATGTCTAAAGAGGCTAATTCAGGGCGATCGTTGCCAACATTTATAGAAGATATAAAAGTATTAAGTGATGCAGCATTGGGAGCAGCCACAAAACCAGAGAATTTATCGTCTGGCGTTGGAGTGTATATAGATAAAATGAAACAAGAGCCTTGTTATTTTAAAAATCCTAAAGAGGCAGTCATAAAAAATGAACTTTTTTCGAGAATCACTAGGGTAATTTCGCAAAAAGAATATACAGTAAACGATTTATTAATAAATCCATGGGACAGTAAGAGGATTAAGATTTCTCGACTAACAGCATCGCTTATTGCGTTTTCAAATGATCATGGAAAAAAAACAGTATCTGAATTTTTCCCAATTGAGAAGATCTTTGATTTTTTACATTCGGTAAGAGAGCAAGCTCAAACCATGGGAAGACAATTAACAGTAGTTGATCAATTTGATATTGCATTAAGGCAAACAGACAATAATCCCGTTGCTGCTGCGTTACTTGCGCATGCTTCTTATCGAGCTGTAGCGCGTTTATGCGATACGAGACTAAGTGAAAAACTTCTTTTTAAGGTAGAGTCAGAGGCTGATCCTATTACAATGATGACTATTGCTAGAAGTACCGCGGATTTTTCCATGAGCGACGTAAGGGATCCCTTGGGCGATGCATATCATTGGTGGGCACAATTCTCTGCAGGAATGATTTTTACGCTGGTAAAAAAACAATACCCAATACAAGTAGGAATTCTTAATACTGCTTTTTATTTTGGCTCTAATTTAACATTAGTTATAAGAGAAAAAATTCAACGTATGTCTCTATTATCTGGCGACCACAAGCAGGTTGATAGGCAGGGATTGCGTTTGGGAAAAGCGACAGGAGATTTTATTGTTAATAATTCAAATGCGTAAATATTATTGAGTTGTTTTTTGTCTACAGAGTAATTAAAATATAATCTATGTATACCTATTTAACATTGCTTGTTGTATTTCTTTTGATTCCTCTTATCGTATTTTGGATTTTTTTTTGGAAAACATTCCTGCAATATAAAAAGATATTTCTTTTTACTGTCATGTCGACTTTTCTTTTTGGTGCCCCCTGGGATCTTCTTTCTGTAAGAACTGGACTTTGGCGTTATGATTCTTCACCGACTCTTGGTGTATGGTTTTTTGGGGGTCCTTCTACCGGATTGCCTTTTGAGGAATTCATAATTTTTAACACCTTATGTCCTCTTTTTATCAGCACAATTGTCATTATCGCATGGAAATATTTGAAAAAATATGTTTGGTAAATTTACTTATTTAGACTATACATTAATTATTACGCTTCCATTAATAATAGGCATATGGATATATTATTGGCCTATTCTTAAAAAAGCCATTAGATTAATTACTTTGATAGTGGTGTTATTTACAATATATGGTTCAATAATGATGAGTGTGGCATTGCATGTTAAGGCATGGTCGTATTCATCTGAGAAATTTTTAGGTATTTATTTCCTTGGTGCAGTTATTGAAGATATTATTTGGTGGATTATGATACTTATTGTCGAAGTATCCAGCGTGGTTGTTCTGCTTAAAAAGCAAAATAATAAAGAACCGCTTCTAAAAAGATCTTAATTTATAGAATTGAGTTAGAAAATCTATTAAACAATTCTCATCGATTTATTAAGATCAACAGTATTGTTATTCAAAAATGAAACTCCTTCTTTTATTAGTTTTTCTTTCTGTTTTTTAATTCCGCCAAAAGCATAGCCGCAAGCCAGCGTTCCGTCGCTTTTCACTACTCTATGGCAGGGAATTTTTTGAGGATTTTTATTGGCATGCAAAGCATAGCCGACAATTCTTGGATTTCTAAGATTTAGGATATCGGAGATTTTTTTATAGGTAAGAACTTTTCCTTTGGGTACAAGCGAGACAATAGCATAGATTTTTTCAAAAATTTTCATTGGCCTTTAACAATTTTTAATGTCATCACTTTAATGATTTAAATCATTAAAGCAGAGATGTTATTTTATAATTAGGAACCAAAAGAGAAATGAAATTAAAATTCGGTAAACGCCAAATGGAATAAAAGTGTGCTCTTTAATAAAATTTAAAAAGAATTTAACAGCAAAAATTGCAACAATAAATGATCCAAAAAAACCAATAATCAAGAGAGAATATTCGAAAGGTGTAAAAGAAAAACTGCTTTTAATAAGATCATAGCCGGTTGCGGCAAACATTGTTGGAATTGCCAAAAGAAAAGAAAATTCAACCGCTGTTTTTCTTTTTGTTCCCAAAATTAGCGCGCCAATAATAGTTGCAGCAGAACGTGAAACGCCGGGGATAACAGAAATTGATTGAAAAATTCCAATTAGAAAAGAATTTTTTAGACTTAAATTTTCTATTTTATCTATGTGATGATCTTTTTCTTTATGAATAAATTCTAAAAGAATGAGCAAGATTCCTCCAAAAAAAAGAGCAAGAAGAGTGATGTTTGTGTTTTCAAAAAATGAATCTTTAATTATTTTATAAAGAAGAAGTCCAATAAATCCGGTTGGAATAAAAGCGGCAATAATTCTTTTCCAAGCCTCAATATTTTTAGTTAATGTCTGCCAGTATAAAAAGACAATTGCAAGAATTGCCCCAAGTTGGATAAAAATCTCAAAACTTTTTATAAATTCTGTTTGTTGGATTTTTAATAATTCAGAAGTTAAAATTAGATGACCGGTTGAAGATATTGGTAAAAATTCAGTTACTCCTTCGACAAGAGAATAAATTAACGTCTGAAAATAATTCACTTAACTATTATATCAAAATATTATTGATTTAATGAACGATTACCATTACAATAGCATCATGGTAGACTCTTCGGATCTTGAAAAGAAAGCAGCGCTTATTCGTAAATGGTCTTTAATTGCAACAAGTGAAGCAGGATCCGGGCATCCAACCTCATGTTTATCATCTGCAGATATCGCAACTGTTATGTTTGATAAATTTTTTACTTACGATCTAAAAAATCCTCATAATTTAAACAATGACAGGTTTGTTCTATCAAAAGGTCATGCGGCGCCGCTCCTTTATACACTTTTTGCTTTAAGCGGAGGATTGCCTTTAGAAGAATTAAAAACACTTAGGAAATTTGAAAGTCGGCTTGAAGGTCATCCAACTCCGCGTTTCCCCTTCACAGAAGCAGCAACTGGGTCACTGGGACAAGGTTTATCAGTAGGCGCAGGAATAGCGTATGCGCAACGCGCGGGAATTAAAAATTCAGAATCAAGAACTAAGAGTTTACCAAAAGTTTATGTTCTAATGGGAGATGGGGAGACGGCGGAAGGAAATATTTGGGAGGCGGCAAATTTTTCTTCTTATTACCATTTAGATAATTTAATCGCAATTGTGGATGTTAATGGTTTGGGACAAAGTCAGGAAACAATGTTTAATCATAAGGTTAACGAGTATCTTAATAGATTTTCTTCTTTTGGTTTTGAAACACTGGCAATTGACGGACATAATTTTGAAGAAATTATTAAGGCTTTTAAACTTGCAACTAATAATAAGAATAAAAAACCATTTGTTATTATTGCTAAAACTAAAAAAGGAAAAGGAGTTTCATTTTTGGAAGGAAAAGAAGGATGGCATGGAAAACCGCTTAAAAAAGATGAGTTGGAGAAAGCGCTTTTGGAATTACGTAAAACGGACGATAGTTTAAGGTTTGATTTAAATAGGAAAAGCCGCTTAGGTCGGCACGAAAATTTTCTTGTTCCGCAGTTGTCTCGCGAAGGATCTCAAGTTGTTAATCAAGTCAACGGCGCTCGACAAGATGCGAACAGCGAAAATTTTGTGCCTCCCCGCGGCTTAAGCCTTTCATACAAAATTGGTGATAAGATTGCAACACGTGAGGTTTATGGACACGTATTATCAGAGCTTGGGAATAATAATCCTTTTATTTATGCCTTGGACGGCGACACAAAAAATTCAACATATTCGGAAATCTTCAAAAAAAATCATCCGGAGCGTTTTATAGAATGTTTTATTGCCGAGCAGAATATGGTAGGAGTTGCAGTTGGCTTATCGAGAATGAAAAAAATTCCTTTTGTTTCGACTTTTGCCGCTTTTTTAACCCGCGCTTTTGATCAAATTAGAATGGCGGGAATCTCGCAGGCTAACATTAAGTTTTGCGGTTCGCATGCCGGAGTTTCAATTGGCGAAGACGGACCGTCTCAAATGGGTCTTGAAGATATTGCCATGTTTGGCACTATTCCCGGGTCTTTAATTTTTCAGCCAAGCGATGCAGTTTCAACTGCTAAAATTTTACCGCTTTTGGTTTCACATATTGGTATTTCTTATTTTCGAACACTTCGTCCTAAAACATCTGTAATTTATAATTCAACCGAAAAATTTTTAATTGGCGGATCAAAAATTATCAAAAGTTCGAAAAAAGATACTCTTACTGTTGTTTGTTGCGGCATCACTGTTTTTGAAGCGTTAAAAGCTTATGAAGAGCTTAAAAAGAAAGGAATTTTTATTAGAGTTGTAGATTGTTATAGTATTAAACCAATTGATAAGAAAACTATAAAACAATGTGCCAATGAAACAAAAAAACCAATAATTATCACTGTTGAAGATCATTACGAGCATGGAGGCTTAGGTGATTTTGTTTTAGAGGCAATGGCCGAAAGTAGTGCAAAAGTTTTAAAAATGGCAGTTCCTAAAATATCCCGCTCGGGCAGCACAGAAGAGCTCTTGGCTTATGCCCAAATCAGCGCAAAACATATTGTTAGTAAAGTTATAAAGCTTGCGAATTAGTTTGCAAAAGTTTGGCGTTTTACCTACAATTACCTCATGGAACAAATTAGCCAAACCCGGGAATCATGGAATATAAAAAGGATAATTTTAGGATTAATTGTAATTGGAATTTTTATTGGTTTGTGTATTGGATCCTTTAAAGTTTTAAAGCTTGATGTAAATAAATATGTTCAAAAGCCGTCCTCAAATAAATCTTTGGGTACGGTTGAGGGAGTAAGTATAAAAAGTAATGAAACTGATAAGGATCAAAATGTCAATTTTTCTCTTCCTTTGGTAAACACATTGCAAACTGATGTTTCACAAAAAATTAAATCAATACAAAATGAGGCAAATAATCTAAACTTGGAAGAAATTGCTTCGTCTTCTCCACAAATGCAAAAAGTAGTAAATGATATAAGATCACTTGGTAATTATCCAAAAAACCAAGCCAAAGAAATGTGTCAAAAAATCTGCGATGGTATTTAAGGATGGAAGATAAAAATTTATATCAGAAAGTTAAAAAAAAGTTAAATAAACTCATTCATGTTTTTGGGCCGGGTGTGACTACTGGTGCCGCAGATGATGATCCTTCCGGAATTGCTACTTATAGTCAAACAGGAGCACAGTTTGGTTATGGACAGCTTTGGACAGTGCTTTTTATGTATCCTTTAATGACTGCAATTCAGGAAGCCACTGCAAGAATTGGTGCGGTAAGTGGCAAGGGACTGGCCGCAGTTATCAGACAAAATTATAATAAGAAAATTTTATATACTGTAGTTTTGCTTGTTGTGGTTGCTAATACTATTAATATTGGGGCAGATATTGGCGCAATGGCAGCTGCTGCCGAATTGATTATTCCTCTGCCGTTTATTGTTTTAGCAATTGTTTCAACAGCTTTAATTTTAGTTTTGGAAATTTTTACTTCCTATGCTGTCTATTCAAAAATACTAAAATGGCTGACCTTATCTCTTCTTGCATATCCTATTACGGCTTTTATTATCGGCCAGCCTTGGGGAGAAATAATAAAGGCAACTTTTATACCTCACATTGAGTTTAGCTTTGGTTTTCTATTCATAATAACAGCAGTATTGGGAACTACGATTTCACCTTACATGTTTTTTTGGGAGGCATCGCAAGAGGTTGAAGAAGAAATTGCTCAAGGACGAGTAAATAGAATTGGAGGAATTCCTAGAATCAGTCGTTTTTTTATTAAAAATCTTCGTTTAGATAACATTATTGGTATGTTCGCTTCAGAAGTTACAGCATGGTTTATTATTATTGTTGCAGCAACTGTTCTTCACTCAAGCGGTGTAACAAATATTGCTACTGCAGCAGACGCGGCAAAAGCTCTTGAGCCGCTTGTTCATAATTTCCCAAATGCAGGATTTTTGGCAAAAACTATTTTTGCCATTGGAATTATCGGCTTAGGGCTTTTGGGAATTCCTATTTTAGCTGGTTCTGCTTCTTATGCCTTGTCCGAAGCTTTTAATTGGCATGAGGGTTTATACAGGAAACTTAAAGAAGCTCATGGTTTTTATGGAATATTAACAATCGCTACTTTAATAGGACTTTTGATAAACTTTATCGGCATTAATCCAATTAAAGCTCTTATTTTTACCGCAGTAATTAATGGTGCAGTTGCTGTCCCTTTAATTTTTCTAATTGCCAGAATAGCACGAAATAAAAAAATCATGGGTGATTACCAAAGCGGTTATCTTTCAAACGCTTTAGTTTGGACTACTTTTGTTATAATGGCAACTGCAGTCCTGGCTATGTTTTTTACAATAGGAAGGTAAATATATGGAAGAGTTAAAAGAGAGAGTTGGGAAACTTTTAGAAAAAGTTAATATCCAGAAAAAAAAGAAAAAAATCCGAGAAATTGAAGCGGAAAGTATTAAGCCTTCTTTTTGGCAAGATCATCAAGTGGCCGCAAAAAAAATGAAGGAGCTCTCGGATCTTCAAAAAGAAATTGAGGAAGTAGAATATTTGCAAGAGTTGACATCAGCGGGCAACTATAAGGAAGCTGATGAACTTTTGGGAAAAATTGAGAATCTTTTGTATTTCTCTGGGATTTACGATGAGGGATCTGCAATTTTATCTATTCATTCCGGACAGGGTGGGGTTGAAGCAATGGATTGGGCAAAGATGCTTTATAGAATGTACACGCGATATTTTGAAAGAAAAGGATGGAAAGCAGAAGTTATCGAAGAAACTCCGGGAGAAGAAGCCGGATTAAAAAGCATCACAGTTTCAGTTGATGGAAAATACGCATATGGCTTTCTTAAATATGAAGCCGGTGTTCATAGACTTGTTCGTCAATCGCCTTTTAATGCTGATAATTTGCGTCAAACCTCATTTGCTTTGGTTGAGGTTTTGCCCCAAATTGAAGAAGAGGAAGAAATTCAAATAAAAGAAGATGATTTGGAATGGGAATTTTACAGAGCAAGTTCGCACGGCGGGCAAAATGTACAAAAAGTTTCTTCGGCGGTTCGGTTAAAACATAAGCCAAGCGGAATTGTGGTGACTGCTCAATCGGAAAGGTATCAAGGGCAAAATCGCGAAAATGCTTTAAAAATATTACGGGCAAAACTTTGGATTTTAAACGAAGGAGAAAAAAGAAAGGAAGAAGAAAGGTTAAAAGGAGGATATAAAACGCCAGGTTGGGGTAATCAAATCCGTTCTTATGTTTTACATCCTTATCATATGGTAAAAGATCTGCGGACAGGTTTCCAAACAGCCAACAGCGATGCGGTATTAGATGGAGAACTTGATGGTTTTATCGAAGAAGAACTAAGAAAATTAGCGCCTTAACACTTAACTTTCCCGCCCGCATCGCTATGCGAAGCATTGCGGGCAGGTCAATTTTATTCCCTCCAGAGGCGGGCAGGCGAATACGTTTCGTGTCGCGGTTTATGACGGGCAAGCCTTGATAAAATTTGTGATTTGTGCTTTACTTATATTTATAGGGACCCGCCTAGACTTACTTTTCGCCTTAGTTCATTCGAACTGCGGCTCAAATAGCGTCTTTTGGCGGGCAAGGGTGACTTATGGAAAATGAAGAAATTCAAAAAGAACCTACAGAAAAATTACTTAATAGTTTTGAGGAGAGTCAAAGTGTTCCATTTTTTTCTATGAAATTAATAGTAATTTTAATAGCGGTTGCTATTTTTGGTGTTGGAAGCGGTTATTTGCTTTCGAAAAATTTTGCTCAAACAAATATTGGAGGGAACGTTGGAATTTCAACAAACAGCAGCGGCACTTATGATAAAGGAACTGTTGTTGGCTCAAATGATACTAAGACGTTCAAAGACATGGCAGAAGGAGTCTTAAAGATTGGCGGTATTGATGGTGAAGGACAGTATCATCTTGTACGTCCTGGAGGCGACAGTCAAAATGTTTATTTAACTTCGACAATAGTTGATTTAAGTAAGTTTCAAGACCAAAAAATTAAGGTTTGGGGGGAAACACATACAGCAAAGAAAGCCGGATGGTTAATGGACGTTGGGCGAGTTGAAGTATTAGAATAATTCTTCCTTATATTGGCTTCGATATGATTAAACTTAACAAAGTTTCAAAAACATATGGAAATGGAGCTATCGGTCTTTCCGAACTAACTTTAGATGTAGAAAAAGGAGAGTTTGTTTTTTTGGTTGGGTCAACTGGCTCGGGAAAAACAACAATGTTAAAGCTTTTAACCCGCGAAATTTTACCAACAGAAGGAACAATAGTTGTTTCTGATTTTGATATTGTAAAATTGCCTCATCATAAAATTCCAAATTTACGGAAAAAAATAGGTGTAATATTTCAGGACCTAAAGCTTTTAATGGACAGAACAATTTTTGAAAACGTTATTTTACCGCTTGAAGTTGCAGGGATGAAAGCGGATGAGGCAAGAAAAAAAACTGAAGAAATAATGAGTCAGGTTGGAATTGCAATGCATAAGGATAAATTTCCAATTCAGCTTTCGGGAGGAGAGCTGCAAAGAGTAGCGATTGCCAGGGCCCTAGTTTTGTCTCCGGATATTGTTTTAGCAGATGAACCAACAGGTAATCTTGATCCTAAAACAAGCAAAGAAATTGTTGAAACACTAATTGAGGTAAATAATAAAGGTACAACGGTTGTTATGGTAACTCATAACGCGGAAATTGTTAATAATCTTTCAAAAAGAGTAGTTGCGCTAGACAAAGGACGTCTTATAAGAGACGAAAAGAAAGGAAAATATGGCAGTTCTTAAAACTACATGGCATCATATTCGCCGCTCGCCTTATCAAGCTTTTGCTGCCATTTTTATTATGCTTCAGACTTTTTTTGTAATTTCTCTTTTTGCTTTTATTATTGTTGGTTCAAACAAAATTATCAGCTATTTTGAGTCATTACCTCAAGTTACAGTTTTTTTCAAAAATGAGACAAAACAGGAAAATATAGATAAATTAAAAGACCAAATTGACCAAACGGGTAAAGTCTCTAAAATTCGTTTTGTTTCAAAAGAAGAGGCTTTAAAAATCTATCAGGAACAAAATAAAAATGACCCCATGCTTTTGGAGCTTGTAACAGCAGATGTTTTGCCTGCATCTTTGGAGATTTCAGCCAATAAGATAGGAGAACTTGGCGGAATTTCGGAAATGATTAAAAATTCACCTATTGTTCAAGAAATAATTTTTCCAAAAGATGTGGTTTCCAATTTAACTATTTGGTCGGATGCGATTAGAAAGATCGGAGCGGTTCTAATTACAGTTTTGGCGCTTGATTCGATTTTTGTAATGGTTATTATTACCGGAATAAGAATTTCTCAAAAAAAAGAGGAGATAGAAACAGTACGGCTTATTGGTGCAACCAATTGGTATATCCGTTGGCCGTTTATTTATGAAGGAATATTTTACGGAGTAGTTGGAGCTTTTTTCGGCTGGTTAGTTTCCGTCGGTCTATTGTTTTATGCGATGCCATTTTTAACTTCCTTTTTAGGAGGGATTCCAATTTTTCCTCTTTCTATTATTTTCTTGGGAGAAATGTTGGGCGCAGAGCTAATACTTGCAATAATACTTGGTATGGTTTCGAGTTTTATTGCAGTTTTAAGATACCTGAAATAAGAAATAAGAGACAAGAAACAAGAGATATGAATTATGAATTCGAAGCTAAAAATATGTATATTATTTATTGTTTTAGTAACCTTTTTATTATTAACCTCTAATAATTTTTCTTATGCCGACGATACATCGACTTCAAGCGCTACCCTAACTTCGACTCCGACGCCAACTTCAAATCCAACACCAACACCCGATTCATCTCAAGATAAACTAAATGAACTTGAAAAACAGATAAAAGAATATCAAACAAAAATTTCTGACCTTCAAAAACAACAGAAAACTCTTTCCTCGCAGATTTCCGTTATGGATAATCAAATAAAATTAACACAGCTTAGAATTAATGCGGTCAAACAAGAGATGATAGCCTTAACAGATGAGATACAAATCGCAACAGATAAGATATCCAACCTTGAGGGAACACTGGATAATTTAACAAAAGTACTTATTAAAAGAATTGTTGTTACTTACGAGGCGGGAAGTATTCAACCCATGCAGATACTTTTTTCTTCAAATAGTGTAACAAATTTTTTTACCCGGGCAAATTATCTAAAAATGGTGCAAAAACATGATAAAGAACTAATTTTTGCAACTCAACAAACAAAAAATGATTATTCAAATCAAAAAAATATTTTCGAGGATAAAAAGAAAAAAGTAGAATCTCTAAAAACACAACTTGAAGGATATACGGCTCAACTAGATCAGGAGAAACAAGGGAAACAGACACTTCTTACAGAAACACAAGGTAGTGAGGCGAATTATCAACAACTTTTGTCACATGCACAAGCTCAATTAGCAGCATTTTCTAAATTTACTAGTAGTCAGGGAGGAGCATCATTATTAAGTGATCAAACACAATGTGACGATTGGGGTTGTTATTATAATCAACGAGATAATCAATGGGGGGCAAATGCTTTAAATGGTACGAGTTTTACTCTTGCCAGCGATGGATGTTTGGTAACTGCGATGGCAATGGTATACACGCATTATGGCTATCGCAGCGTTACTCCACAGACAATAAATTCTATTTCTTCTAATTTTGCTTCATATTACCCGGCATATTTAAATAAAACAATTTCGGTTAATGGTACGACTTCACAAAGAATAAGCGCAAATATAGATTCAGTGCTTGCAAGCGGTCATCCGGTCGTCATTGGGATAAGTTATGATAGTGGATCGATTGCAGACCATTTTGTCGTTTTTATTAGCGGATCAAATGGTGATTACAGGATGAATGATCCATTTACTCCAAATGGACGCAATATTTCTTTTAAAGATCGATATCCAGGCGTGAGAATAGTCGAAATAGAAAGAGTGTCAATTTAAAATGGTATAAATAAGGTTTTATTAAAGCTTTCCCATGAAAGTTTTTTGTTTATTTTTAAGTTGCTTCCTTTTCTTAGTTTTCATTTTTTCATTTTTTTCACTATTTATTAAACCAGTTTTTGCCGCTATCACTTTTACAATATCTAATCCTCAATCAAATGACGGAGAAGTTACATTTGATATTTCTATTACAGGTTTAACTTTGTCTAGCTGTCCTAATACAACATGTTTTTTGCAGGCCGCGTTTACACCTCAAGCCATAACACAATATTTTGGATATACAAAAAATCATAACGGCGAATGGTTTGAGTATGTAAGTTCTCCGGAAACAGACTATATTAAATCCACTTTTTTTGCTTTTGAACCACAAAGCGGCAATTGGAGCGGAACTCTCACAATAAGACCAGATATAACGGATTCCAATTATACTGGCACAAATACCTATAATATAAAGGCATGGAGATATACCGGAAATAGTAGGTCTTATTCAGGATCATCGGACAATGTTTCTATAGAACTAACCGCTCCAACTCCAAAGCCAACAATTACGTTGACCCCCTCGTCGACAGATACTCCCTCAACACCTTTCCCTACCGTGATGCCTTCGCCGACGCCGACTAAGTCTCCAACTCTAACATTAACCTCAACAAAAACGCCAACTCCCAAAATCACAATTTCTCCGACAAAAATTAATCCGAGTTCGACAGAGGAAGAGGTTCTGGGAGAAAGCAGTAAGAATCAAGATTCGCCTGTAATATCAGTTAGTCCGGTACAAGTTTTAAGCGCTTCAAGCAATAACCTTTTGCCAAAAATTTTAATCGGTCTTGGAGTTATTTTCCTTGCTTCTTGTGGTATACTAGCTTTCCGAGAGTATAAAAAAAATAGAAAAGATAGACTTGATACTTAAGTAATAAATACTTTAATGATATATATCATTAAAGTGAATTGAGGTCAAAAGCATAATGCAAAAAAAGATTTTTATTACAAAAAGTGCGGAAGAAACGCAAAAAATTGCGAAAAGTCTGGTTAGAAAGATTAAAAATGGCGGAGTTTTAGCTCTTTATGGCGATTTGGGAAGCGGAAAAACAACTTTTACGCAAGGTTTGGCAAAGGAGCTTGGAATTAAGAGGATAATTTCGCCAACGTTCATAATTATACGTTCATACAAAATCAAAAATCACCCGTTCGGCAAGCTCAGGGCAAAAATCAAAAATACAATTAAAAATTCAAAAATCTTCTATCACATAGATCTTTATAGAGTTGAACGCGTAACAGACGTTAATAATTTGGGGATTGAAGAGATTTTCGAAAATCCTCAAAATATTATTGTGATAGAGTGGGCGGAAAAGATGAAAGAATTATTGCCGAAAAAGAGAATTGACATTTATTTTGAGTATTTGGAGGAAAATAAACGAAAAATTGAAATAATGCGCTGAGGTCGCCCTTGCGGGTCCTGCCGCTCGTCACCTCGCTGGTACTCGTTCGGCTAACAAGCCGCTGCGTGCCAGCAAGGTCTCTGACTCGCGTCACCCGCTACGGGCTTCCCGCGCAAAAAATATGAAAGAACAAATTAAAAAAGCAATTGAAGTTTTAGCACAAGGTGGGATTGTAATTTTTCCCACCGATACTGCCTTTGGAATTGGTTGCAGGATTAATGATGAAAAAACGGTTAAGAAATTATTCAGTATCAGAAAAAGGCCTGTGAATCAGTCTGTGCCGGTTCTTGTGGATACTCTTAAAATGGCGCAGGATTATTTATTGCCTATATCAAAAGAGGTGATTGATAAATTGATTGAACCCTATTGGCCCGGAGCGTTAACAATTGTTCTTCCATGCAGAATTGACAAAGTTCCGGAATTGGTTAGAGGAGGAGGGTCAACGCTTGGCGTTCGCATTCCTAATCATTCACTTACCCGAAAAATCATTAGAGAGATAGGGGTTCCGATTTTAGGTCCGTCGGCCAATTTCCACAATCAAAAAACCCCTTTTAGGTTTGAAGATTTAGATTGCGAATTGATAAAATTAGTTGATTATGTAGTTTCGGGTAAATGCAGCGTGTGCAAACCATCAACAGTTATTAATTGTTTAATAAAGCCTTGGAAAGTGCTTAGAAAAGGAGCAATATCGCTATAATGATGAATCAGGAATTAAAAATTAAGAATTCAAAAAAGAAAATAATATTATCAATTGATACCTCAAGCAATAAAGAGATTATAGTATCGTTGGAAATTAATAATAAAAAATACATTACAAAGCAAAAAATTGGATTGCAGAAAGCGCAGGTAGTTTTGCCAATGATTGATAAATTATTAAAGAATCATGGTTTAAAAATCAATAGTTTTAATAAAATTGAAGTAAATACAGGACCTGGTTCATTTACCGGTCTTAGAGTTGGCATTGCTATAGCTAACGCGTTTTCGTTTGCGCTTGGGATACCTATTAACAATAAGAAAAAAAGAGAATTTGTCCATCCGCAATACGGGTGATATACTAAATATAGAATGAAAAATTTCCTGCTCCATCTTTTTTTTCCGCAAGAATCGAATAATCGCCGGGCAAGGCTGCTCCATCATAAAATAATCTTTTTTGCGATTGCTTTTCTTTTTGCCGGTCAATTTTTTTTGACATTTGTTAAAACAAGTTTCCCATCGGTCCTTGGAACATCGACCAATATTTCGGTTCAGGAACTTCTTTTATTTACCAATCAAAATAGACAAAAAGAAAATGTTAAGCCGTTAGTTTTAAACGAAGAACTTTCCCAAGCCGCAAGTCTTAAAGCCCAAGATATGTTTAACAAGGATTATTGGGCGCATAATTCTCCTTTGGGTACAACGCCGTGGTTTTTTATCAAAGAAACGGGATATGATTATACTTATGCCGGAGAAAATTTAGCAAGAGGCTTTAATTCATCGCAAGATATTGTAAAGGCTTGGATGGAAAGTAAGAGTCACAAGGAAAATATGCTTTCTGCTAATTACCAAGATGTAGGATTTGCCGTAGCATCCGGGAAATTAAACGGCGAAGATATTGTTTTAGTAGTCGAAATGTTTGGCGGTAAGCAAATGGCACCTTTGGCGAGCAATGAAAGCAGCGAAATAACTTTGGGACAAATTCCTCAAACGCAGACTTTAGTTGCTTCGGCAAAAGCAAATCCTCTAATAGACATTAATATTTTGTCGTCACGTATTTCCATAATCATACTATTTATATTTATTTCTGTTCTAATTTTGGATATGATTATAATTGAGAGGAAAAAAATTGTTAGATTGGTAGGCCATAATTTAGATCATATTTTCTTTTTAGTTGGAATACTTATTTTTATTATCCTTGTAGGCAGAGGTTTAATTTTATAACATGATCAGTTTTAAAAAACATTTAATATACTATTCATCGCTTTTTGCAATATTGAGTCTTGGATTTGTTATAACTTTCAATCTTGCTCCCGATAAAAGACTTCAGACGATGGGAGTTGTAATGACGGCATTTTTTTATGTGACATGGGGTATTTTGCATCATTTTATAAATCATGACTTAACGGTAAAGATTGTGGTAGAATATATTCTGATAGGGAGTTTAGGAATGACAATTGTGTTATTTCTTCTGAAAACAATTATATGAAAGGAGTAATTTTGGCCGGTGGACTGGCAACAAGACTTAGGCCTTTAACATCGGTTACAAATAAACATCTTTTGCCTATTTATGATAAGCCGATGATTTATTATCCTCTTTTGGCAATGCAAAAAGCCGGGATAAAAGAGGTGCTTTTAACCACAGGTCCTGATCACGCCGGGCATTTTGCAAACCTTCTTGGAGGAGGGGAGGATTTTAATCTAAAATTATATTATGCCGTCCAAAAAAATCCAAAAGGAGGAATTAGTGAGGCCATAGCTCTAGCTCGTGAATTTGCCAAAGACGAAAAAATTCTTGTGATTTTGGGAGATAACATTTTTTCTGCGAATTTAGAAGAAGTAATCGATAAATTTCAAGCGAAAGAAAAGGGCGCGGTGGTTTTTGGCGTAAAAATGCCAACCGAATCAGGTCAGTACGGCGTAATAGAAATCGATAAAAACGGAAAAGTTATCTCAATTGAAGAAAAACCAGAACATCCAAAATCAAATATAGCGCAAACAGGAATTTATATGTATGACAAAAGGGTTTTTGATCTCATAGATAAACTTAACCCTTCTAAAAGAGGAGAGCTTGAAGTAACGGACCTAAATAACATTTATGTTAAAGAAGGGACAGCCGAGTGCAAAATTATTGATTGGTGGGTTGATGCCGGTACCTCTTTTGATGAGCTTCTCAAAGCCAATAAAATGGTTGCAGATAAAGTTATAAAAGGAGAGCTTGACTAACTAGATGGCTAATATAAAGATTGTTTCCCAGAAGATAATTTCTCGCAGTAAATTATTCGATGTATTAAAAACTAAACTTGAATTGTCTAATGGAAGTAAAAGAAGCTATGAAAGCATTAAGGTTCGCTCAGATGTTTTTATTTTTCCTCTTTTAAACAAAGATGAAATTTATCTTATTGACCAATATCGGTATTTACAAAAAGGAAGAGTTTTGCAGGCAGTAGCGGGTTTTGTTGAGGATAAAGAAACGTCTGTTCAGGCGGCAAAAAGAGAATTAAAGGAAGAAACCGGTTTAACCGCCTTTAATTTTGAAGAATTATTAAGAGTTGAATTGGCAAATAGCGTTGTTAAGTCACTCTCTTATTTGTTTTTGGCAAAAGATTTGGAAGAGGGTGAACAAAGTTTGACAGAGTCAGAAGATATTAAGCTTGTAAAGATATCTTTGGCAGATGCGATTAAAAAAATATTTTCAGGCGAAATAATAGACGCAAAAACTATAGTCGGACTTTTTTTATTGGATAAATTAAAAAGAGAAAAAAAATTATGACATTCGAAGTATGAAAATTTTAGTAACTGGCGGAGCAGGATTTATCGGCTCAAATTTTATTTTATTTTGGTTAAAAAACCATTCGGGTGATTCGATTATAAATTTTGATAAATTAACCTACGCCGGTAATCTGGAGAGTTTAAAAGAAGTAGAAAAAAATCCTAAATATTGTTTTGTTCAGGGAGATATCTGTGATATAAAAATAGTTAATAAGGCAATGTTGGACGTAGATATTGTCGTCCATTTTGCAGCAGAAAGTCATGTTGACAGATCAATTATGGAGCCTGCTTCTTTTGTAATGACCAATGTTGTCGGAACTCAAATTCTTTTAGATGCTTCGTTAAAAAATAAAATAAAAAGATTTCATCATGTTTCAACAGATGAAGTTTATGGCAGTCTGGAGTTAAGTGATACGAGTAAATTTAATGAACGAACAAATTATAACCCCAGAAGTCCTTATTCAGCCAGTAAGGCTAGCTCGGATCATTTAGTTCGAGCATATTTCACTACTTATGGATTACCGGTTACTATTACAAACTGTTCCAATAATTTTGGCCCTTATCAATTTCCGGAAAAGCTGATTCCGCTTACAATCACAAATCTTTTAGAGAATAAAAAAGTTCCGATTTACGGGGACGGATTGTATGTGCGTGATTGGCTATATGTCGAAGACCATTGTCGGGCTATCGAAAAAGTTTTGGAAAAAGGCAAAGTCGGAGAAACTTATTGCGTAGGCGGATTAACAGAAGAGATTAATAATTTATCCGTCATTAAAAAAATTATTAAGATTTTAGGAAAAAACGAGGATGCAATAGAATATGTAAAAGACCGTCCAGGACACGATCGTAAATATGCTGTTGACTGGTCAAAAATCAAAAATGATTTAGGATGGGAGCCGCAGCATAATTTTGATGAATGGCTGAAAAAAACAATTCAATGGTATCAAGAAAATAGTTCCTGGTGGAAAAATGTTAAAAGTGGTGAATATAAGAAATACTATGAAAGGCAGTATGGAAGAATATGAAAATATTAGGAACGGGTTTATCGGGATTAATTGGTTCGCGGTTGGTTGAATTGCTTGACGAATATGAGTTCGAAAATTTAAGCCGCGAAACGGGATTTGATATAATCGATAAAGAAAAACTTATAGAGAATATTAATAGTTCTGATGCCTCGATTATTTTTCATTTAGCCGCAAAAACAGATGTTGATGAATGTGAAAAAGATAAATCGCTTGGAGAAAATGGAGAAGCCTGGAAAATAAATGTTTTAGGTACAGAAAATGTTGTCCAAGCTTGTCAATTATCTAAAAAAAAATTAATTTATGTCTCTACGGATTTTGTTTTTGACGGCAGAAATCCTCCAAGTGATGGTTATAGCGAAGACGAGAACCCAAATCCTATTAATTGGTATTCTAAAACAAAATTCGAAGGTGAAAAAATCGTCCAAAATTCCAATTTAGACTGGATAATCATTCGTTTGGCATATCCTTATAGGTCAAATTTTGTCAAAAAAGACTTTGTCAGATTACTAATCGAGAAATTTAATAAAAATGAAAAATTAGCCATGGTAACAGATCACATTATGACCCCGACTTTTATTGATGATATCGCGGGCGCGTTTGATATTTTGATTAAACAGAATCAAAAAGGAATATTCCATGTTGTTGGGAGTCAATCTCTTACTCCATATGATGCGGCTTGTCTAATCGCCAAAATATTTGATTTTGATGCCTCTCTAATAGAGAAGACTACTCGTGAAGAATTTTTTAAAGGTCGTGCTCCTCGACCCTTTAACGTTTCGCTTGGGGATGATAAAATACGAAGATTAGGTGTAAGAATGAAAACTTTTGAAGAGGGGTTATTAGAAATTAAAAAACAACAAAAGATTTTAATTTGAAATTAATCTTATGACAATTACTTTTATTGGTCATGGATATGTTGGATTGGTATCCGCTGCAGTATTTGCGGATTTGGGAAATACAGTTTGGGTTGTTGGTCATACTAAAGAAAAAATAGAAAACCTCAAAAAAGGAATCATTCCTATTTACGAACCAGGACTTGAAGAAATGGTAAAACGAAATATTAAAGCAAAAAGATTATTATTTGCTCTTGAATATCCGCAAGCCATAAGCGAATCAGAAGTGATTTTTATTGCTGTTGGAACTCCTCCTAAAGAAAATGGTGAGGCAGATTTATCAATTGTATATGAGGTTGCAAAAAAAATTGGACAGCATCTGGATGGCTACAAAGTCATAGTAGCAAAAAGCACAGTTCCTATTGGAACAAACAAAGAAATTGCAGAAATTATTGCGAAAGTAAAACCAGAAAAAGCTTTTTTTGATGTAGCTTCTTGCCCTGAATTTTTAAGAGAAGGTCAGGCAATTTCCGATACTCTTCATCCTGATAGAATTGTGATTGGGACCAATTCTAAAAGGTCACAGGATCTTCTTTTGGAATTGCATAAACTTATTGATGGAAATTTTGTTTTAACTGATATTGGAACCGCTGAGATGATAAAATATGCGTCAAATGCATTTCTTGCGACTAAAATTTCATTCGCAAACGCAATTGCGCATCTTTCGGAGTTAAGTGGAATAGATGGAATTAAAGTTCTCCAAGCCGTTGGTTTTGATAAAAGGATAGGAAGTTCATTTCTTGCGCCAGGAGCAGGTTATGGCGGGAGTTGTTTTCCAAAAGACGTAAAAGCCCTGATTTCTATTGCAAGAAAAAAAGGATACGATTTTAAACTTCTGGAGGAGGTAGAAAGAATTAATTCTGACACAGAAATGCGGATAGTTGAAAAAGCTAAAAAACTATTAGGAGGAGAACTCAAAGGTAAAACAATTGCAGTTCTTGGGTTATCTTTTAAACCAGACACAGACGATATGAGAGATGCGCCGTCAAGAGTAATAATTAAAGAGTTTTTAAAAGAGGGAGCAAAGATTAAAGCATATGATCCAATTGCTACGGAAAATGCAAAAAAACTTTTACAAAATGTAAATTTTTGTCAAGATCCGTACACGACTTTAGAAAATTCTGATATTTTGATTATTATGACTGAATGGAATGAATTTAAGCAACTTGATTTTACGAAAATAAAAAGTGCGATGAAGAACAAAATTATTCTCGATGGAAGAAATATTTACGACCCCAAAAAAATAAAAGCATTAGGATTTACATATTCAGGTGTCGGAAGATAGTCGTAAATTTATGGCAAAAAAAATTTTAATTACCGGTGTTTCCGGATTTGTCGGCGGTTGGCTCGCGCAATATTTTCTCCAAAAGGGAGATGCAAAGATCTTCGGAACTTATCTATCGGATACTAGCCTCACCACGATCCAGACAATTAAAGAAAAAATAGATTTAATTAAACTAGACCTTTTAGACGAAGAAAAAGTTCTTAATTTCATAACTAAGACAAAACCGGATTTAATCTTTAATTTGGCGGCTCTAACGTCTCCGGCAGAGAGTTTTAAAAATCCATCAAAAATAGTTACAAATAATATCATTATGCAGTTAAATTTACTTGAGGCGCTTAGAAAAGAAGAACTTTTAAACACTCGCATATTAATTGTTTCATCTGCAAATATTTATGGGCAAGTAGGAAAGGACGATCTTCCAATAGATGAAGAAACTCCTTTAAAACCAACAAATCCATATGCAGTATCAAAAATTGCTCAAGATTTTTTAGGATTACAATATTTTCTTTCCTACAATTTAAAAATAGTTCGGGTTAGGCCATTTAATCACATTGGACCAAAACAGGCTCCGGATTTTGTCATTTCAACATTTGCCAAAAAAATTGCCGAGATTGAAAAAGAAAAAGAAAATCGGGTTTTAATGGTTGGCGATTTAAAACCAAGGAGAGATTTTACCGATGTTAGAGACATGATTTGCGCTTACGATTTGATTCTTGAAAAAGGAATTGCCGGTGAAGTTTATAATATTGGATCGGGAGTTTCTTTCTCAATCTTAGAAATTTTAGATAAATTGCTTTCTTTTTCTAAAGTTAAAATTGAAGTTAGGCAAGACCCTTCGCTTTTGAGGCCTTCTGATTCGCCGGAGCTTTTGTGTGACAACGAAAAAATAACAAAATTAACAGGGTGGAAACCCAAAATCCCAATTGAGCAGACTTTGAAAGAGACTCTGGATTATTGGAGAGGGATAGTTTAAAATTAGATTATGAAGAGAGCTTTAGTTACAGGCGTAACCGGTCAAGATGGTTCTTATCTTTCGGAATTTTTGCTTTCAAAAGGTTATAAAGTGTATGGATTAACCAGACGCAGCAGTACGACAAATTATGAAAGAATTGCGCATATTGAAGAAAAAATCCAATTAGTTCAAGGAGATTTACTAGATCAAAGTTCTTTGGCCTCGGCACTTTTAGAGAGTGAGCCTGATGAAGTCTATAATTTGGCAGCACAGTCTTTTGTTAAAGCTTCTTGGAATCAGCCGGTACTAACCGGAGAATTTACAGGACTTGGTGTGACGAGAATGCTTGAGGCCATTCGTACGGTTAATCCAAAAATTAAATTTTATCAAGCTTCTTCTTCAGAAATGTTTGGGAAAATTACTGAAAGTCCTCAAAAAGAAACGACAAGATTTCATCCGCGAAGTCCTTACGGAGTAGCAAAAGTTTACGGTCACTATATAACAGTAAATTATCGGGAGAGTTATGATATTTTTGCCTGCAGCGGGATTCTTTTTAATCATGAATCGCCAAGGCGAGGGCTGGAGTTTGTTACCAGAAAAATAAGTCATGCAGTGGCAAAGATAAGTCTTGGGAAACAGAATAAATTAGAGCTTGGATCGCTTGAACCAAAAAGAGATTGGGGATTTGCCGGCGATTACGTAGAAGCAATGTGGTTAATGCTTGCGCAAAAAGACCCTGATGATTTTGTAATTGCAACAGGAGAGAATCACAGTGTTAGAGAGTTTGTTGAGTTAGCTTTTGCCGCTGTCGGAATTTCGGATTGGAAAAAATATGTTGTTTCAGATGTTGCATCTCATATGCGTCCGGCAGAAGTAGATTATTTAGTAGGAGATTACAATAAAGCAAAGAAAGTATTGGGATGGAAGCCAAAAACAAGCTTTAAAGAACTGGTTGAGATGATGGTTAAGCATGATGTAGAATTCGAAACTAGGAGATCAAAATAGGATATGCGTGTAATTTTGGTTGCCGGCGGAGCAGGCTTTATAGGGTCACAGTTATGTAAGGAATTGTTAAGCCAAGAGAATAAAGTAATCTGCGTTGATAATTTAATTACAAGCGACAAAAAAAATATTGAGGAATTATTAGGAAATTTAAATTTCGAATTCATTCAGAAAGATATAACTAAACTAGATTATTTGTCAAAGATCACTCGTAAGAACTTAGATTATATTTTTCATCTTGCTTCGCCTGCTTCTCCAAATAAAAAAAGTCCAAGAAGCTATATAAATTATCCGGTAGAAACGTTATTAGCCAATTCTTTAGGAACTTATAATCTTTTAAACCTTGCAAAAGAAATGTCGGCCAGTTTTCTCTATGCTTCATCTTCCGAAATTTATGGTGACCCTCAAGTTTCTCCGCAGAACGAAGAATATTTTGGCAATGTTAATCCAAATGGTGTTCGATCAGTTTACGATGAAGGAAAGAGATTTGGCGAGGCAATAACAATGGCTTATGTTAGAAAATTTAACCTTAACGCAAAAATAGTTCGTATTTTTAATACTTACGGTCCAAAAATGATGATCGATGACGGAAGAGTTGTTTCGAATTTTATTAATCAGGCTATTAGGAATGAGAAGATAACAATTTATGGAGATGGAAAACAAACACGAAGCTTTTGTTATGTTGATGACATGGTAAGAGGATTAAAAGAAGTGATGTTCTCTGAAAAAACTAAGAGTCAGGTATTTAATCTTGGAAATCCGAATGAGAAAACTATTTTAGAACTGGCTACGATAATTAAAGGATTGACCTGTTCTAATTCTGAAATTACTTTTGAGAAATTACCTCAAGATGATCCAAAATTAAGGAAACCAGATATTACGAAAGCCAAAAAATTAATTGATTGGGAGCCGAAAGTCAGGCTGGAAGAAGGATTGAATAAAACTATAAATTATTTTAAAAATTTATAATCGCTTCACCAAAGCCTCGCCCTTTCTTAGAGAGGGTGATTGAGGTGGAGCAAGGTTTCAAGTTTCTACCAATCAGTTTGAGGCGAAGCAATTGAAAGCTTTTAAAGAAAAACCGCGGACTCTAAATCCGCAGAACTTTATGAAAGTAGTTATTATTTTACCAACGTTTAATGAAAAGGGGAATGTTGAAAGACTGATTAAAATTCTTGAAGAGGAAATTTTTCCTGCAATAAAAAATCATGAAATGAACATTTTGGTGGCAGATGATAATTCTCCTGATGGAACAGCAGATAAAGTGAAGGAATTAATGAAGGAATGGAAAAATCTTGATTTAAGCAGCGGTGAAAAGTTTGGGTTAGGCGCTGCGTATATACGAGGTATGACATGTGCCATAGAGAAAATGGGAGCTGAGGTGATGTTTGAAATGGATGCTGATTTGCAGCACGATCCAAACAAAATAAAAGATTTTTTGGCAAAATTAGATGACGGATACGATATGGTAATTGGTACAAGATACAGTAACGGGGGTTCAATCCCGGAAAATTGGCCAATACAGCGCAAACTTTTTTCCATTTTTGGCAATTTATTAGTCAGAATAATTCTTATGCGATTCTCCATTCATGATTGGACAGGCGGATTTAGAGCGATTAAAAAAGAAGTTTTCTTAAAAGAAAAAGCGGAATTGACCTCATTTAAAGGATATACTTTTCAAGTTTCTTTTTTACATAAAGCAGCCAGAGATGGATTTAAAATCGCTGAGGTTCCGATTCATTTTACAGATAGAACCTTGGGTAGGTCAAAAATCGCGCCCAAAGAATATATTATTGATCTCTTGAAATATGTGATTGGTGCAAGAATTAAAGAAATTCTTTTTGGAAAGTTTGGCAAATTTTTGGTTGTTGGAGGAATAGGTTTTGTAATTAATGCTGGTGTTCTTAGGGGTATGGTTGAACTTTTTCATATTTCTCCTGAAATTTCTAATCTTTCTGGTGCGGCTTTAGCGATTTTTTCAAATTACAATCTTAATAACATTTGGACTTTTAGCGAAGAGAAACACACGAGAATCGTTACTTACCTTTGGAAGATGCTGCAGTTTTATCTGACTTCTTCAATTGGAGTTATCTTTATTCAAACAGGAACAATTTTTGTCGGCAACAAATTGTTTGGCACTAAAGGCTATTTTCTCTATTTTTTAGTTGGTACGGCACTTTTACTTATTTGGAACTTTACCGTTTATAATAAATTTATTTGGCGAAAAAAACCCCAGTAATGAAATTTCAAATTCTAAATTACAAATTCCAAATTTCTCTAGATTGTTTAACAATCGCAGGAATTCTAATTCTTGCTTCTTTTCTCCGGCTTTATAGAATTGCTGATTATATAACTTTTTTAGGAGATGAGGGGAGAGATGTCTTAGTAGTCTATAATATTTTGCACGGAAATTTAACTTTACTAGGTCCAACAGCATCTGTTGGAGGATTTTTTCTTGGTCCCATTTATTACTATTTTATGACTCCATTTCTATGGTTATTTAATTATAATCCTGTCGGTCCGGCAGTGATGGTTGCATTGTTTGGAATAGCAACTGTCTGGTTAGTTTATAAAGTAGGAAGTGATTTTTTTAATGTAAAAACAGGTTTAATCGCCTCAATTCTTTATGCGGTCTCGCCAATCATCGTTACATATTCTCGTTCATCTTGGAATCCAAATCTCATGCCGTTCTTTTCTCTTTTAACAATTTATGTTTTATTCCAAGCCGTAAAAAAAACATCGGCAAAATTATTTATTGCAAGCGGTGTTTTATTTGGAATTTTAATGCAGCTTCATTATTTAGCGACTTTTTTGGGCGCGGCAATTGTTATTTATATAATATTTTTGGAAATTATTGCCAAAAATAGGTTGTTTGTAAAAATCATAAAAATTTTTAAAAATTATTTTTATCTTTTTATTGGGTTTATTATTGGTTGGTCTCCATTCTTATTATTTGAAGTTCGTCACGGGTTTCCCAATACTCAGAGTATTTTCAGTTTTATTTTTCATTCCAATGATACAGGCGGAGGTGTTAATTTTTTCGGTATTGTTTCGGATGTTTTTTTTAGACTTTTTGCAAGACTTGTTTTTAAGTTTCCTCCCTCGGAGCAGCTTTATATGTACTCAAAATTGCACATATCGTTTTGGTCGATTTCAATAACGATATTAGCTTTAATAAGTATTGGAATCGTTCTGTTTCAGTTGAGAAGTTTTCTTAAAGAAAAAAAGGAAGAAGTTCAAAAAGCTTCATTATTATTAATATGGCTTATTTCAGGATTGCTATTTTTTGGTTTTTATAAAAAATCAATTTACGACTACTATTTTGGCTTTATGTTTCCTTTGCCCTTTATTTTTATTGGAAATCTTTTTTCAACTTTTTTAAACAACAGTTTAACAAAACCTTTAAGCATTATGGTTTTTGCTTTTCTTGTGGTATTTAATTTTTCGCATAACTCTTTTAAATATGAGCCCAACAGGCAGCTTTTGCAAGCTGAAACTATTTCGCGTTTTGTTTTTGATAAAACAGATAAAAAGCCGTTCAATTTTGCTCTTATTACCGGAGGCAATTCCGATCATGCATATCGTTACTTTTTTACAATTTGGAATAAGCCGCCTATGGTAATTCAAAATCCAGTAATTGATCCAGAAAGAAAGTCAGTTGCAGATCAGTTGTTTGTCGTTTGTGAAAGCAATCCCTGTGAGCCTATCGGACATTCTCTTTGGGAAATTGCCGGTTTTGGCAGAGCGGAGATTGCCGGAGAGTGGAATGTTTCGGTAGTCAAAGTTTATAAGTTGGTTCATTATAAAGGCGGTTGACAATCTTTTCGAAAACCTCTAAACTATCACTACTTTAGTATTAGTTTGATTTATACTGAGCTTGTCGGAGTATGATAAGATTTTCTAAAAAAGAAGATTACGCAATGATTCTTCTTAATGAACTTTTTAAAAATTATAATAAACGCCTTGTTCCTCTTTCGGAGGTTGCTTGTAATTTTAACATCTCTGCTCTTTTCCTAAGAAATTTAGCCAATCAACTTTCTAAAATGAAAATAATAAAAGCTGTTGAAGGAAAAAACGGGGGATATTTTTTAAATAAAAATCCAAAAGAGTTAAAAATCGGAGAGATTTTAGGGGCTTTTTCCGATAAACCGTTTTTGCAATGTTGTTCACAATCTTTATTGACAAGATGTCCGAGGGAAAAAATCTGTCAAGTTTCTTCAATCTGGAAAAAAATTAATGTCGAGTTTTTAAACAAAATATACAATTTAAGCTTTTACGAGTTTATCAATATGAAACCAGATGTAAAGATTGATGAGAAATAAAAAAAAGAGAATATATTTAGATTATGCTGCAACTACACCAGTTGACAAAATGGTGTTAAAAGCGATGATGCCGTATTTTTCATCGAAATTCGGTAATCCCATGTCTATCCATTCATTTGGTCAAGAAGCATTGGAGGTAATGGAAAAAGCAAGACAAACAATAGCAAATTTTTTAAATTCCTCAAAAGATGAAATAATTTTTACAAGTAGCGCAACAGAAGCAAATAATCTTGTCATTAAAGGCGTTGTTGATTTTTATTATTATAAATTTGGTCATAATGCTCCAAAGCCTCACATTGTTACAACGCAATTTGAGCATCATTCTGTTCTTAATGTTTGTAAAACACTTGAAAAAGAGGACTTGACAGAAGTTTCATATCTAAAGATTTCTAAAGATGGCCTAATCGATTTAAACGAGGTAAAGGAAAAAATTAAAAAACCTAATACAATTCTTGTTTCGATAATGTACGTTAACAGTGAAATAGGAACGGTTTTGCCAATCGAACAAATAGGCGATTTGATTAAAAAGATAAGAAAAGACAAATACCCATTATTCCATACAGATGCAACTCAGGCAGTAAATTATTTTTCTCAAGATACGTCAAGACTAGGAGTTGATTTGCTTTCGATTTCTTCGCATAAGGTTTATGGTCCAAAAGGAGTGGGGGCATTATATATTAGAAATGGTACGCCTATAAAACAAGTTTTTTATGGAGGAGAGCAAGAAGATGGTCTTCGGCCGGGAACTCATAATGTTTCGGGTATTATTGGTTTTGGAAAAGCAATTGAAATTGTTTCTGCAAACAAAGAGAAGGAGTCGGCGCGGATTAAAAAATTGCGAGATTATTTAATCGAGAGGGTCTTAAAAGAAATACCCGACAGTGCTTTGAATGGTTCAAAAATTAACCGCTGCCCAAATAATTGCAATTTTAGATTTAAAAATATTGAAGGAGAGAGTTTAGTTTTAATGCTGGACGTGCAAGGAATTGCAACTGCAACAGGTTCTGCTTGCTCCTCATCATCTTTAAAACCGTCGCATGTTCTTCTTTCTCTTGGTTTAAAACCGGAGGAGGCGCATAGTTCATTAAGAATTGCTTTAGGCAGATATACGACCAAGAAAGAAATAGAATTTACTATAAATAAATTAAAGCAAGTAGTTTGTAAATTAAGAAAATTATCGGGCAGTATACTTTTGGATTATCTTAAAAAAAATGAAATTAACTAAAATAGCATATTCAAAACTTGTTCTGGATCATTTTTTGAAACCTAGAAATAGAGGAACGATTAAAAAACCCTCCGGTGTAGGAATAGCAGGCAATCCTGTTTGCGGTGACTTAATGAGGATTTATATTAAAGTAAAAAAAAATAAAAATAATCAAGAAATAATCGGCAATATCAAATTTGAAACATTAGGATGCGCAGCTGCAATTGCAACCAGTTCTATGGTGACAGAACTTGCTAAAAATAAATCTTTAGAAGAAGCTTCTAAAATAACCAATCAGGAAGTGGCAAATTCCTTAAAAGGATTGCCGCCAATTAAGATGCATTGTTCAGGTTTGGCTGCAACCGCTCTGCAAAATGCAATTAAAAATTATTTTAAAAATTATAAATAACTGAATCGTTGACAAAATATTTGTAAGAATATATGATTGAAAAGAAGTGGCAAATTTAAAAGTAAAAGTTGATAGAAATCTTTGCATTGGAGCAGGAACATGCATTGCAGTAAGCCCCAAAGTTTTTGAATTAGACAATGAGGGTAAAGCAGTAATTCTTAAAAAAGGCGGAAGTAAGACTTCAGATTTTGTTGACTACGGAGAGCTAGATGATAGTGAGGCAAATATTTTAAATGGAGCAAAAGCGTGTCCTGTTAATGCAATAATAATTGTAGAAGTTGATGAAAAAGGGAAAGAAATCCGCCAAGTTTACCCCGAGGTTTAGTTGTTTAAATAATTTATAACATAAGGGATAAAGATAAGAGCCCCGACTATAATAGACCCGATAGCAGCTAGCAAGACCATTCCGGCTGAAACGTCTTTGGCAATTTTTGCTTCTCTTTTATGTTCGGTAATCACAAAATCAACCATTTCTTCAATAGCGGTATTTATCATTTCCGAAGAAATTACCAAAAGGATTACTATCCCCAAGATCCCTTTTTCAAAAGCATTTATTTTAAAGAAAATACTCGCAATTATAACGATAACCGCAGCAACAAAGTGAATTCTTAAATTTTGATTAAATTTTAACGCATAAATAATTCCTTCGAAGGCATATTTAAAAGATGATATAAGTTTTGGTAAATCTAACATAGATTATTTTAATATCATGTATTTTCCAACGATAAATGTCAAGAGAGTGATTAGTGTTCCTATAGTCCCCCCAATAAACAATTCATTGACAGTGTGTTTTTTCAAATGTAATCTTGACCAAATAACAACAGGTATCATCCAAAAAGTAATAAAAAAAGCAATTGGCCCATAGAGGATAGAAACACTTATAACATAAGCACAGGCAACGCATGTGTGGATGCTTGGTTTTACAAATTTATTGGCAAGGGCAAATAATAATAAAGTCAGAATTACTCCAAGACTTATGATTGTGGTAGAAAAAAATAAACCTTTAATGAATATCGATGCTAGGAGATATAAAGTTATGGGAGCCAAAATTATGGCAAAAAATTTCCACCTTTCTTCTCTTTTTGAAAGATCGAAATCAGAAAAAATTCCTTTTCGTTTTCCTAAGAATACAAGCGCTAATCCTAAAAATATGAAGATTGATGAAAATATTTCCCACTTTAAAGCATAAAGAACATTTGTTGTTTGTCTATAGATTAAAAAATAGGGCATTAATAAAACAAAAATTACCGGATGAAAAATGTAAGATAACAAAGTCGCGAAAAATCGAATCATGGAATTAATTTTTTAAGTCTTTTAATTGTTTTTTCTTTACCCAAAATCTCCAAACTTTGTGGAAGCGGAAGGCCGCTTTTTTCGCCGGTTAGAATTTTATAAATTATTGGCATTTTGATATTCTCCGAATTCATTATTTTTTTTAAGACCGATAGGATATTTTCATTATTCCATTGCTCGATCGCTGAAAAACTTTCCGCTATTTTTTTTGCAATTTCTTTTTCTTTTTGGTCGAGTTTTATTTTTGGTTCTTCAAAAAAATGTTTTGTTAATAGACAAAAATCGTTTAAAGTGTTCATCCGTGTTTGAGTAAGAGGAATTAATTTTTCAACTAATGGCTCATCGATATCTTTTATTTTCAGTCTTTCTAAAATTTGAGATTTGAGATTTGAGACTTGAGATTTACGAATATAAACCCCATTCATCCATTCCAATTTTTTAATATCAAAAATCGGCCCTGATAAATTAACGTCTTTTAGATCAAAAATATTTATCATTTCTTCAAGCGACATGATTTCTTTTTCGCCGCCCGGATTCCATCCAAGAAGAGCCATAAAGTTAAGGAGAGCTTCTTTTAGATATCCGTCATTTCTATAATCGAGAACAGATTTTGCTCCATGACGTTTAGAGAGTTTTGTTTTATCCGGTCCTAAAATTACAGGTAAATGGGCAAAGAATGGTGATTGCCAACCAAAAGCCTGATAAAGCAATAGATGTTTTGGAGTTGATGAAATCCATTCATCGCCTCTTATAATATGAGAAATTTTCATTAAGCAATCGTCAACAACACTTGCTAGATGATAAGTTGGAAATCCATCGGATTTTAAAATTACAAAATCAGCGATAGTATTCGTATCAAATTTTATTTCTTTTTCTCCAATCGCATCTTTCCATGAAACTTTTTTTTCTTTTGGAACCTTAAACCATATCGCTCCTGCTTCTTTGTAGGCAGAGCCATTCTTCAAAAGTTCATCTGCGTGTTTTTTATAAATTTCAAACCTTTCCGATTGAATATACTTTTCATCAAATTCTAAACAAAGCCAGTTAAAAATTTCATAAATTGCTTCTTCGCTCTTTGCAACATACCTTGCTCGATCGGTATCTTCGATACGCAGAATAAATTTCCCGTTATTGTGTTTGGCAAAAAGATAATTAAAAAGCGCTGTTCGTGTATTTCCAATGTGCGGAATTCCTGTCGGACTTGGAGCGATTCTAACTCTAATAACTTGTGCTGAGTTTTGTCGAAGCATACTTGCATTGTACCTTAATCTTCTTTTATACTCAAGACATGGCAAGCCTTCATAGTCTTACGGAAGAAGCAAAAACAATTATAAAATGGGGGACAATTTTACTCTTCGTATTTTTTATTTTTTTAATTATTTTTAAAGCAGTAGGCGGAGATATTAAAGAATATTTTTTCCCTACGGCTCCAACTGTTGAGTTTGGCAAGCTGCCAAAAATTTCTTTTCCGCAGAATACTACCAATAAAAAATTTACTTATTCTCTTGATACAGTTTCCGGAAAACTGCCGGATTTTCCTTACTTAATTAATATTTATAAAACAATTCCTTCTGTGTCAAGTTTGCTTTCTTTAAAAAATGCTCAAGAGCGAATTTCTAAAATTGGTTTTATTTCGCAAGGAATTGCTTTGTCAAACACCTTATATAAATGGGAGAATAATAAAGGTGAAAATCTTGTTTTAGATATCGTTTCAAATAATTTTGATTTTTCATCTAATTTTCTTTATGATCAAACAGTTTTACAAGCTAAAAATCTTCCGAGCAATGATAAAGCAATTACTAAAGCAACATCTTTTTTAGACAGTGTTTCGTCTTTTCCGAAAGACATTGATATTTCCAAAACAAAAACAACTTTCCTTTCGATAGACAATTCAAAACTTATTGCGGCATCCAGTTTTTCAACAGCAAAAATAATCAGAGTTGATTTTTTCCAAAAAGACATTAATAGTTTACCGATTATATATCCCAATCCAATGCAGTCGATAATAAGTGTATTTGTCGGTTCAGGAATCAACGAGGAGAATGTTGTTGCAGTTAATTTTTTTCATCAGGATGTTAGTGAAACTTATGCTACCTATCCGATAAAAACCGCAGATGATGCATTCCTGGAGCTTAAGGATGGAAAAGCATATATAGCTAGCTATTTTGGTAACGGGAATGAGATCTTAATTAATAATATTTTTCTGGGTTATTATTCCAATAACGAATTGCAAAATTATTTGATGCCAATTATTGTTTTTACGGGAGACAATGGTTTTACGGCTTACCTTTCGGCAGTTGGAGACGTTTGGATCTCTAATCAATAATTAAAATTTAAAAACTTAAGATTTCCGTCAATAAGGGATAAAAGCTCTTGGGTGTCAAAAAATCTGTCCTGGCTTTTCATCACCACTATGATTAAATTATGCCCATCTTTAATCTTTGATGTTACTAAAACACCGCCAGCTTCTTGAGTGAAGCCAGTCTTTATTCCATTTACTCCGTCTTTTCCTAATAAAATATTTAGATTATCAAGAGGATAACTTTTAGTTTTATCGATATTGCTTATTGATTTATGTTTTGTTGAGACGATTTTTGCAAATTCTTTATTCTTTAAGGCAATTGATGAAAGTCTTGCCAATTCAATTACTGTTGTGTAGTCCTCGTCGTCTTCCAAGCCAGCAGGATCGGCAAAATGAGTATTTGACAGATGAAAGTTTTTAGCATTTTCATTCATTTTTTCAACAAATGCCTTTTCGCCTCCGGGGTAATTTTGAGCAATGGCCAAAGCAGCGTCATTAGCAGAGGGAAGAAGCATGGCATACAAAAGCTCTTCGAAGAGAAATCGGTCATCTTTTTTGAGTTCTAGAACTTCGCCTTCAACATCGTTTGTCTTAATTGTCAGAATATCACTCATTTTATAAAAGTTAAGAGCGGTTAGAGCAGTCATGATTTTTGTCGTCGAAGCCATTGAAAAACGAAGATTGGGATTTTTAGACGAAAGTATAACTTTTGAATCGTTGTCCAAAATTACGTAAGCCTTTGCCGAAATATTGAGTTTTGACGATTCGCTTGCGGAAGTTAAGACAGGAAAACTGGAGCTATTTACAGAAAAAGGAGGAATATTAATTTTTTTGGAATTTATTTGTCTTTTAAGATCGTTATCAACAAGATATAATGCCAATAACAAAACCAAAAGAAAAATTGGGATAAAAAAAAGAAGGTTTTGTTTTTTAATCTTTAACAGAAAGTCTTTCATCAACTCTTTCCATGTCTCTTGGGAAAAGCGAGGCCTCCCGAATATTTGCCAAATTCAAAAGTTTCATTGTAATTCTTTCCAACCCAAAAGAAAATCCTCCTTCTTTTGGCATGCCGTATTTAAAAGCAGAAAGGTACATCTCAAAACTTTTTGGATTCATTCCTCGTATCTTTATATTATTGTATAATTGTTCATAGTCGTTTATTCTTTGGCTTCCGCTCATGATTTCAACTCCGTGAAAAAGTAAGTCATAACTTAAAGTATGTTCAGGGTCTTTTGGGTCCGGCATGGAGTAAAAAGGTTTTGCAAGGGTTGGGAAATGAGTTATTGTGACAAGATCGCTGTTGTGTTTTTCTTTTGCCCAGTTACAAATATCAACTTCATCCTGGCGTGTAAGATCTTTTTCTTTTCTTTGATCTCTTCCAAATTCCTTAAATATTATTTCTTGAGCTTCTCTTAAAGTAAGTCTTGGAATTTTGCCAAAAGCAATTTTTTCTATTTCATATTCATCTAAAATATTTTTGCATTGCTTTTGGACATGCTCTAGCATCTCTTTGGCAACATTTTCAAAAAAATCCAGAAGCTTTTCAAAATCAACAAATCCCAGTTCGCAGTCCATTTGCGTGGTTTCACAAAGGTGATAAGTAGTGACAGACGGTTCTGCTCTGTATGCATGGGCAATTGTATAAACTCTTTCAAAAATTGGTACCATCATTTGTTTATAAAGCTGCGGGCTTTGGGAGAGAAATGCTTTGTGTTCGTAATACTTTATTGGAAAAAGTTCAGTTCCTCCTTCTGTTGAACTTGCGACAATTGTCGGAACAACAATTTCGGTGCAATCGATTTTTTCTGCGGCTTTTCGAAAACCGTCAATAAGGGCGGCCTGTACTTTAAAAACATCTCTGATTCTTGGGTGGCGTAAGGTTAGACAACGATGATCCAAAAGTGTTGGAAGTTCTAAATTTAATTCTTTTTGTCCCATGTCAAAAGGAAGAGTTTCGGCTTTGGAAATGATTTCGACCTCGTTTGCTTCAATTTCAATTTCTCCTGTCAAAAGATTCTTGTTGACTGAATTTTCCGGTCTTTTGTTAACTTTGCCTTTTATGCTGACTACAAATTCCGGTCTAATTTCATTTGCAATCTTGTGAGCATCTTGCGAAACCTTGGGGTTAATAACAACTTGTATTAAACCGCTTCTGTCCCAAATGTCAAGAAAAATCAATTTTCCGTGATCTCTCCTTGTTTTAACCCAACCTTCGAGAAAAATTTCACTGCCAATTAATTCAATTGTTTCTTTATTAAGCGTCCTTTTCATAGGTTCTACTATATGCCATTAGCCATAAGCTATTCGCTATCTGCCATACGCTATTAGCTATTTCATGATACATTTATTTATCTCACTTGACAAGATTTAATTTTTATTGTAGGCTCAAAAGATAGATTATGAGTTTATCTTTATTTGATGCCAGAAAGCCTTACTTCATCCTTTGCGGATGAAGGAGATTTTTGGCATTATCAATCTCCTAGAAGGAGATTTTTGTTTTTTATGGTAGAAAAAATTATTCCATCAGATGCTTTTTTGGGGCCGTGGCGGCCTGCAGGGGATGGTGAGAGGGTATCAAGTGAACATATGGCAATTATTGGAGAAATACCACACGTTCCGGTTCGCGTTTATGGTCATAAACCCGACACCAGTCGTAAGCAGTTAACTTCAGTGGTTACTACTCAAACTAGTCAAGAGATTCTTAGAGAGAGAGCACTGGGAGAACCGTGGAGCAACCGTGATAATGTCTTGCACAAAACCAAAGCGCCAGGAGGGAGAAAGGGGCCAGGGCGTCACAGCGGAAAATTTAACCATTTAATTTTTTAGAGTGAGCGATCTCGTTTAATATCCTTTATTTTTAACTGCAGACTTTTACTTCCATTCCCGCCTGCAACGCTTGAGCTTGCATTGCGGGCAGGCCATTCATTTTCGTCGATTGTGTAGGCGATAGAGATAGAATCGCCGGCCTTTAATTTTGTTTCCCCCATTCCAAAAGCGATTGCTTCAAGGCTTGTTGTTTGTTGATTATTGTTTGTTGATTGTTGAAGCCGAAGTTTCAGGTGTTTTCCGTCTCTGCCAACAATTCTAACATCTTTAACTACTGCATTTTCTGTCATGAAAGTTGGTTCCGGATTTCCCATGCCAAAAGGAGCGAGTTTTTGGAGTTCATTATACAAAGATAAATCAATTCTTGAAAGCGGAAGCTGACAATCAATTTTTAAACTTCGAGTTAGAAGTTCCTTATTGATTAATTTTTCTGCCAGTTTTTCGAATGTTTTTTCAAGTTCAGAGAGCCTTTTTGTCTCTACAGTAAATCCTGCAGCCATGGGGTGGCCGCCCGAATCAATTAAAAATTCTGAAGCGCTTCTAATAAATTCAATAATATTAAATCCTCTAATTGATCTTGCCGAGGCTTTGGAATAAATGTCACCTACCGAAACAACGATTGCCGGGCGATAAAATTCTTCAACCAATTTTCCTGCCACAAGTCCAATAACTCCTTGCTGATAAGTTTCATGAGAGAGAAACAATAAATTTCTAATCTCTAATTTAGAATTTCTAATTCGTGCGCTCGCGTGTGCTTTTGTTGCTTCGGTTAATTCCTGCCTCTGGCGATTTGTAGCCCCAAGTTTTTCTGCCAATAATTTTGCCCTTTGTTTGTCATTTGTGCATAAAAGTCTAAGAGAATCCATCGCATATTCTAGTCGTCCCATGGCATTAAGGCGCGGTGCAATAATATGGCCGATTTCATAGACGTTAATATCTTGCGTATTTAGTCTTGCCTCTTTAAATAATTCCAAAAGTCCAACTCTTTTTGTTTTCTTAAGTTCCTCAAGGCCAAATTTGACCAATGTTCGATTAAATCCCAAAAGAGGAACAAGATCTGCGACAGTACCCAACGTTACTAGCTCAAGATGGTTGTTAATTTCACTATTTTTGATTTTTGATTTATTTCGAATTTCGAATTTCGAATTTCGAATTTCCTGGGTTAAGACCCATGTCACTCCTGCGCCACAAAGACTGGTTGTGTGAACAATAGCCAAGGCTTTTGGCAATTTTTTTGCTCCGCCAGTTGGCGGAATATGATGATCGGTGATAATTACGTCGATCCCTTGTTCTCTGGCAAAATCAACTGCAGTATTTGCTACGATTCCGTTATCAGTTGTAATAATTAATTTAATCTTGTTATTCCGAATGCCCTTCGGGGTATCTTCGACTTGTTTCGGAATCTCGAGTGAACCGGGATCCTGAAATAAATTCAGGATGACATACTCTATTCCTTTTTCTGAAAGACCGTAGCCTTGATCGATTCGATGGGGGATGTATGGCATAACATCGGCTCCAAGATTATGAAGTGTTTCCCAGAGAATAGCTGTACCGCAAATTCCGTCCACGTCATAATCGCCAAAAACAACAATTTTTTCTTTTTGTTTTATTGCCTTTTTAATTCGTTCAACGGTTTTTTGTAGCTCTTTTTTATCAATACCAACGTTTTGGGGAGTTACATTCTCAAGTTTTGGATTTAAAAATTCCTCAATCTCTTTTTTTGTCTTTATCCCTCGATTTTCGAGTAAAATCCTAATTAATTTATTTATTTGCCATTTGTTATTTGCTATATGCAGTTTATTTAGTGTTTCCCATTTTTTCATAGTGCTTTGTATCTGATATACTATAACAGACAAGATATAATGGAGCAATATGACTAAAAACATTCCGGAAAAAGTTTTAAATATTTATAAACAATTAGAAAATGCGGGTTTTGAAGTTTATTTTGTGGGTGGGTGCGTTAGGAATCTGTTAATGGAAAAAAATATCGAAGACTGGGATTTAACGACCAATGCAACGCCTCAACAAATTCAGGAAGTCTTTAAAGATTCCTTCTACGATAATAATTTTGGGACTGTCGGCGTTCCTTTTGAAAACACCAAGAACCAAACTGATTTGGAAAAAAAGAATTATGTTGAAATTACAACTTATAGACGCGAAATTGGCCATAAAGATAAACGGCATCCAGAAACTGTAGTTTGGGGAAAGTCTTTAGAGGAAGATTTGTCGCGCCGCGATTTTACAGTCAATGCTATCGCTCTTCGACTCGCTTCGTTCGCTCAGGCCTTCGGCTCTGAGGCCATCGCTCAGGCTCGAAGAGGTAAACTTTCTGATTTTGAAATTATTGACCCGTTCAAAGGTCAGGATGATTTAAAAAATAAAATAATTCGATGTGTTGGCAATCCAGATGAGAGATTTAAAGAAGATGCTCTAAGGTTAATGCGGGCAATTAGGCTTGCATCGCAACTTGGATTTGACATAGAAGAAAAAACATTAGAGTCAATCTTAAAAGACGCAAAACTTATCGCGCATGTTTCAAGCGAAAGAGTAAGAGATGAACTCTTAAAGATTTTGGCAAGTGATTATTTTTATGAGGGAATTAAACTTTTGGATAATACCGGAATGCTTAAATTAATAATTCCGGAGCTTTATAAAGGAAAAGGTGTTTCGCAAGAGAGGCCCGGCAGACATCATAAAGATGATGTTTTTACTCATAATTTATTATCGCTTCGTTTTTGCACGTCAAAAGATCCGATTATTAGATTGGCAGCGCTTCTGCATGATGTTGGGAAAGCCGATGCTAAAGGCTTTGACGAAAAAGGACTTGTGACTTTTTATAATCATGAAATTTTAAGCGCCAGAACAGCTCGAGATATTTGCGACCGGCTAAGATTATCCAAAAAACAGAGAGAAAAAATTTACATTTTAATCCGCTGGCATATGTTTACTGTTGATGAAAAAATAACCGATGCGGCGGTGAGAAGATTTATTCGCCGAGTAGGAGCAGAAAATGTTAAAGACATGATGGATTTGCGAATTGGCGACAGACTTGGCGGGGGAACGCAAACTGCCGAAAGCTGGAGACTAAAACTTTTTAAAAAAAGAGTTGAGGAACAACTCGCCCCCGGACCATTTTCCATTAATGATTTAGCAATTGACGGGAATGATATTATGAAAGAATTAAATATAAAACCCGGACCAAAAATTGGTGAAATTTTAGAAAAACTTTTCCAAGAAGTTGATGAGGATCTTTCCAAAAACAACCGCGAATATTTATTGAAAAAAATCAAAGAACTTTCTTAAATTTTGTATAAAGTATGCTGCTATGTAGCAGCATACTTTGGTTTGATTATGAATGATAATAATATTTTGGATGTCAAAAATTTGACGAAAAAGTTTTCTCAATCCTTCTCTGGAGGAGGTGGGTTTACCGCTGTTGATAATCTTTCTTTTTCAATAGCCGATGGGGAAATCTTAGGGTTGTTAGGACCAAACGGAGCCGGAAAAACAACAACGATTCAGATGCTTTTGGGAGTGATGGAGCCAACAGCAGGCGAGGTTAATTATTTTAATAAACCTTTTAAAAAACATCGTGAAGAAATTCTGCAGGATGTAAATTTCTCTTCAACTTATATTAGTTTTGCATGGAATATGACAGTTTGGGAGAACCTTATGGTTTTTGCTTACCTTTATAACGTTTCAGAGAAGAATAAAAGAATTAATAAACTACTAGATGCTTTTGAAGCGCAAAGTCTTAAAAACAAGGAATTTCATAACTTATCTTCGGGAGAAAAAACAAAAATATTTTTAGTTAAAGCCTTTCTTAACTACCCAAAAATTATTTTACTTGATGAACCGACTTCAAGCCTTGATCCTGATGTTGCCCAAAAAATTAGAGAATTCTTAAAAAAAGAAAAAGAAGAATTTCATGTCAGTATGCTTTTAACGTCTCATAATATGAGCGAAGTTGAAGAAATGTGCGATCGTGTTGTTTTTTTAAACAATGGAAAATTAATTGCGCAAGGTACTCCTTACGAAATGGCAAAAGACGTCAAGGATTGCGAACTTCAACTAATGATTAAAAACATAAATAATGCTATAGATTATTTTAAGAGAAGAAACATTCCTTTTGAAAAAGAAAAGTTTTATATCACTGTTAAAATTCCGGAAAAGCAAATATCTCCTTTTCTTATGGAGCTTGTAAAAGAAAAAATTGATTACGAAGAAATTAATATTAAAAAACCCGACCTTGAAGATTTTTTTCTCAAAATGGTGAATAAAAATGAAAATACATAGAATCGAAGCAATGGTTATTAGGCAACTCTATAATTGGAGACATAGTCTTGATAGGCTGTCTGACACATTCTACTGGCCGGCATTGGACCTTATCATTTGGGGATTAATGAGTATTTACCTTAGAAATCATTTAACAAGTATCCCATTTATTGTTATCGCACTTTTATCAGGATTAATTTTTTGGCTTATAATCTGGCGGTCTCAATACGAAATAACAGTGAATTTACTTTCGGAGGTTTGGGATAAAAATCTCATCAATATTTTTGGTTCTCCATTAACGATTTGGGAGTGGATAATATCAGCCATGATTCTTGGATCAATTAAGTTGTTTTTTTCTTTGCTTTTCATGATTGCTTTTGCCCTCTTTCTTTATGCGATGAATCTTTTTTCTTTTGGATTTATACTCCTTCCATTTGTTGTCAGTCTTTTGATTACGGGTTGGGCGGCAGGGTTTTTCGTCGCAGGTTTTATTATCCGTTTTGGTGCAAAGATTCAGACTCTTGCGTGGGTGGGAGTATCAGTTCTAATGCCTTTTTCCGCAGTTTTTTATCCAGTTGCAACCCTTCCATCCTGTGCCCAAAGTATAGCCAAATTTGTGCCGTCAAGCTATGTTTTTGAAGGGATGAGAGAAATACTCTTTACGGGAAACACTTCTTATGATAAACTCTTTATAAGTTTTGCGTTAAACATATTATATTTAACAATGGCAATATGGTTTTTTGTATTTATGTTTAATAAGAGCAGGAAATTGGGACTTGGGAGATTGATATAGGTGGTTAATGTCATTCCGAACTTGGTTCAGAATCTCGCTTCGCTCGAGATGCTGAAATAAATTCAGCATGACAAAAAGAATTATGAGAAAGTTTTTTACTTCAGAATCTGTCACCGAAGGCCATCCCGATAAAATTTGCGATCAAGTCGCGGATGCCGTACTTGATGCAGTTTTAAAAGACGATCCCGATAGCGCCTGCTGTTGCGAGGTGTTTACTACAACCGGACTTGTAGTTGTTGGAGGGGAAATTACCACAAAAACTTATGTTGATGTTCAAAAAATAATCCGTAATGTTTTAAAGGATATCGGATATACAAATGCCGATTATGGCATTGATTATAAAAGTTGTGCAGTCGTTAATGTTATTCATGAACAAAGCGGTGATATCGCTCAAGGAGAAAATCCCAAAAAAGCTTTGCATAAAGCGCAAGGAGCCGGGGACCAAGGGATGATGGTGGGTTATGCCTGCCGTGAAACTCCCGAACTTATGCCGCTTCCAATTATGCTTGCTCACAAAATGGCGCGCCGTCTTTCGGAAGTAAGAAAAAACAAAACAATTCCCTATCTTCGTCCCGATGGAAAAAGCCAGGTGACAGTGGAATATGAGAATGATAACCCAATTGGAATTGAAACCGTTGTGATTGCCGCCCAACACGATGACGGAATTTCTTATAAAAGAATCCGCGCGGATATTATTAAATATGTAATTAAGCCAATTTGCGGTAAATTATTAAACGATAAGGCAAAGATTTATGTTAATGAAACCGGAAAATTTGTTATCGGAGGACCTCAAGGTGATACTGGAGTAACAGGCAGAAAAATAATTGTAGATACATACGGCGGAATGGCAAGACATGGTGGAGGGGCATTTAGCGGAAAAGTACCGAATAAACAAGATAGAAGCGGTGCATATATGGCCCGTTATATCGCAAAAAACGTAGTGGCTTCAGGTTTGGCGGATAAATGTGAAGTACAATTGGCATACGCGATTGGTTATCCGGAACCTGTTTCTGTTCATGTCGCAACTTTTGGAACAGGAAAAGTCAGCGAGGAAAAAATTGAAAAAGCAACTCGTGCGGTTTTTGATATGACGCCATATGGGATTATTAAAACTCTTGATTTAAAACGCCCCATTTATCGCCAAACCGCATGCTATGGACATTTCGGTCGCGAAGAATTCCCTTGGGAAAAGACGGATAAGATTACAGATCTTAAGAAATATCTAAAATAGTCTGTCATCCCGAATTTATTTCGGGATCTCAGTTTAATCTGGATTCTGAAACAAGTTCAGAATGACATGGAGAAAAATGTTAAAAAAAGACCTTCAAAATGAATTGAAGCAGTCAATGCTTGCAAAAGATGAGTTAAAAACCTCGGTGCTTAGACTTTTATTATCTGCCATCAATTACTACGAAATTCAAAAAGGAACAGAGCTCTGGCAAAGAGCGAGTTCGCCTGCAAGCGAAGCGGACAGGCGTGGAGGAGCAGGATATCAGGCTTCGGATGAAGATGTCGTTGCTGTGATTCAAAAAGAAGCCAAACAAAGAAAAGATTCCATTGAACAATTCAGTAATGCGGGAAGAAAAGAATTAGCCCAAAAGGAAGAAAAAGAATTGGAAATGTTACAAAAATATTTACCCGAGCAAATGGATGGAGAAGAAATTAAGAAATTAGTTCAACAAGCAATCTCTCAAACTGGTGCAACATCAGTCGCAGAAATAGGAAAAGTGATGGGCGCTTTGATGCCAAAAGTTAAAGGTAAAGCAGACGGGAATTTAGTCAGTAAAATTGTTAGAGAAGAGTTAGTGTCTTAAATTTCTAATTTCTAATTCTAGATTTACTCCATTCTTCCCAGAACGTAAAGTCAGCTTTGCTGACCACGTTCTAGGCACGTGATCCGCCTTTGGCGGATTTTTCGTGCCATACCACAAGTAGCGGGGCAGCGTTGAAGATGGAGGAATATGTTCCGCTTGCAATTCCAACTAGAAGCGCGACGATAAACCATCTAATACTTTCTCCGCCAAACAAGAGGAGAGTAAATAAAACCAAAAGTACGGTCAGCGAAGTGTTTAAAGAGCGCGCAAAAGTTTGAAGGATTGAGTCATTAACAATATCAGGAAATGGACTTCCGGTCATTCTGCGGAGATTTTCTCTGATTCTATCAAAAACTACAATTGTGTCATGAACAGAAAATCCAAGAATAGTTAAAAGGGCTGTAACAAAGAGACTGTCAACTTCAACTTTGAAAAAATGTCCTAGAATTGAAAAAATTCCAACAACAATCAAAACATCATGAATGAGAGCAATAATAGCACAAATTCCAAAGCGAAACGAACTTGCCGGTTTAGGTACTTTACGAAATGCCCAAGCAATATAAAGGATAATAAAAACACAGGCAAGTATAACAGCTTTTATAGCGTTTATCGTCGTTTCACTCCCGATGGTTGGACCGATTGTTTCAAATTCATCTTGTTTAACAGAAGAATTTTTTTTCTCTAATTGATTAATAATCTCGGTGTCTTTTTTTTGGTCAATGACAGGAGTTCGAATAAATACTTGTTTGCCAGACATTTGAATTGACACAAGTTCCACTTTTTGCGCCAAAAGAACTTCTTTTATGATTTTTATATTTTCATTATTTACTTGTTTTGGAAAAGATAAGGTTAGTCTTGAACCGCCGACAAAATCAATAGAAGGGTTTAATCTCCAAAGAAATAAGGATATCACTCCGGGAATAATTACGAGTAAAGAAATCGTAAAATAAAAATATTTTTTTTCAATAATGTTCATAATTTTCTCCTTGTCATTCTGACGAATGTCAGAATCTCGTTTCATCCGAGATCCTGAAACCGAGTCAGACTCGGTGAAACAAGTTCAGGATAACACTGGACTGGTTCGGCATGACATTAATGATAAACTAATCTAAGAAAAGTTCTTGTAATTATAATCGCCGAGAACATCGAAACTAAAACTCCAATTGCCAGAACCAGCGCAAATCCTCTGACAGAACCTGTCCCAAATTGATAGAGAATAAAGCATGTAATCAGCGTTGAAGCGTTTGAATCCCGAATTGAGCTCCAGGCTCGGGAAAAACCAAGCTCAGTAGCAACTTCTTGTCTTTTTCCAAGACGTATTTCTTCTTTCATTCTTTCAAAAATTAAAATATTTGCGTCAACGGCCATACCGATAGATAAAATAAATCCGGCAATTCCGGCCAAGGTTAAAGTAATTCCGTAAGGAGTCAGGGTGCTTATTTTAAAAATGGCCAAAACAAAAAGGGCATAAAGAAAAAGAGCAAGACTTGCCAAAACGCCAAGCCGTCCGTATAAAACTATCATAAATAAGATTATAATAATAAATCCCAAAAAGCCTGCAAAAAGCGATTTTTGCAATGATGACTCGCCAAGAGTTGCGCCAATCGTATGTTGTTCAAGAATCGAAAGAGGAATAGGTAGCGCACCGGCGTTTAATTGAATAGAAAGATTTTTAGCAGTTTGAGTAGTAAAGCTTCCTGTAATTACGGCGTTGCCGTTTATTATTGGTTCGTTGACTCTTGGAGCTTCAATAATTTGGTTATCAAGAGCAATGGCTACTGGTTTTCCGACATTTCTTTTGGTAGTTTCAGCAAATTTTTTACCTCCATCAGAAGTGAATACTAGTTGGACTTGGGGTTTCCCGGTGTTTTGATCGAAGGTGACGTTGGTTTCTTGCAGATCGCTTCCGGAAAGATTTGTTTCTTTGGGATTTGAAAAAAGGTTGGTAATTCCAAGAGGCAAAGCAGAGGATGTGGCCAGTTTTGCAGATTCGGATGCACCTTCTTCCCAAAACGTCAATTGCGCCGTAGTTCCAATTAGTTTTATTGCTTCATTTACATCGGTTACGCCCGGAAGTTCAACAATAATTCGCGATTCACCATTCACAGTTGAGGTTTGAATAACAGGTTCAGAAACTCCAAAAAGGTTAATTCTTCTCTCGATAACATTTTTTGCCGATTCCAAAGCTGCGTTTTTCTGCGAAAGTGAGAGATTTTTCATATCGGCTTTTAGCGTAACCGTGACGCCTCCTTCCAAATCAAGGCCTTTTCTAAAATCAAGAGTTTTTTGGAAACGAAACGGAGGAGTGATTTTAAGCGGTCCGATATTTAAATTAGTATCTCCAGGGATATTAATCAAAACCGAAAAAACGGCTAAAGCGATAATAATCCAAAAAAGAAATCTCGGTTTTTTCATGAGGATTTAGGAAAGCATAGTTTCTTCGTCGCCAATAAGCATGATTCTTGAGCCAGAAAGGATAGATAAAATAAACGGGTCATTCCTTTTTTTTCTGAATTCAAATTCTTCTTCTGTCATTGCCGTATAATTAATTTCTGTTCCCAGTCTTCTTTCTTCGTTTTTAATTAAAAGCGCAAGTTCGGGAAGAACGACTGTCCCGATAATTAAAAGATCAACACTTTCTGCGTTTTTTTTAATTCTTCTTGCAAACTTTCCCGAAAACATGGCAAATTTTATTTTTCCAAGTTTTGCTCTGTTTTTTAAGATATCAGCGCCAAGACCAATACTCTTTGAAGCAAATTGAATAAGATCAAAATAAAAAGGATAACTTTTGGAAAGTGAATAATAAACTCTGTTGGCTCTTGGTTCTTTTACTAAAATGCCTTTACTCTCCAAAAATCCAAGTTCGCGTCTGACTGCATTAATTTCATCGCCGGTTCGCCTAACAAGCTCTCTGACGTGATACATTTCCGATGGATTTAATAACAATACGCCTAAAAGCTTGACCCTTGATTTAGATGTAATTAAATCTGTTAACATAAACCCTGCTCCTTAAATTAAATTTTATTTTACTGTCATAACTCCGGTAGTGGGCAGGATTTCAAACCAAATAAGGCCTCGATTAAATTTGATCGCTTTGCCAGAATTATCAAACAAAAGAGTTCTTGAAGTCCTGCTGTCTTTCTTCCAAGTGCCTTTGATTTCTTTTCCATCCATAAAAATGCTTGCTTTTCCGCTGCCTTTATTTTTATACAACAAATGAAGATTATTATCATAACCATCGTTAGCCTTACTCTCTACCATAGAAAGCACAACAATATTTTTAGCGCTTAGTTGTTTATTCGTGTTTCTGTCTATTTGAGGAGTTTCTCCATGGTTTCTTTTGTATAAATTAGTTGTTTTGTCATATGTCCAATCAATAAAATACTGTTTGTAGCCTGTCCATAATTCGAGATGAATTGCTTGGCTTATTGGACGATCCGTAACTTTGGCATCTTCTTTAAATGAGTATGGTACAAAATTCTCATTCCAAGAATCTCCATCTTTATCAACATTTGTCAAATTTCTTTTTGCCCCTACGTTCCAAAGGTTGGTTGTTTTTGAATATACAGTATGCTCTGTTGCTGCTTCGTGACCAAGCCTCGTTACATCCTTGTAGAAATCGGGAAAACCTAAACCAAATTCACTAAGGTCATTATAGCCTTGCCAGCCATAGGTTATTATTTGCCCCAGCGCATCCGCTTTTGCTCCATTGGCGCAGCCCGATCCAGTGCTCTCATTGCAGTTCGCGCCTCCTACATGAGCATAAAGAGGATTGCTGCCGTATTCCGAAATCCAGTCTAAGAAATAGGTTCTTGCGGAACGGACAGGGCCGACAATTCCCGCATCCTGGCAATAGTAAACTGCTAAAAATCTCGTAATCGAACCTTCGGCAACCGCTTCGTAAATAACATCAGCAAAAGAAAGTCCTGATTGGGGTCTTGCATCCTCATGATTTTCAATCATGATTCCCAAGGGCCTATGTTTTTCCCACCATGTTTTTTGTTGTGTTGAATAGAGAACTCCATTTAAAGGACAGCTTTCGGTTTTGGGTAGAGTTTGATCAAAGACAATGGTTTCTGTATTTCCGTTAGTTGTAGTTGTTGGCGGGACGGTGACAACTTGATTGCTTTTAAGTGTTCCAGAAAAAAGAGCATATGAAATTCCTGTTGATATTAAATAAATTCCAAGGATAAGAAGAATAACTAATATTTTATTTTTATTCATTGTCATAGTTTATTTTTTGCTTCTTTTACTGCCTTTTTTTCTTCGTCAGATAATTCATGCTCAACTCCGTTGCCTTTACTAACTCTTTTGGCATACCATCTTGTTCCGGAGCGTGAATAAAGTCCGGAAATCACAACGCCCGTGTCGTTACCGTCAACTAGAGCTAAAACAAAACTCTGATCTCCGCCGGTATCTTTAAAAGGATTATATCGTAAAAGCCCGACTTTTTGAATATGCAAAAGTCCATCTTTTTCTATTTTATCGCAGCGGGATTTTAAATAATTAATATCTTTTTTTGATAAATCTGTTTCTTTTAGAATATTTTCTAAAACTGCTTTAAGGGTCTTATTACTTATTCCTTTGACCAAATGATTGTAATGAGTGAATAATTGCCAAAAAAAGACAGAGAGAGTTAAGAGCCAAAGAATAGCAACAATCAAGGCTATTGTCTGGAAATCGAATACCATATATATACACATATTAGCCTCTTGACAGCCTCGTGTCAATAGTGTAATCTTTCCTATATTGCAATGAGTAGGCACAAAACTCGACAACAAAAAATTATTGCAAATCTCCGTCGGGAGCTCCATTTAAAAAATCAACTCGAAACTTCGAGTCAGGGAACATCTCAGGAATTTAAAAAGAAAGATGAAATAAAAAGCAGTAGAGAATTTACTTATGCAGCTGTTAGCCAAACTGCAATTAATTCTCACTCGTATGTTTATTTAAAAGGAGATCTTTTAAAGACAACAATTTTAACAAGTTCAATTGTAGTTTTAGAATTACTAATTTTTATTTTGACAAAAGCACGGTGAAACCCGCCTTCATTAAAATTTCGGCGGGGCGAAGGGAGGTGAAAAATAATATGGCTTCAATGTATTGTGTAAAATGCAGAGCAAAGAGAGATGATCCAAATGCTCAAAAAGTGACAATGAAAAATGGAAAACCAGCTCTTAAAGGTAAATGCCCAAATTGCGGTACAGGAATGTACAGAATTGGAGGCTGAAATTCCCGTCGAAGTGCGCCATGAGCCGCAGTTTGAATGAACTGAGGTGAAGTGGCAAACGAATGACTGGGATTAATTCCTTTTTTTTGAAGGACATGTCCTTTAAAAGCATACAAGAAAAGCCCTGCAGCATATGTTGCGGGTTTTTCTTTTGGTTATTGACAAACAATAAAAATCTTTTATAATTAGGACAATATCAAGAGCGATGGGGAGGGTTCTGGCCTAATGATCCATCCAGCAACCGAGTCCCAGGTATCGAGGGAACACGGTGCTAAACTCAGCCCTGACACGTTTTACGTGTACGTAAGGGAAGGATAAGGTAACTCGCAAATAGCGGGTTGCAAATAATTAACCTCTCTTACGGAGAGGTTTTTTAATGGCTATGAAAGAAGTATTTCAAAGAAAGAGTCCATCATTTGCATATAGAACCTTTGATGATTTTATTAGAATGCTAGAAGGCAGAGAGAGGTTTGAAAGGGGTATTGATTCATATCCTCGGGATGGATCTCCCGAGTTAGATCTTGGTGAACGTCAGGTGGCGGAATTAGCTGGTACGGATAAAGATCACATTTTACTATGTAATTCAGGTATGTCTGCTGTGACTACAGCAATTGAAATTGCAAGTCTTACTGCCGGAGATACTGCTGTTCATGGATTTCAAGGATACAGCCAAATATACGGATATTTTCAGGAAGATTTACAAGAGCGAGGAGTTAAATCATGTACCGTAGACTCGAGTTCGATAGAGAGTATCCAGGAAATAATTGAAGCAAGGCATCCAAAAGTTATTTTTTTTGAAACCATTACTAATGGTACGGAGATGACAATTTTAGATATTGAAAAATTTTTAAATCTTCAAATATTAAAAGAAGTTGATCCGATAATTATATTAGATAACACTTTGCCAACAGACTCTATTCTACCATTGGCAGGGATTTTACAAAAACATGCCGATCTAAAAATTATTGGCCTAGAAAGTGCTACAAAATTTTATGTCTCGAATCAAGAATTAGGAGGAATTCTTTTTGCATATAATGAAGAAATCCTTAGAAGATTAGAAAAAAAGCGAAGAAGAATCGGTTCAATACTTGGTTTATCAGGGGTAAAGACAGTGAGTAGAGAAATTCCTACATCGAAAGAAGAATTTGATAGGGCTAATCGTTTAGTCATGAGTAATACTTATCGGCTTGCGGGAGCATGTTTTGGAGCGCAAACAGAGAACGGTAAATTTTTTGTTTCATATCCAAATCTTCCAAATCATCCAAACAGCGATTATGCCAATTTACACTTTCCAAACGGATCTGCCTCTGTATTTTTTATCACAGTCGATCCGTCTCTTGGAAATCATTTGGATTTGGCAAAAGCTCTATGTGAGCATCCGGTAATTGGAGTTAAAAATGGAAAAACTATTTTGGCTCAAAGCTTTGGATTTTCCAAAACAGGTATTGTTTTTTATCGTTTTGATCCTTATATAAGAATTGCCGGAGGAACGGAAAGTCCGGAAAGGATAGAGGAACTTGGAAAAGCGTTTCAAGAAGTGCTTTATAATTTTGACCATGAAAGAAGACCCGAAATTTAATAATCCAAAAGAAGGAATTACAGCCAGTAGAACAAGTATTCCGACAGGGGAAGTTGTTACCTTTGGGGAAAAGGGTGAGTTTAGTATTGGGGTACGTAAACAAACGGAGGAGACTTACTGCGGGCAAGCTTGTTTGGAAATGTTGGGTTATTCTCTTGACGGGGTGAAAATTGACGAAGAAAAGGGAGTTTCGATTGCAAATTTAATGTTCGGTTTTGGCGCAGAGGACGTTGATTGGCAAGAAGAAGGTTTTAAATTTGATGTTCCTCATATGGTGGCAGGCCATAAAATAAAAACCGGATGGAATCATTGGTATCTAAGAGTTGGAAATACCGTGATTAATCCTGAAGACGGAAAAGTTGAGGAAGCGGACGTTTATGAGCAAAGAGAAATAGGCGAAATTAAAGCAGTAATGAAAGTTCCTCTTAACTTAACTCCTCAATCATAATTCTGAATATTAGAGAGAATGTTAATAGATTCATATGAATTCGTCTAAACTAAAATGATTTAAATCATTAAAGCAGAAAAATATTTTTTCAATAATCTAAAGTATGCTGCTATGTAGAATAGTGATTGTTACACCTCTTGTTACACCTCGGGGGTGTAACATTTGTAACATTTTAATTACATTAATTCTTCAATCAGTGGATTTATGTCGATGTTTTCGATTGGTTGTTTGGTAAGGGGAGTTTTTACAAATTGCGGGTTTTCGTCTTCCCACGTAATTCTATCCTCTTGGTAAAAAATTCCAATAGGTATTCTTTCTTTTTCATTTTCTTTCAAAGCTCGTCTAAGCGGCCATTCTTGCGCTTTGGTTAATGCGGCTAAAAGATTTTTTGAGTCATGCTTTTCTTCCTCGAGTTTATAAACCCTTTCGTAAAACCAATTAAAAGTATTTTTGTGATTAAAAGTAACACAGGGTTGCATGATATCAATAATTGAAAAGCCTTTGTGTTTAACCGCATCAACTATTAATTGCGTTTGGTATTTGACATCTCCGGCAAAACCGCGGGCGACAAAGGTTGCGCCGGCCGAAAGCGTTAAGGCAATTGGATTAATCGGAAGATCCAGTGTCGGTGTTTGAGATGCTTTATTATTTTGGCCAATATCAGTGGTTGGTGAAAATTGTCCGGTGGTTAGGGCGTAAATTTGATTATTATGGGCAAGAACCGTTATATCGGCATTACGACGGCAAGCATGAATTAAATGATTTAGCCCTTCTCCGTATTGGTCGCCATCCCCTGCCACAACAATTACTGTCAGTCCGGAATTGGCAAGTTTTATGCCTTGCGCAACCGGAACCGGCCTTCCATGTAAGCTATTCATGCCGTAAGTTTTAACCCAGTAGGGCATTTTACTTGAACAACCAATGCCAGAAACCAAAACTACTTCCCAAGGATTTAATCCTAAGTTCACAATTGCATTTTTTAATGCAATCCAAATGCTAAAGTTGCCGCACCCCGGGCACCAATTTGGTTTATCGCAAGTAACTTCTAAATCTTTTATATCTGTCATATTAAATTAGAATTCTTGAAATGGGAAATGGGATATCCTCGATCTTGATTTTTTGAAATCTTGAATTCTTGATATCAATAGATCAAATTTTCAAGATCAAAAACGTCAAAAGTTTCTCACTTCAAAATGTCTTTAATTTTACTTACTATTTCTTCCGGATAAAATGGTCGTCCGTCGTATTTTCGAAAATGCTTGGTTATTGAAAGTCCTGTTTGCTCTTTGATTAAGCTTTCAAACTGTCCGCTTTTATTGCCTTCAATGACAATAGTTTTTTTGGCTTTTTTAATTGTCTGTGCGACTTCTTCGGCTGGAAAAGGATTTAAGAATGAAACCTTAAGAAAATTTACATCCAATCCTTCGTCTTTTAAAATTTTCAAGGCTTGCAAAACAGGCATTTTGGTTGAACCAAAAGCAAGAATCGAAATTTGGGCATCAATGTTTCCAAAAAGCTCTGGTTTTGGAATATCTTTTAATGCCATTTGGAGTTTTTTAAATCTTTTATCCACCATTTTAATTCTGTTTTCGCAAGTTTCATCATACATCCCTTGTTCATCGTGTTCATAAGAATCCGAAAGGGCAATTCCGCCCTTTTGTCCGGGCAAACTTCTTGGAGAAATTCCATCATCAGTTATTGCATATCTTTTATAATCAGTAATTGTTGCGATTTCAGTATCGTTCAAAATTTTCCCTCTTTCCAATTTGAACTTTGAACTTTGAACTTTGAACTTTGAACTTTGAACTGTTGCGTGTCCTTCGAGTAAATATTTGTCGGTTAAAATTATAACCGGAAGCTGATATTTATCCGCGAAATTAAAAGCCTGCATAGTTTGAGAAAAAGCTTCCAGCATATCGCCGGGAGCTATGACAATTCTTGGCAGGTCTCCTTGAGAGGCATGAAGAGCAAATTGTAAATCTCCCTGATCTGTCCATGTGGGCATACCGCTTGATGGGCCTGGCCTTGCTCCTAAAACTATCACGAGGGGAACCTCGATCTGCGCCGAAAGGCCCAGAGCCTCGGTCATTAAACAAAATCCTCCGCCCGAAGTTGCTACCATGCTTCTTGCACCTGCATATGATGCGCCAATTGCCATATTTATTCCGGAGATTTCATCTTCTGGTTCCTTAATAAGGAAATTATATTTTGAAGCGTTTGAAACAAGAATTGTTAAAATATTATTAATAGGGGTCATTGGGTAAATTGCGGCAAATTTTAATCCGGCCCTAATTGCTCCAAGAGATACTGCTTCTGCGCCATTGATTAATAAATTTTCTTGAGTTTTTTTCTCAATCTTAACTTTAAATTTATCACTAAAAATTTTTACAGCATAATCAAAACCTGCTTTGGCGCTGTTGACATTTTCCAAAACAACTTTTTCACCTTTTTGTCCAAACAACTCTTCTAAAATTTTTTGTAAAACTTCAAAGTCAGCGCCTAAAATTCCAAGTGCCGCGCCAACCGCAACAGTGTTTATCATTACTTTATCGCCGCCTTGGCTTTTTGCTAATTCCAAAAAGGGGACAGGATAAAGAAGAATGTCTTGAAAATCTTTTTGTTCAATTTTGGCTACTTGGGGGTCAAAAATAATTACAGCATTTTTTGAAAGTTCGCTTTTGTGTTTATCAACAGTTTCTTTATTTAAAGCAATTAAAATCTCAATATTTCTTTTTTGGGAAAAAATTTCACTGTCCGATGCTCTGACATAATATGCATTATGTCCGCCCCGAATTAAAGAGGGGTATTCGGTGTAATCAAAAACCGAAAGGCCATGCCGGGTAAAAGCTTTGGAAAGAAGTAAGCCCACCGTCATTATTCCGTATCCGGCCTCTCCGCCAATCACCAATTGAAAATCAGTCATCAATTACAAATATTATCAGCTATTGAGGAATGAATCAAGTTTTAGGCGGCTCGCTGGGAATTTTTATTTCTAATCAGTTCTTCAACTTGCGTGCAGTCGGTGCCAAATAATGGCTTCCCGGGGTTTACAAGTTGCAAGCATGCAAGTTCTCTTAATGTTCTTTCGCTTTTTTCAAGAGCCTGATTAGGTGTTAAATCTTCTCTTTTGACCGCATTTCTTAACCCTTGTAGAAATTCCGCAAAGACAGGGCCATATTTTGGTATCTCCATTGACATACGTATGAGGGAGATTTTACATCAATTAAGCCAAAAAGTAAAGTTTTAAAGGGCTTTTCAAGGATTGTTGTTTAAGAGGTTGGGAAATCGGGCTGAATTCGTATGCCGGTTGAGCTTTATATAAGAGTACCGTGTTTTGATATAAATTGCGCTGTTGTGCTTGATAGAAAAAGTTTTTTCAACTCACTAAGGCTAAAAAAATCAAGCAGTTGGTTTTCTGCCCGCTCTATTTTGTTTACATTGTCATCTGTTAGCCTGGCGTGATAGCAAGATTCCGACACAAACTCAACCTTTTCAATTTTTATACCCATTTCTTTTTCTACCCGTCTAGCCATTGCTTTTTCAGAAGATTCCTCTTTTTCTTTAATTCCGCCGATAAAGCACCATGGGTGCTTTTCTTTATCAAGCGGGCTATTTGTTTTATACATAAGAAGCGCTTTGCCTTTGTATGTCAGGAGGATTAAGCTTCGGAGAATTTTATCATCCATAAATACATTATAGTCTTATTTGGAATAAAATGGTGAGGAGAATAAAAAGATTAACGTTTCGTAGTCTTGGCCAAGGATGGATCGAGCACGCCGGTCTGTCTTTTACGGAGTGTCGTTTAAGAAGTTCGCTTATTTTCAATTTGCTCAATCATTTTTCTAAACTTTTTTGATTTTGATGTGCAGAAAAATTCTCTACAAACTTTGGGCCTTATTTTGTGAATGGAGCATTTATTTGCCTTAAAATAGATGCAATCGCCGTCCTTTTTTTGTTTGAGAATGTTTGCTCCACACGTGGTTGCTTTACTGAAATCATCAATCAAGCCAAACTTTTCAAATTGAGTTTTGTATTTGCCCGAGCGGTATTCTTGTTTGGTTAAATTAATTAAAAACAAACGACAGCAAAGACCACATTGAAAACATTTATTTATCATAAAAAAACCTTTGCTGAACCTGTCGGAGTCGAACCGCGATATTGTCTTTTTACAGGATAAATTTTTTTAATAATCTTCTAACTTTAAACTGAACCAAAATAAAAATAACAAAATCTAAAATGAAAACATAGATGGGAAAGGCATAGGTTTGAAAGTTCCAAACAGTTATAGTGAGTGCTGTTATGGCTGCGCCTGTTGCGCTTAGGAAATACGAGAGTCCATTCTCGGTTTCTGGGAAGTAGTATGACTTTCTTAGTGTTGGAATATAAGCAAATGCATCAGCGAGTATACTGCAAAAAATTGCTATATTCCCAACTTTTGTTATATACCAAAGCAGTAGTCCAATCAGCGAAAGGGCTCCGCAGATATAATCAAATGTGCCAAGTTTCCAAAATGATTTTTTATTTACAAACGAAGCGATAAGGATAGATAATGGTATGAGGCCACTAAAAAGTGTAAAGAGAGACTGTATGCCAACTCCCTGTTTTACCTGGGCTGCAAAGGCTATAAATGACACTAATGCCCAAAGAAAAAAGGTAACTCTGTTTGGTTTTACTTCTCCTCTAACCGTAGCAAAAAGATAAACAAAAGCACTAGACAGATTGATGAGAGAGCCGAGTATAACAAAATTTGGATCAAGCATGTCAAGTTTAAGTATACTAAAAGTTCTTGATAAAATACACTGCGTTTTAAAATTGTAGTCAGAGCCCCGATTTGATAGAATTGAAGTGTAAGCGAAGCGACGTTTGACGTTGCCGGATCATCTAATGGTAGGATAGAGGACTCTGAATCCTTTCATCTAGGTTCGAATCCTAGTCCGGCAGCAA